>JBEDUN010000020.1:0-49736 GCA_040414675.1 Nitrososphaeraceae archaeon | reverse complement strand
CTGAGTAAAACTGTTCAGAAGGATATAA
Source organism: Nitrososphaeraceae archaeon (assembly GCA_040414675.1). Lineage (GTDB taxonomy): Archaea > Thermoproteota > Nitrososphaeria > Nitrososphaerales > Nitrososphaeraceae > JARBAU01. Next base: position 49,708 of record JBEDUN010000020.1, on the reverse strand, counting down.
GTGGACCAACCACATTAATGATTTACTCAACACATCTTCCAATACAAGATGCAATAGCAAAGCTCAAGCCATTGATCGTATCCTTACCTTATCGTTAGTAATTGCAGTTAGGATAAGATATCGTTTGCTGGTCTATCTGTCTCTCCAAGATTAACAGGGGAAATTCGTTAATTCCTAGAACCTATTTGTTACTTCTTAGGATAATACTTCTATACTCTCGTTTTGAATGATTTACTGACAAGGATGATATTTTATGTTAGGGGATAATGTTTTTTTGGGGTTCTAGTGATTGTCATCTTCTTTATTTTCGAGTTGAAGTCTGGAAAAAAGGCCTTAGTGACTAACTACTAATCATTCATGTTCTTGCAGTTACTGGTCCTAGTTATAAAGAATTGATTGAAAGACCTAGACCAAGACCATTGATTCCTCAAGTAGACTTTTAGCATGCAACTGATAAGATATCTAGGGCAATTGTTTTGGTTTAAGATACTCATATCTCATTCTAAATAACTCGATGACTAAAGGTACATCTTCTTCTCCATTAATCCAAAAGCTTACCCATCCTGATTGTGGTAGAATGTGATGAGGAGATACCATGCCAGAATTGACCAACCTGTTTCTAGTCTCCATTGGAAAAGGCAGATCTGCCAATCTGTCGCCATGAATATGCCCCATTTCTTTCTTATTTACACGGAATTCGATACCTCCAAACCTATGAGGATCAGCCAAAACTTCTGGCCAACTCAGCACTTCTTTCTTAATACTTTCCAAAACCGTGCTCATAGACTTCAATTATTAGTATTTATTTATAAATTAGCAGGTTTACAAATTATACGAATATCCACTCGATCCTTTACAGTAAACAATTACTCCTATTAAGACTTTTGATGATCTCTATGTATTGAATACATGGATGCCCTTGAACTGAGCAGGACTAATTCAATTTGTAAATCAAATGGTTTATGAATGAGTTAATTTAATGGTATGTATAATTAATTGCCTATTGCAACCAAAAAATTAGAAAGTATTGCTGAAGGGTTTAGTGAGCCAAAGAAGAGACTTCTGTATTATCTTAAGGTTATGCAGGAGGCAGGGCTTCAAGAATTGGCCAAGACAATGAAGATGACAAGGATGGGTGTACATAAGCATCTCGCACATTTACAAGAAAGGGGATTGGTAGAAGCAATTGAAATTCGAGAACATGTTGGTAGACCAAGAATGATTTACAAACTAACGAGTCAAAGCAAAACTATTTTTCCAAAATCCTATGGTGCTATTGCAACTCATGCGTTTGACTTTATTGAAAGAAATATGGGTAAAGAGGGTGTCGAAAAGGTTCTTCGCGAACGCCAGAGGGATCTTTTTGATTTATACAACGATCGGCTAAAAGATTTAGACTTTAATAAGCGAGTTAAAGAACTTGCTAGAATTAGAGATGAGGAAGGATACATGGCCGAGTCCAAAAAAGAATCAAGAGGCAGGGGACATCATGTCATTTTGGAATACAACTGTCCAATTATTCACATAGCTGAAAAGCATTGGGAGGCATGCTCTATCGAATCTGAATTGTTTGAAAAACTTCTTGATGCAAAGATTGAAACGACGCATAGAGCAGCGAAAGGGGATTTAATATGTAAGTTCCAAATCAAGGACAGTAAGGAAGGATATCTCTGAGCAGTAAATCAAATACAATGGCATGAGATTATTTTAATGCGAGTTATCAGGACCGAAAGCGATGGAGAGTCCAGATATCTAAGATCTGATCGCTAGAGTGTAATACATAAAGTCTACTGTGAGTTTTTCTACAAAATCGTGGCAAGGGCTCGCAAGACCAATGGGGAAAGAATATGCATTTAGCACAAATCAACTTCTTTCCGATAGGGATATGAATACCTCTTTATTTATATTATACGGAAAAAATATGGCTGAAGTTGGTATAGCTGAATATTTCAGTATGGCTGAGGCACTTGGAATAATCGCTACATTATTTGTAATTCTCTGTTTGTCGAGAAAGCAAATGCAGTCCTTATCAGTGGATATTGAAACAAAGATTCTCAATGACATGTATGACAGAATGAATGGACTAACACAAATAGTAATTGAAAGGCCAGAACTAATAAAAGTTGTAAACAACGTTGAACGAGATCTGTCCTCGGAAGTAGTGTATAGTTATCGTATATTATATACCTTCGCACACGCTTATCATATGCGTGAGAGGTGTAGTAAGTGACAATGAATGGACTGGATGGATCCGTTGGATGAAAAGCGCATTTAAAAATGGTACTATATCACAAATTTGGACAAATAATATAGAGGTAGAGAAGTGGTTCGATCCCGCATTTCAGCAATTCATAGACAAACAATAGTCCCTGTGACTACTAATCAGCAACAAAAGCAACAATAGTAACAATAATAACAATATTAAGGGATAGTAGGCGTGGCACAGTTGTATTTGTCTACACGTAATCTCGACCATTATACAATTATCCAGTAGGTAGTCAGATCAGATCTGTTATCGAAGTTGCCTTATAATAGAATAAAATAATGTTTCGATTTATTTTCATACAACCCTAATTGTGGAGCATTGGGTTTAGTGGATAGGTCGGATTTGTTAAAACAAACAGGAGTAATTAGTCTTAATAAGAACATTCAAAGCGTAGAATAGTACTCCTGCGTATTACCTTAATTGGATCATTATCCTAAAGTCATATCTATATACTAGTCTTTATGCCGCGCATTATTCTATATCATTTTACAAGTTAATCCCGATTTCAGCTGTTAATTCTGAGGAATTTTTGAGAAAATTGAGTCTTGTGACCACTTTAATGGTACGAAAGATTAGATTCACCTCGACAAGTCAATCCTTCAGATGTTCCTGATTGAATTTCCCACCAATAGTAAAATTTAGTTTATACTACCGTCACTTTTTCAGAGTTCTCAGTAATCGCGTATAGATATTTAAACTGACCTTCAGTTTAAATATCTGTATTTAAATTGCAGATAAGTCCATCAGAGGATTAATGATAAAGTCTGAGCTAAAAAGAATTCTTGATGTCGTCGCAGACTTGTCGCAAAAAGACGTTAAAAAGGACGTACTTGAGACTGAGATAATTTCTCAGAGTAGACTTGCAGATATAGAGGTAAGGAGTCACTTGAATGAATTAGAGTGGTTGCATCTAGTTAAAGAATCAGCACTACCTAGACCAAGTCATGAAGAGTTTAGGATATGGAATATAACTGAGAAAGGATTGCAGGAACTAACTCATCAAGACTCCAAGCAATCATGAACCAACCTACTACACTTTCTTAAAAAAATTGAAGGTTTACTGTATATATAGCATCTGACAGTAAATTTGAATTTTCTTGGATTATTGATAGATGTTTAGATCATTACTAGTTAGGCTTCGAAATCCTATAGTTGAATTGCTTGTTCCATGTATATGCTTGCCTGCATCGGTTTATTGTTCTATTGGTAGAATAAGCTTGTATATATTATATTTTATAAAAAAATGTATACCACGGAAATCGATACCTATTTCCATATATTAAAGTCCATAAATTAAGATTGATTGACATTCATGCTATTCCATGTAATTTGAGTAAGTAAAAGTCAAAAAATTCCACTCAATGTCAAATTCTTAACGACATCTTTACTATGCAATCAATTAAATGAGCTAGTATAATCTCTTACAAATTGTTCAAACGCTACAGCTTCCGATCTACAATCTGTTCAACTATAGGCATCGACTGTAACGCGTCACCAGATTTATTCATATTATAGAACTCCATTGATGCCTTAATGCATCTATTAGCCATTTGTCCATTCCTGTTTTCTTCACTGCATTGCGAGCATCATCTTCTGTTACATTTACACACGTTATTCTCCTAAAGAGCATTAGATAAAATTTCTGCCGCTTGACTGTATGATAGAGACTTATTATCAGTAACGCGATATTTCTTATTCTCACATCGATCTTAGATTTTAGTTCCATTATGAGATGATGATGGGTGAAAGGCTGCTATAATAGGTGGTAATATGGTAGGTAATAGACCTAATGAAAACTCTTTACTTGTGAGCGATATATGAGGCAGACAACAACTACCAAATATCTAATTCAAATACAATTCCCGAGCCTAACACTATTAGACGAGTCCAACCGTAAGATACATATAAATAATGTAATTGCAGATGCAATCACTTGCAATCATATATGCTTTAATATTATAATTCCTATATATTGGTAATAATAATATATACAAAGGCATCATTGTATGAAAATATGGTACCTCCTAAATCTTCTAACAAATTAATATTTTCTGAAATATCTCCTATGTGGTCTGAACGTCTAAATCAAGCAAGAGAGAATATTTCTTCCTTTGCACCTATACGATCGCGATGGTACCGTGAACTTACAATTTCATCAGCGTGTGTAGTAGGTGAGGCATATGGATTTTCTTCGAGTTATGTACATAAATGCAAAACATGTAAAGAACTTGGCTTTCAGTTTATGTATTATTTTCTAATACAATCAGATTCAGGAATTGAAAATGCCAAACTTGATTTTGAAGATCATTGGAATAAAGAACATTCTAAAATTAAAACTAAAGATAAAATAAAAGTGGATACAGATTCACAAGTTCAGAGTCACTCAGTGTAAGCAGATTTTACAAGTAAATTATGATGGGTAAATCGACAGTGTTTGCCACCAAATTATCTTTTATAAAGCTATCATTTATTACAAGTATTGCACTCGGTTTCTTACTGCTGTCTTTAGTTCAATCTGTTTCTTTACTCCATAATATGCACTTCAACAACAACAACAACTATGCCTATGCAAAGATAGGCAAGCATCACACCATAACCATTCCCAAAGGATCAGCAAATCCAGAAGTTGATATAACAAAGTTGGGTCCTAGACAATGGTACTTGCCAAGAACGATGACAATAGTGTCTAATGACACAATATCTTGGATAAACCAGGATACTGAATCTCATACTGTTACAAGCGGCATCGGAGGTGGAATGGAAAGCTTAGTTAACGTTAACAAGAAAGGTAATCCAACAGGCGATTTTAATAGCGGTCTGTTTAAGCCAGGACAATCTTGGACGCACACATTTACTAAACCAGGGGTATACAATTATTTCTGTACTATACATCCCTGGATGGAAGGAATAATTAATGTAAAAGCACAGGCACAGAATATACCTAACTACCCAGTTAGCGATACTGGCAAGCGTATAGACAAACTTCCTGTATATGCTTTTACTTCAGATGGAAAATTAGAGGTAGGTTTAAGCTGGAATCCTAAAATATTATTAACAGGCAAGGAATCAACCTTTTTTGTAACCTTTTTTGATCGCGCAAACAACAAACCTAATCTTTTGTCATTTGATTTTGTCTTGATACAAAATGGGAAGCAACTGAAACTAACACCTACTAGTGAACAGATTGGAATGAACGTACAAAATTACGTATTTGCAAATTCTGGTCCAGTAAGTATTAGAATTGAGAATATAGGTGGAATAAAAACAGCCTTTGCTGCTTTTAACACTACGATATTTAACAATCCCGGCATTTCTTCATCTTCAGCTAGTCAGCTTGCTTTACAATACGAGAAATCCAATCAACAATCTAGTCTCTTCCAAGTAAATCTTATGACATTAGTTTCTATCGTATACGCAGTTATTATCGGTATACCAGCTGCTGTAGCAGCAACTTATATACTTTATAAAAAGGGAATAATTTAATTAATACTGTATATTCCTAATTGTCTGCTCTATGAATATATTAAATTGCCTATTAACTTGTGATACTAGTAAATAATATATCATTATTTTGAATAGGTGTGGTAAGAATTCCTAACATGCATTACGATTTTCATGCTTTGGCTTCACTTTATGAGCAAGTCGGTTGGTAAGTACTCGTATACATGGTACATACTGCGAGAATCAAAATGAGATAGATACTTCCATTTTGCTACATCAAGAATCACTTCTGTAAATTTGCTTTTATTAACTAAATCTTTATTCTTAGTAGAAGATAGGAGAATACTGTAAATATACTCTCCTATTAATATCTGATTAGCCTTTGCAATAGATGTTATCTTCGCTGCTAAGCTTATGCTAGAACCAATTATGTCCACATGTGCATTTTCCAAACTCTTACCGTAAAGAATTACTAAAATATTGCCATAAGCCATACCTATTCTTACTGTAATCTTTGGTAAGCCATTTGTTCTAAATATAGGATTGATAACTTCTTTTAGGATTCTCAATATTGCAGTTGAACAATTCAATGCATTCTTACATGCTTTTATCTCGTCAAAATCCGCTAAAAATAATATGATAAGGGCATCACCTTCATACTTGAACACATGACCACCATAACCTAAAACAGCAATGCCTATCTCTTGAGCAAAAGTTTGTAATACTAAAGCGAATTCGTTCTGAGATAATGAAAGACTCATTTGGGTTGAATCATTAATATCTACAAACATAGTTACCAAATTTATTTTAGTATTAACATGTCTTTTCAGTATTTTTGTTGCTTCTTCAGTTGACATATTGAGCTGTACTGTACTCCATCCGTCAAAGTCCTAGTTACCCTAGCCCGAGCTTGCTCCAATAATGGCAGGTTGGTAAACTGAAGCCATCTCTCTACCATAATTAATTATAGCATACCAATAATTAATACATGTTACAATTTTTGTTATTCTTGTTACTTTGTGTATCAAATGCTTCAGAAATTGGGTGTCATGTAGTTATAAAAGGATAGAAAACTGTTGTTTTTATAATCGTAATATATTGATAAATGAGAAGTTATCTAAAGCAGTTTTTGTTAGCCAAATTAACAGATATAATTAAATTCGACATTTATACGTAACTATGGCCCACTATTGCTCATACTCTTTCCTCATACTTTTCAAAGGTCAAACAAGTTTACTTGTCCCTGTTCTCATTATTAACCCTATGCCGTAATTTGGAACTCTTCAACTTATTGCTTATAGAATACAGGGCCCATACCAAAAGGGATTATAGAAACAATTCGTAAACATGTCTGATAATTAGGTAGAAAGGTTGATGCAGTTACTCTTAATCCTCCAAGGTAGAGACAAGATGAAAACCCAACGAAGAACAACTTGCACATGTGCATGAGAGTACACTTAGAGTCAAGCCTGAAAAAAATGATTTAGTATTTATCTTTAAACCTCTTGTATGTCTTAACACATATACATTCATACTTACAACTACGCCCAAAAGTATTGCAGTTATAGCGTAGAGAATAAATCCTATTGCCGCATCATCTGATAGATAAAATATCTAGACAAAAATTTGATTTATCCGTAGTATCTTCTGTGCATACGTCTTTATTATTGCACCAACTTCGTAGAGAAAAATATGGAAGAATAGACTACTGTTTTCGAATTACTGCTAAATTATAATATTATATTATCAGATTTTGCAGACTTGAGTCACTTGAATAAGAACAATAATAATATTATCAATCTTTTAATTGTTGATATCTAAGATCTGGATCCAAATTGGAAGAGATATGGATAACAACTAGATAAAATTATTTTAATAACTAACCTTTAGTAATCGCAATGACAAAAGGTAACTACAACAAAAACCATAAAACTGTCCAAACAAACAAGTGGAAAACATTGGGCATCATCGCTATTTTTTTGTCAACGATCGCTCTTGTTTCATCATCCACGTTACCAAATAAGAGTAGCATAGATGTGCTTGCAGCATTATCAACCAACAGTCATATTAATGATCAGACACGTGCATCACCTCAAATGCTAGTCCAAAATCTAACGAAGGCAAATGTACCTGTAACATTGCCTTTGACAAGAGGATATGTTAACGGTGTCGAAGTATTCTATATATCAACAGAAGCTTCAGATAAAGGACTAGCTAATCACTTGACTAACGTTACTCATTCAAGAGTATCGTATGCACCAGCGTTGAGAAATGTACCACAACCATCCCTAGGAAACATCTACGTGTTTGCAAATGGCATTAAAGGTCCTGGCCCATTAGGTTTTCAAGCTAATGTGGCAGATTCTCAGCCAGGTGATCCAGGATATAGTCCCCTATGGAGAATTAACAATGTAGAGTGGAAACAAGGGGTTAGTGCAAGGGAGATAAAATCAGAAGATGATATACTATCTGCACAGAAGAAGGGAGAATTAACTGTAACTCCGTCAAACAAGGTAGTTAATTGTCCTTTTGTACAGTGGCATGGTGGTTCATTAAAAGAAAGAACTGACAAAACTCTAACTGATATGTCGGCATACGGAGGAGGACAAGTTCTAAACATCAATCTTAAGAGAATGCAGGTGACGTTTGTAGGTCATAGAGGGTTTGCTCCTAACGGTTCAACAATCTATTACATAGCAACTGACGCATCTGGCAAGAAAGTATCTGATGCTTTGGGAGTCACATTTGTAAATAAGACTGCTGCAGCGTTATTATATGGAGGATCATCTGATCTTTACGTATTTACAAATGGAATCAAAGGAACTGGACCCATGGGTTATCAAGTAAGCATAGCAGCTGCAAATGTTGGTGATATTGCATACAGTCCATTATGGAGAATACAAGCAACGACATGGAAGGATCCGTCACACGCCGAATTTCTGACTTCGCTAGCTCAGATTACATCTGCATCTCAGGCTGGAAATATAGGTACTAATATTGCTGGAGTGGTAGTCAACTGTCCGTTTGTTGATGTGCATGTTTAAGAACAAAAAACAAAACACATAAGAGTGAAAGAAAGAATTTCATTTCTTCTTTTTTGATCAGATCATAAAACAAGGCTAGAACAGTTACTTCCATAGATAAGAAAGGATGACTATGACTAAATTTTCTTCGAGATGGTTTGCATTTTAATTTATGTTATTGTGCATCTATCTGTCATTTGAGAGTATTTGTATGGGATATATTCATTAGCTGATCAAGATTATGTTCGTCCCATGTTCTTGTCTCTCGATTGTAATTAATTTAATAATTTAATGCATTTTGCTATGTGATTGAAAGTAGATATACATAGGTATACTATTTGAAGAAAAGAGATTAAGCTAGCGTTATATGCCTATCAAGCAATATGTAAATGATCCTCGCGTGACGCTATAAACATGAGCAAAATGCTCCCTAGTAAGATGCTCATTCTGACGAATCTTCTGAATATGAAATTATCATTTGTATCCTATCGAGCAATTATGATACTACCTCAAGAATAAAATACATTCTATTTCGCATTATCATATTGGTAAAATATTATCATTGTCATTGTCAATATTTAGCCTCAAACTTTCCCTATTTTTAACTAAATGATATCTATATGTTAGCATAAGACATCTATCAGCAATATCTTTATTCAACAATTCAACAATTCATTAATTCATTGCTAAGCGAATTGAGTTTTTAGAATGAAAATAGCAAAACTTTTTCAACTGTCAATAGTGGACAACTATGTTATCAACACAATAGTTAATATTCTCGTCTTTAGGAACTGTACGATAAACACAATTAAGGCTGCACTATGTTAATTTTTCTACACATATGGAAAATACGACAAGAGAGAACCATTCAAAAGTCTAAGGGTTACCGTATCTTTGATGATACAGGATATTATTCATAGACAAACGATTCTTTTTCATCCCAGTCAATTTTCTAGACGGATATCCGAAACCTATGATAACAGCAATATCTAGTTCCTCGGGAATATTAAAATCTGTTCGTATATTTTTCTCTCTAACTCCAGTAAACAAGCCCGATCCTACACCTTCGCTCCACGCAACTAGTTGCATATTTTGTAGGGCTCTTCCGGCATCAAGCATCTTAAAACCATAGTCAGAGTTTGTAAGAATCATGATCGCAAAGTTTGCTCCAGATACCCAGCCTCCGCTAGTACTGTCTTTAGCTAACAACTGAAGCATGTCTTTACTCTCTATTAATAAAAATCTCAAGTGCTGTGAATTAAGGCCAGTACCAACCTGTCTGGCAGCTTCTAAAATCTTTTGTCGAATCTCATTTGAAACATCACGGTCACTATATTGTCGGATATCAAGCTTGCTTACGACGGTTTCATAGGTTCCAAGTTTCACGCTCATTAAATTAATCTGTACAGAGAAGGGCTTTAAGATTTTTGGACTGTGCAAGGTCGCCTCCCTTATGATAAGGGGCTCAACTAATTTAGCAGAGACATTATCTAAATGACAAAATAATATTAGATCATTGGAAAAACAGTGGTTTGTTGAGTAATAATGATCTAGTTTATTGATTGATTCGAGTCTAGTAGGATTGTTACGAAATCGGTCATAAAAGTAGGTTCTTGACAATAGGCGTACGGCCGCAAGCTTTAAAGTTTCTCTTTGAGCACAAATGCGTAAATTTAGTCGTGTGTTACTATTAGATGGTGTGCTGCTGACCCTTATGTCGCAGCCTGATGCCAAATCTTTATTGATTTGCAGATAGAGATAAGAATATTTCACTGAATGTTGCCTAGTAATAATTTACAGATACACAAAATGGAAAGTTATTACAAAATTATCATGCTTCAATCTTGCAATGCTTCGCTGGCAATTATACTAAATTTTATAAATTATAACAAAACTTCAATCGATAATTACGCTCTTACTTTCATAAGTTTTACATGTCCTCTAGTACAATTCTGAGAGCTATCCAAGTGTGAACGTATAATCTCTTTTGCCTTTAATTCAGGTACTTTTTCAGTGGAAATATAACCACATTTTTTGCAAGTTACGATATATGACCACTTGACCAATTTCGAAAAACCACATGGATTCATGCGACTAGTTATTTTTTATCGTTTCTTATTTGTGTTAAAAGACAACAATAATAAATACACGAGCGTATTCAGGTTCTATTACTCCTCTGAAAGAAAAGACTTCTAATACAATTGTCTATATGTTCTATAGAGTAACTGAGCCTCCACAGTTTCAGTACATATTCTGTGAATAATGTCCACACCTTGTCTTTGTGGTCATCAGTAGTTACTGATGTTATTAAGAAATATTGAAAAAAGTTGTCTCCTCGTAGCATGAGGAGATGACAAAAAACTAATACTTGTTCTCAATCACTGTACATGTATTATTCCTTTCATTGTTGTAGGGTGGTATATGCAATGATATTCAAATGTACCAGTCATACCTGGTTTAAAGGCCAAATGACTAGAACTTCCAGATTGTATATCCCCGCTTGTTGCAAGTTGGTTTCCATTTGAATCGTCTACTACTAATTGATGCTTAGCATCGGTTGGATTATTGAGTTGTATGGTCTTACTATTGCCCACCATGAAATTCATAGTTGGATTGATTACTCCGTTGGTAGTATTTATCCATCTGTAGCCCGAAGATAATTCTTTGGCTGATAATTGAATTGCACCTGGGATTGATTGCTGTTGAGTTTGTGATGAGACTGAGTTTGTTGAATCTTTGTTCTCTCCATATTTATACCCATTTTTTCCATGTTTAGCAATTACTGTTTGTGTATGATATCCATTATACAAATTCGATACCAGACCAAACAGTAGGATGCCTGATAGTACTGAAAGCAGTACTATTGTTTGAAGATTGGATGACGAACTCTTCATGGCGCTGTTATCAATCTGATGTTATTTAGTCTGGACGTGCACATGAAAGATCAAAAGCTACCTTGTGTACTACAATGTACTACACTATATATTGTTGGTGGACGTCCTGAATATTAGTAATACGCAATGTCAACATCGCATATTGGCAAGATTGGTTAAAAAGGAATTCAAAGGTCCATTAGAGATTAAACTTGGGACAAAAAGCATATGGATTTGTATGTGTGGTTTGAGCTTTAGTCAACCATACTGTGATAACTCACATAAGAAAACAGTAGATGAAGAAGACAATAAAGTCTACGCATATGAAAAAGAAGGCAACGACAGGATTGAAGTTAAGAATTGGGAAGTGATGCTTTAGGTCGTGTCATTTTGTCACCGTATTGTAAGATGGATGGGGGAGGAATTATAATATTAATGTACAATAAAGGATCGTGTAGGGAATGTGGAACTTATCTAACCTCGATTTCGTTGTGCGAGGTTTGTGGTGAGCAAATTTCATGGATATGTAGTAACTGTGATAAAACGTATGATGTAACTCATGCGCACAATGTAATATTATATGGAGTACTCTTTAATGCTGAAAATATTCGCCTAGCGTACGAATCGGGCATAAAACTCATGCATACAAAAAAGAAGGCAACGACAGGATTGAAGTTAAAAATTAGAAATTAGGAAGTGATGCTTTAGGTCATGTCATTTTGTTACAAGCGACTCACAACTCGTACGACCCCGGAAATAGATCATGCAGACTTTACTAAAGCTAATATCGTGTATAGGACTACCCCTAGATACATAGCTCCAGTTATTTAATTCTGAAATTACGGTGATGGAACTCAATGTCTGAAAAATATAGAAGTTTTAGAGCTAGGAGTAGTATCTACTTGAGAGCTAAAGTAATTGTCATTATTGGTATAGTACTTATGATATCCGCATTTTATGGGCTATTTTTTTATTTTCAGGATATCACTGAAACAGATTTGAAAAATAATCTATTTGCTCAACAAAGGGATCGTCAAGTTATGGCAACAAAGGTTCTTTCTAAACATGTTGCGTCAGACCTAGGTTTAGTAGAAGCTAGACTTGAGGGATTATCAAATTCAATAAATCTCCAGCAAGGAGATTTAAATAGTGATAAAACAAAAACACTTGTTCATACCAACTTCGTAAACCTAGATGATATAGTAGATCATTTTTTTATTATAAATGAAAACAATATAATGACGATAGACACTTCTACGAAAGGTGCAAGAACACTTGTTGGAACAGATATTCTACAAAGAAACCATGTAGTACAAGTAGAAAAGACTCTAAAGCCCGTTTTTTCTAATGGTTACCGAGGATTAGATGGCAAAACTAGAATTGATATAACCTATCCAATTATAAATGGACAGACAGGGAAATATTTAGGACTGGTAGGAGCAACGATTCCTATTGTACAATTCCTCTCTAATTATGAAAATATTTATAATATTGAGTCGCGATTCCTGGTAGCTTACGACAAAAGTGAGAACTATATTGTTACTCCAAGAACAAACCTGTTAGGAAAGAATTATTTTGCAAAAGATGTTCAAGAATTCTTTCATCATAACCAGATACAAAATAATTTGTATAGCCAAGTTTTCTCCGGTAAGCCGGGATACGCTGTCTATGACTTTGGAAGTGGTGAGAGATTGAATACTGGTTATCCTATATTCTTGTATGGTACACCCTCGTACTTTGTTTTTGTAATTACACCCACTGCAACAATTTATTCGCAGGTTGACAAGGTTCTTTTTTCACAAAGAATAGAGACATTTTCATTACTTGTAGGAGCTACTGTTGCTATTGTAGTATTAATTATTTTCCTTATCAAATGGAGTAGTTTAAGTGAGGAGGTAAAGAGGAGAGGAGAGGAACTAGAAGAAGCAAACAGGGAGCTTGAGATTGCAAATAAACAATTGTCAGTATCAAATGAGCAGCTAAAGATGCGTGAGAAGGCACAGCAAGAGTTTATCAATATAGCTGCGCATGAATTACGTACTCCAATTCAACCAATAATTGGGTTATCTGAGATTCTGCGTTCAAAAAACATAGAAGGACAGTCTCAGCATTCTCAACAGGAGACTATCTTGGATGTGATAATCAGAAACGCAAAACGACTTCAGAGACTATCCCAAGTCATATTAGATATTACTCGAATTGAAAGCGGCTTGTTAACACTCAACAAAGAGCAACTCAATCTACAAAGAATAATAATTAATACTGTTGATGACTACAGAAATCATATTAGAAGTTCGAATGAGAATGTAAAGATAGTGTATGAGATTAATAAAGAGGAGGAGACAACACAAGGTGGGGGAGGCGGAGCTGGTCAACGACGACAACAACAGCAACAAGAACAACTAGTGCACAAACATGTACTAAATCAAGATAACCTTCCATCAATCCTTGTAGAGGCAGATAAATTGAGGATAACACAAGTAATCGATAACTTGGTTGGTAATGCCCTAAAATTTACAAAGGAAGGGATAATATCTTTATCAGTTGAGACTAACGATCATGGGCAGGCTGTTGTCACTGTAAAGGATACAGGTCAAGGTATAGATCCAAATATGTTGCCAAAACTGTTTACGAAATTTGTCACAAAGTCTGAATTTGGAGGTACTGGCTTGGGATTATTTATATCCAGAAATATTATTGAAGCACATGGAGGCAAAATATGGGCAGAGAATAATGCTAGCGGAACTGGAGCCAGTTTTTCCTTTAGTCTACCATTACTTGATGTGGCAAAGCATTAATTGCAATGCCACATTTAGAATGTAGCAGACTATAATTAGTGCAGTTAGTACTGTACACTACTTTACTGCTTTTAGGAAATAACTCTACTCCTAACTCCACTCCCACAATCTATTGTGATGGATCGTCACAAATACCATTCAGCTTGATTAGGTAATTCTGTTTACTGATAGGCTATTGTCAGCTATTACTACTTAAATTTAAAATACTAATTTGACCCAATAGTGATGGAATGCTTGGTTACAATAAATATGTTCAACAGATATTTTATTTCATACAAATCTCATTGGTATGACTCGTGGTAGCTCAGTCTTCATGGCATTCGATGTTATGATAAATCTTGAATACAATATTTAATTAAAAGCTGCATTGTACTATAATGATAATTTCTCAATGGCAGAGCGACAACATTCGAAAACAGACAAACATCCAAACGACTCCAGAGCTGAGATGACAATTATGATGCTGCCTTCAGATGCTAATCCAAAGGGCAATGTATTTGGAGGTGTTATATTAAAACATGTAGATCTTATTGCGGGTTTATGTGCCAAAAGACATGCTGGTCGTGCCAATATCGTCACAGCAAGTATGGATAGAATGACTTTCTTAAGGCCAGTATTCATTGGTAATGCACTAATTCTTTCTGCAAGACTAAATTATGTAAGAAAATCTTCAATGGAAGTTGAGGTTACTGTAGAAGCTGAAGATCTGGACGATGGTATGAGAATCCGCACGGGAACTGCATTTGTTACCATGGTTGCTCTTGATAAATATGGAAAGCCTACTGTAGTTCCAGCATTGACATTGGAAGGTGATGATGATAAAATACGATTTCAGCAAGGCGAAGCAAGAATGATTTCTCGTCTAAAGGAAGCCGGCAGAATCTAACCTGACTGATGGTTTAGATTGCAAAGTTACTCCACATTCGATACTATTAACGAATGTTTGATGGATATACTTCTTGTTGATCCCTATTATGTCCGCACACCAATAATCGATCGTCGAAAAATTGTTAAGCGACGCTTACCATTACTATACAACCCTGAGTCTGGTGCTTGATTGAATGGTTACTTTACTATCGGACATAGGATTTACTAAGAGGATATTGTTTTTTGGTGTTATTCTGGCAACAACAGTCGCTTGCTCTCTCATTTTTTTTGCAAAAGTGGAGACCAGAGGGATTAATGCTCAATGGATTCTTGGCATTACCTCAGCAGTACCCGCTTCGCTTTCTGTTATAATCTTGTATCAACAGAAGCGTCATAATGGATTTATTGAAAAAGCTGACTTTGCCCTAGCAGTAGCTCTAGTATTGTCATTATGCGCGACAATTCTTTGGGCAGTTTATGAGATCATTCTGCAAGTCGTCCCCCCAGTCCCTTCAGTGGCTGATGCACTGTCTATAACCGCATATGCTTTTTTGTCATTTTATGTGTATTCAACGTATCATAGGTTTTACAAGGTATTTCACTTCAGTAAAATACAATTAATAGCTGCTGTCATTGCTAGTACTATTTTTCTCTTTTTTACAATATTTTATACCGAGAGCCTGATAGAAGTTTCATCTTCAAGAGGTTCGGCTATTCTTTCTATTATAATTATCTACCCTGTAATAGACGCAATCATCATGGTGCCATCATTTCTAATCGTGGTAAACTATCGCAAGAAACCGCAATGGTTCACTCCATGGATCTTCAAATCAGCTGGCATTCTTCTGGTAGTGATAGGAGACAGTTGGTTTCAGCTTTTTGTTGTTACGTCCTTAACCACTGAATTGTGGCCATCTTCAATGATCTTTGCGGCTAGTCGCGTAATCATTGCTGCAGGTCTTTTATGGTCAATTATAAATTTCGTACCACAACGTACGGCTACAAATAACAATACTGATACCAATTTTTCGAATAGTTTTGATAGTTCAACACGAATCACAAGCTCAGAATCTAATAAAGCAAACAGATCTGCAAAGACTTGGTCAGGTAATCTGCTTTTCGTTGCAATAACTGGACTTTGTGTTTTTACAGTTATTTTGATAATTGGTACAGGTCTTTCATCCTCATCAATCTGGTCGTTGATCCAGGTTCCTTTATTTGTTGACAGGCAAGATATCAATATAAAGGAGTTAGGAGAGGCTTCAAGTTCAGGGGACACAGTTAGATTTGGCGCTCTTCTCCCAATATCTGGAGTGTTTTCGTCATCCGGTAAATCAACAGAGGCTGCATTGAGGATTGCACTAAGAGATGTAAATTCAAATTTTCCAAAAAGCAATTCCAGTCTACGGTATGAGTTGGTAGTGGAGGATACTGAATCTGATCCAACAGTGAGCCTTGAGAAACTAAGACTGTTAGCAAATGATGGAATTAGGATAGTTATAGGGCCAGCTACAAGTGCCGAGCTGAAAGCTACTAATGATTTTGCTGACAAGAATGGTATCCTATTGATTAGTCCCTCTAGCACTGCACCCACACTTGCAATCGCAGATGATAACGTCTTTAGGTTTGTCCCTGATGACTTGAATCAGGCTAAAGCGATTTCAAAAATCATGTGGGACCAGGGAATAAGAGTAGTCGTTCCCTTCTGGAGAAATGACGTTTACGGCAGTGAATTGATGCGAGCTGTGCGTGCGAATTTCCAGGCAATGGGAGGAGTTTTTGATAGGGATGCTGAGAAGCTAGGCTATGCCCCGCGCACCGGAATTCTTGCGGCAAGTTTGCATAGAATTAATTTCATCATATGGGAGAATTCTCTAAAAGAGTTAGAATCAAGACTGAAGAGTGCAATATCACAATATGGTATCGATAAAGTAGGAGTATATGTGGTATCCTATGACGAAGTAACCCCTATCTTTATCCAAGCTTATAGTCATCCAATGCTTTCCAAAGTGAAATGGTACGGAAGTGACAAATCTGCCCTTAATGAGGCACTTGTAAGACATTATGAGTCTGCATCCTTTGCAGCAAACACTTCCTTCTGTAATCCTATTTCTAGTTTTGGCAAGAATAACTATAACAACAACAACCACAACAACAACTACGACAATAACAACAAGAACGCCAACCATGACAATGGAAATTCGTATAATTATCTTCTGGATAAAATTCGAAAAGAAATACATACAGAACCATCACCATATTCTGCTGAAGCGTATGACATTTTGAGGGTTGCAGCCATAGCTGAGAATATGACCAGACATAATAATATGAATAATATAACTGACTTTCAAGGCATTAGTGATTTTAAGGATGCCTTTATACGCGCTGCCAAATCTTATGTTGGAGTGACAGGCAATACGACACTTGATAATATGGGCGACAGAGCGCAGGGAGGATATGATTTCTGGAAAGTCAAAGCAAGCAAAATCGGTGATATGGAGTCATTTGATTGGATTAAAACAAATAAATGTAAATGAGAAATTCTAGTTCATTCATAGATATAATTCGAGGTAATGTGTTTATAGATTGCAAACCAACTTGGATATACTTGATGATACTCCTCAAAAACTATTATTAATGAAGACAGATTAGAACCATTCTTCACATTGTGCCGATTCATGCTTCGTTAATGAAGTACAATTGTATATTCATGGTTTAATGTTTGGAGATCAAGGATCTGAATACAAATGTTAGAGATTCAGATTCGGAGAGTTCTCAAATAACTCAGTTTTAAACCTTCTTTGATAATCTGATAACTCTTCTGTCTAACTATCTTTGATGTACAGGCTATGTAGAAACCATCATCAATATTATCAGATTAGTCAGTCTGTGCATGTTGTAGGTTATACATCTGAATGATAATTCCCTGTTTCGTGTCCTGGTCAATTTAGACATTAGATGCTCTCCAAATAGTCTCTTCATGACTGACACTATTGTTTCATCTTTGTTTCGTTGATTGTACAGTAATTTGGAATAGCCACGTTTCATCTGCTTTCTGTATTTGCCATATGTTCTCCATATCGGTACATGTTCAAAGCGAGCTGGGTCTCTTAATGCATGCAAGCCATCTCTTACTAACTGATGATTATCTTCACTATCATATCCTTTATCAGCTGTAACTACAGATAATGGAAGAATATTTGAAGTTCTTGTTATGATTGGCATGAAATCTACATTATCATGTCTTGTAGGAGCTCGTCTTATCCTTATGTTACATATGATTTGTTGTAATACGTCTGCTCCAATAGACAATTTCGCATATTTTCTTCTTGCTTCTGTTCGTTCAGCATAATACTGTGAAGAATGAGTTATCTTAAATCCTGTTGAATCTATTCCTACAAAAATATGTTTGGTACCGCTTATTACAATGAAGGACGAAATTATCTTCTCAAGTAATGAATTATTGATTCTATCTGTAAACTTTTGCAATGTTGTAATATGAGGAATACGTGATAATCGTAGAAACGACCTAAGATAACATGCCTCGAACAACCAATCCATAAACATTCTATAACTCTTACCTTCGTACTGTCGGATTGTAATCGGTACAATATGTTGCCATATTGTAAATATGTGATTACTTTTCCTATTAGAAAATAGAGGAATCCGTGCACGCTTTAATACACGGAACATAGTATCAGCAAGTCTAACGTACTTTGATTCTTTCAATAGATTATTGGTATTATACTCTTACAAAGCTTTGACTGTATGAGATGATTTCTACAGAGCCTGATGTACCTTAAAGTATCATATATGATGTTACCCAAAATTGTGGTCATGATAGAGCTAAGATTCAGAATGATCCCCTTTAGATAATTGCAATATAGTAAAAAGAGTTGTTTCAAACTCTTTGGCATTACCAATAATAGTACAATACTTATATCTTTCAAGATAATTACTATGAATACATATAGATATGAGAATACACACAGGTATGACAGAACCGGTACATTCAAAACATCCCCGTGATTTGGGAGTGATTATCAGAAATACAAAGTCAGAGGACGTTTCTAATATTGTTGATTTGCAGAAGATATCGTATCCCTATCTTGCTCCTTATGGCAATATATGGCGTTCAGAAGAGCTTGAAAGTCATCTTCGCATTTTTCCAAAAGGACAATTTGTTGCTGTTGAACCAGATGGTACTATAGTCGGCTCTGCAAGTACTTTTATAGCATCGCTTAATCCTGAGTATGTAGAACATACATGGAAAGACATTACTGCAGATGGTTTATTTACAACTCATATTTCAAGTGGCGACACCCTGTATTTAGCTGACGTATCCACGCATCCAAAACATAGACACGAAGGTATTGGGGGAATGATTATTGATACATGGAAGGAATTAGTTACGGAATTAAATCTAAGACGGATGGTAGGAGGAGGAAGACTATTCAATTACACAGAACACGCAGACAAGATGTCTGTAAATGAATATGTTGAGAAAGTGATGGAAGGTGAAATAAAAGATCTCGTTTTCTCATTCGAATTGGATGTTGGGTTTAGTTTTATCAAAATACTTCCAAATTACTTGAATGATGTTCGTTCTCTGAATTATGCCGGTTTTATAGAATGGTTGAATCCGAAATATGGTCAATCATCTAAACAGTTGCTTTGAATTATCATTGACGACATTTTAGACCACGATTAGAGACATAAGATAGCAAAATGATTTGATCTATGATTGTTTGCTTAAGTTCGTTGGAATCAAATTTACTCGCTCGAGTCTCATAATGGGATTTAGTCAGCAGAATTTATGATTCGATTTTCTGCTTGGCTTAACTATAACCGATAATGGCAATGCACTGACCAAGTTCACAATTAACTAATTAATTAATTTCAAAGCTAATAATTCGAATTCGAATGAACTTCTATTCGTTATTGTAGCATGACTTTAAGGGCACTTATAATGCTGGTTTGGGTACAGTGCATGGCAATGTACCCAGCATTATTATAACAAGCCGACAAGTGGACTATGTAATGAATGGGAAAGATAATTTCGAATTCCATATATCATATCTCTTGATGGCAAAAAAATTGTTTATACTTGGCATAATTATAACCAGCGTATTTAGTTCTACATTGATTTTATTAAACCAAAATCATGTTGCAATGGCACAACAACAACAACAACAACTACAAACCAATGGCAATTCTTTTCAGCTAGGTAACATGACATTTTCTCATAATACGGCTTCAGTTAATGATATTAAATTACACTATGTTATTGGAGGACATGGACCTCCAGTTGTTTTGTTACATGGATGGCCAGAGACGTGGTATGCATGGCATACAGTAATGCCAGCATTAGCAAAGAACTATACAGTTATTGCACCTGACCTTCGAGGTCTTGGCGACTCTTCAAAACCAACTACTGGTTATGATGGTAAAACTGTAGCTGAAGATATATCAACTAGTTACCAAGTTAGGATATAAAACAATATTTCTGGTGGGTCATGATATCGGAACACAGATAGCATATTCATATGCTGCTGCACATCCTTCAGAAGTAAAGAAGTTAGCAGTAATGGAATTAACAATCCCTGGTTTCGCACCGCCAGGAAGACCGCCAATATGGTGGGGCATATTCCATCAAGTTCCAGACGTACCAGAAGCCCTGGTACAAGGAAAAGAGATGATGTATTTATCATGGTTTTTCCATGGTCTTACATATAATCCAGCTGCTATAACACAAGCAGATATCAACGAATATGTTAGCCATTATGCTGCACCAGGTGGATTGCGTGCAGGATTTGAGTATTACCGAGCTTTTCCACTGGATGCAATTCAGAATATGAATTATTCAAAGACAATACTGCCAATGCCAGTACTAGCTATGGGAGGAGGATATATTCCTGTATTAGGAGGTAATATTACTATGCCTAGTGTCATATATGGGATGAAGATATTAGCTCAAAATGTCCAGGGTATTATAGTACCAAATTCAGGACACTTTATTCCGGAGGAGAGACCAGACTTTGTAATAAAGGCACTCGACAATTTCTTTAGTAGTAATCCTACTACTAAACCTAGTAACTGAGTCAATAATTTATACTGAATAAAGCCTAGCAAATGAATTGCATCCTGCTAGGATAAATATGATTGACCATCTCGAGAAACACTCTCACGATATAGAGTTAACACGTGTTAATCGATCCTTGCCATTCTATTTTTATCCTGATATGATATCTAATGGACAGCACTTAGACTTGCATTACGCTCCCAGATACCAATAAAAAGAGTTGTGGTGAGGCTAAAGTCTCCCTCATACGAGTGAACTAGACGTCTAGGACTTTAAAAAGGCCAGCAGGTCAGCATTGACCTGATCCTTAAGCGTAGCTGTGAGACCGTGCGGTGCTCCAGGATAGTAGATTTCCTTCGCGCCTTTGATGAGCCTAGCCGATTTCTTAGCTGCGTCCTTGACGGGAACAATCTGGTCGTCTTCACCATGCATAATCAATGTTGGGATATCGAACTTCTTGAGGTCTTCTGTGAAATCGGTCTCGGAGAACGCCTTTATACTTTCATATGCATTCTTGAGGCCGGCCTGCATGCTCCAAAGCCAAAACTGATCCAGAATTCCCTTGGAGACCTTGGCCCCTTCCCTATTGGCACCATAGAACGAGATGGCTAGATCCTTGTAGAATTGTGAGGGATCCTTGGTCAGACTCGAACGCATGTCATCAAACACTTCTATCGGTAGACCCTCCGGATTGGTGGCGGACTTTACCATGATGGGCGGCACAGCGGCGATCAGAACAGCCTTGGCAACTCGTTTCGTTCCATGGCGACCGATATAGCGGGCAACCTCACCTCCGCCAGTGGAATGTCCCACAAGCGTTGCATCGTTGAGATCAAGCGCTTCGATCACGGCAGCAAGATCGTCGGCATAGCCATCCATGTCGTTCCCCGAAGAGGCCTGACTTGACCGGCCATGACCGCGACGGTCGTGAGCGACTACGCGAAAGCCTTTTTGTACAAGGAATAGCATTTGGCCGTCCCAAGCGTCTGCGCTAAGGGGCCAGCCATGCGAAAAGGTTACAACGGGGCCTTTACCCCAGTCCTTATAGTAGATTTCAGTCCCGTCCTTGGTGATGATTCTACTTGAAGTCATACTACTTTGTCACTCCTCCTTTTGTTGCATTTAGGATTAATTCGGCGACCTCAGCTGGGTGTGTTACAAGTGACGCGTGGCTAGAGTTAAGGGATATAGTAGTAGCATTCATTCGTTTTGCAAACATACGTTCTGCGTCAGGAGGGATAATGTGGTCGCCCTCAGACACCTGGTACCATGTTGGAAGTTGCTTCCAAGCTGGAGGACCAGATTTTTCAGTTAAAAGTGATTGATGAGCTGGCTTTTGTACAGCGGCCATGGTTTCAGCTTCAGTCGCATTTGCATCATCCTGAACAAACGCTCCGTGGAACATCTTTGGGTTCAAGTACACAAATCCTCCGCTATCTGGAACCAATAATCCTGGAGGTAGTTTTGCAACATCGACGAAATTCCCAGTAGATTCGCCTTCATCAGGAGCAAATGCAGCAACATATACAAGTCCTGTTACGTTCTTGTTATTATAAGCAGCATTTGTGATTACGAATCCACCATATGAGTGTCCAACAAGAGTAACTGGTCCACCAACTAGGTCAATTGCACGCTTTACAGTAGCTACATCGTCTGCAAGAGAGTGCGCAGCAAGTTGCACAGCAATAACTTTGTGTCCTGCTTTCTGCAGAATTGGAATCACTTTACTCCATGAAGATCCATCAGCCCATAAACCATGGACTAGAACGATATTCGTAGCGTTTGTTACCATACCTTGTTTTCCTTGAGGTTGCATTAATGTTTTATTCTCTGGGGCAGCGGTAGCGGAGCCAGAATATGTAGGCAACGCAAAGCCCAAAAGTAGAACTATACTCAGACACAGTAAACCAAGAAACTTTATATTTTTCATTCTTACGGCGACAGTGACAATATCTCGTATATAAGTATGAACATTACGAAAAAGTATTTCCTGATAAAAAACATGGTGTTATACGTATTGAATAAGAAAATAGTGATTATATGAAACATTTGCCATCACACAGTAAGCATTACTATTTTGGTGATGATTATCCTAATGAAGACAAAAATAGATCACCCATTCAAGATTTGCTGCGATGCGCGCTTTGCGCTTGCAACAGACGCATTAGACACTATTCCTTCCTTTCCTACCCAGTCTCCTACTATGTACAATTTGTCTGCAATTTTTGTATCTGGTCTTCCACCTAGTCCACCTTCTGCAGCAGTAACAAGAGCATTGGATACTACCATGTTGGGCAATGGTCTCTTCTTAACAAGTACCTGTCTCCATCCTGGTTGCAGTAAATCAATGAACTCTTCTAATTCTGGTTGATCCTCTCTTGGCATTGGTTGAATTGAAGTACCAAGATATTTTGCTACGTGGATTAATGCCCCATCCTTGGGAGCAAGCTTTGCATATGCAGAATGAACCGAAAAATATAGTGGACGATCTACCCCCAAAGCAAACAAAGTGTCTTTGTCTGGAAGACTGCTAAGAGCAACATCCAAACATACCAAACGTATGGGTTTTGCTTCTTTTGCAGCCTTCGACAATACATCTGGTCTCTCGTTATCATCGAAAAGACTGTATGCATCATTTGGACCTGCTGCTATTACAACTGTTTTTGCGGACACTTCAGTTTTGTCATCCAACAAGACTTGCCATCCAGAAGAATCATCAGTAGTTCTTTTCACCCTGATTGCCTTTTTTCCCATGACAATTCTTGCATTTGCGTTTTTGGCTACTGTTAGTAGTCCATCGACGAGTGTCTGCCAGCCTCCATCTAAATACATAACTCCTCCTGCTTGACTAGCCACATAGATCTGGTGAAGTACCGTTCCTATGCTCTGAATGTCTGGATCATTTGCATAAGTATTCAGTCTAATAATCGTCTTGATTATTTCAGCATCGTTTTTGTCGTGAATATTTTTGTTCAGCCATTCCTGTTCTGTAACCCCATCTAATTGTGAAAAATCCATGTTGGTAGGTGAAATAAAGAACTTGTTTCCATCATCATTCTTACCAGAGAACCAACTACTATAATCACCCGCAATTTCCCGTTTCTTGCCGCCGCTTATTAAATACCCTTTTCCTGCAGGAATGCCTCCAGTATAAGTGATGCCTAACTCCTTTAAAATTGTGTCAGTTGCGTCAGTGAGATATATGGCGTGCGGCCCTTGATTAAAGTAAAATCCGTCTATTACTGCAGTCCTTGCACGACCTCCAATTTCTCTAGATGAATGTTCAAATAATGTTACTGTCTTTCCAGAACGGGCAAGCAGAGCAGCTGTGGTAAGACCCGCAAGCCCACCTCCAATAATTATTACATCTGAATTCTCGAATTCATTTGACATTGAACAATGGTATTTAGAAACTTGCTGTTAAGTGTTGCTCTACTATTAAGCATTCACCTTTAAGACATTTGAATTTTTGACAATGATCATCTTAGTAATTATTAATTCTACTGAAAATCCCCAAAATACCAGGACCTGCCAATTCTATACTCATTGCCGGAAAAATCCCAGGAGCATGGCTTGTACAAATCCCAGCTGCCGGTCATAATGTAATGGATCAATATCCGGCTGAAATTGGTAAAATATTAAATACATTTCTATCGACTACTAGCCCAAACAATTGAATCCATTGAATGAAGCATTAATTGATTCTAGGATCTAGCTACGACATGATTCTATAGAGTGAAACATTTTTTATCAGCAAACCAGTTATCTCTCATACAGATGGTATACTAATAGACAACTCCTTTTGTCTAAGGTCAGAATCGCTTAAATACTTCACAATATGTATAGGGTTTGTGTCAAGTCATAGACCTATTAAGAAAGATTCTCTAGTTGTTGTTGCCGTCATATCTGCTCTTGTTATCCAGATCTGCTCAATTAGTAACAATGGTCATTTTGACATGACTAACTCAGTATATGGTCAACTAGATTCAAACCAAACGAATTCTAATACTACGAATTCACTAAATATACAAAGTATCCCCTTAAAAAAAATCCATGTAGGTGATATTGACATTGCGTACAAGATGTTTGGCAAGGGTGACCCCATAATACTTCATAATGGTGCTGGTGATGGCATGGATGCGTGGGATCCAGCTCTTCTAAATATTCTTTCTTCAAATCACACAGTAATTGTGTTTGATAGTCGTGGAATCGGAAATACAACTGCTGGTACGAAACCGTATTCCATAAAATTACTTGCAAATGATACTGCTGGTTTAATGGATGCTCTCAAAATTCAAAAGGCAAACGTTCTTGGATATTCTTTGGGCTCATTTATAGCTCAGCAATTTGCTATTATGCATCCTGATAGAGTCAATAGTGTTATACTTATAGCAGGAACTTGCGGCGGAAAAGTTAGTGTACCTAAACCATCAGAATTTGTGAGATTACAATCTGAATTTGTAAACATATCTAAACACAATTTACCTATCCCTCAGGAGCTTTTGAAATCTAATGTAAATGCCACTGTAGGTCCTGGATGGATAAAACTCCATCCTGAATCTCTTGACATGCCAGCAAACCTTACAGTCCACCAACTGGCTCCTAATACTTCACCTGAAACAATGAACAAACAGTCGGACACGGCATTTGCTTGGATGGCAACTAATTGGAATGGTGCTTGTGATGACCTTGCAAAGATAGCCAAACCTACATTGGCAATAACAGGAGTAGATGATAATTTCATTGTTCCACACACAAATTCTTTAATCATTGCAAGTAAAGTTCCAGGAGCCTGGCTTGTACAGATAAAAGATGCTGCCCATGCAATAGTTACTCAATATCCTGAGAAACTTGGTAATGTAATAGAAACATTTTTGTCGACTGTAAAATAGTAGATGACCAATCAGGAAAGAAGAATTCGATATTAATTTTGTACGCAAATTTGATGAGCGAGTTTGAATCCCTTTGTTTATTGAGGAGGAAAGAGAATCTGCGATCCCTTGCGTGAATTAATTCCGATATTACAATCCTAAGTATTTAGTA
The DNA here is from genome assembly GCA_040414675.1 of Nitrososphaeraceae archaeon. Lineage (GTDB taxonomy): Archaea > Thermoproteota > Nitrososphaeria > Nitrososphaerales > Nitrososphaeraceae > JARBAU01. The sequence continues at coordinate 23,315 of JBEDUN010000020.1, read as the reverse complement.
TTTATCATAGGCAAAATTTGGGCTGCTCTAAACGATCAACCGGATGTTTGTAGCCCATAAAACAAATATGCCAACTGCCTTTTTCACTGAGTAAAACCTATCGTCTTCTCGTTGATACTACCGAATAGCAGTGTGATCCACTGCCATATCTAATTCGTTGCAGCTGCAATTATCAAGATTCATAATAAAATTTTAAATTCTCTTTTGAAAGATAGGGTGGTTTTTTTGCTAAGCTGAAATTGGAGTAGAGCACCTAGCAAATTAAAATATGAGATATTACCAAAAAGAGAACATATTTCAAACTCTGCCCAAAACTATGTACGGTACATTACCGTTCTATAAAGCTGCCCCTCCCTCCCCGTGTCGTATTAGCTACTATAAGTATCTTCATAATAACTTTAATTATAATGAATACAAAACTGCTATTTCCTGAGCCAGATCCTAGTATAGAGGAGGGGGAGGAAAATAGAAATGATACTAAGGCGGCGAAAGATATAGAACAAGAAATTGATTGTCCACGCTGCTACGATGTCATGACATTGTCGTCTAACTTTGATAGTATGGGTTACGTTTGTCGCGAATGCGATTTTTTGCTTGTTATGAAATAGATACGATTATGAAAATGGAGGGGAATAGTATGGACCTTGAATCTATTAAGGGGAAAGAGCATAAAATAAGTAAAACAAGAAACAACATTTCTACTGCCTACAATGATTACAAAGAGTTTGAAGGAAGAACATATACTGGTATGAGGGTAGGAGGAGTACACCATTGGTATTACGAGAATGGTGAGTGGAAGGAGAAAAAAGTAGCACCAGACAAATGGGAATTCACTTATGCAACTAATAAGAGAAGAGCATGGAATGCTCCAGAGGACTCAGGCGCTCCAGTTGGGACAGAGTATTATTGGTATATTCTTGCTCATCAGCATGTCAGAAAACTAGATGCAAATACTTACATAACATCAATGGATGGACTCAAATACAAACTGGCTCATAAGCGAGTTGGCATAAATAGATGGAGCTTGACAGAAAATGCTCAGAGAGAACAGGTAATAAAAATATTAGAAGAATATGTTGTTCAGTTAAAAAGAGAGATGGCTGGAGAAGCTGCTGCACAAAGACTATGTCTTAAGCATACAAAGGGTCGAGGAATTACATAATGAATCATGCTAATTGGAGGAATGAATTATGAGTGTTTGGTTAATCGTCGGATTCCCCATTGAAATATTAGTATAGATGGAAGTAGACGTAATGGGAACCTAACTTTGCCGGTTATTAGTATTCTTCTAGTTGTGTATATAAGAAATTCTAGACAATTACATTCTTTTTGAAAAGGACTGGGAATACTGATTGTTATCTCTTTTAACTTGCTATTGCTCGCTTTGCATCGCATTTTCTTGCATTTGATTTATTTGTTCTTGAGAAATCTCTGCAAATAGGTTACACCAATCCCTGCCAGAAATAATAAGGTTGAATTTCTTGAGGTCAGGATGAACGCATCTATCATTAGTTAGTATATCTGCATTAATAGGATCAGATGGCAAGAACCATTTACATGATAAGCAATTCTCTGATTGCTATGTAATTCTTTTCAGTGTATTTGTGGTATTTCCTGCCGCTGTAGTTGTCATCTATTACTACTTTCAAGCAGGACCTTAATGAATAAAAGAGTTTGCAATTTTTGCAGCTGATTTTTTATACTCATAGTATCACTTTTTTAGGTTCAATTAATTCTTGATTAAGACTGTCAACTACGTATAATTAATTGGTGATATGCTAAAGACCATATTGACCGCAGCGGTTTCGTCCTGCTTCAGTTAACCTGACTCTTTGTTCGCCATCCAAATACTCGAATGTAGTGACATAATAGAATCAATTCTACTAATAATACAGTTTCCATCTATAAGGTGGGACGGATCCACAATGACCAGTAGTTGTTCGTAGTCATAAACAATCGACAACCTACTATCAACTATGGGATGAGATCAGTTGAAGTTAAGTTAATTTATAACTGGCAAAAGGAGCTAAAAGAATCTCAATTAAAGAATCATTCCGAAAGACAACAGATTACATGAAAGGTATCAAGATATGCGCATGCTTTCAAAATAACAAATCATATATCCTTAGACAATAGTAGTAACAAAACTCTAACTGCATTATTTTCACGTAGCTTCGCACTCAAATCACTAGTGACATTCGATTCGACAGGGGTATCTGTAGCATTCATAGCACACATTCAGTCTCTATAAAAAAGATAGCTATTACAATTATCAGAATGATATATACCTACTCATAATATGGAAACCCAATAACGCACTATGGATACCATGACGTCTCTGACTGACGCCAAATTTTGGAATCAGAACTTGAAAACGATCGTTTTAGACATAGTTGTTACACAAAGATAAATAAACATTTAGATCCTGTATCTCTACTTTATTTCCATAGATTATATTTAATACTCACGAGCTTCCGGAAAAAATATGGAAATTGAAATTGAAATGACGAGCAAATCAACCGATATGACGGAAGTATTGCAAAAGATCACCAATGTGGTTAATTCTGCAAGAGAACAAGGATTTGTCATAAAAGAGTTAGGAGTCGGAGAAGACGACGAAGATGAGGATGATGAGGATGATGAGGATGAGGATGATTAAAGGACACTTTATGAGACCCGAAAACGAATCATAGAACAAAAGTAAACCCTTTAATTTTGTTCAGGGATGAGAACGAGATCTACCAAGACTACGTACAAAGTATACCTTAGAACAAAATATTTGACTGACTGACTGATTGATTGATTGATTAAGTTTAGGGAGAATGTACTCAAAAGTCTGGCCATGTATTCTGCCAATCACCCAGCGAGGGTATAATGATGTATATTTTCTATTATTTCACTGGCTCTGAGAATACATATCAATAACTTCTCTGCAATTATTCTATGGGTACAAGCCAAGCTAACAGCCAAAAAGTTGTCTCAAGTGCCGACTGTAAATCTTCTGTTATTCGAGGACACTCCTGCTCAAAGTGAGGTCTGCTGAATATAAGACATGACCTTATGATTCGGAGTTGTGTTATGCTTAACAGTGATAATAGGCTAGCCACCCATTTACTCACACCACTGTCTCAACGTATACTGGCAGAATACGGCATGTTTTCAAATGGCGTACCATATCGTCTGTTTCTATCAATCTAAAACAGAGTTTACAAACAAAGTATTCCTTACTATCTGCTGGGGATTGTATACCCGTACCTAACTTACTAATAGTACTCATACTATTCGCTTCACTCCATGCTTTACTACAAATCAGTATCTGATAGGCTTTCCGCTTTCAGTGTCGTGCTCTGTAGTTCCTTGTATTTTCACAGGACTTGTAGCCCATGTCCCAGAGTGAATAATTTGAGTTAGTATGCAATATGGTATTACGAACCCAATTATGAACTAAGTCTATCAAAAAAGTATGAAAGAATGTACCTTATTTACATATTCATAAGTTTATGTAATTCGGCAATAATTTCATCGAAGGTATGTACCCATCATTATCATGGGATGAAATGTATAAACTATATCTAAGAAATTTCCAAATGATGAATGAATACTATATGGGCTATCTAGAAAACATGAAAAAATTGATGGAGACATCTAGCGAGGAATCACGTAAAATGAATGAAGAATCTGGCGATCAATTTGCAAAAAGTAGTCAAAATGTCACTAACCTCTATGCATCATATATACAACTATATCAGAAATGGATAGATGTATTTTGGCATCCGTATTTTATGGGTGTTGAAGCACGACAAGGTAGCTCGATGAGATAGATCTTAATTTATAATTGAGAAAAATCCTGTACTCCGTAGGCTACACGCTAGGTTTCATTTTGATGTGCTGGATTCTTTGGTCTAACTGGAGTAAGTAACCTCATTCGTGTTAATGCACATAGGGTCTCAAGTCTCCCTCTAGTCGCATTATCTACATCAGCAACAAATGCTCGAGACTGAATTACTTTATCATCCACGTTATAGACATTCGAACAAGGATTTGATGAGATTACAACTCCATATGATATGAAAACCTGTCATTTCCCATAGGAAAACCTACTTAACAAATGATAACAGGCAGCACCAAAAAGCATAAACAGCGTTACAGACGTAAAACACGAATTCTGTGGCAGTTCTGCTATAGCTAATCTACATTTTACGATTGATTTTAATGTATAACCCTTCTGTGGCGACCTCTAAAACCTAAAATACAAGATGTATGTTATACGGCATAATAAATTGGTTAGAACAGGAAGTACTACTTTGTCTTTAGGATTATTTTTGATTACTATGCTTATATTATCTTGTTTATCTACTAGTTTCTTTAATCTACAAAAAGATCAAATACTAGCTCAGCCGTACGTTCCTACAATAAAATATAGAAACTTCGCAATAGACTTAGGCAATGGATTAAAGACTAACGCTCAGCTAACTTATCCTGCTGTTGGAAAGGGACCCTTTCCTGGTGTTCTTCTTATTGCTGGCTCTGGTGGTCTTGATAAGAATGGAACTGCAGCACCAAATGCTAGCCCAATGTGGCAGATAGCCCAACATCTATCAGAAAGAGGATTTGCAGTACTACGATATGATAAGAGAGGTGTTGGTCCATCTAGTTATCATTTTTCGAATTTAAATGTATGGGGGAACGTCACAGCCAATGATTTAATACATGATGCAGAGAAAGCATTGAATGTTCTTGTACAACAGCCTGAAGTAGATCCTAAGAGAATAAACTTAATTGGTCATAGTGAAGGTACAATTTACGCTCCAAGAGTTGCAATTGATAATCCTACTAAAGTAAAGAACATTATTCTTATGGCTACAGTAGCACAGAATCTTGGCCGCTTAGGTTTCTATCAAAACGTGCAAATACCCTTGGAGTATGCTGCACAAGTATTGGATAAAAACCACACTGGATTTATATCAATAGAACAAATAGCCAAGGATGTTCTCTTACTAACGAGTGGTGGCTTGCCAATACCGAGTTCGATCTTACATCCTTATAATAAGAAAACAATGACTAATTTTCTAGCAAGAGAATTCGGTACCAACGATTCTATAAGTATTGACAAACAACTTAAACCCACGCTAATGAAATCTTATGAAAATCTGACAGCATTAAATTTGTCTAAATGCAACCAAAAAGGGGGATGTCCTATATGGTATAGATCCCATCTTAGCTTGATACCTACTTTGAGTATCATTGGTAATGTCTCTAAATCAACAGGTATTCTGCTGCTTAATGGAGAAAATGATTCTCAAGCGCCAGTTCAACAAGCGTTTCTTTTGCAACAAAGATTGACTGATGTAAATCATCCTGATCATACGTTGATAACATATCCCAATCTAGGACATTTTTTCTATCCTTCATCTCAGTGGTTGACTACGCAAGGACCAATTGAACCTTATGTTTTAGCAGATGTTTATTCATGGCTTGCGGCCCATTCTGGTCTTTCACATCCCTATATTACTACTCCTACATCGACGTTAGGAGCAAATACAACTTCCTCTGTTAAAAGATAATTAAAGAAAATCTTTGCAGGTCCTGATTGGTCTTTCTTCTATAAGATATTATTTCTTATCCATGTTTTTGTATTCAGAAACAGATCGTTCTAACCAATATTTTTCCTTGTATAGATTAGACACCTTTTCTGCTGAAGTATCAAAAGTCTGCTGAAGAGTATTCACAGCGTCAGTTTGTTTGTTCCATTATTCTTTGTTGAAGATATTGTAAATATCTCTCTGTTTCTTGATTTTTGTATTGCATGTCCTGAAAATTGTATTGAAGTCCTCTGGTTTTACCTTCAAGTCGCAGGTATTCATCTCGGAGTTCCGGGAGCTTGACAACACCCAATTCTGTAAAGTCTACGAATTATTCTACATTATCAGGATTCAAACCTCTTTTTCTTCAATGTTTCATGTAGTTTCAGTTCCCGATTAACTTAACTACTACCATTATCATGCTCATTCTTTATTAGATAATAACATCTGAACCAGCCACTTGCAAGTCTGGCTACTTCTTCTAAAGTTCCAGGTTCTTCAAATAAATGAGTAGCATTTGGAATTGTTACTAGTTTTTTCCTTTCAGAGCCTAATTGCTTCAGTACCTCATTATTGATGTCGATCACCTTTTTACTATCATTTCCACCCACAATGAGAAGTGTGGGAGCTTTTACTTTAGAAAGATAATCAAGTCCAGCTAAGTCAGGTCTTCCACTTCTAGATACAATAGCGAATGCATCGTCGATATTGTTATTATTGGCATGTCTTTGAGCAGCTGCTACAATGGCTGCTGCTGTTCCGGTACTTGCCCCAAAATATCCAACCGAAAAGTCCTTGGTACGAGGATTTTCCAAAATCCAATCCGTGATTGATACAAGCCTTCTTGCGAGCAGATTGATGTTGAACTTATTCAAAACAAGCCCTGGGATTTTGTACATAACTCCCTGTGCTTTGGTATCTGCTTCTTCTTCCTTTATTGTTAAGAGATCAACTAACAAAGTAGCAAGTCCATCTTTTTGCAATACTTCAGCTACATACTTATTTCGAGGACTATGCCTACTGCTTCCGCTCCCATGAGCAAATAAAACTATACCCTTTGAGTAGTTACCATTATTGTTAGAAGGTATAGTCAAATCAGCCTCGAGTTTTGTGGTTGATTCTATTTTTCCATCATCTACTTCAATGCTAACCAAATATATGCATTATATAGAACTAACATCTTCCCTTTTAGGTTTAATGTGTAATTACTTCAAATTCGGACTCTGCCCTCTAACACATTAATTGACTCAAAGATTCAAACAAGGAAAGACGCTAGATGCTGCAAAAAGTTCTAGGATTTTTGGTTTGGAAGATGGACTCCTTACCTCTAATCTTGTCGTGTGTCTATTTAGCACCATCTAATCTATGTCAACGATTTATTTTTAAAGAAGTCTGAGAATTAGAGTTATTGACTAGTTTTCTTGCAGTTGTTGTTGTTGTTTTGTTATCAGTTTCACTGGCAGCCATGACATTAGTATTGTTTGTCATAGCTCCAGTACAGGGTCGGGCTCAACAGAATCAAACGAATCAAACGACAATAAAGACAGAGGGATTAAATGCGAATTCACTGGATATACAAAATATCCCATTAAAAAAAGTCCATGTAGGTGATATTGATGTTGCGTACAAGATGTTTGGCAAAGGTGACCCAATTATACTTATTCAGGGTCTTGGTGGGTCTATGGATAGCTGGGAACCATCTATTTTAAAAGAACTTGCTTCAAATCATACTGTAATAATATTTAATAATCGTGGAGTTGGAAATACAACAATTGGTACAAAACAATCCTCAATTCAGCAATTTGCAAATGACACTGTTGGTTTGTTAGACGCTTTGAAGATTCAAAAAGCAAACGTTCTTGGTTTTTCTATGGGTTCATTTATAGCTCAGCAGCTTACTGTTACTCATCCAGAGAATGTCAACAGACTTCTACTGATTGGTTCAACATGTGGTGGAAAAGAAAGTATACCTCAAAGCCCTGAAAATTTAAAACTGGCTGAAAAGATCACAAGTAGTATTGTAAATAACACTCCAATAGAACCACAGGAAATGAAAACAGCTATATCTTGGGGAGTCGGACCGACATGGATCAAACTGCATCCTGATTTCCTTAAAACCATTCCAACAAACCCCAAAGATTTGATACCTTCTGATATGACTCCTAATACTTATATGCAACAGACTAATGCAGTACAAAACTGGAAGTCAACCAACTGGAGTGGTGTATGCAGTCAGCTTACAAAATTATCCCAACCTACTTTGGTATTAACTGGAACCGAAGATCTTGCTATACCGGGACCTGCTAATTCTATAATCATTGCGGGAAAAATCCCAGGAGCATGGCTTGTACAAATCCCAGCAGCCGGTCATAATGTAATGGATCAATATCCGGCTGAAATTGGTAAAATATTAGATACATTTCTATCGACTACTAGCCCAAACAATTGACCAGCCATTGAATGAAGCATCAATTGATTCTAGGATCTAGCTACTACATGATTCTATAGAGTGAAACATTTTTATCAGCAAACCAGTTATCTCTCATACAGATGATGAACTCTTTTACCTATGGGAATCTACTCCCATTGGGCTCACTTTAAAGTGGGTTCTTTCCAGAAAGTCAGCCAACTATAGTATTAACTATATTACGAAGACCCAGTTATTCATGACTGTGGCTTTACCGAATCTGGATTACCTCAGGAAAAATTGTGATGTCTTGTATGTATCAATAACAATCATTGCAGTAGTATTTTTGTTTGCTATGTTGGTTTCAAGTCTCAGTGATTCTACTTTAGATCATCATAAGGTTACCGATGTGTACGCTCAACCTTATCTAGAGATGGTGAAGAATAGAAATCTAACAATTGATCTTGGTAACGGATTAAAGACTAATGCTACACTAACTTATCCTGCTATTGGAAAGGGACCATTTCCTGGAGTCTTACTACTCCCGGGATCTGGTGCAGGTGGCAGACAGGCAGATTGGTCATATCTATCAGAAAGAGGCTTTGCAACACTTGTATTTGATAAAAGAGGTACAAATGGTATAAATCCCCAACCTATCATTGACACAAATATTTGGGGAAACGCTACAGTCAATGATCTAATACATGATGCAGAGAAAGCCTTGAATGTTCTTATTCAACAACCTGAAGTAGATCCTAAAAGGGTGAGCATAGTTGGTTATAGTGAAGGCAGTGTTATTGCACCAAGAGTAGCAATTGATAATTCAACAAGTGTGAAGAACATTGTCCTTATGGGTACAATAGCTCAGAACATGGGAAATGTTATATTATACAACCAAGGATTAGACCTGCCTTTACGGTACGCTATACAAGTATTGGATAAAAATCATACTGGATTTGTATTAATACAACAAATGGCAAAGGTTCCTGTGCCGTTCAAATTCGTTGTCCCAATACATGCTGCTGCTACTAATGATACAAAGGTGATACTTTCCGCTCTAACCAAGGAATTTGGTACTAGTGGTTATGTGAGTATTAACAAACAACTTAAACCCGCGCTAATGAAATCTTATAAAAATCTGACAGCATTAAATTTGTCTAAATGCAACAATACTGCGATGTGTCCTGTGTTGGTCAGATCTTATCAAATGTTAATACCTAACTTGAGCATTATTGGTAATGTCTCTAAATCTACAGGTATCCTGTTGCTTAATGGAGAAAACGATTCTCAAGTGCCAGTTCAACAAGCGTTTCTCTTGCAACAAAGACTGACCGAAGTAAATCATCCTGACCATACGTTGATAACATATCCTAATCTGGGGCACTGTTTCTGCCCTTCGTCTCAATGGTCCACTGGAAATGGCCCATTTGAACCTTATGTTTTAGCAGATCTCTATGCGTGGCTTGCAGCTCATTCTGGTCTATCACACTATATTTCTCTAAAGCAAACAATTCTAATGTAAACGAAAATACAATTTTTGCTATTGGATCTATCACTAAGGTATTTACTACAATTCTCTTAGCAGACGCGGTACAAAAGGGTCTGATAAAACTAGATGATCCAGTTGACAAGTATCTTCCATCTAACGTTAAGGTGCCTCAATATAATGGACACAAGATTACCATTGAGGACTTGGCTACCCATAGATCTGGATTACCAGAAGTTCCTCCAAATTATTGTCCAGCTTTCGCAAATGCAGAAGCCAATGTACATACCCCTGATGAAAAAGTTAAATGGACGCGTAATTTGTCGGACTGTTCCAAAAACTATACATTTGACCAATTTTATCAAGGGCTTTCTAATACGAAACTTTCAAGAGAGCCAGGCTCGAAGTATGAATATTCTAACTTTGGTGTGGCTTTGCTTGGTAATATTCTAGCTTCGAAATCAAATATGTCTTCTTATGAAGAACTTGTGACAAAAAAGATTCTAAATGTATTGGGAATGAATAGTACAAGTGTCAATCTGTCAGATGAACAAAAATCTCGCTTAGCAACAGGGCATACACTGGGTCGAGAACTGCCTCTGATAAATCTTTCAAATCCTGAAATTCCGGCAGGTAGCCTTTATTCATCAGCTAGTGATATGTTGAAATTTATCTCAGCTAATATCGGATTAATCAAAACAACGTTAGATAGTGCAATGCAAGAATCACATTTGATAAGAGTTGCTCAATACGTCGGTAACAATACTAATAATGAGATATACACTGGTTTAGGATGGCACATAACTACCAATCTTGGTAACGAAATCATATGGAAAAATGGCGAAACTTTCGGGGGCTATAATTCATATTTAGCCTTTAATCCCTCGACACAAAGAGGGATCATAATATTATGTAGTGCAGCTTCATCTGACGCTGATATCACGACATTTGGATTCAATCAGCCAGCTAAGCTCTCGTCTCTGATTTGGAATTTGCTGAGTCAATAAATAAAGCTTGATACAAATCTTAGCTAATTCTGGACATCAAGTGGATGCTCTAATATACAAATCACTGATGTATTGGTGAGGTACATTTAATACGTATAAGAAATATTCTGCCGCAGGACAAGCTTGGATGTCCCCCAACTGGAGCTTGGATTGCACTCACTAGTGTATTGCATCCCATCGAACCCGGACCAACGAACCGCCTGCTGATTTGAACGCAACAACTTGGATAACTTCACACTCTTTCATTGCGCCAGTAGGTCATCATTCAGTCGTTATTGGGTCATTTAGGTAAAGGCCATATGTTAAGTAGTTGAACCCCTTACTGCAAGGGATATCGTCATAAACTGAGTCCATGGTTATGCATTCAGATTATCATTATCATTGATTTTTTGCACTAGATATTTTTTGAAGAATATATCTATGATCTAACGAGGGTTCCTATTTAGCCTACTCCATATTATCCATTGTTGAGAACCGTGGTGTAGTATGAATAGAACTAGTTTTAACATTCTATTTTTTAAGGATTGTTAATATGACCATTAGTATACAAAATTTGTGGAATTAGTAGGCTTGGAGTATAATACACAAATAACAGAAGAAAATTCACCAAAGGAACACTGTACATGGCATGAAGTAGAATTACTAATAGAAAAGATTTCACATATGATACAAGGAACAGGTAAGAAATATGATGTAATCTTGGCGATTACAAACGGAGGTATCATTCCTGCTAAATTGGTTGCACGAGAATTAGAGATTAATCATATACGATTCATACCGATAAGAAATAAAAAATTGTATATGGAAGAAATGCCCCAACTACACAAGAGTACAAAATACCTTATTGTCGATGATATATATGATACTGGCGACACATTTACCAAAGTGTATGTTGTAGTAAGGGAATTTGACTTTGACTTTGCATTTCTTATGACCAGATATAAAGATAAGAACGCCAAATTGGCTGCAAGAGTGTTAGACCACAAGAAATGGATTGTATTTCCGTGGGAAAGGAAACGTTACTGACTATATTTTAAACTACAAAATGTATTCTAGAGCCCACGATAGTTAGTCGAAGTAGTGCAATTCTTTGTGGTTATTTTATTATCGATATTCTCAAAAAAGCAATAACTGAAAATGTTTATAATTGCGAATCTTAGACTTTGATATTGCCTTTACATAATGGAAAAAAATGCCTCCTTTGGACAAAAAATCACTACCGACAATATAATAGTCAGTTCATCAGACGACGGCCTTAATTTATCAGTTGCAAACTTGAAGAGAAAGATCGACCTTGCAACGGGACAGAAAAAAATAGATTTACTGGTAAAGAATGCAAGTATAATCAATGTTTTCTCTGGCGAGATCCATAAAGACAATGTTGCCATCGCTGATGGAATATTTGTGGGATTTGGGCATACTGAAGAGTACAATCAATATGATGCCCAGGATGTTATCGATGCTCAGGGAAGGTTTATGTGCCCAGGGCTTATCGATGGACATATTCATCTAGAGTCTACATTTTTAGTTCCAAGAGAATTTTGTAGTATAGCCGCATTGCATGGAACTTCAGCTGTAATATGTGATCCTCATGAAATAGCCAATGTACTTGGTCTACCTGGTATTGATTATTTTCTCAACTCAAGTAGTGGATTGCCTGTCAAGGTGTATGCTATGATGCCTTCATGCGTACCTGCTACAAACATGGAAACATCAGGTGCAGTAATTCTTGATAAGGAGATACGCCAATACATAGATTGCAATCCGGATCATGTTATTGGATTAGCAGAGATGATGAATTATCCTGGTGTAATATCCCAAGACAGTCAGACGTTGTCAAAATTAATAGCAGTAGGCTCGAAACCCAAAGATGGCCATGCCCCACTGGTTTCAGGAAGATCATTGGACGCATATATTATTGCTGGCTTGGGTAGCGATCATGAATGTACAAATCTTAGCGAAGCAGTGGAAAAGCTACGTAAGGGTATGCACATTATGATACGACAAGGGGCACACGAAAGAAATTTACAGAATTTGATTTCTCTCATTAATGATTTTAACAGCACTCACATAAGCCTTGTTTCAGATGACCGCGATGTCATTGACTTGGAAAAGAATGGACATATGGATCATTTGGTTCGTACTGCCATTCCATTTGGATTACCTCCAATAAGGGCAATTCAGATGGCATCTATCAATACTGCTAGATATTTTGGTTTAAAAAATATAGGTGCGGTTGCTCCTGGTTTCCGAGCAGATTTTATATTATTAGATGATCTGAAATCTTTTAGTATATCAGCAGTTTTCCTCAATGGGAACAGAATTGACTTGAATTATAGTGGTATTAATGATGGTATCAATAGTAGTAGTCAAATACGAAGCAAAGTTAATGAAATGACGTCGGATGTTTGGATTAATAGTGATGCAACTTATTTGCCCCAATCTGCATCGTCATCGTCATCATCATTATCTATTTTACAAAATAATACTATGCATATCAAATCTCTTGATGATCCGAATATATTTAGTATTCCTGCAAAGCCAACCACAATCTCATCATCACTAGCATCAATTCAAGTAATAGGAGTTATTCCAGGACAAATTATCACCCAAAAACGAATTATTAGACCTAAAGTAAACGAGGATTATCAACCATTAGCAGATACCTATAGAGATATAGCAAAGCTTGCGATCATTGAACGACATCATAAAACAGGGAACATTGGACTGGGGTTTATTCAGGGATTGGGTCTAAAGACTGGTGCTATAGTAAGTAGTGTAGCACATGATTCACACAACCTCGTTGTGGCAGGAATGAATGATATGGATATGTTAACAGCTGCAAAACACATTTCATTAATTGGCGGAGGTTTAGCTGTGGTTAACAATGGTCAGGTTATTGCAAGCTTATCACTTCCGATTGCAGGATTGATGTCTGATCAGAATATACGTTCAGTAATTTCCAACCTCACTGCGGTTAATGAAGCCTGCAGAACGCTAGGTGACAATATAATTAAAGATCCATTTATGTTACTTTCTTTCATGTCATTGCCAGTTATACCATCCTTGAAATTGACCGACAAGGGATTGGTAGATGTTGATAAATTTGAATTTACTAATTTATGGGTAGATTGATTGACTATTCCTTAATTTTTTCCCTGATTGCGTACCGCTCACACAATGGCCATTCACTTCGATGGATCTTCGTGTCATTATAATGGGCCGCGCTGGTATATCATTTCGGCAGAAACTTCCCAAGCCATATTCTTATCTGATTTTGGACAGCCTTCAAGAAAATTACATATAATATCGTCAACATGCCATCTGTAGGTTAGGTCATAGACTAGCGTAAAGATCTCTTATTTTAAGCATTGTGTAATTATTGCTTCTTTGACATCTCTAAGCCTTTGCTTCGTATACTCTATTAAATGGTGTCTGAGCGGCACGTCTAAAATGCTTAAAACCTCCAGCCTTGACTACTTTTGATATCTCTGATTCCCCTGCTTGCGCACCTAACGCAGGTCCGTTATGACTTAGGGATGCTGGCACACAAACCAGTGTAGAAGCAGCATAGTTCATTCGGCCAAGCGGGTTAAAGTTGTCTTCTAGTTTATCATTTGCAAATGGCTCTACTATCATGATTACACCATCAGGTTTTTTTAGTGTTGTAAATGCATGAACAGATGCTCCTTGCGGGTCTTCCATGTCATGTAAGCAATCAAAGAATGCTATTATGTCAAACCCTTTTTCCGTATCTTTAGGAGCTGAATAATTAGTAGAAGATGCAACCTCAAACTGTATTCTATCTTCACCCAAGCCTTCCTCTCTTGCTTTCTTTCTAGCATATTCTATTGAAGCTGGATGATTATCAAATCCATAAAACTTGCAATTAGGATAAGCCTTTGCCATTAATATTGTGGAAACACCATGACCACATCCAATGTCTGCAACTTTAGCACCACCTTTCTTAAGGGCCTGTTCTACACTACCATTATCAAGAGCAGGAATCCAAGAACTTACCAGATTCGCTGTATAGCCTGGTCTGAAGAAGCGTTCTGTTCCTTCGAATAGGTCTTTATCATGCTCTCCCCAAGCAATGCCTTTACCAGTTTTGAATGCTTCCAAAAACTTTGGTTCATCTCTAAATAGAGACATCACAACTTGGAATCCACCTGCGATATATGCAGGGCTATTTTCATTAACTAATGCCTGAACGTGTTCAAGAGGAAGATTATACTTTTGCGAATTAGAGTCATAAACCAAATATCCACCTGCAGCTTGATTTGCAAGCCATTCTCTTATGTAGCGCTCTGAAGTTCCAGTTCTATTAGCAAGCTCCTCGGATGTCATGGGTTTTCCAAAATCAGACATTGCTTTATACAAGCCAAGTTTATCACCAATGTAGACTAGAACTGCACTTGCTGCTCCACCAAAATCAGATAATACCTTTCCGAGAAATTGATTAAGTTTTTCTTCATTAATTGCTGGATTCGTTGTTGTAGTCATATTATTACCTTGAATTGTATAGCTAATCCTAATAAAGATGCAAGTAAAGAGAGGAGGTGGTCTTCTGGATTAGCGCGGGATTTTATAGTTTGTTATCCCCAGCCGTCGTAACTAGGTATTCTTCTACATAAGTCCGTATTAGCAGCATCTAACTCTAGGAGTTTCAACTGTTCATTGTATTTATCCTCCAAACCAGTATCGCCTTGTTGCTTGGCTCGACTTATCAAAAGATTAAAGTTGCATATTGACTTCTCGTATTGTTCTCTTGTTAAAGTCATTTCCACCTACTAACTACGACTAGATATTATTAATCCTTGTTGACAATACAAGGCGGCGCAATACAGTAGATTACTTATAAATTTGGCTTTGCTAACTTCTTGGCATACCAAGGACAATATTTGAAAGGCTCTAAATTAGTAATGGGACGCTCATTGGTCATGGAATACATGTACCAACCAGGCTTTTTAATTGCGTTAAAATCTTGTTCTATCAAATGCGACGACCATAAGATAGTTTTATTGTTATGAGGATAAGTAATATGATATAACATAATGGCAGGTAATCAGTTTAAGTCTATTTCAGAACTACAAAAATTACTTGATGCCAATTGCAAAATAGAAAAGGTTCATCCACAAATGTTTGCCTCTGACGCAGAAGTTAATATTGTAACAGTAACGGTAGTATGCCCAGATGGTAAACGACAAACAATTAGGGCTTACAGAGAGGAAGCTCATGCACTAAGGGAATTTATACGAACTAGCTAGCAAATGAACTCCATATTGGTTATCATCCTTTACTTAATATCAAGGCTGGACTAATGATCCAGACAGGTACTCTACAAGGTCAGGAATGGACATATACGCTGCGCGCGTAATTTTCATAATTACTGAAAATCAAACCTATTCAATAGCCGAAAAATTTGCAACCATATTTCACGGCAATTGACAATATGATTCTACATAATTTATTATTGATGGAAGTAATACTGAGGCATGTAAGTAAAAGTTACATACTAAACTGCTTTAACCTAACTATGTCATCACAAGATAATATAGGTACGGTTAGACGGGCTATGGAAGCTTTTAATACAGGGGATATGAGTAGGGTTCACGAGTTTGTAAGTTCAGAATATATTAATAGAGAGTCGCAGAAGGCTACAGATTCGTACAGATCACAACTTAGAGGACCAGAAGAATTCATAGATACGATTAGGAATCTGCGTAGTGCCTTTCCCGATCTTTATTATGAAGAACAAGAGATAATTTCCCAGGATAATAAAGTAGTTCTTATTGCAAACGTGACAGGTACTCACACAGGTAATTTCCTTTTTGTTCCTCCAACAGGAAATAAAATCTCTTACGAAGCAGTACATATTCACACAATAGGTAAGGACGGAAAAATTATTGAGCACAGAGCAATAAGAGATGATCTTAAGTTTATGTTGCATTTGGGACTTGTTAAAGCCGCATCTCCTGAGTACGAGAAGTTTTTCAAAACATGGAAGGAGATAGACTGATGACAATTAATCTAATCAATTCAAATAGTTGAATTATCCAATATTGGAGTAATGAAATATGTATTATGCCGATGAGTCTGGAATATTACACAAATCAGTATACTCCAGCGATGGCAAAAAATTGGGATTTGTCAAAAAAGTTTTTGCAGACACCATAGTTATACAAAGCGAATTTACCTGGTTGAGGAAATATGCTGTTCCTAGGTCCACGATATTATCCATAAACAAAAAAGATATAGAACTTAAAATAACGGCTTATGAGGTACATCATAGATATTCTATCCAAAAGACGAAAAATACTATCACACCTTTAGAAATTGTTGATAGAACATATATTACTGCTACTGCAAAAGCCAAAAGGATTTTTAGTGATATATATGAAACTATACGATTTAGCAGATGGGAACGAAATCAGCTAGCTGCGGTTATTGCTTTTGTTTCAGGGATTATATTTTTGATTTCCGGTTACAAAGCCGATGTAAGATTTTACTACATAATTCAAAATGAGATGTTGACCAACTTACCAAGCAATATTTGGGCTCTAGTTATAATTCCAATAGGCATATTAGTAATTATTAGTCAGTTAGGTGGAATTACTGTTCTTATAGGCGCAAGTTTGTTTGCAGCAAACAGAGTTAATCTTGGAAAGATTTTGATAGGAATTGGTGCAGGTCAGGGATTGTTTTCCATAGCTCTGCGAATTATATATGACGTTTGGTATGGAAGGATAGATCTTGCAAATAGCTATATTCTTTGGCTAATCTCCTCTGCTACTGGTCTGGCGATTCTATTTTCGGTTATAGCAAGAACTATATCAAAAGGAGATAATGACAATATCTTTATCAGAATAATTAAATTTATTAGAAAAAAATGAGAATAAATAACATGTCATGTCTTTTGTGGATAGAACATGTTCTAAATGCTATGTTAATGTGCTACTATCTAAGTATTCTGAGAATGTATCTTAGAAAAGGAGATCTATTTAAAATGTTCGAGATGTTATGAGGGAGGTTGCTATGACTGACTGAAGTCGATTACTTACCAAAGATGAGGCCCCAGGATGACTAGTTGGAAAATATCTCCGGATGCCCAGTTACATACTCTCGAACACTCATACTTGGTTTTCCGGTTAACTTCTGCACGTCAGATGTCAACCGATCATAGCGATTTTCCGATATGAGCTTAGTCATAGCGGAAACGTGGTGAAAAAGGTGTTGAGGGAAATTGAGTGGCAATAATGTTTCCTTCAGCCACTTGTCGTATGGCAAGTTCACATATTTTACTGGACGACTTAGTGCAAGCGCATATTCTTTTGCGATCTCATTCATGTCTTCTGATCGAGGACCGGTCAGTTCATAGACCTTACCTCGGTTACCGATGGGATCTTCCAAAATTGTGGAAACGACTCTCGCCACATCGCTAGCAGAAATTGGTGAAATTCGAGCCGAGCCAAATGGCAATCTAATTGTCCCATCTTTAGCAATTGATGAGGCCGCCATGCTAGAGAATAAAGGTTCCATGAAGATCGTAGACCTAACATGTGCTACAGGAACTCCAGACCAGTTAAGAACTTGCTCGCTGAGCCAATGTTGTTGTTGCTGAGGTGATTCGGTCATTACGGCTAGACTCATCTGCGAAACTGTCATTTGCGAGATGTTCACAAGGATCTCGAAGTCGGGGATTTCTTTTGCTGCTGCCGCTGTAATAGCTGTAGCTTGAAGATATGATGCCGAGATACTCATACCAAAATACATCCGCTTGCAACCGCGCAACGCTCTTACTACGTCCGCACCATATGTGAGGTCGGCGACGACAAGTTCGGCTCCCATTCCGCTCAACACTTGAGATCGTTCATCGAGGCGGTGTACAAGCGCTCTGACTGGAAGATCACGCTCTCGAAGAAGTTTGACTACACCTCGCCCTACTGAACCAACGTTTCCTGCGGCTCCAGTAACAAGAATGGGTGCGTTGTTGTTTGACATGGGTATTCCTGTAACGTAACTAGTTATAAATATGAAAGCCACATATACACATATACAGACATTTGTTCTCACAATACTGGTCATTTATTCTCAGTCTAACTGACTTTCCTGTTAGTTAGAAAAGCTACATCAGCAGTCCTAATTATTGAAAAATCCCTTCAAAAGATTTTTCAATAACTGATATATTTTCGTTGTTCGAATATATCGATTTGATAGGCAACCAACATTCAGCAGTCAGCGGGATAACATTTGCAAATTATAGCCTGCCCAAAGGAATGTTATCCCAGACGGCAATGACATATAGAATCTTTACATTTGATTTTGTCCATGGTCTATTGACTGTACTATCATAAGCTCGTTGTGCTAGTTAGCTAATTTAGTCCATCTCCACCAAACAAATATTATAATGATAACAATTCTTAGAACACGCGTTTTGGACTCAAAGATGTGAATATAGTGCTATTGACGCGACGGTATAGTATAGAATGTAACATTATCATCAGAAGAACGCAGCCCAATATTAAAAATAAACATCCTTCATTATCTTTATAATCTGATTATTATTGAGACTTATAGAACACAGACACCTATAGTGCTTTATGGTTCTAACGAAAATTGATGAATATGAAGTTATGTATTCAGCGAACACATTTGTACCTAGAATCTGGTTGAAGAATAGCAATAGGTTTATCGGCCAACTTATATTCAAGCCCAATGACGCGTCATTGCCTGCAGATAATATGGCTGGTGGCCAAGTTAACCTTTACTACCACCTTGAAGACTATCGTAATACAATAGATCTTCTTAGAAATGAAGGGCCTATGTATTTACTGTATAATGGCTCTGGTCCTGGATTTGAGAACGGAATTAAGACAACGCAAGAGGCAGTAGGCGAAGGAGAAACATAATTGATTATTTATTTACTCATGAATACATTCATTTAACTTTAAGACCTAAGGCATGTATCCTCAGGCCGCAAAGACTTGTAAAAGTTGGCTCGCAAAACAACTTCCAACAAACGCCCCTCTTACCATCAATGAAATTTCAATCCCTGTGAATCACATATTTTTGGTTAGTTGTAAGATCTAATAATATTTAGAAGAAATGGAATTGCAAGTTCTATCATCTTTTGTGGTGAGAAATCGCTATGATCATATCATTCCTGTCTATCGAAAGGCGCGCTAGGACTCTATAAATTAGAGATGACGAGAGTGATGATATTGATCACCTAAATATGTCGTATGTAAATATCATAAAAAAGAAATAGTGTTCTGCATTAAACCCAATGAAAAAGATGGGAAATGCCTATCAATTTGGTCCACATCAGATTTTAAGGGAATTCAATTACTTCAGGTACTGGGGCGGGTGAATTCTGTGCTATCTTTCCACTTATAGCCTCTACGTCTGTACCTCCATCTACTGCTACGAGAGAAACTGCAAAATAGTCTCCAGTAGGTATTATACTTTTGGGAAAACTAAATTTGGCCTTCTTCATATTGTCACTTTCATCATATTTGAGTTCTTTCGTTTCAACTGTGTTTGGATTTATAAAAACTATGGCATGATATACATTTTCATCATCATCTACACTCTTTGTTTGCACAGTTATCTTAAATGATCCTTCAAACATTATCGAATGTCACCATTTTCAAGGCCGTGTTGTATCAAGCCTATCATCATCTTGATTTCTTGTTCTTTACTCATTACGAGATATTAAGTCTATGATCATGTTATAATTTTCTAGCGACGGTTTATCATTAGTTATGATTCTTGCTTACTAATGACGAGCCTTCCTTACCATCATCCAATATTACACATCAGATGTATAGAAATTATGAGGATCATTATTTTGTCCTGTCGAAAAGACTAGTGTGACTATGATGTATAACAGTGTTCAACAATGTGAGACAACATGATATCCATACCCCTTAATGCAATGCGCCAAGGGATCATTATGAAGTAAAGACTGAATACTCTCTATAGTTTAAAAGTTGGAACTATTTAATCACTATAGATTTAGGCTGTATAAATTATGACATTGCTAATCAACGGCGGCTAATTAATAACTATCATTCTTTGTGAATATCTTCCAATCAAACTGAAGAAGGGATTATGTACAAGGATATTCAAGCTAACAAAAGAGATCATATGAATGGAAAAGAAGTTCATAAATCAAAAATTACTAAGAAAGAAGAAACAAATCAAAAACCATTTTTTAACTATGTCGTATCTGAAGGCACACAAGTTCTTTTGGATGCACGAGATTTCGTAAAGGATATGGGCACTACTCATTCTATTAAAGATTATTTATGGAATCCACCTGTAGGTACACATCTTAACATAGATGATAGTATTAAGAATGATAGGTCTATTCTTTTATTTACTGCACCTTACGTTAAAGATAATGACATCAACACTACACTAAGTTTTAAATTAACAGTTTCAAGTAAGGATGATGACGAGGAAGAAAACTCTCCATATGATGTAAATGTAGTTGTCAAACGTGTACATAGAGCTATAATATTTCAAGGAGGAGTTGCACTTGGAGCATATGAAGCAGGAGCATATCGTGCTATAGTCGAAAAGATTATTAAAAATGATAAAGAGGTAGGAAGAAACATTCTAGCTAACGAAAAAAGACCGCTATTTGACATTATTGCAGGTACATCTATTGGCGCAATGAATGCCGCAATTGTAGTTAGTAGCGTCACAAAGAAAGATGGTAGAAACATCGAAGATCCCATAAAGTGGCAGGAGTCATCTGAAAAAGTTGTAGACTTTTGGAAGGCTCAACAACAGTTTACTACATATGCCGATATTCTTGACATGAATCCATTATATCATAATTGGTGGGACGTTTTCCATAATACCAGCAAAGTATTCAAACAATCATTTACTAAGCTAATGGAATCGTATTCGAACATTATTAATCCGGATCTTAAGAAATGGTATGAAGATACAGTACCATATTGGTCTTTCTGGGAACCTAGTTTTTTTAATGACTTTATTGAAGATGGTTGGTACATACCAGCCACAGCGGAATCTGCAAGAAGATACTACTCTGCAAAGCAATTTCATCAACTAAGCTTAGGACCCTTACATGTAGCTTCTGGAATTCGGCCTTGGTCGTTAGGTGGCAAATTCTTTGACCTTAGCGAACCATCGAATTGGACTTTTAGACCAGATAACAAACACTATGTCCTATATTCTCTTGAACGAACATTAGAGCGATTTGCAAATTTTCCGATAAATACATCAGTTGAGAAAAAACAACCAAGACTACTCTTAGTAACAGTAGATGTAAAAACAGGTGATGCTGTTACATTTGATAGTTATGCTAAGGAAGCAAAATATCATGATGATAGAAACACAGTATATAATCATGATGGTATTGGCATTGAACATGCGCTAGCAAGTGGTGCTTTTCCAGACTTTTTTGACTATCCAAAGTTTAAAGTGAATATGATGAATGATGCTGGAAAAAATATAAAACGTGAAGAGCATGTATTTTGGGATGGCGGCTTTAGAAGTAATACACCACTAAGGGAGCTGGTACAAGCCCATCGAGATTATTGGCTATCCATAGCAAGGGAGAAACATCGAGATGAAAAAGATTATGAATACGAAAATGATGTTCCAGATCTAGAAGTCTATATAGCCGATTTATGGCCATCTGAACTTAAGGAAGAGCCGATTTCTTTTGATCGTGACTTTATTCAGGATAGGCAATGGGATTTAATTCTAGGTGATAAAACAGACTATGATGAACAAGTGTCAAATGTAGTAACTGACTATATTGATTTGGCTAGACGCTTAAAAAGTCTGGCAGAAAGAAGGAGGGTACCTAAAGAGGAGATAGATTATATCCTTGATGGATTTGCAAATAGTATAAATACAAAAGGAAAGACTAGAAAATTTAGAGAACTTTTAGAAGGACGCTTTAGATTAACCAAAGTAATACGCATAGATCGCAAAGATGATGGAAAAGACATTCATGATAAAGTATTCGATTACTCTTATAAGACAATAGAAGAGCTAATGGTGGCTGGATATCAAGATGCATCAATACAAATAGACGTACAGCAAATGAAAGATGGAGTTATGAAATTGGTCAAAATAGATCAACACATTACAACTGAAAATGGAAAGCAGGTAGATGATATGCAAGAAAGTCTTTTTCAAATACAAGAAATTATGAAGAGGGAAAATGGCGATAATACAGTATTTAATAATGAGCTTAAGAGATTCATTAATGAAGTGGGTTCTATAAAACTAAATGGAAGTCAGTTTTCGCTAACTGATGAAAAGACATTGCTAATTGCTGCCTCAAATCAATTGCAACTAACTCTTAATAAAAGTAGAGGAATTGTGTAACATAATTCTAACACACTCTCTTATCCGGTCATTTCAAGATGTAATTTTTTAAGCAAGAAAGAATGACAGATAACCATACTGTGGTCTCTTCTGTGTCATCAGTGTCATCAATGTCATCCACCACAAATCTGCCAGCAGACAAACATCCTTTACATGTAGTTATCGAGCGGATAGTTTACCATGCTATCCTATCTTCGACCTTTTTATTTTTTCCTGTAACAGCATAGTGCCTTGAATTAAAGTCTCAGGTCTAGGAGGGCAGCCAGGAACATACACATCGACTGGAATTATTCCGTCAACTCCTGGAAGAACGTTGTATGAATCTATGTACAAACCCCCAGTAATTGCGCATGCTCCCATAGCTATTACGTACTTTGGGTCAGGCATCTGATCATAAACCATTCTAAGCCTTGGCGCCATTTTTCTAGTAACTGTACCCTGAACTACGACCAAAT
>JBEDUN010000019.1:0-42877 GCA_040414675.1 Nitrososphaeraceae archaeon | reverse complement strand
AGCAAATCATCTTCAGCCGTCCAAATGTCAGAGGGCTTGTATATTGATGTTTCCTTCCTTTTTATGATGGCAATATTTTCTACAACTTGAGGCTTGGGTCTTTTGCTTGGTTCGATATTTGGAGAGTACAACCATTTAAAAAAACATAGTAGTAAGGTCCTATACAAATTATAAGTTCCTATCCACTTGTGTAACGAGTCATCAACCTCTAGTTTTCGTACACTATCAAGAAATAAGAGTACATCATCTCTTGTCATTACTTTGAAAGGTTTATCGTAGTGGAATTTGGACAGTTTGTATAAAAGTCTAATATAGTTCCTCTTATGATTGTGTGAAATATTAATCTCTAATTTCATGGATGACAGAAAGTCAATTATGACAAGTCCATTGTCCATTGATACTCGTCTTATTTTATTAGCAAACTCATCTTCCAAACCTTCGATTACTGAATTGATCTTCATTTCGACAGAGGATGATTCGCCAATATATGCCTGCGGTAACGCTAGCCCTTTATGCAATATTCTTTTAGTACCTAAGGTTGTAAATAAATTGATATTCTATATCGGTTTATACAGGTACAAATCCTAAATTGTATTACAAAGATGTGAAAAATTATAATAACAATGAATTCAAAAAGATAGGAAGTAATTTTACATATTTGGAACTTTCTGCTGTAGAGTGGATTATAGATCATGACATAAAATGTGTAGGAATTGATACATTGAGTGTAGAAAGTGAATACATCACCGAGGGAGCGATACATAAAAAACTGCTATCTCATGATATAGGAATAATTGAAAATCTTAACTCGAATTTACAAAGATTCGTAGATAAAAGAATTTTTATTATTTGTCTACCATTGTTATTTGAAGATTTAGACGGGTCGCCAGCTAGAGTAATAGTATTTGACATTATGATACAACACAAGAAATAACATGATTTGATTAGTTATTTTAGATCAGTAATTTAAAATATAATTTAAGAAATAGCATAATCATATTTAACATTAGTGGCAGCCATCACATTAATTCAAAAGTTCCTTGTTATATTGATTATCGAATTCCCAACAAATGATGTAAAACAAATATTACAATAAGAAATTATTATAACAAACGATCTATGAATAATTTTATTTTTGTTTTATGATATTTATAGACTGACTACTTATAAAGAATATATATGTGACAATCTTAATGAATACAACTACAGAAAAAATAATAATTGCTAGCTGTATTTTGACATTATTTATGCTGTTATCAAATAGTGCAATCAATATAATATTAGCATATCCCATAGTTGCTAATACAAATACAAATACAAATACAAATACTTCTCATGGTCAGGTTATACTTGTACCTGTTAATACGGGTAATCTAAAACTTGACCACGATATGCATAGTTTTTACAGCTGTATAAAGAAAGCAATTAAAGAGAGTAAGCCCATAGACTTAAGTGAATATAATTACTTTGCAACAGAACCAACTAAAACAGAAGTTAATAATTGCTATCACAATGTATTTGGATAAAGCATAAAGGTCATTTCAGGATGATTGACCATTAGATTCATCAGTTTTGAAAATTCAAGCATTTGAAGATCTTGATTAAAGGATTCCAATCAATACGCTGAAATTCAATAGGATCTTTTAATGGGTACTTTACCCATCCTTTAACAACTGAAAACATATAGGTCTCAAGTTTTCCCTCAAAACTAAATCTGATTTTAAGTAGGGTACCCCAGCGTTTATCTTCTGTAAAGATATCAAGAATCCTTTCATATGGAATTTCTAAATTCTTATTACTCATTGCAAGATCGCTTATCAGATCTTTTATTGTATATCCATATATGGGTCTAAATACATCTTCGCCATCTTTGAATCGTTTAAGTTGTTTTAGAGAATTTGCGTCGTGTACTTTGTAAGTCATACTAGTTTTTGTGATGAATGCAATACGTCTGTTAGTGATTATCATCATACCTTCAACTCCTCTTTTAATAATGCCAGGCTTTTGTCCCCAGATCCACATCAAGTGGGCCTTAATTTGTTCATCCTGTTCCATCAAATGTGTAAATAAAAGTTAGTCTAATAATTTAAAAACTTCTCGTAATGAACTAAGGTATAAGTTAATCATTTTCTTACATTGAGCATAATATATAGATCCATTTACCAAATAACAGGCCACCATGGCATCCAAGAATAAGATTTAGATTATGCTACAAAACCATGATTAAATCCTTATTTTTGATTTACATAATAGTTTCATAATATTTTAACATTTTAACCACATATGGAAGTTAGCATAAAATTTCAATATAATTTGAATATTCTTGACTAATTTTATATAATCTCAAAGTCGCTTAAATAAGGCGTTCCAATAATTCAAATCGAAACTTTATGAGTAATTTTGAGTAAATATAACCATATTAGCAAAAGATGAAGTAGTACACCTAAGTAACAGTGTTAATCAACTAATTTATGCTATAAAAACTGAAACTTAACGGTAAACAGCTTCGTTCCAAACTATGATGGAGGATCAGAATGCATAATTTCTCATCCTCTATCATAAATGTAGTCTTGAATTCAATTATTAGATACATATAGAATAACCTAAAGATTTATGTGTTGCAGTATTTCAATTCTTCAATATTAAATTAATAAATTCTATTCTGTTCTATATTTTAGTAATTATAATAAATTAAGATAAAAAATAGCATCAGTTTCTAACAATTTAATTTATTAAAAAGTTTAAGCATATTTTGATTCTTTAATTTGGCGGATCACTGCATAGTATTTCACATTAATATAGGACAAGTGATGGAAATTTGCTCAAATTAGGAAATTGTATGTTTATCCTTTAATATAATGAGACTATAAAACTATAATCGATCACATATTTTTTTTGCATTGCAGTATAGTACCACAAAATAGCAATTTACTAGAACAAAATTCATAAATTAGCAATAAATTTAGGAATAATTTCATAGAAGCGTTTTATGATGAAAGGGATTTTCAAATTATAATATAAGCATAATTTTAGGAACTTGAAAATGGAAAAAGTAAAAATTCGGTTATGCAGTATTAAAACAAATGGGTTTAGATCTTAGACCACTAGTACAGGCATCTTCTATAAACATAAACATAACTGAACTGTCTGAAAAGGTAATTGCAATCGATGCATACAATTCTATATATCAATTTCTTGCCACAATACGCGGACCAACCGGAGAATTACTGGCAAATAGTAAAGGCTGTGTGACAAGCCATCTAAGTGGCCTATTTTATCGCAATGTAAGTCTATTGACAGAAAATATTAAGCTAATATATGTTTTTGATGGAGAACCCAATTATCTAAAATCAAAGGAGATAGAACACAGACGACATTTAAAACAAATAGCGACGGAAAAATATGAAGCAGCATTAATAAGTGGTAAATATGATGATGCACGAAAATATAGTCAAGCTACGTCAATACTGACCCAGGAAATGATAGAAGAATCAAAAAAGATCTTGGCGTTACTTGGTATTCCCATAGTTCAAGCAAAATCAGAGGGAGAAGCAGCGGCAGCTTATTTGACAAAATGTGGAATTGCATTTGGTTGTGCTAGTCAAGATTATGACTCGTTACTTTTTGGAGCAGAGAAACTAATACGAAACGTTACGATCAGCGGCAAGAGAAAAATTCCTAATAGAAATTCATACATCAATATAGAACCCGAGATTATCGATCATAAGTATTTTCTCAGTCGTTTATCATTAACCAGTGAACAGTTAGTAGATGTAGGAATTTTGATAGGTACTGATTTTAATCCGGAAGGGTTTCCAGGGATTGGTCCTAAAACTGCCTTAAAATTAATTAAAGAATATAACAAACTTGAAAATATAGAAAAAATTAGAGACAGATTATCAGACGTACCTTATCAAGAAATACGAGATATATTTTTGAGACAAGAAATCCCTGAAATTGATAACATTTCATTTAACGAGATAAAGTATGATCAAGTTATTAACTTTCTGTGTACTGAAAAAAATTTTTCGACGGATAGAGTAACAGGATCTCTCGATAGATTAAAAAAAATAACAACAAGCCGAAGCCAGTCATTGGAAAGATGGTTTTAAATAAACTAGCCGGATCTTTTTCTCTCCTTATTTTTTTCCTCTGTGAATCTCGCAAGTTTATTCGTGTTAAGATCTACAAAGTGTATTCCTTTCGCAAGTACGGGATGTACATTTCTTATCTGTCTATATATCTTCTGACATACACTACGATAATCAGAATGTCCTTGTGGAACTGTTCTTAGTTCGATCATATGAGTTGCTTCTCGTAGATTAATCTTTACAAAATACGGATATCTATAAGCAAAATTGACAACATATTGTGCTTGTTCAGGTAATTTATTAGATATGAGAACATAGGCTTCATTAGATTTATACATACAATCTTTAAAATCTTTAATAATTCCCAAATCAAAGATCTCTTTAGGAACATCATATCCATGCTTTGTAGATAAAAATTGTCGTTCTAGAGTAAGAAGTCTATGACGATGGAGATCACGGAACATTCCAAAATTTGTAAATAATTCAAATGTATATTCTACCATTTCAAAGGCTCTGCCAGGTCTATGCCTCCTATTTGTCCTGAATTTTGTATACTCACTAATAATTTTGTGTCTCTGTTTTGGTTCTAGAGATCTAACATAGTTCATGATATTCTCTAAAGATTGACCTACGGCATATTCATAAAGGATTGCAGAGGACACCTTAACCTCTGCATCAAAATTGTCATCAAAATTTAACAATTTTACAAATTCAGGATTCTTTTCTAATTTAATATTCTTTAAATAATTTTGTGATAGCTCCAAAATAGCTTTCTTTGTATCAGTAACATATAATTGAAAAGACTTGCCATGTCTATCATTTGAACGTTTTATAAAAGACGGTAGGACGGTACTAATTTCTGAATAAAGTAGATCAGCTATCGATCGTATTTCTTTTAAATCTGAAGCAAACATAGTCGATAATAGATATTCATATGCTCTACCATTGCCTGCAATACCTAAATTCGTAAGTGTAGAAGCAGGTAAAAGCCCACGAAGAACATCAAGTGTCTTGGCCTTAATCGCTGCATGATAAATTCTATTTGCAGAGTCAATAGATTTATTGGATTTCAAGCTGCTATAACATAAATCACGTTGCGACTCGGCATCAAAAAAAAGAAATTTATCTATTGGTTCAGATTCCGAAATAAATTTTTGCATTTGTAAAATATTCTTGCTATATGTATCAAAGCTATAATCGCATGCTTCTTTATATATATCAGCATACGACGAAGACAGAATATCCTTTTCTAAATGGTATTTGTATCGACCATTAATCTTCTGATCAAATGCTATATATCGAGAAGATTTTTCAAGATATGATAATCCTATCCTGTGATCTTCTATCTTCTTTGCTGATATATTTGAAATCCATTCTACTGCGATTTGTGCGTCTCCTAGTTCAGATACGGAATCGTCACCATATTCTAATAATATCTTATTATAAAACTCTCCTCCTCGATTTGGATTATTTACAAATTCATCAATAAATATTCGTCGCATGGTTTTATCTGTTCTAGAATATCTTGACATTAATGCTCCCCTGTCTACTTGTTTGGGCGTAATAATTGCAAAGACGGACTTATCAGTATTCGAAAAATGCGAATTAAGAAGGAGTTTTTCTGTTTCTGAGAAATGTTCATAGGTAAATATTGGAACCAAAAATTATTCACCTGTTATATAATATCAAAATACTTACAATATAATTGAAATTGAATATTAACCATACTGTAAACCAACCTTGCAAGTACCTAATGCAACATTATAACAAACATAATCATCTCTAATCTTAACATCATAGAAGGAAATGGGATACTCCCTATTAGATCCTTCACTGTTTGGGATCAATACATTGTATGGTCTATAAATTATTGATTCTGAATCCGAGGGATCATCACATGAGCCATACATTAGTTGTGATATCCCTATTCTATATTTTATAGGATATGGAAAATTGCCCATTTTATTCCACCATTCTATTCCAGTAAAGGAAGTCCTACCTTCGAATACAAAATCTTTGATATTCAGTAAGGGTAAATCAAATCTTTCAACTTGTTTAGTATTTTGATCTTCCAAGATATAGATAATAGATTTTTTCTGTTTGGTAATAATAATTTGACGGAGGTACGCGTGACCAAGCGTGGGTAATACTTGTTTGAACTTATATCTATTTACGCCATTAAATATAGCTTCAAAATAATCTTGATTATCAAACTGACAGATAAGATTTAGCTCGATAGCTATATTCTGTATATTGAAGATTTCAAGAAGATAAAGCATCCATGATTTATCTGGTATTTGATTACCTAAATCTTCTAATATAGTTATGACGTCAGATATTGCAGTAATTCCCTGTATAGATGTTGGTTTATTATTAATATCAAGAATCGAACAAAATGCCCCTACCCAAAAATGCAATGTATCAGAGTTATTATTAAGATTGTATTTATTTTTATATTGATCATTAAACTTAAGTGGATGGCTATTTCTATGAAAAGAAGTAATAGTAATTCTAGATTATGGATCCGAATCCCGTCCTATGAAATAGATTTAGATTCACTTAATTAATAATAATCATGACATCAGATAATTGTAGCAAACCTGTGTTATAGATAACAGACAAATGGTTTTTGCCAAATAATATAACAATTTTGACAACGTTGCCATTATATCTGCATATTAAACGGATTATATGAGCGAATTCAAGCTCGAATTTGTAGGTAAAGAAGTCAAGGATATGTATGGCACATTCGTGGGTAAGGTGGTTGGTGTTATAACAGATATTGATGGTTCAATCGAATCTGTGGGTGTGGATTGTGGATCATCTGGCCTAAATCAACTAGCTTATGAACAGTTATTGGTTCAAGGAGATTATGTGATATATATTCCAAGATGGAGACTTGATGCACAAAACCTATTAAGACAAAAGAATCTTACATTACAGAGAATAAAAGCACTACAAGAAATGGTAGCAGCGAACGATTTGATGAAGGATGATGCGGAAGTGGTTTATATAAAATACCAGAAGAGATTACGGGACCTTGAAGAAAAAGAAAAAACCATAATCGAACTATTACAGGAGAGATTAAATCAATTGGATGCAGAAAACAAAAACATCAAATCAGTATTATTTGACGCAAAACTGCAATATAGAAGTAGTGAGCTAACAGAGGAGACATATCAACAGATCAGCATACATACAAACGATTTGATAGAACACATCAATCTTGAGAAAGCCGAAATTAATAATGTCAAAATGAGGTTAACACAACAAACCTTGGACAATGTAGATTTAGCAGTTAGTAATACCTCACATCAGAAATCGCAGGACTCTTACACAGAATCCTCTTCCAAAATTGAGACACATAAACAAAATGAGACGGAACACATTATCGTTGCGGATGACGTGAACAGAACAGAACAGAAGGCAGTTCAAAGCAATACCAATAATAATAATAATAATAATGAATCTGACGAAAATAGTTGGCTAAATCACGTTATCCAAAATGAATAAAAACAAAACCTTCAAGAAAAGAGGTGGTAACTTATTTGCCCTGTTTCACGGGTGTCTGTAAAAGTTCACCTATTTCATTGTGCATCTTGAGGAAGTTTAATCCTTTTTCTGTTGTTTTATATGTTTGAGAGCCTTCCAAATATTCTAATAGATTATTTTCAATGAGTACTGAAAGATATTCCCTTAATTGTGCATAGCTAAGAAAGGCTTTATACATTATCTTTGTCTTTGTAGCGCCTCCATTTGCAGCCTCTAAGATCATTGCTACGATTTCTGTTCTACTTCTGTATTTCACAAGTTAGATACGCTGGATTTCTTTATTTTAATATATTGACACAATCCTTAGGAACAAAGTTCTAAACAAACATTATACTATTAATCAAGATGACTACAAAAAATACAAAGGGATAGATTTTGAGATATGATCACACATCACAATGTTTTAAAGTTATCCAGAGATTATAGTGGAAAATGTCTGAACCCGATTCTGACGAATTGTCAAAAATTTACAAAGATAGCGAAAGAATCAGAGTAACCCTTACAGGTAAAAAATTTGAAAAAATTAAGACAAAAGCATCAAAAGATCAAGAACAGTTCTGGGGAGAACAGGCAAAAAATCTAATTTGGTTTAAGGATTGGGAAAGAGTACTAGATTGGGAAAATCCCCCTTTTGCGAAATGGTTCGTTGGAGGTAAATTGAATGCATCTGTCAACTGTATTGACAAACATATAGACACTAATATAAAAAATAAGGCAGCTATAATTTGGGAAAATGAGAATGGCGATACTAAAACATTTACTTATTTCCAACTATATCATTTTGTTAATAAATTTGCAAATGCATTAAAAAATCTTGGAATAAAAAGTGGAGATCGAGTAATAATTTATCTCCCTACTATCCCAGAGATCGTTATTGCAATGTTAGCCTGTTCAAGGATAGGTGCAATACATGTCGTAGTGTTCTCCGGATTTAGTGCCAAAGCATTATCTGATAGAGCTAGGGATGCAAATTCTAAAATAATCATAACCGCAGACGGCACATTTAGAAGAGGTAAATTTATCGAGCTTAAAAAAATAGTAGATGAGGCAATACCATCTATACCCTCAATAGAACATGTAATTGTCGTAAAAAGAACTTCAAACGATATACATATGAATGACAACATAGATGTATGGTGGCACAAAATCATTGAAAGAGCGGAATCATTTTGTGAACCGGAGATACTGGATAGCACACATCCTTTGTACATTCTTTATACATCAGGAACTACGGGTAAGCCAAAAGGTGTTTTACACAGTACTGGTGGTCATCTTACATATTTGTACGCAACAGCGAAATGGGTATTTGATTACAAGAGCACTGATATTTTCTTTTGTACTGCAGATATAGGATGGGTTACTGGTCACAGCTACATGGTGTACGCACCACTTATGCATGGAGTAACAGAATTGATGTATGAAGGGACGCCAGAGTATCCACAGCCTGATAGATATTGGGCATTAGTTGAAAAACATGGCATCACAGTTTTGTATACTACCCCTACGGCTCTGCGAATGTATATGAAATTTGGAAACAGTATTCCTAGTTCATTTGATCTATCATCTCTTCGTTTATTGGGTACTGTGGGAGAACCGATTAACCCAGAAGTTTGGACATGGTACTTCAAAACTATTGGAAATAAGAATTGCCCTATTATTGATACCTGGTGGCAAACAGAAACTGGTGGAATTATGATAAGTACCTGTACTGGTCTAGATTCGGATATACCAATGAAGCCAGGTTCTGCCACATTTCCTGTTCCTGGAATAGACGCAAACATAGTTAATGAAAATGGGGAACCTGTAGTTCCCAATAAGAAAGGATACCTAGTGATAAAAAAGCCGTGGCCGGGAATGTTAATGACACTTTGGAAAGACGATTTAAAATATCAGAACACATACTGGAAAAGATTTAAGGATGTTTATTATTCGGGTGACTATGCATTGTCAGATACTGACGGCTATTTTTGGCTATTAGGAAGATCAGACGACGTACTCAAAGTAGCAGGACACAGATTAGGCACGATGGAATTAGAAAGTGCATTTGTATCACACAAGTCAGTTGCAGAAGCTGCTATTACAAGCAGACCAGATGAGAAAAAGGGTGAGACAATAATTGCATATTTAGTTCTTCGTGCAGAGTACTTTGAATCTGATCAGCTTCGTAAAGATCTTAGAGATCATATTAGAAATACGGTAGGTCCAATTGCTACGCCTGAAGAAATTTACTTTGTGAATAAGCTTCCAAAAACAAGAAGTGGAAAAATAATGCGCAGATTACTTAAATCCGTATCTACTGGCGAAGAAATAACAGGCGATATAACTACGTTAGAAGACAATACATCAATAGAAGAAATAAGACGAGCATACAATAACATACGTAAAAGCAATGGATAAGCAATAATCATAGGCTTGCTATTGTAAATAGGCAAATAAAATAAAAATCAAGATTGCAGATCAAAATAATGAACACCAAGAAATCTTTAAGGAGGGGTAGAATATAATGGGATCGTATATTGCCAAAGCGTTTATACACTATTGGGGTCGGTCCTGGATCAGTAAAATATATTACAGATATTGCTAGAGAGGCAATATGCAAATCACGTTATATTATTGGATATAAATATACTATATCAGCTGTTGAGAGTCTAATAGACAAAAATAAACAAGAAATTTATGTGATCACTCTGAAAAATCAAGAACAACTATATCTGCGTGTATATGATAAAATGAAAGACGATGAATATTGTGCGGTATTATTCACCGGTGATGTAAATTTTTCCGAATCTGAAGTTGTTGATAGATTATTAGAAATCTTTGGTGAAAACAATGTTGAAATTATTCCTGGCATAAGTTCAATTCAGATTGCAGCAGCAAAATCAAAGGTACCATTAGATAAGGCACACATAGTTACTTTTCATGTCACCACAGATATTGAACAGAAAAAGGAGGAATTAGTTAGATCTATAATCCATAGAAAACATATAATCCTATTGCCTAGGCCGTGGCCTAGTGATTCAAAGAAGAATTTTATGCAATCAGAAATAGCCATATTTTTAAAAGAGAATGGAATAGATACCTCAAACCTAAATGTTTGGGTATTTGAGCATCTGACTAATGATAATAAAGAGACTATTTTCCGTGGCAAAGTTAGTGATCTAGAAGGGAGAAAATTTAGCGATCTATCGGTAGTAGTAATTGATCAATAATATGACAAGCGTTCTTTCTAGATAGTAGGTTATAATAAAACTGCAAATAGTCTATTTCAAGCTTTTTAAAATTTAATTTTTATAAGACTACTCTACAATTCATAATTTATTTTCTTTCAGTTGTATTATGTTACTACTCTAAACAAGGATATCACACTAGTACTGATATGAACCAATGCGAGATGAATGTAGGCCTCCAAATCGCAATATTGTCTGCCATTCTATTATTGCTCCTACTAATAGGACGACTATTACAATCGAAGATTCTATAAGTAGTGGAATTGCATATTCTTTCCATGATTTTCTCTTTATTAATTGATAAAATAGTATTCCACTTCTAGATAATGCTAAACCATAAGCAAAAACTTCCAAAAGTCCAAACGGTGTAATCAAGATTAATAACGGTGGAATATTCTTGATAAGAGGAGAAGTTAAAGCAATTGCATTAAATACCATTCCTGTTGAGAAACCAGAAAATATTCCTAGACCTATTCCAAGCACAGGAATGAACATCCCAAGTGCCAATCTAACATTATTGATAAAAATCCCAAATTGATTAATATCCTTTATTTGTTCTGAAAATTGTTGCTTTAGAATATTTGTTTCTTTGGTGCTCATAGGAATCGATGCACCTGCAGAATACGCAATTAGAAAAGCGGCTATACCAAGCGCAAGATAGATGAGACGATATTTAATACTAAAACGCAATACTAATCTTAGCATCATCTTCATTGTTATAATTAGTTTATCAATTATGGAAATGTAATTAAAGAGGATATTCATAGAATGAATAGCCATTACCTTGGCTTTACAAAAAGAAATTCTTAGTGCATTAACGCTAGCCATTAGCAAGGGTTATCAAATTCATCCTGACGCTTTTGCTATGCTTAAGAATCTAGAAGTCAATGCTTCTGAAATTATAGGGAAGATAATCAAAACTAAACAAAAAGGGGACACTTTGATTGTATTAGAAGACATACAAAATATCATCGCAAAAGACAAAAGCAAAATTACAAATGTAACAGTTGACCCTCAATTAATTTATGATGATACAAATTATCATTCATCCCATTCTGATGAACATGCATATAGAGTAATTTCCGATCCAACGTCTAAGATTAATACAAATGATGGTGTTGAGGGTTACACTGCATTATTTAGAAGCAGATTTGAAAAATTACTTCATATTTTATCACTACGTCCTTCTAGTAAAAGAATTACAAGAATTGCATCCTTAAAGCAGATGGCTAGATCAAAATCGCATAGTACTAATGAATATCGGACTGTAAATTCTGTTTCAGTAGTTGCCGGTTTATTGATGTCTAAACATTTTAGAAAAAATGGCCTAGAAATGGTAATTGATGATTATACAGGAGTGTTAAATGTGAACGCAACTAATGAAGAATTAATGAAGCAGGCATCAATACTTGCTCTTGATCAAATGGTCATGTTAGAACTTGAGAACCAGAACAATAAAGCAATGCATAGTTTTGTTATAAAAAATATAGTTTCTCCAGATATTCCAGATCACCTACCTACCAGGTCAAAATCTGAGAACTATGTGGTATTGATTTCTGACCTGCACGTCGGAAGCAGATATTTTATGGAAAGAGAATTTATTAAATTTTTAATTTGGCTCTCTTCCGATTCGGACGATATAATAAAGAAGATCAAATTTCTATGTATAGCAGGAGATCTAATTGATGGTATTGGAATATTTCCGCATCAGGATAAAGAATTATTTGAGACAAATACAGATAAACAAATTATACATGCAATTGATTTACTTACCAAAATTCCAAAACATATCAAAGTATTTATAATCCCTGGGAACCACGATCCAGGTAGAAGAGCTCTTCCACAACCTGCCATTCCGAAAAATGATTCTAACAAGTTGTATTCATTAAATAATTTCACTATGCTTGGAAATCCCAGTCTTATCGAATTAAATGGTGTCAAGGTATTAATGTATCACGGACAGGGTTTAGATGACATCATAGCTACTACGCCTGGTTTGACATACTCAAAACCTGCAGAAGCAATGAAAATATTACTTAAGGCAAGACACTTATCACCAATATATGGAGAACACACTCCAATAGCCCCGGAAAAGGACGATATGTTGGTAATAACTGAAATCCCAGACATATTTCATTCAGGACACGTTCATGTCTTAGACGTTCAGAATTATCGAGGAACACTGATCGTTAATTCTGGGGCATGGCAAGCACAAACCAATTTTCAGCGTACAATGAACATAGTTCCAACTCCAGGTATTGCAATCTTAGTTAATCTTGCTACACTTAGGCCGTTCCAGATGGATTTTAATGAGCAAACAATAATGTAGAGAGAATTTGATCTTCTCTTAGTGCAGAAGTGATAGTAATTGATGGAATACTAACTTTAATTCTCTGAGATCTGCCGTATCTGCCTTGGCTTACTACGTCACTCCTTATTAAACCGAGCTGATCGAGTTCGCTGATTATTTGAGTTATACGGCGCTGAGTAAGTGGTTCCTGTTGGATTTGTGTACAAAAAGACGAATAAATTTCGTATACTTCACCAGTATTTCCATTTTTGGATTTGAGAATCGCAAGTATTAGTATTTTAGTATGTGTAGTAGAATTTTTTAATATTTCATAATTTGTATCTTTCTCGATTTTTTCTTGTGATAGTCTAATGTGTTTTTCTTCAACCTTAAGCGCTCTTTCTCTTTCTGCAATTTCAGCAGCAACTCTAAGTAAATCAATTGCGCGTCTAGCATCGCCATTTTCCCTTCCAGCTATAGCTGCACAAAGATTTATGGCTGCATTTGTGATACAATCCTCGTTGATCGCAACCTTAGCTCTATTTAATAAGATCTTTTGCAATTGCTCTATCGTATATGGATTAAATACCATTTCTTCTTCACTTAGACTACTTCTAACCCTAGGATCAAGTTTATCTTTGAACGTAAGACTGTTAGAAATGCCAATCAAGCTAATGAATCCTCCAATAATTCTTTCATTTGCTCTCGTAAAATTGTATAAAATATCATCGCCATTTTTATCTACTAACGAATCAATTTCATCAATTATCAGGATAACGTGCAATTTTTTCTTATTTGTTATAAAATCCAATATTCTATCCGTTGCTTCACCCATTGATAAACCCGTAAAGTGAACATGGAATTTTTTTTCTTCTTTGTTAATACCCATATTTTCAGCAATTTCATACAGCACTTTATAGCCTGTATTTGCGGATTTTGCATTTATGAACGGCATCAATACCTCGATTCCCAGATCACTTGCTTTTGCAAGAAGACGCTTTGTTACATTTTTAACTACTGCAGTTTTTCCAGTGCCAGGTTTACCAAATAAAAGAAGATTAGATGGTCTCGCGCCCTTTAACACTACAGATAACGTTTGGGCTATCATTCCTGTTTCGTCATCTCTAAATGGAAGTTTTTCAGGAACGTAATCAATTGTAAGTGTTTTACGATTCTTGATCAAGGTTTGTCCAGTTGCGGCTTTCTCAAAAATGCTGTCAAGTATATCATCACTCATCCAATATCACCATTAATACTCACACCCCAGTCTTTCCATTGTAAATCTGAGTTGTTAATATAATATTAACATGATATTAACAACTGCTTTTAAACACATTAATCAATATTAATCAATCAATCAATCAAATTAATTATTATTACTATTATTGTCTATGAGATGTTTATTGCACATGAAACAATGGGGTGGTGGAGTCACGAATGATCTATTAGATGTTATCGCTTGTTAACAAGCAAGAAAAATGTAAGGTAAATTCATTCCAGTAACCCCATTATTTCCAGTGGAGTGTTAACATTAGATAAGCGATGTTAATCGTTTCAAATTAAACCCCTTTATTTCCACTGGACACCAAAAATG
Source organism: Nitrososphaeraceae archaeon (assembly GCA_040414675.1). Lineage (GTDB taxonomy): Archaea > Thermoproteota > Nitrososphaeria > Nitrososphaerales > Nitrososphaeraceae > JARBAU01. The sequence goes on along the minus strand of JBEDUN010000019.1, from coordinate 28,123 downwards.
CCTGATCATAAAGTTACCATTAATCAACAATTGCTATTTCTCAAGGCTTACTTTTATGTTAACTTATTTTGGTTTGCTTTGTTAAGTGTTAACATGTTATAATGGTAAAAGTGTTAACATAATCAATTAGTTAGTTATTAGTTAATAAATATTAGATATTATATCATATAATTATAATATGATTTCTGGGTTAATTATTATATATTACGTATTTTTTTTGTAAAAAACAAAAATTATTAATAGTTGATTCAATATTTTATATGTCAGTCATATGTATAAGCTGTAGATGTACCATTAGTTAAGGTAGGATTGTGAATTTGCATTCGGCCCAAGTCAGTTATATTATATCTAAATGGCTTGTGATTGATGTCACGGTCAACATACTTCAATTCATAGAGCTTTTTCATAACACGCGAAGTATGTTCACGAGTTCTTCTTATAGTTCTCTGTATCTCTCTAGATGTTAGTGGACCGTTTAAAAGTAGTTTTAGAATTACCTCTAGTGTATCACCAGCATGACTATCATCGTCTAGTGTAGTCATTCTATCGAGGTTTAATCCATTGATCGTGTTGTTGGGCTCTGACAATTCATCATGTATCTTAAAATGTTGTGACATTTGTTGTGATGTCTGGTCATTTGGAGTGTGATTGATAGTCGTATCCTGCTTGTGATTTATCTTTGCTTCCAGCAGTTCTATCTTGATTTTCAATTCCTTAATGATACCTTCGAAATGGTCTATCTGACCTTTGTATTGATTAATAATGGTATCAATGACTTCAATATTTGTAAGATAGTTAGCCTTAAACTGTGATTTAACCTTATAATAAATGAGCATTGCTACTGCTCCTAAAAGAAACGATATACCCGCATATATCACGATACTGTTATTAAAAAACTCTAACATCACATAATATAGTGATTTGGCAGTGATTTAATCTTATGTATTATAGTCTAATCGAAGTCAGGAAGATTGGAAATAAGCTGGTCCATCTTAGATATCACAGCATTCATATCAATATCACGTAGGGAATCACTATTAGTCTGACTAATTATTCTAGTAAGACGATCTGACAATTCATTAATTGTAGAGAGTGTATGCTCATCTAATATATCAATAATCATTAACAACATCATGCTGTATATGACACCAAAGATCTTATTTTTGCACTGTCTAATTTGCCTATAATATGCTCCTGAACTTATTTCATCTAATACTTTTTGTTTTTCTTTTACCTTAGAAATTATATATAATTGTCTTTCAGTAAACAAGGAATTTTTAATAATGTGACCTAAAAGATCATTAAAATGCGAATCAGACATAATCATTTACTATACAAATTTGTATATTCATTATGATATTAAAGCCATACTCGATTATGATAAGGATCATTATTAAGGGAAGATTACGAGGTAATATTATATTACTAAATGATACTGCGCAAGCAATGTGAAGAATGAAATTGAAAAATATATTCATCAACAGATTAGAGAACTTGGCACGATTTGCTTCCCACTTATAGATTCAGAAAACGTTATAAATGCTGGAATTATTGCCACAAAAGTGGAAAGTTTGGGAGCGTCGGCAGTTCTTATAGGTGGATCTTCAGTAGTTGATCAGATCGACTTGGCTAAAATAGTATCTGATATTAAGATAAATGTTAAAATTCCAGTTATCTTATTTCCTGGTAATATTACGGGAGTAGTTCCTAAGGCTGATGCCATATTATTTAGTTCGTTGCTTAACTCTGAGAATCCCTATTTTATAACCGAAGCCCAGGCATTAGGATCTATGTCAGTTAAACGATATAATATTGAGCCATTACCGACCGGATATTTGATAATCGGTGAGTATACTACTGCATGGTACGTAGGTAAGGCGCGAGGAATACCATTCGATAAAAATAATTTAGCTGTAATGTATTCCTTGGCTGCTCAATATTTGGGAATGAGGTTTTTGTATTTGGAGGCTGGTTCTGGCTCTACTAGGACTGTTTCGTGCGAAATGATAGCTGCAGTAAGGAAGTATTATGAGGGAGTAATTATTGTTGGTGGTGGAATCCATAATGCTCAAACAGCAAAAGAAATAGCAGATGCTGGTGCAGACATAATTGTTATAGGAACTATGTTGGAAAAGGAAGACTGGGAGCAGAAGTTTTCCTCAATTATTAATTCATTAAGACGGTGAGGTAATACTTATCATGGGTATAGTAGAGGATTCTGAAATTTATCTAAAGGATATTCAAATGCCAAAGTATTATGTAAATAACCAGCGTAATATTTTAAGAAACATTGAGAATAACTTCGAGCTTGCTACTCGAGCGCGCAAAAAGGGATTAGATGTTTCAGATAAAGTTGAATCCAAAATTGCTTATGATTTGTCAGATAGAGTTGCAAAAATGCACAATATAGATATAGCAAATCGATTACGTGCGTTGCTCGCAAATACTAGCAAAGAAAAGGCAACACTCAAGATTGCGGAAGAAATTGCGTTGGGAGAATATGGTACTGGCGATCTTAGAACCAGATTGGATAATGCTGTTAGAGTCAGCTTAGCAGTAGTCACAGAAGGTGTAACTGTTGCTCCATTGCAAGGAATCTCTGATGTTCAAATAAAAAATAACATGGACGGTAGTAAATATCTTTCAATATCGTTTGCTGGTCCTATTCGATCAGCAGGAGGCACAGAGGCAGCATTGACAATGCTGATAGCAGATCATGTTAGAAAGGTCGTCGAGTTAGATAAATATATAGCAAACTCATATGACGATGAAATAGGAAGGTTTCTTGAAGAATTACGAATCTATGAACGTGAAGTAGGAAATTTTCAGTTTAAGGTGTTAGACGAGGATGTAATCGGCTGTATAACTAATTTACCAGTTGAACTAGCTGGGGTAGATACCGATCCAGTAGAAGTCGTAGGTCACAGAAATATGAAAAGAATCTCTACTGATCGAGTTCGTGGAGGTGCATTACGAGTAATGAATGACGGCTTAATCGGTCGAAGTAGAAAATTACTCAAAATTGTTGAACTATTAGGATTAGACGGTTGGTGTTGGCTTGGAAATCTCAAAGGTGCAATCCAAACAGGTAATGAGGATGCTGTAAATCATAGAATGTCAGAGGTGATTACAGGAAGGCCGGTACTTTCGATGACAAAGAAAATAGGAGGCTTTAGATTAAGATATGGTAGATGTTATAATACTGGTTTTGCAACTGTAGGAATTCATCCTACTGTACCCATTTTATTGAATCATGCTATTGTGGTAGGAACACAAATTAAGATGGACGTACCAGGAAAGGCATCTACGATCGCACTAGTGGATGCTATCGAAGCTCCAATTGTTAGACTTAATGACGGTACTGTGTTACAAGTATCCACATTAGAGCAGGCCATGAAAATAAGATCGAGTGTTGAAAAAATACTTTATCTCGGAGATATATTAATAAGTTATGGCGACTTTCTTGAAAACAATGCGCAGTTGCTTCCTGCTAGTTATGTAGAAGAAATCTGGGCTTTAGAATTGCAGTCAAAACTTGATTCTGTTCATCTATCTTCAATTAATAATGAATTGATTAATGAACGAATAAATCAATTGTCAAGGAAACCTTTAGTCCTATTCCCTACTGTTGAAGAAGCCTTTGATATTAGTAGGAAGCTTGGTATTCCTTTGCATCCAAGGTATTCATTTTTTTGGGATTCTGTTACTATAGATGATGTAATATTTTTGAATAAGAAATTGATAGAGAGTCGAGTTTCTATAGATGATACTATTCTGCACTTGCCTGATAATAATCATAAATTAAAGGACGTATTAGAGAGACTTGGAATTGATCATTCAATAGAAAATGATGTCTTAGTGATCAAAAACTTGGAGCAAGTTTACTCTCTGAAAAATTTATTACTTTATAATACAAATAGAACAAAATATCATGTCTCTTCTATTAAGAGCACTGTAGAGTACTCAAAAGATGCAATTGAATTTGTTTCTAACATCTCTGGCATCAAACTTATGCCAAAATTTGCTTCCTCTATAGCAGTAAGAGTGGGCCGTCCTGAAAAAGCTGCTGAGCGTAAAATGAAACCTCCTGTTCATGTACTTTTTCCTGTCGGATCTAAAGGTGGTCCAACACGTGATCTCCTGAAAGCACTAAAGGATCAATCTTTTTATACCGAAATTGCGAACAGATATTGTAATAACTGCAAACTACCCTCTACAGGTATACATTGCAGTAAATGTGGTGAAGATACTCCAATTCGGAATTTATGTATAGTTTGTAAAGTGGAAGTTGCTGATAATTCAACTAGGATGAGATGTCGTAAATGTGGTAAAGATTGCAGAACTTATTCCCCAGTTAGTTATCCGTTAAAAATAATGATTGAAAAAGCACAACAAAATCTTGGTATTAGAGTATCTGAACCATTGAAAGGAGTTAAGATGCTTATGAGTAAGGACAAAGCTGCTGAACCATTGGAAAAAGGAATTTTGAGAAAAAAACATAGTATATATACTTTTAAGGATGGCACCATCAGATTCGATGCAACAAATGAACCTCTGACTCATTTTAAACCTAAATGGATAATGACTAACATAGAAAAATTGAAAGAATTGGGGTATACTAGAGATTATCTTGATCATGAATTAACTTCGTCAAATCAACTAGTTGAACTATTAATGCAAGATGTTGTGATACCTATTGATTGCGCCAAACATCTACTCAATGTAGCCAAATTTGTAGACGAGGAGCTTGTAAAAGTATATCATTTAGAACCATGTTATAATGCATCCTCTATTGAGGATCTAATCGGCCAACTTGTTGTTGGATTGGCGCCACATACGTCTGTAGGTGTAGTGGGAAGAATCATTGGTTTTACCAATTCGCAAGTATGTTTGGCATCTCCAATCTGGCATTCTGCAAAACGTAGGGATTGTGATGGTGATGCAGATTCTATAATGTTATTGATGGACGCTTTCTTAAATTTTTCTTATGATTTTTTACCCGATAAGATTGGTGGTCTTATGGATGCCCCATTGTTGATTCAACCAACAGTACTGCCATATGAAGTACAAAGACAGGCTCATAATATGGATATATCACAAGGCTATCCATTAGAATTCTATGAGGCTACATGGAAACAAGGCAAATCTGGAGACTTTGTCTCTAAAATAGAGACTGTAAAAAACAGGATTGGAAAGGAAAATCAGTTCTTTGATTATTTGTTTACACATGTTACTGATTTTTTGACAACCAGCGTGCCTCGTAGTGCATACTCTACTCTTGGTAGTATGGAAGAAAAATTAGATATGCAAATTGCTACAGCAAAGCTGATTAATTCAGTAGATACAGATGAAGTGGTATCAATGGTACTAACTACACATATTTTACCAGATATTATGGGTAATATGAGATCATATTCGTCACAAGGTTTTAGATGTAGTTCTTGTGGAGAGAAATATCGTAGAGTGCCACTTATTGGTAGATGTATTAGATGTGATAATGAATTATTACAAACGGTTACTCGCGGATCTGTGGAAAAATACATGGGTGTTGCTACGGATATGTGTAATCGATATAAAATGAATGAGTATCTTCAAAGTAGAATAGAATCCCTTATGACAGAATTGAAATTGACATTCAAAGAGGAGAAGAAAGAACAATCAACATTGACGGAATTTATAGATTGAATGCAAATAATTACTCTGCTTTAAGCATAGAATGGCCAAATCTGATGGTAGAAATGCTAAACATGTAAAAATGTACACCAGCTTCAGTACAATGATCACTTGTACGATCAAAAATTTATGATCAATAAAACAGCTAAATAATTTTAGTACTAATATAAGCTTCCCATAAATACTCGTTTTCCATTCTACTAGTTGATTCTATTATGAAATACAGAAGTAGAACTGACATAGTTAAATTGATACTTGAGGCTGCGAATGGAGGTGGGGCTAATAAATCAAAGTTGATGTACAAAGCATTCCTATCGTTTGCACAGTTAAAGGAGTATGTGACACTTCTACTTGAAAATGGTCTATTAGGATACGAAGAAGGCAATCATTACTATAGAACAACAGATAAAGGTATGCGCCTTTTGCAAATATACAATCGAATGGAGGATCTAACTCTGGTAATTAAATCTGGAAAAGAGGTACAGAAATCTAATTATCACGATTTTTAAACCATATTTTATTCATTGCGATTAATATATTCGAATTTATCTGAATATCCAAAATTTTAAGGATACAAATTTCTAGTAGTATGATATTATGGTCTGTATTGAGGTGACGAAAAAGAATACACTACTAGTAACAAAAAACAAAAGAATTGAAATTACTTTCAAATGAATAAATGTTACTTATTACAATTCTATCCTGGTTGATTGAAATTATTTTGTGATCGTTCAGTATTATTCATGCTAATCCATTTCTGGATTATTTCATATGCCTTTTCTTTTAATTCTTCTATTGTTAAATTGTTATTAGATATGGATTCATCAGATAAAGCAATAGCTTCGCTGATACCTACTGTTAATTCGCGCTTATCTCGCACAACAAAATCTTTCTCGTTCAAAGGTCTATCTGATCTTGCCCTCTGTTTTATGTGTTTAAACCTTGTCTCTGATGATGCGTGAATAGCTAATAATTTAACATTACCAATATCCCTTAACACCTCAACTTCATGAATACTACGAATACCGTCAATGATAACAATTTGAGCAAAATTGTTATCTTCACATCTTGTTTTCTTTATTATAAGATGAGATATGGCACCTGGCCCCATTTCTTTTCTTAGTTTTAACATTAGATTACCTAGGTTGGTATCTGTGATCTCCATATTTTGAAATCTGGCCTCATCTCGTACAACATCTCCCATAGATATTACATAAAATCCCTTTTCTTTAAGTGAATCTGCAACTGAGGATTTACCAGCCCCAGGCATTCCTGTAAGACAGACAAAAAATCTTTTTCTTGACTTCTGTATTTTCTCTGTACACACTTTATTAATCTCAAACGCAGTCATTTAAATACATTTGAATATAGTAATTTGAGTAAATATCTCTGAAAATGCTCCGGTGTCAATAAAATCCAAAATTGCGAAATCAAAACTACTTTGAGCTAACATGTAACTGAAACTAAACAAATTCAATATATTCTAGACGGGTATTTTGTATTTCATAATAAAATTAAAGTTAAAGTAATAATATATACTATGGTTTTTCAGCAATGATGTTTAACCTAACGTAATCTAGCGACCATGTTGTCTGAGATTCGTTACTACTAAAACTATTATTTTCAACTTCATGCAAGAATGACTCCCAATATTTATTCTTTATTTTTTCTTCAGGAATCTGTTCTAGAAATGGTTTCATTATTATGATTTTTATAAATCTACTATGTATCTTACGACTAATCAGGTTTATGTAATCCTTGTGCAAACTAACATTTGTATTTGTAAAACCTGTTCTTTTTAATAATTTAGAAGTATCATCAGGTTTTGCAAAATACCATGGGGTACTCATATTTGAGAAATATTCTCTGAACTCTTTTAATTCTGTAATTTTTTTTTGTAGCACTGCAAGCGTTCTTCGTAAGTTTCCGTGCCCTCCACACTGGATCAATAGTTCAGTTTTTTCCGAACTATTACACTTTAGCATTTTCCAAAAATGCTGAAAAATCTGAGCTTGATCATGAATCCAGTGAAGCACAGCATTAGAAAAAATGACGTCTACTTCTAAACCAAGTTTTACTTTAGCAATATCTGTCAATACTATCTCGACATTTCGTAATTCTGCCAGATTCCTTTTTGCCTGCCTTATCATATTGATATCATTGTCTACAGCATAGACTTTTCCTCTAGGAACTTTCTCGGCCAGTCGTTTGGTAAGAAGACCCGAACCACATCCTGCATCCATGACAATTTCTTTCCCATTCCATTCCCGCCATTTTAAAACCTGCAGACCCCATTGATACTGTACTATACGTGAAATCTCGTCATATGTCCGTGCATCCCAACCACTCTTATTTTCATTCAATTATTAGTTAATAAATGGAAGTATTGCTTAATAAGCCACTATTCCATGCGAATATGCCATCTTGTACTTCTATCCCTGGAAAATTATATAGAAGATGGGGCAGACGGTTGCTAGGATATGCCTTGGAGTTGTCTGTTGCTTATGACTATCCAATGTTAGAGATTCAGTAGTTAAAATGTTTACTGCAGTTAAGATTAAACGTGTATCATGATTTCCTTTTCCTTTGGGCCTTAATTTATCAAAAATCTATGTATTTTTCAAGAGTTTTTATAACAGGTGAATTATCATAAATATAAGTCTATGTAGGTGTAAAGTACTCTGGATTATCCAATGCATAGTTGTGCATCCATCTGGGTTTGAACATTTTATCGTTTCCAAAATATAGCTGAGCTATAAAAGGCCTTCAGATGTTTAACCCAACGCTTGTATTCCATTGAGTTTGTCAAATAGATTTTTGTTGTGATACTAATTCGAGGGAATCGTGGTGACTTTTAAATGACACAAACCACAGTAGGAGTTGGAATATTAAATCAGAATGATGAAAAAGAATAGTTTTGTCTATATATCTGTCTGCTAATTCAAGCCAGAATTGTTAAGAGTTTATCTGGGTGTTTCTCGTCTTTTGCTACCCGTTATTATTGCAGCATTTATTCTGCCGATTGAATTACCAGCAATAATGTCTCGTTGTATCTTGTACTTTCTAAGTTGCTTGTACACACTGCACGCAAAAGCTCCTAATGATCCACCATCATAAAGTATTGATAAGTTCTCAATTCTTTTGTTGTCTTCTTTTGTTAATGGTGACAATTTATCTTTTGCTGCTAATTTTCGTTACCATTTCAAATATTTATTTATTTATTACCTCGTATTGGTCTATCTACTTTTATTGATTATTTTTATTCGACGTGATGATTATAGATAAGTTGGTCGTAGAGCCGAATCGATTTTATATTTACAAATTCCATCATGCCATATTTTGACAATTCTCTACCAAATCCACTTTTCTTGACACCACCGAACGGAACCCTTGGATCTGATACTACCATATTATTTACAGTGACGATCCCAGATTCCACGATCGCAGATAATTTTTCTGCTTTTTCAAGATCTTGTGTCCATATACTTGCACCAAGACCAAATTTGGAATCATTCGCAACTTTTATGGCTTCCTTTTCATCATTAGCGACAATTATTGGTGCAACTGGTCCAAATACTTCGTCTTGTGCTATCTCCATTTTAGGTGATACATTCTTGAGAATAGTTGGACGATAAAAATATCCTTTATCTTTTATTCTCTCCCCTCCTGTAAGCAATTCTGCTCCCTCTTTTATAGACGTCTTTACAATTCTATCTATGTGTTCCAGTGATTCAGCATTGACAACTGGCCCTATGTCTGTATCTTCCAAAAATGGATCATCCACTCTAAGCTTTTCCGCCTTCTGAACAAACTCCTCCGTAAACTGGTTTGCTATACTTTTATCTACAATAAACCTTTTAGATGCTATACAGCTCTGTCCACAATTAATGAATCTGCCTTTAACAGCACCAGTTGTAGCTTTTTCGATATCTGCGTCACTGCATACTATGAATGGATCGCTTCCACCTAGCTCAAGTACAGTCTTCTTTAGTTGTGACGTGGCCCTCTGTGCAACTTTGGCGCCAATAGGTACGCTGCCTGTAAAAGTTATAGCATTAATACCCTTTGAATCGATAAGAGTCTCTGCAATAGTTGAGTCTCCTATTAAAGTTTGAAAAACACCTTCTGGTACTCCGGCCTTATGAAAAGTGTTCTCAATCTCAATTCCACATTGCATTGTGGCACTAGCCGGCTTTAGTACAATGGTGTTTCCAACCATCAATGATGGAGCGGCAAATCTTATTCCCTGCCAGTAAGGAAAATTCCATGGCATTATACTACCTATGACTCCGATAGGTTCGAAGGATATAGTACTTTTTCTTGCATCTGTATTAACGACTTCAGAAGTTGAAAAAATCTTTCCGTTATCTGCGTAATATTCTATTACCCATGCACATTTTTCTATTTCTGATCTTGATTCCTTTATTGCTTTTCCCATCTCCTCAGTAGCTGTTTTGGCAAGTTTTTCTTTATTTTTTCTAAGCTCTTTTGCAAATGTATAAAGAAATTCTGATCTTTTGTCAATATTTTTCTTCCATTCTAAGAATGCGTTTCTTGATTGTTTTATCGAGTCCTCTATCTGATCATTGCTCATTACATCATATTCTTTGATAACTCGTTCAGTTGTAGGATTTATTGTCTGTATTATTGATTTTCTATAGTCCTGTAGTTCCTTCTTATTGTTATTATTCTGAATATCTTTGCTGACGGATCTCACGGATTTAGAACTCCTCTGCCAATAATTTTGCCCTCCTTTAACTTTGACAATGCTTCTGTGGCCTGGTCAAGTTTAAACTTGTCCGATATTACAGGTTTAATTATTTTTCTATCTGCTAACGATATCAATTCAGTCATATCAGCTAAAGTTCCGGTATAGGAACCAATTATTCTATATGCTCTTGTTGGCATTGTTACTAGGTTTAGTCTTAATTCACCGCCAAAGAGCCCTACGAGTACAACTTTAGCTCGCCTTCTTAGAATTTTCATATCTGTATCTACTGTTTTCGATGCATTTACAAAATCAATGACTGCATCTGCACCCATATTGTTAGTCAATTCCATTACAGACTTGGTAATGTCAGTCTCGTTTTTTGTATTGATTACATAGTCTGCACCATTTTCTTTTGCTGCCTTAAGCTTCTTGTCGTCTAAATCTAAGGCAATAATCTTTGCTCCTGATACTGCTTTAGCCAGCTGCATAGCCATTAAACCTAGTCCACCAGCTCCTACAATAACTATATTATCATAAGGTTTCATATCTGCATTCTTAACTGCACCATATGCAGTAAGTGCAGAGCATGATAAAGTTGCTGCTACGTCCATGTCCATGTGTTCTGGTAACTTTACAAGGTATCTGTAACTTGGTACCAAAATATATTCAGCATATCCACCATCCTTGTAAATTCCTAGTGATCTAGGATTGTCACACAGATTCTCCTCACCTAATCTGCATGCGGGACAAAGTCCTTCGCCTATCCAAGGATACACAAGAACCTTGTCTTTTTTAAGTATTCTTCCTTGTTGTTGTACTTCCTCCCCAATATTTTCTACAATTCCAGATATTTCGTGTCCAGGCGTTAGTGGATAGGTTACTCCTCTATCCGTTGTCTTTAAAAATTGTCCTCCTGGACCTTCATATCCGCCTTGCCAAAGGTGTATATCACTATGACATACCCCAGAAGACTGGATCTTAACAAGGACTTGAGACCCTTTCGGGTTGGGTATATCGATATCCTGTATTTCTAATGATTCGTTTGGTTTAATGATCCTCGCGGCTTTCATCATGACTATTTTTTACCATTCCTAAAGGACCCTTCTATTATTATCTCTGATAAATGTTTTCTATTCTGTGGACTCTCTTTTTCTATATGAGGGAAAAATAAACAATAAGTCACTAGCGATAATGATCATTTTTCCTAGTTTGTACTTTTATGTTGAATGTGATAAAAAGAATTCGTCTTTCTATGCATTCTCAGTTGGTTCATTCATAAAACCAAAACCCAAACCATCCATCTGATACGCTCAATTAATGTTGACTATGTATGTCAAAAAATGTCTTGATGTTCTTGTGTACAGTAAAGTTGCATTAGCGTAATTCTACATCTTCTTGTTCTTGATGTCAACTGCTACATGTATCTTTAGATATCCACTTCTAACGTGCCATTTGCGCCGTATCCATTCTCCTCGATTAGCCACTTTAATGCCAGTGCTGTCTAAAGCAATGACAATATCATCATCATTTCCTAATAATCTTTCATTGATTTTGATATCTAGTTTGTTTATACGTCTACTAATTGTACTATAATCTGGTATGCATTGTACTTTAGTACTTGCATGTGCTATGACCATACCTTGTGTTTATCTATATGGTAGATGGAAATATATTCTCATATGACCTAGGAGCAGAATAAACGAATTTGGGTAGGTGTGCAGTTCACCAACCTTACCCTGGTTCATTATCGATAATTCATGATCCAACTATCAAGTACATCATAATCCAAGAGAACTTGATCACGTCTAACTAGTGATTGATTATAGGAAGGCCACTCAATCATATTGTAATATATTACTACTATGAAGCTAAATGCAGATTGATCGAATAAACAATACCTACAACATAATAAATCATGCAACAAAGCAAATATCCGTACTAAATATATTTTTATGAATATAAGATATATTTCAGTACAAGTACACTTTTCAAAGTATCGTATTATGAAGAAGATTATTACTGTCGTATTCCCAGATCTAGACGATAGACTGATTAGAATCGAATTAGATGAGTCACTTGCGCCAAAGACCTTCCATGCACTATTTGAGAATCTGCCAATTGAAGTTAATATGCACCGATGGGGTGACGAACTTTATACTGATCCAACTATGATAGTAGTAGGATTAGAAGATGGTGCGAAGCGCGAAGTTAATAAATTAGATTTTGCTTATTGGCCGGAAGGAAAAGCATTATGCTTATTTTTCGGACCGACTCCTATAAGTAAGAACGGAATAATATTAGCTTACTCCGCTGTGAATACTATCGGCAAAATCCTAGATTCTGATAAGAATGAGATATTGAGTCAGATTAAAGATGAAACAAAAGTAATCATCAAAGAATAAGATGTAGACGTCTTAACGCTTTACAATTTGAATAAATATCAAGAATAAATAAATTAAGATGTCCATTTTTCAGTCGATAGCACCACTAGCCAGAGCTAATGAAAACCTTGTTGAGTTTCTACTGATAAAGGTACTCGATTACATTCCACTCAGTTGAATCGTATCCGCAGAATATCTTTATACAACTCTTTTATCGTTGGAGTAATTATTTATTGTTATTCCCAATACTAAAAGGCGTTTCTCGTTATGGAAAAGCAATATTTATATTGCATGAGTAATTTAACACATCATTTTTATGAATAATTGATATTATAAAGTTTCTTTCTTATACATCTAAAGCGACCATTTCTCACTATCAATAACTTTCTAGTAAAGCCGAATATTCTGTTGTGCATTACACTATCATCTATACTACTTTCGTTGTTTCTTTTTCTCCATGAACTATATTGGGGGAATCCTTGAATCTCTGCTTCCAAATTTCTATTATTAGATGATGTATTGTTGACTATGAATCTCCTTGATCATCAAACTTAAATAATTGACTACCTGGTCTTTATTATGCCAAGAGTAATTCATTTTGAAATAGTTGCAGATAAACCGGAAAGAGCAATGAAATTCTACAAGGAAGTTTTTGGTTGGGAGTTCAATAAATGGAATGGCCCACAAGACTACTGGCTTGTAAAAACAGGAGAAGATAGCCAACCAGGCATAAACGGCGGACTTACTCCTAAAAGGAATCAAGACGATGCCAATACAAGTGGCAGAGTGACAAATACTATTGACGTGCCTTCAGTAGATGAATTCTCTACAAAAATTACTATGGGGGGAGGCAAGGTTGTTAGTCCTAAAATGGCCATCCCAGGTATTGGATATTTAGCGATATGTGAAGACACCGAAGGAATTTTGTTTGGCATTATACAAAGTGATCGAAATGCAAAGTAGCTAGATACAAGTTACTACTATGTGGGTCTATTTTTAATAACACAATAGCAATAACAATAGTTACTATACACTATTTATTAATTAATTAATTAATTAGTTAATTAATCATGTGCATAATTTCATTTAAATAAAGTAAATTCATACTACAAAGATTCGTCTAATATGATCCTATGAATATTGTAACACTACGTGGCTAGTGTAGTGAACAGTATCGACTAAATGATGATAATGCCAAATCAAAAATAGTATCAAAATTCTGATGATGAGTGGTTTTGTATATGCTACTGCTATTTACCTATATTGATATTATATATTGCCGATCCACATTTATCAACATTTATTTATATGTTTGAGCGAACTACCTAAATTACAATTTCCAACTAATATTATTTAACAGCTGCAACAAATAATAAGTCAGGTCAGTCATAACAAGAAGAAAACCAAAAGGATGACGTTCGTATGTCTGCCATACCAGCAAAGATAAAATATCTTTTCATTTTATCTCGCATAAACTTGGATAATGTGAACTATTTTATACATATTTTTGACATTGTATCTTCATGCTTCATGCTATATTCTATCTAATATCTAAAATAGTGATTATGCCAGTCCATAGGTAGGTATAGCAGCCCCCGTTATGACCTTTGCTTCTTCTGAGCATAAGAATAACACAATATTTGATAAATCTTCAGGTCTTGCCCATTTTTCAAAATTTGCGGTCGGCATTGCTTTTCTATTTGCTTCTGTATTTATTATGCTTGGCATTATACAATTCACATTAATGTTTGACTCTTTTGTTTCCTCTGACAATGATTCTACAAGTCTTATTAATCCAGATTTTGATGCTGCATACGCAGAATCATAACCATTAGATTTCAAGCCTGTCTTAGAAGAAATGTGTACTATTTTACCATATTTAGTAGATATCATATGTGGAATAACATGCTTGCTTATTAGAAAGGCTGTTTTTAGATTTATAGACATCATTTTATCCCATTCTTTTTCCTCAAGTTCGCTTACAGATTTATTTCCCAAGTATCCTCCAACAACGTTAACCATTATATGGATCTGTCCATATTTAGCTAAAATGCCTGAAACTAATTTCTCCACTTGTTCTTCATTTGAAGTATCTGCTTTTATTAATTGTAATCTGGACTCAGTTTCCCTATTTGGCGGCTCTATATTACTGTCCGTAATATATGATGATATCACTTGAGCATTGCATTCGATAAAAGATCTTGTTATAGCCCTTCCTAATGCCCCGGTTCCACCTATTACTAATACAACTTTATTTGAGAAATTTAGTCTTTTAATCGTCTGATTCTGCATTAGATGATAAGTCTTATAATAACTAAAAAAAGATTTCATTAAAAAAATCTTCTATTTTTTCTTTTTCTCTAAGTACGAAGAAATCCAAGATGGTGAATCCGACATTATTTATGAAATTACAAATGAAATCGATCACTTTATTGATACGATCCTATAAAATAAAGTAAGGAATCATAGTTTATATAAATTCCAATTAATATAACATAATATGATAAAAGTTTGAGATAGGATGGTAAATATGTAATATGTATTATCTTCTATATTAAACAATAAATTTCTAACTAATGTTGATAGCTTAATATTCAGTTCTATACAAAACCTAATAAACACCAAGAAAATATATATTATAGTGACTTTATCTCTGCTGGCAGTTGGATCTTTTATATCGATGATATTACTAATTATCAGTACACCTTTGGCTCATGCTCAGACTATTTCAACAATTACTATCCCAATGAAAGTTTATTATAATTCTACTTATGGAGTTGTTATTCAATATCCAGCTAGCTGGAATGCTAGGAATATATCAACTAATAATTCGCCTTCTCCTTTTCTAGGCATAGTTCTGATGACTCCGCCAATCCAAAGTACAGGTAATGAATTTGCTTCAGTTGTAGTCGGACAATATCCTCAATCAATAAATACGACATTACAGTCATTTCTAGATCATAGTAAAGGCATCAGAATGTCAAATTCTAATACCAAAAACTTTAATATTGTTATGTCAAATACTAATTCGTTACTTGCTGGTCGGCAAGCATATGGCTTACTTTTTACAGATATCTTTCATGGACTCTCACAAAAGAGTTTAGAATTTGGAACATTTGGACTAGAACATGGAGGTATTAAAAATGGTTATGTTGTTAATTTTAGCGCTGATCCGACAACATTCGCAAAGATACTGCCAATAATACTTCAAGCAATTGATTCATTTGGAATTTCAAATATTAGCTGATATTCTTTGTATATCTATTTGATAGTAACAAAACTTTACAATTTCTTAAAATTAAGCATAGATCCGACAACAAGACTTATCTAATCCTGCTACGCATAATTATATTTGAGTTATACTATTCAACCAAATAATTAGAGTGTGTGCCTAATCTACCAATCAGAGGTTCGCTTTGTAATACAAATAAATGAAGCCTACTATTTATCAATAATTACTTTACTTATCTGTTGGCGAGTCCTAATATAAGATAGTAGTAACGCAGCGGCTAGTATTCCAAATATCACAATCAGAGACATGCCAATTGATATTTCGAAAAATTCTGATATCAGCATTTTACTGCCAACAAAGAATAATATCAAAGCCAAGCCAGGTTTAAGATAATAGAATTTTTCCATCATACCAGCAAGTAAAAAGTATAGACTTCTTAAACCCAATATTGCAAAAATATTTGAAGTTATAACTATAAATGAATCTGTTGTTATAGCCAGTATTGCAGGTATTGAATCCAATGCAAATACCAAGTCTGTCATTTCTACTACTACCAAAGCCACAAGCATAGGTGTGGCATACAAACGTTTATGGCCATCATTTTTATTTTTGTGAATTAAAAATTTGTCACTTTTTAACTCAAATCTAATGGGAATAAATCGCTTCATTATCCTAACAGCGATATTTTTCTCAATATCCATTTCTTTCTTCTTTTTTCCATGTTCTTCATCTTTTCTTTGTATGATCATACGTATCGCTGTAAATAATAATAATCCACCAAAGATATAGATCATCCAATGAAAGCTTTCAAGAAGAGATACTCCTGCAAGGATCAAACCAATCCTCATAACAATTGCACTAAGAATTCCCGCCATCAGAACTTTATGTTGATATGCGTGAGGAATTGCAAGTGAAGAAAATATAAGTAAAAATACAAACATATTATCCACACTTAAGGATTTTTCAATAGCATATCCTGTTACGAAAAGCAATGTTTTTTCATAACCCAAAGCCAAGTATATTATTCCAGCAAAAACTGCAGCAAGTGATATCCATATAATAGTCCATTTCAATGCTCTTCTGAAAGTTTGTTCTTGTTGTAGTTCTTGTTCTTGTTGTTGTTCTAATTCTGGTTCTAACGAGCCAACTGAAGATATTTTTCTTTTTTGAGAGGTATTGTTATCATCATTATTTATGCGTCGATTTTTTATCCTAAAACTATGTAGAAACTTACCAAATAGGCCAAGGTCTATTGCTAAGGCAATACCAACGAAAAGAGTGAATACTAACCAGACTATCTGATAAGTTGCATTAGTACCCTCAATAGTAATAAAATCCAAAGATCTATTCTGTTAATACCTGATTCTGTGCCTTATTTTGATAATGTGTTTTCAATGTGTTACAACGTGATATCCGATATAAAAACTAGATAGCACTTTACTCTTATTTAATAATGAAAGATCAACAATCGACGTATGACAATGCAATACATAGTAGACGTTCTTCTTAAATGATGCATCTTCTTTACATGATCATAGCAGAGGTGATATATGTTCATATATGCGATGTCAAAATTGTTCGAATCAAATGCAATTAATGCAAAGGTATGATATTGAAATCGATTTCTGTCCTTCATGTAAAGGAGTATGGTTAGATAGAGGGGAAATTGATAAAATAGTTAAAATTCAAAACAGATATGATGATGAAGAATATGACAGAAACCATCATAGAAAATCGGAATACGATGATGACGATGATTACGATGATGACAAATATTATTATAATAGACGGAGAAAGAATGGAGGACTTCTTGGTGACCTATTTGACTTTTAAAAGTATTAACATGGACACAAGAAAAGATTACTAAGAAACAATTCTCAGAGAGTGATAATTCAAGAGAAGATTCTGCTAGAATAGACAGAATGAATGACCATTATATTCACGATGATATTGTGGAGCCAGAGCTAATATGTAAAAGGAAAATAAGAATGTAGATTATTACTGCGGCATCCATGTCTCAATTCATTATGCTGAGCACATGTATAACCAGTTTCTAGAAATAAAAAGTGATTTTTTTAAACCATTATTATCACTAACATAGATATTTGATTATTTTAGCCTATGATCTACAAATATTCATGGCAGTATACAATATTGTATATGTCCCGTGCAATATGTCTGATCTACAATGTACACATTTGTACACTCCAATTGATATCATTCATAAAGCAAATCTATTACAATTTTCTAGTTGACGCGTAAGATGAAACAACAACAAGCACTAATCTTAAGTTTGTGGATCTAAACTACCATGAACACCATTACCGCAAGTATATGATCCAGCATAGTATAGTCGATAAATTAAACGAACAGTACTATCGTAGTACTTTGAATTTATTAAACTCTTTAGAATTAGTTATATGAAAGAGTTACTGTGAAACAGATATGACATGATAGTTAAGGATCAAATTTCAATTGTTTAGCATAATATGAAATCATGTTACAAAAAGTTAAAGTTTTACATATCTAAAGAAAGTAATATTTACTAAAAACATATTAGTGTATCATTTATATTGAATAATGCTTGTTGAATGCATGACTTTGTATTACAAAGTAAACATTATGATTAAATGATATTCAAAGGTATTTTGATATCGGTTATTAAGAATTGCAATGTCCTAACTGTTTAAAGCAAATGCAATTGATGCATAGATACGATGTAGAAGTTGATCTTTGTCCAAAATGTAAAGGTGTATGGTTAGATAGAGGAGAAATTGATGAAATTGCAGGGATGCAAACCACATATGTAAGCAAATTTAATAAAAAAAATCAATATATGTATAAGGAAAATGATTATGATGGCCGTCTTGTTCATTATAAAAAACGTAAGAAATCTGCATTACTAGGGAATCTGTTTGATTTTGATTAATTGTACCTAATCTATTCAATTATAGATTAATTCAAAGTATTGCTATACTAGTCCATAGATCGTACTTGCTATAGCACAGACAATTTGTCTAATTCCAGCGAGTTGTAGAAAGCGAAACAAAATTATTAGAACTGTTAAAACAGTCAAAATTGAATGGGAAATGAACAAGGATCTACGTAAACGAAAAGAAACTAGTCATGATGATACACTATTGATTCAAGACATGATCTTTGGCTAATAATGACGAACTATTATATTAAGAGATACGACAATCTTTCCAAAACTGATCACATTCTTGAGGAGGGATCTAAACTTTTATTTTATTGCATTGGATTAATAGAATGTCCGATGATTTTGTCGCCCTTCATTATAATACAACATGCACATTTTTGATTCAAACATACTTCTGCATGTTCATGTTTACAAATAGAACATATGCATGGTTGTTGTTGATAGTGGATGTGCTCCCTGGCAGAATTGCTAATTGTCTTCCCATTCTGTTGCCGCTGTTGTTTTGATTTGTCATCGGCATATAGCCATAATAAAATTAGCGGAATACCCAGTACAAAAAATATCCCTATTGTTCGTATTGGAATCCGTAAGACAAATAGAAATATTCCAAAACATAATGTAGCTATGCCTAGAGCTAAGAGCCAGCGTGTTGTAAGGCTTTCCGCCATTTATAGAAATAATACACCTTTCCCAGAATTAAGTTCTCTATATTTTGCTTCTAGACTTGGTTTAATGATTTTATATTTTCTTTGATCTTCTACATTTGGTATATTATTACTTCTGAATCTGAAGAATGTAGATTTACTCATTATTACTATCACAACAAACTTATCATTAATCTCGTCTTACCAGAATATAAATAAATTCATAGTTTACAAAATATAAAGCACTTTTATACTCTATCTCGTATTTTCTTGTTGGTAAATAAGACTCAGAAAGAAGCTTCCATTATGTGTCTATCTATTTATCAAAGTATGCTTTAACATCAGGTCTATACAAATAATATATTATCACAGCATTTATAATTATAGAAATTATTGATCCGAAATTTCCAATAATGATTGAACCAATTCCTACTATTACCCCTATTCCAGATATTATCAGTGTTATTGTCCATGCCCAACTTCTGCCATTCCACAATCCATAAGCCATAACAAAGTATGCTATTCCTAGTATTACGAATCCTAGACCAATTCCAATTACTATAAGAATTGTTCCGATCCCTAGAAAGGCTATCCCGCCAATCACGGCCAGTATTGATATTAACGTAACACCCAGTGGTCTGTATCTTTCATTTGCCAATTTTTTTAATAACAAGTATTATTTAGAAATATAGCACGAATAGATGAATTTGTTACATAAGTAATTAAATATAAATTTACACCTATTTGCAATTATTTATTATTTCATTATGTCGGCTCTGTAAAAGTCATCCTTTTTCTGAGATGATGTCAGTAATTACCACACACTCCGTAGACTGATTATTTATACATGTGATCATACTATTCCAGCTATCGCTGCGATTGCAGATTGCCATCGTTTCATAATTTGCTCAAATGATGATGATATTTACGGACTAACTCAATGTTTTTGTTATTTTCCAATCTTGAGCTTGATCTTTCACTTATGAAATTAGAAAAAGTGACTTATCAAATTGTTTTATAGATTCATTCGTTGGGTAATCGGAAGAAGTTATTTGAGTGACTTGAATATTGATTTGGCAAGAACAATAATAACAAAACTGCGAACACCGATCATCATAAAAATGAGCTAATGACAAAAAGTTGAGATTACTATTCTACAAATCTATAAATCCATAATTATATGAATTGTGTTATTATATGAATGACCATTGAAAACCTCTATTATTAATCTGCCTTTGCATGGAGGACATGCTCCACAGTACTTAATTAGACGAATGATTAGACTTTCTTATTCTATAGCAAAAGTAATGATTGATGAATATGGACAACAGGAATTTTTGAGAAGGTTATCTGATCCTCTTTGGTTTCAGGCTTTTGGTTGTGTACTGGGGTTTGACTGGCATTCGTCTGGAGTTACAACTGTGGTAACTGGAGTTCTAAATCAGGCATTGAAAGAAGATGTACATGGAATTTCTATTGCTGGAGGAAAAGGTAAGAAATCTACAACAACCAAAAATGATATTCCAAAGCTTGCCGAAATGCACTACAATCTGTCATCTGCTAAGATTAATGATTTATTGTATGCAAGTAAAATGGCAGCAAAAATTGACAACACCGCAATACAGGATGGTTACTCCTTATATCATCATGTAATCTTTTTTGATAAGAATGGGAACTGGGCAATAATTCAGCAAGGTATGAATCAAGTTAATAGAATGGCGAGAAGATATCACTGGATTTCAGATAAGATCAAGAGTTTTATTTTAGAACCACATTCTGGAATCATAAGCAATTATAAAAGTACTAATGTTCTCAATATGATATCAATTAATTCAATAGATAATCAAAGAATTTGTGTAGATATTGTAACAGATAATATTGATAATCTAAGATCATCAGTTCATAAATTAACTCATATGCCTACTTCTTATACAAATACATTAGATACTTGGTTAATCCCAGAGAAGTTAGTTTTGAATAGTCCGCATATTGATAACGACAATTTAATTGAGCGTTATGAGATGCCTCGCAAATTGAATTGGAATCTATTCAGACAAATTTATGATATCCAACCACAAGATTACGAAGAATTACTATCTATTCCAGGAGTTGGTCCAGCTACAGTAAGATCGCTATCACTAATTGGAGAATTAATTTACGGAACTAAAGCATCATGGCAAGATCCCGTAAAATTTAACTTTGCACATGGTGGTAAGGATGGAGTGCCCTACCCCATAGCGCGAAAGATTTACGATAAATCAATCAGCTATCTAGAGTCTGCGATTGAAGGTGCAGAATTAGAAAGAGCCGAGAGAATTCTAGCTTTAAAAAAATTATCTGAATACTCTAAAAGGATATTAGAGAATAAGTAAATTGAATTAATTCACTTGCATCGTCATCATCAACCGCTTTATTATATAACCTGTGTCATTCCGGATTATTCTGTTATAAGGCTGGTAGATATTATGATACTCTGTTTTAACCCTATCAAAGCCACGTTTGTTAAGTCTCTCAATGGTCTGCATATAGTATATTAAATATTAAATATGCTACTGATATAGACGTCTTTTCCTAGGGCCCTAACCACGCATAAAAGAGAGTATTATTAACCTAAAGAGTGTCATCGTAGCTAAATGACTAGAATGTACTATCACTAACTATGTGTATTATGGCAGTACGATGGAGTGTGGGAGTTAGGTGAAACAAAACAAAACAAAATTAATCGGTCCTTATTTGTGCTTTTAATGTGGCGAGTTTGTCTTTTAGTTGTTTATTCTCGTTCTGTATACGAATAATAAATCTGTCGTTTTCATCCTCATCAAAAAAGATGTCATTTATCATGTCAATTACTTTTTCATTGAGAACTTCTGACATACCAATTTTTTCAAATGGGTCTCCATCGAATGGCAATTTATTCATGTTCCGTATCATGCGACCTGACTGCATTGGGGCAATTCCTTCTTTAATACCTTGTTCTCTGATCTCTATACATAAAGCACGACGTTTTATAAGGTCGTCATTGGCTTCCTTAACTGCAAGCTCCATTACTGTCTTGAATTCTTCAGAAGCTTTTTGTTTGAATTTTCTTGATTGGCCAAATTGGCGAATTCGGTCATCTTTCTATCTTCTGGATATCTATGAAGGCGTAATTCGCTTGGCATGTATCTTGTAATTGTTCTCTTTGACATTCCTATTTTTGTGAGCTTTGTGATAATTACACTCCTAATCGTCATATTGTCTATGTTATGTTTCCTTGCTACTTCCATAATGGTTGGTACAAGGTCGCAGATCTTCTTATAACCTGCAACCAAAGTGTCAAGTAGATCGTCAAGTTCCTTTGGCAATATTGGTTTACTGTTATTCATATCTGTAGTCAATTTCTTTTCTTTCTCATTTATTTCACGACGTTCCTTTATATTAGTACTTTGGTATAAGGTAGTCAGTCCTTCATTTCATTCATTAGTGTATGAGTAGCTAAATAGTTATTACTAATAGTAGTATTGTGATAAGATTATTTTATGCGTTACCACAACTACAAAAATCTAAACATTCTAAGGTGTTTCACTGTAAAATAACTAATCTAGATCTAGATCTAAACCTAAAAATCAATTCAATCCATTTTTCTTTATTAGTTCCAATATCTTTTCGATTATTTTGTTATGTGCTCCATCTTTGTTTATGGATACACGCAACAAATAGTTATCCCCTAGTGGAAATGATGCTAGTTTAATTTTTTCTCTCTCTGAAAAGCTGTATATAGTTCTACCAAATTCTGGGTCAAAATCTTTATTCATTGCATTCTTAAGAACAAATTCCACATATAATGACAATGATTTCTCATTATTTTCCATAGATTGTAATCCTGGTCTCATTCCTCCCGCAACGAGTTTGCCCATCTTATTTATGGTACCTGCGAAGCGTATGGTAGAATCAAGTGCAAAAATATTATTACATAATAGATCAAGTGTAGCCTTGTCAAACATATTATGCTCTAAAGAAATGTTCTAAGTCTTAAGCATTTTGAATATCAATCTAATATGTTATGAACTTCCTGTGTCTTTTATATGTTTAAACAGAATCAGATCAGGATTGTCTCTAGGTAATGAGGAATAGAAAAAATGATGGCATTTTACATTCTGCTTACTGAATTTCAATCTAATCGAGACAGCAATTATCTGTGGATATGATTGACTTTAACTACTATTTTTTCTAATATTTATTCTAAATTTATAGAATATGTGAACATAAGACCCGTCGTATATAGACGGATGACAATAATATCATGGGCTACAATTCCATGTTGTTGCGTTATGAGTATTCGACCTGTCATTTGTTATAGATGTGCTATCTTTTGACTGATCATTTTTTGCAAAATCAAGTAGTAAAGATGATTCTTTATCACAAATAATATTACGATGAATCTAGCGACAAATATGCCCATGAATTACATATTAAATAATTACCTTTTTACATTTTCATACTTTTACAATGCCATCTATTTAGATTTTGCTAAACCATCTATCTTTGTCCAAGTAGAAAGATATATTGAATACAATGATGTCCAAATTTGATAAAGTTGCTAACTGTCTAGATTCTATATTGTTATAGGCATCTGATATACCGGACCTCAACAGATTTTATCCTAATTCTAGTATACAATAGATAGCTGCACTATCATTTTGTATTTGGGGCATCTTTACCTTCTGGAATACCTATTTTATGTAAAGATATGTGTTGAATCTGATGAACATCATGAAAGACGTCATAGCTTAACCCCAACTGAAAGGCTTAAAGTAAAAAAGATTGGATATGGATAATCTATTTATTCTTACTACAATTTTGATTGGATCTAAGGAAAGGTCAACCTAAAACTATTTTCTCCTCCAGTTTTCTCTAACACCGATCCTTGCTTATACGATATTGTTCCTGTAATTAGATATTTAGATTTGCTACTCTTATTTATTCCTTCCATAATTTTATTCCAAACATCTTGATTTATGTTACTTTTATGTGCTACTTGTTTATCCTTTAATACTACTTCGCTGCCGCTTACGATGGGATAAATGGTTGCTGACGATGCCAAAAAGCCCTCCAAACTTTCCCCGATACTTCCTGATGCAATTCTTGTTCCATCTAATGATACATCATACTGAATTTCCTCTATCATCACTGTCCCTTTGTTTGGGTTATACGCAGAAAAAGCTACTTGGACATCAGCTGATGTATTGCTTGTTGGTTTTATGGATATATTTTTTATTGAGAATTTAATTGGCTGTCCCTGATCTTGTGCCATGACTTGATTTGTTGATGATGATGCAGATGTAGCAATCATTAATAGTCCTGCCATTAATGATGTCATAATGAAAATCGGGCAAATATGTCTAGTCATTACGATCCCTGAAATTTCTAATACACCGAATTATGTAGAATAAATTATACTATAAAAGGAAATCTACCTTGCAGATATTTACAAAACGGTGATCTCTCAGTTATTCCAATCTCTACCTCACAGCCTACGCATATGTATAATCATAATTTTAAATTCAACTCAAAATTAATATGATTAAAATAGCAAGACTAAAAAGCCTTATATTCATATTATAAAGCGATATATGGATTTTTTCTTATTATATATATATATAATGTGATTGGAAATTTGATAGTACTTTGGCGTGAAGCATGGTTAAAACCACTTTATGATTCGGATATTGGATCTGATTTCTGTAACTTTTGTAAACGAAGGTTCAATGAACTTGATTTTGTCACATCTTGTGAATTTTGTGAAATAGGAATTATTCATACTACTTGTTCGGACAAACATATTTTGAATAGCCATAAAAAAGAAATTTTGAATAAAATCGAATCACAACGAGATAGGCGTCTGCACGATTATCAGTAATTATATTCAGACCATTTAATTAGTAATGTGATGGATTCATGTAATCCCTATGTTTTAGTAGCTAGAGACAAAAATGCCAAGTAAATATGATATTGGTTATGAATAGGTTTTAGTCATAAAAAAATTAGTCGCAGCCAATAAATGGTTAACTTATAAATTCAGATTGTCCTAGAAATTGGACAGAACATGTTAATATTTAGTAGAATCTAGTAATGGACTCGATATCTTAATTATATGTTGCCGACCAATAACTGCTCTCTAGTCAACTTAACTGGTAAAACCTTTCCTGACTTCGCTTTATAATCAGGCCTACCAATTCCGATTGCAATCATTGGACTCTTATTCTCTGCATGCGGAGAAAAAAATTCAGTTACTGCCTCGTCGAAAAATGTCGATCCTGATGCTCCAATACCTTGAGCATATGCTGACAGATATATTTTTCCAGCTATGACTCCAGCTTCAAATTGTGCGGCTCTATATCCTCTATTACCTAAAATGTCAAGTGTATTTTTTAAGTTGCACATCAAAAATAGAACTGCGCTAGCATCACTAAAGAGGGATTGACCTAGACAAAGATATCCTGACATTTCCCTTGATACGTGTCTTTTTAATACTTCTAAACTACTCGATTTACTATTAAAGAAATATCCACCTCGTGATAAGTTCTCTATCTCATTAGCTATTAAATAAATGTCTATTAATGTATCTCCATTTCTAAGAAAATCCATAGGCGTTCCTGTAGTTACGCAAGATAGTATGACAGATAAAATAGAGAAGGGGATAGGCATCACAGTAAACTTGCGCGTTGATCCTCTTATTAGTATGGTTTCACCTAAATTTAATTCATTGTTATTATGTGCTATGAGTTTCTTAACTGATGAATCTTTACTGATAATCTTGATAGGATTATATAATGACGACTCCTGTTTCATATCCAATGTGTTACCTAAAGTTTTGTCTACGTTGTGGTCATACCTGTTAATCCATTCTTCTACTTCATTTTCGTTGTCTAGTTTAGAAGCTTGATGCAGTCTCCAAATTTCAAAATAATCTATTTCTCCACTTTTTGATAATGGAACAGCCTTTAAGCTAGGCAAATTAGGAATACGCTGTATTTCTTCCAATTTTTTGGCATCTCTAATTTCAACTTTCCCTGATGATGATCCTGTGTTAATAGCAGCCATCAATATTGTTGCTTCTTTTTGTTTTTCCAGTCGAAGAAGGTTGTTGAGTGTATCATCTACAAACCCCATTACCAATTCAGAAGATATCTTCATAGAAGTAGTTATTGCAAGAAGATTTGCAGCTATTACACCAGAATCCCAATACCAATGACGATACGATCTTGCTTGATATTTCCATGCATTCCTCCAAGCAAATGATGTAAATATAATAGTAATTTGAGAATTTAAAATGTTGGAATTATTTCCAGCAGCTACAGATAATTGAGTCATATAATCACCACTACGGATTTCAGTAAGATTGAATTCTGCAGGAGAAAAATGATACACTCCTGCTTTTAAATTTGGTGACAAATCTCGACAAACAATATATAATTCTATAGGATAAAGCGCGCCAGTAGCTGAAGCTGCACGCATATAGTATGTACCATAATTATATCTCATCACCCGGGTAATTCCAGCCGAAAAAAATAGGATTTCTGACAAGTCTTTTAAAGTTATATTTTTGTTAAACATATCTGAGTCGTTTGTAGTCGAAGATCTGTGATTGTGATTTCTATTGCAAATTGATGTGATAGCATCCATAGTAGGAGTAGGAAAATCAGTTGGAAGAGTATACGTAGATAAACTATCAGTATACACTTTAAAAGGCATCGGACGATTATTCCAATCTAAATAATGCCTTGAAGTCATTAGACTAACTTCAGAATGATTTGTTGCGTCATGATAATTGGTAGCATACGAAATGTCTTTATTCATAATTCCACTATACCTAATCAATATATATTAAGTCTGATTGATCTTCTTTATCCACATATCAAATATCTATTTTTCAAATCGATTGTTTCCTTATGTTATCGCCCATTGTAAAATTAACATTACAGATGACTTTCATTATTCCATAAATGTCAGTTTCATGTTTTATTATGTTTTATTATTTGATATTCTTGTTAAATTTGTATTGTATTGTGTTATTGCTCTGTTCAATTACTAAATCTTCCTCTTTTAAATTCTACTGAGAAGCTTCGGTTTATAGCATATACTTATGGTTATGCATCTGTTATTTCATGTGCGTGATGTAATAAGAACTTCAAAGGGCGAAATTGCAGAACAGAAAAAACCCGTTCTATTAATGATGAAACCTGTGACATATTATCTGTGACCAAATTATAAAGATCAAAAAATCCCTAATATATAAGATATAAGTGTACAATTGGTGTTTTTCTAACCATAAATAAACATGCTTTTTATAGGAATTTCTGTTGTTTCATGCTTTATGCCACCTTCAAATTATGTGCAAAAACATTATCAAAACGAAGAAGAAGAGTCAAAATATAATAATAATGTTGAATGTTCTCTATGCAATAGCACCTTAACTATTTTTGATGCAGAAGCTGGAGAAATTGTTTGCAGTAACTGTGGTGTAGTAATACAAGATAACATCGAATCATTAGAAAAAGA
>JBEDUN010000018.1:0-11721 GCA_040414675.1 Nitrososphaeraceae archaeon | reverse complement strand
TAAATCCTGGTGACTTCGTGGTACGTGAAGTTTTTGTACCTCTCTCTTTTCTTCCTTCATTTTCAGGCGATTGTGTTGGCACCATTAGTGCTGGACAACACCTCACATGTACAATAACAAATACTAGGACATAGTGACCAGATTTTAATTTATTTTTCCGAATAACATAACTTGATGTCTGTTTGTTATTATTGATTATTGCAATTGTAACGAATTTGAAAAGGCAGTTGAATATAATGATATTCGGTATTATCGACCTGAAGACGACAGGTTTAACACAGTGAAGAAGGCGGGTTGGTACAAGTATTCTATGGGAGACGCACGTCCGATTGCTAGTCTGGAGCCATTCAAGTATTGCCAATGGTGGTGTGCTAAGAAGTTAGCAAAGCCTGAAAGCATTCATTAACTCCTGCCCAAATTTGGACAGTACTCTTTCCATACTTTTACTAGAAAGTGTTACTGTCAAAGGACTAAATCCTCGAGCACAAAGTTACTAGAGATATCACTAACGACATGACAGTATAGAAAACCTCCTTTTATAGACTCAACTATCGTAAAACGTCTAGCCAGAAACCTCCAATATAAAAACCTAAAAAGGAGAAATGTTTGTGCGATTCTCCTTATTCTCTAATTTAGGAGATCATCAATCAGGTGCACAGACTATACAAGCAGGTCCATGAGGGGGTGGATTTGGAACATCGGACCGGAAGACGTGTGCCGGAGTACGAATACCTCCGACCGGTGCCATACTATGGTGAACAGACCTATTGTCACAAATGATAATTTGATATTTGCTAATATGTTAATAAATTCAATAATATTGCTACTGATTTGTGATTTAAAGTCTATATTGGAGATTTGTAGTAATAAAATATAAAAATAATATATTAATAAAGAATAATGCGTATATAATATTGACTGAATGTATTCAATCATGCGGTCGTGAATTAAGCTGCGTATAGCCTATTCGTAGGGCTGGATAATTGCCCCAAAGATATAGGTTAGCTGAATTCTGTCACGTTCGCATGAAAGTAGGTAACTAAAACAAGTAGGTTGCTTTGTCCTTTCGCAAAGTGCATCATTTACATTCATATCGGACAATATGGCCAAAAAGATATTGAAAAGAAGAAAGTTCCACTAGTGATACGATAAGGTATTTTTTGGAATACTTATTTTTGAAAGCTCAAAATGACTGACTACTTAGAAGTATTTTCTAGTATTATTTTACTGTGTAGCGCTGCACAGTGCTGCACAATACCTGCTAAAACTTTTCTACTGCCTAAAAAATATTTTTTTATTTTTATTTTATATCTAGCTTTAGAAAAATATATGATAATAATATGTCAAAGCCTCAATGGATCTGTGCAGTTTGTGCAGAAGATTTTACTCGAAAATCTTCCGCAAAAAGACACTCGAACAATATCAACATTCATCATGAAAAGCCCAACATCGTTAGATACATCGATTACATCATAGCAAGGGTCAAGGGAGATTGCTCAAAGCCAATAATCCCTCCGCGTCTGCGAATGAGAAATACAAACAAGGTACATAAGCCACATAAACCAATGTTTACTCACGACTACCACAATGCATTGGATGCTAGAGCGATATCGCGTAGGGAGTTCGACCCTATCAGCCAATTAAATGTGTCTCAATCTGTGACGAAGGATGTTGATTCCAAAAACTCGTCCGCAGATTCAGATGTTCTTGGACAACAATTGTCCAACTCAAATTATAAATTACAAAGATGGCCTGGTGGTGGATCTCAAACTACTTTACAATCTAAATTTGAAGAGATTGAGAAATTATTAAGCTCAATTCGTTCGTCTGAAAACGTACATGCTATATTAGCCTCTCTGGCTAAACAGGTCGTCTACGACGGCGGAAACGATAATGTTTTAGAACTATTTTTGACAAAAATTAGACCGATAATTAATCGATTACAAGCATTTGATTATCTATTACCTCCAAAAAGCTCAACCGATACAAATACTTCTGAACATGGGACATCACAGCTATCATCTCGCAGTCCTTTTCAAGATGTAGCTGTAGATGAAGCTGCAGCAAAAAAGTTAGAGCAAATTAGACTAGTACTGACGCCTCATTGTCCACCGCAGTTTGTTATGAGGGTCATTACGGATTTAACAATAGAATTCAATAATACTAGAGATTATACTTTTCTAGACGAAGCATTTGAACGTCATTGTGCAAATATAAGACGACGTCCAATGCGGCAATAATGTATTTATTCGTTAGGGAATTGATGAATCTGAATTAGATATGGCGAAATCTGGATTTGTTATGTGCGTGAGCGCTTAAAGTAGATATAAAATATGACAGTAGTTAGCGTAATGACAAATGTACATTCCGTTATTGGATCGACTTTATATTGAGCTTAAAATTAGGTGTGCTAGATGGATGGATAGATTGAATAATAACTAAAAGCTGATCATCGGTTTTGAATAGACCTGGGCCTTGATCTTAGAAATCATTGATTATAAATACACTTCAAAGCTTAGTGATGTTTATGTTCGCGTTAGAAAGTTAATTATTTTAAATTGACTCAAGGATATCTCCAAAAAAATATGACTGAGCATAGTGGTTTTATTAAACCGATCTCTATATCGTCATCAAATTATTTGAATAAGCCTGTGATATCGTTGGATGGTTTATTGTTGGGATATGTAACAATAGAAGAAAACAATAAGATGATTATATCATCTGATGATGGTAATGGAAATAAGTTAATCATTCCCAGATGTAATGTATTCTCAGAAGATAGAAAAAATGATAATACGATTATTGTAGATATAGAATAAGCTCGTATATATTGTATTTTATGAAGATGTATATACTGATGTAATCTATAATGGGATTTACTTCAGTCCTGTCCAGGAACGTATGTTGAAGTATGAATTTGGACATTACTATTTGTATTTGTAATTTGACGCTTTGTCCTTTCGCAATTAAGTTACTGTGCAACAGTAACTCTGAAATAAGACATAATATAAGTTAATAATATGAGCAATATAAGACTAGAAGTTCCATACAAGATTTTACAATCTAAGGGTGGTCGGAATATTGTATTCTACCTGAAAGATTGTAAAATTGGAATGCAAGAATATCTTAAAGATAAGTCTGTAGATGTAGTTGTTACATCCACCCTATAATATAGGGATTGAGTATGGGAATGGAGCATATAATGATAAGAAACCTGAGAGCGAATATCTAGCCTGGATTGAAACTGTTGGCATGGAAATCAAGAGAGTGCTTAAAGATAATGGATCATTTTTTCTCAATATAGGAAGCACTCCAAAAAATCCATGGAAGGGTATGGATGTTGCTAACGTTCTAAGGAAGCATTTTGTACTTCAGAATAATATTGATTGGATAAAATCTGTATTCATCCCAAGGAAATACTTAGGCAAAAAGAATCATGAAGTTATATTAGATGATACAACTATAGGTCATAGTGATCCTGTTAATAGCAATAGATTTCTAAGAATTAATCATGAAAACATATTCCATTTTACGAAGAAAGGCAATGTACAGTTAGATAGATGGGCAGTTGGTGCACCATACCAAGACAAATCCAACATAGGTAGATACAATGAGATTAATTTAACCGATGCTGGTAACACATGGTTTATTCCACATGAAACAATTCAAAATAAATCTGAAAGGCCGCATCCTGCTACTTTTCCTATCGAATTACCTCTAAAGTGTATAATGTTACATGCACTTGCCAAGAAAGATAGCTTTGTAGTATTAGACCCATTTTCTGGAATAGGTTCTACTGCTGTCGCTTGTAAAAGACTTGGAGTATCTTCTATTGGTTTTGAAATAGTTAAAGAGTACTTGGATGAATGCATAACAAGGGTAGCGAAGGAAATTAGCTATTAATACGTACATATGCTTTGTTGTTTGCGTTCTAAGTTTGTTGGAAGTAATTGGATATTAAATTGTCAGAGACAAAAGGCATTACCTAGTGACATAAAATAAACTGCTTTATCTGAAATCAATATAGGTTAGGGTTAACCAAATTGAAGTGTACTGTCATTTAATGGCAATCATTCACTCATTAAATATCCACTACTAGGAGACTAAATCAAAGCTATTTTCAGCGGCGGTATGAAATTCCTTTCTCATCGTCTTAATATCATGACTCGAATTTATCCCAATTATGCATATAATATTAGAAAAGTCTTGTCTGGATAATCGTTCAGTGGCAATGTTTGTCAGGATATCAAAATCCTGTGTCTGTATTATAATAACCCCATATTGATTATCAGGTATTTGATGTTTAGCCTCTTTTATTGTTTTTCTGAGCGTAGAGGATGCATTTCCCATTGCAGAAGTTATTAGCACATTGTAAAATCCAGGCGTTATACCACTTCCTACAACCAGATATCTTGCCGGGAGCGTACCAGAATATGATCCAAAATGTATACGGTATTTTATGCCAGTTACTTGCTTCCACTGATCAAATTCTTTATCTTTAAGCGACGAAATAATAGAGTCTATCCATAAGTCCGTCTTTGGTCTTCTCATATAATTATCTGGCAGCTCTACTATAATGCTACGATCAGGTGGTAATAACGATATAGTCTTGCGCAGTATGTGGTCTGAAAGTGCCTGAATGAAATTCTGTCGTTTCTGCTTTAGTTCTGATTCATGTGAATTCAATGCCTTACATTCAATATAGATATCGTTCTGTCCAGGCTTACATACTTTCAAATCGCAAAAACCCCCTTTCTTATTGGGAGGTTCAAGATCTACGCTGTAGCCTGACCTGAGAAGCTTAGCAGCTACAAATATCACAAGCATAGTACTTGTTCTCTCATGTGAGGGAATGTTCAGTTTTTCAATAAGTCTTCCAAAATTCTGGATGTGTCGTAACTGTATTAAGTCTAAACCAAGAGGTACTATTTCCTTGATAAAATCGCACAGATTGTATAAGGGCCTTCCATGCTTAGGCATCGTTATCTGGATTCTTGTCAGTAGAACATCATGAGTTATAGATACACCAGTTCCTAATAGCAGAGATCCTGGATGAATGATAAGCCACTCGTCATCTTCAAGGTTATTGAAAATAAAATTGATAGACGATCTTATCTCGTTTATAGAGAAAGACAAATCTTTAGTTTTTTCTAACTCATCGTAGAAATAAAGTTCATCCTTCACATTCCGTAGATTTAGAATTCTATTTATGGA
Organism: Nitrososphaeraceae archaeon; assembly: GCA_040414675.1. Classification (GTDB taxonomy): domain Archaea; phylum Thermoproteota; class Nitrososphaeria; order Nitrososphaerales; family Nitrososphaeraceae; genus JARBAU01. Next base: position 6,507 of record JBEDUN010000018.1, on the reverse strand, counting down.
TACTTTCGACAGATATTTTCGCTATGCTTTTTCCATAATATAAGATATTGTAGAGCTTGCTGCTGCTAGTTATAATTATCTTTGTTTGTCGGCCAGTCTACAAATCCCTTTTGACTTATCCATAATACATCTCGTGAGAAGAAAATCTGATGTAAACTAAAAGTGTAGTCAGATATGCTAATAAAATCTTAATTCTTCCAATTTTATTTTGTCCTTGATATTCATGAAATATTCCTCAATTTTATGCCTATTACCTTTTTGTAATTGACTGAATTTAGATGTATCATTAAATGTTTCTTTATCAGACAATATATAATCAAGTCCTTGTTGCAGAATCATATCTAACATCTCTCGGTTTGTTAACGCTCTATAAAGATCTTGTTTATTTCTTATTTGAACAGTAGATGAATCTTTTCTGGCTACGGCTAGAGCAATTTCTACTGCAAAAGCCATGCTATCTAGTTCAAATAGGTCTTCAACGTTAAATGTTGCATCCGCTTCTTTTTTCTTCTCATAAGGACATTCAAATCTATTTTCTACATGACAAGGATAAGATACATGGTTGCTCTTGCTTTCATTCTCTTCTAATCCTTTTGTCATTAGTCTATTAATCCCGATGAATATCGGGTCGTCTCCAGCAGGACTTAACAGACAATGAAAACACTTTGACTTACCATAATTTGGATTTCTTTTATACTCCATCAAATCCAAATAATCGGAATACCATTTTCTTGTTTGTTCATCGTTATCATTTAGTTCACTTTCTGGCAGAAAGGTCCGAAACTCATCATAATCATCAGGAAAATATTGTAGCACATAATGCGTTCCTTTGAGCTGAATCCAATCATTTAATGGAATTATTTCTTTACCTTTCCAATGACTTGAATCGTTACTATCATCAAACGAATCCAATCTTTCAATCCTTTTAGATAGATTATTGATTGATCTGTCTAGATTCAATATTTTCTAGCCTCTCCTCTAATGACTTTATGTGCATGATTGATGGACCTTCTTTGAAAAGCGCAAATTTAGCTTCATCACATTCCATTATCACTTTCAAAGCTAAAAGTCTGTCTCTTGTTGTTAGACTGTTATTGTTGTTACTCAGTCCTTTGAATATCTCCCAGCCTTTTCTTCTAACTTCCTCTATTCCATCAATACATTGTTTGTAATAATAAGCCAAGTCAGACTTTGCTAGATCAAATACAAATCGCTGCGACAGTGCTTTTAGCGCTTTGACGTCTCTACTAATAGTTGATTGGTCAACGTTTAGTTCATGTGCTATTTCAGTCTCATTCATAGATTGTGCTAATAGAGTTGCGATTTGCTTACGCCGTTCTTCAATTTTGAATTTATGCGTTACCAAGATTGTTATATGCAATATTCTATTTGTGAAAGTAATGTATATGCATTTTGAGAAAAACAAGATGAAGAGCCATAATATGCTATAATTATTTGTACATTATTCACAACCATTATTACTCAAAATGAAGTGCAAATCCGAACATTATGTAATTGAAAGTTTACATTGATCTAGGAAAGGAGAATCAGAAATGTGATAGTCGACAATTGAAAAATTAATGGGTCAGCCTTTTTCTTACCTGGGGTGCCCTCTGTGTCGGATTCAGTAACTTTCTTCTCTAAAAATGTTATTTATCTATACCATAAATAATTCAACTTACAATCATTAAGGCAAAAGTGTACTTGCCAAGTCGTTTCGTCAAGCGTTTAAAGGCCATGCCTTAGCTGAAGTTGTATAAGCTTATAGCCAGATCACTAATTCGGATATGTTTTGAAGCGATATGCTGCCTTATGTCTTTAGGTGTGGCTATATTAGTTAGATAGACCATAACGTGATACATTTTACACCTATAAAGTAGACTGCTTACTGATAGAGGGTCTTATGACAGAGATATGAAATTAAGTACTATCAAATGGTAGCAATCGGTCAACATTTAGTAACACATGGTTGTGATATAAAGCAAATAGTTACGTTATTCTCTCGGCAGTTTCAATGCTATAGCTCAGGTGATCACAACCCCGCCGAGTGTCTATTCAGATACAAAATAGCCAAGAAAATATGAAGGCATTATTCGGTAGTAGTGTCTAGAAAAGTGATAAATAGTCTGATTCCATGATGAAGTTAGATACGTAGATTGATATTAATAGTTGATGACGACCGTGATATTGCCTTACTAATTAAAATTAGTCTCGAGAAAAGTGGTCTTTCAGAGTCATATTTTACTGATCCAGTGACTGCATTAGATGAGTTTAGGTTACATTCGGCAGATTACAGCCTCATACTCTCAGACGTCAGAATGCCCCACATAAATGGATATCAGTTAGTACAACAAGTGAAAAAGATAAGGCCAGATATCAAAGTCGTAATTATGAGTGCGTTCGAATTTGATTTAGACCTTCCAGACAACTTTGCACGTTCCGACGTAGACGAATTTATAGAAAAACCAATATCAGTCGAAAAACTAAACGAGATAGTGCTTGCACAGACAGGTAGAAGCTGAGAGATAAGGGCAGTAATGATAGATAGATAGACGACGATAATACTTCTGCACACTCTATTTTCAACCATTTTAAACTATGAGGATCAGTAAATACTTGCCTTAGAAGGATACAATATCCCGTCATTAGATTTGGAGTTAGGTTGACCATTCCACTAGTTAACTGAGCCCACTTAATGACAGTCTTATAGTTTGTTTGCCAGTACGTAATAAAAGGGATTTTGACAATATGGTTTACTGGTATTCACTGCTAGCGCAGTATAGCCACACTAAAGCAATGAGTCTATCGGTTAATCATTTTGGTTAATTTATCATATGCCAATTAGAATCTAATATACAACCTTAATAAAAAAATAATGTCCACTGACTATTCAGTAAAACTGAAATCTATGCCGGTAGGTAGGTATGAAATGATTTACCTTGACCATATTCCGTCTCATTACATTCCATAATCTATGAGGCTGAATCCTCAGTTCATTGACTCCATCTACCGTATGCAGTCTATAAGATAAATAAACAATATTGAATATTATATTGAGATAGGCAATAATACCTGTCGTACTGGGATAACGTTTCCGATGTAGTCAAAGGCCCAAAATGAAACGTTATCCCCGACGACAAATAAACCTGCTTCACATCTGTAGTCTAGAACATTATTTTATAACTTGTAATATGAATACAGTCCATTATAATATCGACAATTCAGTGTAGGACGGCAGTTAAATAGCCATCGTTGAATTCAGTAGGCTACTGCCTTATGCTAGCAGCTTCTTACCCTAGTAGCAAGATAGACTGGATTCATAACAACTGCCGTTTGGGGTTTTAGTTCATGCAATAGTTAGTTAGTTAATGAATTGTGATATCATAGATAAGACTAATCTGCTGGCAAGTCGTTATTGTAATATTGTCTAATTCGCTATATAGAATATTGATCATAATTTTGTGTGTGTCGAACAAATACATAATGTCGATAGATTCAGTTAGTCAGTCAGCTTCTATCTCGGACTGACTCTAGCGACATTTCCACTAATAACACTAAAACAGATATTACCGAAGATCAGTACTAGACCAACGCTGGTAGGCAGGTTGACTACCTGATCATGTTCAATCTCATTCGCCATTCTGGTTTATATTAGTATAAGGTGAGTGAGATTGAATCCTACCAGTAATTTAATCAATAGCCGCTAGCAATGTAGCCTTAATAAAAAATAACGCTCATAAACAGGTAAGCACGTTCTGTCTTACAAGGATGTTGCTCGGACGATTTCATTACGGCCATATAGTCAAGTCTAGTAACCTATGATTGGGTGAAAATATCCTCTTAGGTTCTGGATCCTAATGGTCGTCGCTTCGTTTACTTACTTTTCTATCAATTAATCTCTTCAATACAGAAGTCATGCTACTCTTTTTTCCTGCAAGAAAATAAACCTCTTCAGACCATAGAACACTCTCTATATCATCCATCCCTTTTACCTTCGAAATCAGATCCGCTAGTTGTTTACTGTCTTCATAAACAAATTCTCCTACTACATCTGAATTACCTATATGGATTGCAGAAGACATTATTCCATCATTAAACAATAGATCTTTCGCAACTTTCTTGATATTCCCTGAACGTAAATATACGTGAAGTAGTCCCTTCTTCAATCCCAATTTTTTGTAGTTAAGTCGGACTATCTGGCGAATATATCCAGACCTTTGTAATATTCTCATTCTTCTCAGTATTGTACTTAAAGGAGTCTTAAGTTTCTCAGAAATAATATTATTTTCAACACCTAACATCATAAGATTGATTATCTGATAATCTAGTTTGTCAGGAATATAAGGACTATTGGCTAATGATATAGGCCGTCTTCTCATTATAGTATCACCTGCTTATACCTATCATATGAGAGTAAATATCAGATGTGTTATTATAAAATGATTTCTATAATTATATATCACAACAGGAAGCTTACGATCCTCACATAGTGTTGGATTCTCACTGCAAGGATTTACCAATAGCGATGTTTAATGGTGACGGCATTGTAAAGATAGTCCTATCTGAATAAAAATATATGCTGAACAAGGTTCTGCTAAGCATAATACAGGAAGAATAACGGTGAATACTAACAGTTCGGATGGAAGTACCACGATCATTGGAAGTCGAGTTGTCCTCACTTTTAGATTCTACTATAGTCGTCTTTGTTCAATCTTACTTCGTCTGCCCTAGATGTCCTAGGCAATTGTCATAAACTATTTTTGTAATGACTAAATCTCTTTTTTAAAGATATTGTGCATACTATCATTGCGAATTCGTGGTGATTCGCAGAAAATGAGTAGACCATAGGAACAATATGGTTTGCTGGCAGGCCTTGTCAAGAGTAGTTGCTAGGGGAAGGCTTGCCGGTAGATCATTTCTATGATTGTCTGCAAGGAGGTGAGCCAGTAAGCAAATCCATTTTTATGGTCTTATCTATTGAAGCCTTAATTAATTATAGTAAGCATACATCATTACTGATCCAATCTCATACGATCATATTGTCGAGTCCAGCATATAATGTCGCTAGATAGTAGTAGGTAGACAATCGGAATAATGAAAAGTCACTCTATAAGATTTTGTTAAAGCATTTTTGTTTCTTAATGTTTATGGTGTTTATCCTACGCAAACTCCAGAGACTTGCTTCCGAAGACATACACATATGCAAAAAAAGTACCAGCATAGTACATCAGTGTTCGGTACCCACTTAGATGCTATGCTGGTACTAAATCTATGAATATAACACCATTTGAAGTAATTGCCTAATTCAATAGACTACCATATGAAAGCAGTGGTCATTCCAAGGGGCAACACAAAATAGCAGCAGTAGTAGTAACAACTATTGACTAAAAGATGGTTCTATAACAATAACTAAAATAGTCAAAATGACATGGTAATAGTAATAATATGGATTCAGACCCCAGACCCAAAAGAAAAAGAAACAAAACTAAACAAAACTAAAGCCAAGGTACGAAATTTTCTTTGATAATCAACCGGTCAAAAAATCTATTATCATCGATACAGGTAGGGAGAGAGACGCAATTGATGTAAATAGTGATGCGATCATCAGCTACGTAAATAACGAATTTTCATTTAGTGATCGAACCTTACTTGCAATTCATTATACTATAGATGACAGATTTCTATCTGTGATTGTAACTGAGACAGGGACGCTCGTGCATTCCAGGTATGTGACATTGAAGGAAATAAAAAGTATACTTGTAGATTATATAGATTAAGGGCCCTGTGAGAGTCTATTTATCGATTCGTTTTTTACTAATATAAAGCAGTGTAGACAAACTTATTTATTCTGTTCTGTTCTCGTATTATTAGTCCTTATGGAGTATCATTTTGAAAACTGATCTATACGTGCTTAAGGCAATAATGTCAGACTAATAACTCCTCAAGCTAGATAACTGACGGTTAGTTTATAGCATATAGTCAGTTAGTGAAAACTAAGTAAGTTTTTGATCCTTTTATAAGGAATAAAATCCATTTTAGTATTAACACGCACAAGTGTATTGCTACGGTCGTAAGCAATCAGGACTTCGGCCCTGTCGCTATACTCGCCCCTTCAGTGAATGTGGTTCTCAAAGATCTGTCTGCCCAGATTGTATCTGTCAAGCAGGGTCTGAGTCCTTACGGCCGTCTAATATCCTCTACTATAAACAAGAAGACGTAGGTTTGGTGCAGTAAGAAAAATAAATAGCAATTTTATGTCTACTATTTCGTTTCTGGTTCCTTATGCTTGCGAGGATATGCGAGTAGTATTGCATCGGGTTTGGCTTTTACTAATGCGTCAATTGTTGCCTTGTCTTGAGGTCTTGTTTCTTTAGGTACCAGCAGATGCATTTGTTATTGCTGTTAATAGTTATTCATATCCGAATTCTCTTTTACGCACAGCCAGCAGGCATTTTCATATACGACATTGTGTTTAGGACAGTATTCGTATTTTGATTCTAATGTCGT
>JBEDUN010000017.1:0-3892 GCA_040414675.1 Nitrososphaeraceae archaeon | reverse complement strand
AGATACTCAGCTAGATGCCCATAGTATATTGCCTTGACAAATGACGGTGTAATTACTGAACCAGCACCAGCGCCAGGAAAGATAATTACACCAGGAAAGGGTCCCTTTCCAACAGCAGGATAAGTTAATTGAGCGTTGGTCTTTAATCCATTACCAAGATCAATAGTTAGATTTCTATTCTTCACAGTCTCTACATAGGGTTGAGCGTATGCTTCAGCAATTGTTGTTTTATGATGTAAAGTGGATTCACTGAGAATTGAAACTGCAATAGCAATCACAAATACTGCAGTGATTGTTATTGATACATATAAGACTTCGCGTTTCATGTTCATCAACTTTATGATGTTGTTGTAAGAAATGTTTGTAATATTTTATTGAATTTATCTGGATATTGATCCATTAATGGATGACCTGCTGCTGGGATTTGTACAAGCCATGCTCCTGGGATTTTTCCCGCAATGATTAAAGAATTTGCAGCTGGTATAGTAACATCTTCAGTTCCAGTTATTACCAAGGTAGGTTTGGATAATTTTGTAAGCTGACTGCATACGCCACTCCAGTTGGTTGACTTCCAGTTTTGTATTGCATTATCCTGCTGCAAATAAGTATTAGGAGTCATAGTAGAAGGTTTCAAATCTTTGGAGTTTGTTGGAATGGTTTCAAGAAAATTGGGATGCAGTTTGATCCATGTTGGTCCGTATGAGAGAGCTAAACCCATTTTTATTTCCTGTGGCTCTATTGGAGTGTTATTTACAATACTACTTGTGAACTTATTAGCTAGTTTTAAAACTTCAGGGCTTGGAGGTATACTCCCTTTCCCACCACATGTTGAAGAAACAAGTACAAGTTTGTTGACCTTCTCTGGATGAGTAACAGCAAGCTGCTGAGCTATAAATGTGCCCAGAGAATGTCCCATAACATCTGCTTTTTGAATCTTCAGACCGTCAAGTAAACCAACAGTGTCATTTGCAAATTGCTGAATTGAAAATTGTTTTGTACCAGCTGTTGTATTTCCAACTCCACGATTATTAAATATTATTACAGTATGATTTGAGGAAAGTTCTTTTAAAACAGATGGTTCCCAGCTATCCATAGACCCACCAGCACCCTGGATAAGCAAAATAGGGTCGCCTTTGCCAAACATCTTGTATGCAATGTCTATATCTCCTACATGGACTTTTTTTAACGGGATATTTTGTGTATTCAGTGAATTCGTAGTATTGGAAATCATTTGGTTTGAATCTAGTTGACCATATGCTACTTTAGTCATGTCAAAATAACCATTGTTACTAATTGATGATATTGAGATAACAAGGGTAGATATTATGGCAATAATGATTAGGTGATCTTTTCTAACAAGTTTGTGATTTGGCACGACCCTGTAAATGCTGCGGAGTATTTAAGTGATTCTGACCTTAGACAAGAGGAGTTGTCTATTAGTAAGAGAGGTGGAGGAAAATTTCTGAGAAGACTTGGGAATTGAAGATTTCACATTTATATAACAAAAAGATTTGTTTCCGATTGGAACTTGTAGCAAACTACCCCTTCTCCCACATTCATCGCATGATGAATTTCTTTCACATCATACTCATCCTCTACTAGAGGAGCTTGTATTTGCTCCTAACGTCGATGTAGTAATAGTACCAGCATAAGGATGTGAAAGACCAGAATGAGATTCGAGCCATGAATAAAGATCTGCTAAAACATACTGTGGGCTGGATCCAGATAAAGTCAACGTCTGGGGCGAAGGATAGAACAAATGGCCGAGATCCGGATATGTTATCAATGTATGGTCAGGATGTTTAACGTCAGTCAGTCTTTGTTGGAAGAGAAAGGCTTGTTCAACTGGAGTCTGAGAATCATTTTCACCATTAAGCATTAGTATACCCGTAGAGTTAGAGACGTTACCAATCACACTTAGAGGTGGTATTAGATTAGCATATGATTGGAACCAGCGAGCACATTCGATTTGATTACATTCCAAACTAGTCATATTAGAAGTGTGATTTTCGTATGCCTTCATCAGTGCAGGCTTAAATTGTTTATCAATGCTTATGAAACCGTTTGTATCAAAATCCTTTGCCAAGGCACCGGATATAGCTTCCGTTTCACTTGGCGTTAGATACATACCGGATAATGAAGATAAGATATTATAAATGTATGAACCAGAATTGAACTTATATAATGAATTTAATAATGTAAGATCCTTTGCTATTTGCTGAACTGATATGAATCCAGTGTGATTTTCATCTACGACTTGATGGGCATATTTTACTGGCGCGAGTACATCTTGATAATACTCTAATTCTAGGGGATTCTGAGCGGCAACACCCATAAGTACAATATTCTTAACATTTGTCGAGTTGTCGATTGCAGCTCTCGGAGCAATAATCGTACCTTCACTATGACCGACCAGACTTATTCTTTTTGGATCAACTTCAGGTTGCTGCATGAGAACATTCAATGCTTTTTTGCTATCTTCAATTAGATCGTTGATTGTCATATTCCCCCAAATACTGGTGTTAATAACTGTGCCACCTTCGCCTATACCTCTCTTATCGTACCTGAGTACAGCAAACCCTCTTTCAGAAAGGTACTCTGAAATTTGCCAAAATAGTTTGGAAGAGCTTTCCGTTTCGTTCATATCAGCCGGTCCAGACCCGTGAATAAGAAGAACACCAGGAAATGGTCCCTTTCCAACAGCAGGATAAGTTAGCTGAGCATTAGTCTTTACTCCATTACCTAGATCTATTACTAGATTTCTATGTTTTATTGGCTGTACGTATGATTGAGCTAACGCCTGATTTTGTTGTTTGAAATTACTAGTAGATAAACAAGATAATACAATCATACCAATCAAAAATAATCCTAGGGATAACGTCATAGTTATTGTTGTATACAACTTGTGAGACTTTGACTTGGTACTTGTATTTGTAGTTTTTGAATCTACACTGATTAATATATGAATTGAATGGAGTAATTATTTTGTTCACTATGTTTGTAGCTTGGTGATTCAATCTTTAATTCCTAGAGATTACATGTACCGTTTTTGGACTCAATATAATATGGACTCTAATTACACTCATATTAATAATTATTAATTAATAAGAACGTAAAAGTACAAGGCAAAACGACCGTAAAAGTATTCTCGACCATAAACCAGAGTAACATATTGATAAAAGAGCATGATAAGTCATCATAATTCAGCAGAAATGTGGATCATTATTGCAGTACTCTTGGATTAGTTACGATACCGGTGCTAAAAGTAGGTTCTTACTAATGGTAGAATATATCCAAGCTTTAAAGGTTTTCTTTAACGTTATATCTTTGCATGTAAAGGTGTAATATGCAAGATAACCATCATCAATTCCAACCGGCTATATCTTTTTCAGTAATTATTCTTGTGGGATTTAGTCGCTACAAGTTAAAGTATGGATCTAACTAGACGATCTCTTATTTAGACTGTCCCTGCATACGGTTATGACATTGATAGCATAGCCTCATATTTATCATAACACAGATCTTTACGCATTTTCAAGCATTCATGCATTGATGATACGAGATAATTGTACTCCAATCTGATAATATGATGATGGTAGGAATGGTAGTGTGTATCCGAAAGGCTCTGTAACTGAGTTACAAGTCTCTATGAGCAATTCTGCATATCTTCTTATGTCATAAGTAGTATTACTGTTTTGCATATCAATTAGCTCTATGGGAACCGCTCTAATTGTAGAAGATTTTTGATAGAAATCTGTAATAATGTATCTTAAAAGTTCTCCAGCTTTCAGAGACTTTCCCTCATTGGCAAGAAGATTTATTGCGGAGCTTTCCACTGTATTTCTTTTTATTTGATATTCACTATAATCTTTTGAAAGCCGCTTGGTAAATA
>JBEDUN010000016.1:0-84859 GCA_040414675.1 Nitrososphaeraceae archaeon | reverse complement strand
TGCCACCAATGCAAGAGGATCTGTTGTTGACTATAAAGTAAGTGCAACAGACAACGTGGCCACAAATATACATCCTATATGCCAACCCATAGCTTCTGGTCAGGTATTTCCAATAGGAAATACTACGATAGTTTGTACAGCCAAGGATAATAACAATAATACAGCAAAAGCATCATTTGTTGTAGTGGTAAAGAATAAAGAAGTATTGTCCACTAGACCTAACGGTCTTATCTTATCAATAATTCTGCTAATCATCGCAGGTGTCATCGCGGCAGCGATTCTTATTTATAGACGAAGTCGTCAGAGAAAATATTCTGTTTGAAGGTGGAATGTCATTGGATGAATTCACCTTTGTACTTACGTACATAGAAGCAACCTATCTGTGGAAGTACGACAACTAGCAACCACTATAGAGCGATGCGTACCAAAAAAACTGTCATTAATTTAGATTTTCCTATTGGAACTGAACAGAAGAGGGAAAAATTGGAGAATATGAATTCAGGATTAGCCCGTTCAGAGATGAAAAGAAAATATAACAAACCATTCATTCTCACATTAATAAATAAAATGTTCAATTTTGTCTATCTGGACAAATTGCAATGATATAAGGTTTTAGCGTTTCAAAGATTGAACTGACCGCACCTTAGATCAAATTTGAATTCTTTAAAATATGAATAGGTTAGTTCTTAGATAAGGATTCCTGAACTAAAAATAATAATTGATTCTAAGCAACTATAACAACTATATTTTTACGAATCAAAATTGACATGATTTTGTATCCTAAAATAATAAACCCCTAATCAGAAAGATTACATCTCAAAGGTCCGGGCTCGGTGGGACTGAGTACACTAGTGTATGTAATCCAGATTTTTGACACGGTAGATTAGCATTGTTTGAAAGTACTTCAGTATTTTTGCCGAATTGTATTTTCAGCCTTTCTAAGAGATTACAATTTCGTTAATTCGTTGACTCCTTAGTTTATCGCTGACTGGTTGATAACTATAGTGACTCTGTTGGTTGCTACTTTGTAGGTTCTATCGGTTTGACTAATTCTGCTATCTGTTTAGCCGTGTGGATAGACTCATACCACTTATTACTTAGACTAATGTACTTCTGCTAGGGAGTTCCAAGTCCGTGCCTTTAGAATTCTCGCCGGTCTAGTTCTATCTCTTCTTTATAAATGGGCTGCTGGTAGATCTGGCGATTGCAGTCAAATTACGTTGACATTCCGCTTAAACCCTATGTTACTTTATGAAGAATTATGTCAAGAAGTCTTCGTGAATGATTAAATAATTATCTAGTCTAAAATACTGTGCGTTCGCTCCGGACGGGCGTAACACATTCACCGGTGATGTCATGACGTGGTGGTGTATCTGATGGGTTAATTACTTGGTGGTGATGACCATCAGACTACCATCTTTGAGCTTTAAGAGAAGTATACTCTAATGTAATTGTAGGTTTTTTTCCGAAGAGCCAGTGTCAGTAGAATATTTAATTAACAGTTTATCAGCAGAATTAAACTAGTTTGGATAAAGCTTTGTATACTGAAGGCCCCTTTTAATTTGCGCCCTTCTAGCTGCTAATATCGGCCTTGTATAAGTCATACAGACATCTACGTTTCCTTATTGCATTAGGGAGAAAACATAGTTCTTCCCATACCATTTTAGAATCATTATAATCACGTGTAATATTAACTTCTTCTATATTAGGAGTAACTGATACTTTCAAATCACGCCTGATCTAATTAGGTTTGTAAATATGAAAATAGCAAGGTTTTGATGTATGGTTGACGTCAAAACCAAAACCGGAGAACCAACAAAGTTATCTTAAATCAAGATGAGATCCTCTACTGGCGAAACCATGACAACTGCTTTCTCACCGGCCATAGCCTTTTTCATTCTCTCTATGACTTGATCAATACTATCTGAATTAACTACTGTAGCCACAACTTTTCTGGTTGTATAAGCAAGCTCGAATGTGCCACTTCCCCTGCCAGATGCAATTCTTTCCTTCTCCTTTGTAGCCCCCTTTACATCGTAAATGGTAGCTTCGAGTCCCATTTCTTTAAGTGACGCAATTATTTCTGTAACGTGTTCGGGCTTTACGATAACTGCGAGTCTCTTCATACTTTTTGTTTTCATGCCGGGCTTTTCGGAGTAGGCAACTTCAAATGGTAACGTCAGTTTGTCTCCAACCATAACTCTAGATAGTCTTGGCGTATTAGAAAAGTATTATGGTACAGAGATACCGAAGAATACATAATTATGGTATCAGGTAATTTGCTTTAAGAAACCAGCCAGCAAAACCAAAGTTATAGGTTTCGGAGAAAATGCTGATATTGAATATAACAGTGTCTGCTGGACTCACAAACTGCGACCATCTGACAGTATAGAAGTGTTACAATATAGCTTGAACTTAATTACAGACGTGGAAGAACTGAGATAATTACCGGACTCGTCGGTCTATAGATGAATGAATTAGTGATTGATTGAGATTGACTACAAGAAGGGTACGACGGAGAACTGCATCTAATATGGTAATCCAAATACCGGCAAAGCAAGGTTACCAATTAAATTATCAAAAAATGATTAAACTATGTTAAAAAGCTACCAGTATCAAGCTGTCTGGATCTTGCCAGGCTACTTGCAAGATGTAACCTTTTTCAATCGTGATATAATCTTGGAGATCTAATTGCCGACGAAATGAACTTAAGGAACCTTGCAACAGGGATCGGAATCAGCGTGTGTTGTACCATTTAGCTTAAGCGGTTTGATATCACTTGAACCATTCCTGCCAATTGAGTCAAACGAATTATAGATATTCTGTGATTCTTAAATTATTGTGTACTTGAGTTTCAAGTACAAAATAGTCGATTCAATCAGACATTTCTTTTCTGTCACATTGAAAAATTTTTTCTAGATCAAACCATTAGAACTGAATTCTAAAATTGAATCTGAGCATTTTTAAAAAATCTTTAAATTAAATAACCTGCAAATTTGGCTGTTTGAAGATAGTAGCTGTATTGTACCCAGGAGGAGAAAGAGCGAAGAATAATCCTGATTTATTAGGATGTGCAGAAAATGCACTTGGTCTTAAAGATTACCTTGAAAAGAATGGGCATGAACTTGTAGTTCTTATCGATAAAGAGACTGAGCTTGATAAACATCTTGCTAATACTGATGTTATTATTACCACTCCATTCTGGCCAGCTTATATTACAAAAGAGAGACTTTCAAGAGCAACTAAACTACGGCTAATTCTAACCGCCGGTGTTGGATCCGATCATATAGATTTAGCAGCTGCTGCTGCTCGTGGTGTAACAGTAGCAGAGATCACAGGTAGTAACGTAGTAAGTGTAGCTGAACAGGTGGTTATGCATATTTTAGCACTAGTTCGAAATTACATACCTGCTTACAAACAAGTGCTCGATGGAAAATGGGATATTGCCGAAATTGCTACAAACGCTCATGATTTAGAAGGTAAAACAGTTGGAGTCATAGGTACGGGTAGAATAGGACAGAGGGTATGTACGAGACTCAAGGGATTTGATATTAATTTACTTTACTATAACAATTTTCGATTGAGTACTGTTGAGGAATTTGTCCTTGGCATCCAATATACACCTTTAGAAGAATTGATCGAAACATCTGATATTATTACAATCAATGCTCCCCTGACTCCTGAAACTGATGGAATGTTTAATAGGGATCTTTTATTCAGAATGAAAAAAGGTGCGTACCTTGTGAACACTGCTCGAGGAAAAATTGTTGACACCCAAGCTCTTGTCGAAGCGTTAGAAAAGGGACATCTAGCAGGATATGCTGGAGATGTATGGTTCCCCGAGCCAGCGCCAATAGACCACCCATGGAGAAATATGCCAAACCACGGAATGGTGCACCATTACTCGGGTACGACTTTAGAGGCACAGAAGAGATATGCTGATGGGATAAAAAACTGTCTTGTGAAATTCCTAAATGGACTAACAATTGATCGGGACTATTTAATAGTACATGGTGGCAAAGTAGTAAGTCCCAGCTATAGCTACGCTTTCAATAAATAATCGGCCAAGCTTACGGAAGAAATAATATCTACAATATCCTTGCAAATTCATCCAAAGATCGACTAAACTATTTTATTGAGACTCGATATTAATATCAAACTCTTATTTACAGTTACAGGCAAAAAATGGAGGCAGATAACAAAATATTAAAGAATGAGTCCAACAATTAAACTGTTTTTAATAAATGGGTTTCCACGTTTTGAATTTTTGTATCCAAGAATGAAATAAACTGTTCATTTGTATTTATTTTAAGAATGTGACATCAGAACCAAGAGATTTTTCCACTACGATGACAGCTTTCATGTTATTATCATGTTGATGTTCAGAGGATTCAATAGATTTCAGGTATTCTTGAAAATTATTGATTATCAAAGAATTGGTATGATTAGGCAGGTACTTATTTTGCCACCGGTAGTAGTTAATTTTAGTGGCAACTGCATTTACCTCTTTTGATTTTAGATGGATATCTTAACACTTCAGTATTTGACCCCATGTAGTCAAAGGGGTCAGTTGTATGTGAATCAAATTTTACAGAATTTTCTCTCCCTAGCAAATAGTAAAGTCGTCACTCGTAATACCGTCACGAAGTCGTTGGTTCGGGTTAGTGGAATACCAAACAAACTTGACTCAATTTTTCTACCCCCTTAATATAGGGTGACATCAAATATGCTCCCTATTTGTTTAATCATAAAAAGGATGCGAGGTGAGACATAACATTTGCTTGTTGTATAGAATAAATTCAGACAGTAATCGTCCCAATTTTAGTCTCCAACTGTCTTGGATACACAAACCATTAACCATTACTAGCAGTACAAGAAGGATTTTCGTGGTATTCTGAATACGGATTGGAATCATGTTCACAGTTTGGTACACAGATACGTATTCCATATGAGTCCGAATTATACGTATCAATTGAAAAAGGAAAAGAAAATGAAAATTATTCCCGTATACTCGTTTTCAAAACTTAATAGTTTCCCTATAGTACCAAAAAAATGCCAAATCCCATTTTAATTTGTAAATCTTGCTATATAATAAAACGGCCAAATGTCTTTTTTATTCATATATGATGAGTTATGGTTAGTGTTATGCTGATATGATCAGCATATTCTTTTCATTAGTACTAAGTTCATACCAGCAAATGATTTAAATCGAACCGAATATCAGAATCAAAGTTAGCGATAATTATACAGTATATTCGAAGTAACATAAGCAACTAAGAAAGTAACATGAGATTAAATCAGAATAAAGTCGACTTTCAGTGCAATCTTCTGACCATAGAAAAAAGATAGGATATGAGGGGGCGATATCGTCTAGTGCATTTATTAAAGTGTCTGATAAATCCACGTGAGTAATAAAACTTATCGGAAACAATCTCGTCCAGATGAGTCATACCAGTTTACGAATTTCTTCTAGTGTAGATGCCCTGTCAGTTGCTTATAGCCTTCCTCGGAGCACGCCTCTTGTTATTTTCTTCGACTGAATCGTTATTTTACAAATCTCACACAATGATTTTAAGATTTTACATAATTCCGTAAAGTTGCAGCAGTGATATCGCGATTTTCAACTCTGGTGTTCTGAAATTGCAAGAATTTTATTATATGCTTTAATACCTATCTTAGTTGGGTGTTCGCCATACGAGCAAAAGTATTACAACGATACTCTATCGGCCTCATCAATTCCAAATTTGATAAAGTCTATGAAGTATCATCTAATTCATCTTTCATAATATTTTCTTGTTACTTCTGATCTAATGAAAAACTTGAACAGTAAATAATAATTAGAAGAGAAATCTAATACTATGCTCTGCGACTGAGCTCCCGAATTTGGAAATGTTGTGTCTACGATCCCCTGTATAATGTATCGTGTTGGTGCGTAACAATATGACAAGTTTGGTATGGGGCCAGTGGGATTCGAACCCACGACCGCCAGCGCCCCAGGCCTATACCCAAAAAGTAGATGGTATCCTTGACCAAGCTAGACGATAGCCCCTCAATTAAGAATTTTTTAATACCTCTTTTAAACGTACACACTAGGTTAAGTTCGGCAGAACGTATTCTAACTAAGAATGCGATACTGGTCCAAGTCTTAGCTTGTAAGTTATTGCTTACTAATATTATAGGCAGACTCCGAAATTTCTATGAAATCAGATACGCTTGTCAGCGTTTATATCTATTAGAATATGGAAGATCAAAGTACTGAGGGAAGGCGATTTCTGTAATGTCGTTTGAATATAGAGTAAAATAGCAAGAACTAATACAATCAAAAGATTCGTTTCCAAAAATCAGAGAGGGATTCACATGGTGCAGAGAGTTGTTGGGTATATGATCGATAAGCTACTTTATTATAGCTAGTGTTTGTAATTGGGGCATACTTTGTGGCTTTCATTAACTTTGATCATATAATCGGCGAGATCAAAACAAGTTCTCTTTTTCATAATTGGTCTTTTAATAAGGTGAAATATATGTATGTGCAAAGGATCGAAACATATGCATTGGTGATTACTTACATTGGGTGTATCAAATAGTAAAAAAAGAGATAACGATGGTGAAGAGGTACCATTAACTCTGAATGACCTTTGTAATCTAGTAGTAAAAGAATCTCAGATAGACGTGCTGCAACCTATACCCTTGGATACATACAAAAGGATTGCAATAACTTTGGCAAGATTAAGAGTAAATACATCTGATGAAGTCGAAAAAGAGGTGACAGATAGGTTAATCCAACTTACGTCTTTGACTGGAAAATTACTATTTGATATTCGAAACAGCAAAATAGTTGATTCTATTAATAGCATAGTATCATCATCTGAATCTGGTCCTTCCTTGGACTACTCAAGACTTACCGAGGAGGAGAAATATATCCTGGACGCCGAAACAGAATACGTGAAAAGACAGAATATTATTGTGTCTAGCATGCTTAAAGGACGCGCGTTGATAATGGAAATACTATCGGAAAAAACCCGCTCGAAAAAAGTCGCGATCAGATTCGTGAAACCCTTTGGACAATTTTTAGGAGTTGATTTGTCTAGGTATGGTCCATTCCTTGTTGAGGACATAGCTGTATTGCCGTTCGAAAATGCTCGTTCATTGATTGAAGCTGGAACTGCAACTGAAATTGAAATTACCTATTGAATATGTCTTGATACTGTGATCTTACTAGCATTTCTACGCAATCGTTTGAGTAAAGTTCGAAATTAGCTTTCCTTGATACGCAAATAATTCTTAACTAGATTCCTTGGGATTAATTGAGCGTTAGAATTCGGTTTCTTTATACCAATTATTCCTTGCTAGATTAAATGAAGATACTTTTCAGCCCATTTTTTGGGAAGATGCACCAAAATCTTACACTGGGAGCACAAATAATCCAATCTATTAAACTGCGACGACGAGGCCATTACGATGTGGCAATTCGGACACTGCACTCCACGATACGAAGCTCTCAATGCTCCATCCCCTCCGATGTTGTCCAACCCGCCGGAATGCAACGAATCTAGTCTGACCGGTAAAACTGTACTTGCCCTTTTCTTCACACCCAAAATACAAATTTGTATTTATTATAGGATGCAATACTTTCCAGAGGGGGAGGGGATCAAATCAAGTCTTGGTTCCTCACTTGACGCCTGCATTAGTGAGGGTACATATTATCATAGATCTATACATTGGCTTATTCTTTGTAAAATCTTATTATTTAGAGATTTGGTGCTGAGAATTTTCTTGAAACTGCTTGATATCTAAAATATTTGATTATCAGTTAGCCACTGCAATTCGAATCCTTAACCCTATCTAATGAGTTAAAATAGAAGGTCGAGTACAAGGTATAACAATTGATAGAAAAGCAAACATTATCAAAGTAATACTCGACCATGGCTCAAATGCTCCTAATATTATCTTCTATAAATCATACATGAAGTAGGTTACAGCTTCATTATTGCCTTGGATTGACAGTAATGCCTTTTCTCACATAATGATCTAAACATACCAACTATATTAAAGCTATATAGACCTTCTGATATTTTGTCTCAATCATTTGTGTTTGACGGAGTTTTATTATCATTAAGTTAAACAAACACGAATTTCGTGACAAATGCTCAAATGTATAGATAAATAATAGAACAATCGACCTATGAATTCATACATTAAAATGTTAGTTATAGTAGCAATAGTGGCTACAGTAGGTACAGTAAGTGCTATGACTACAATCGTTCAAAATGCGAAGGCAGCGAACGTAGGAAGCACCTATTGTGATGGGAAATACTCAGCAGGTGACTCTACAGATGGCTGTGTGTCAGGACAAGCTGATTGTAAATGTGGCAAGAAATATGACACAGGAAAGGGGCATAGTGGGGAATTTGTAGGCATGAAGGTTGTAAACTACCTACATCTGCGGCATAAATACATATCACTCCCATTTTTTGTTTGATTTTTATTTTTCACACTTTTCCGTCAATAAAATGGTAATCAAAGGAATTGACTAGAGACAATTGGCCATCAAGATGATTGCCTTCTATCTGCTCCAATGTTTGTTAACCTATGCTTGTTGGGGTTATCCTATATTCAATTAAGATAAATGATTAAAGTTATCTTTAACAATTGAATCACGTTGCTATACTAGGCTAAGTATTTTGACCATTTAACAATTTTACAAAAGTCAACTGCGCAAATGTTATTCCAGAATTATGCGGCAAAATGTGTCATTTCATATTACTATGTGTTTGAATAATGACTGAATTGATATAAGTCAAAATGGAATTAGTATTGATATGTCTGAAGACTAATCTCACAAGGTATCTAATAAATCTGATTTAGTGGAATGAGGTATGCTTAAGGTGGAAATCAATGGGGAGCAAATAGTTTTGTCCATGGTTGATGGGAAAGTATACACAGTTGACGAGATTTGTACACATGAGGGAGGACCATTAGATGAAGGTGAGCTCAATGGATACGACCTTAAATGTCCTTGGCACTATGCCATGTTTGATGTTAGAAATGGCAAGGTCTCAGACGCAACGGTATGGACATCAAATCTTAATTCTCATGCAGAAAAAGTAGATGAGACAAATGGAGACATATCTCTAAGTTCAAATGGCAAAACAATATAATGCTCAAGCCCACGAGTGAGTAATTAGTTCTATTTTTGTATCGACGGCATAATCTCTCATTTTTATTTGCTTGGAATAAGGCCAGATTTTTTTGTTCAACATCAGGCATTATGTCACTCTAATTGGAAAAGATCAAAAACAAGATCATCTAAAGAATAAAATTCTTGACTATCTGATTGAGTGTATGATAAAGATGAAATCACGAATCTATTTAATTGATGTAGATCCATCGTAATTTATACTTGATAAAAATTATGGGGAAGAGTGCATATCATCGACAATCAAACTCTCGTATTAGCGCATGGACAAGAACAAAGTTATAAATCCTCAATGCTGCAACAATGATCCGAATATCTTAAAATGAGTGATAATGACAATAATAAATTGTCTGGCACTTTATTGGTAAATTGCAATGGTAGCGCCTGGAAAACTGTTATTCAGCAATCCAAAAAAATGGAAGCTGTCACTTTTGTATTTAGGGTAGAAAAGAAGTCTCAGGAAGACCCAGATGTCATAATTGATGTGAGTGGTAGTAAAGATCAAATTCAACAGGTGGAGAGCAGTATCAGAAAGATAGGTGGAGTACGTTCTGTCAACCATGAGATAGGGAGCTCGTTATTATACTAAGTTTATTTTATTGTGATGGATGCGCATTCCTGTACACATAAAGATAGTTTGTAAACAAGAAAATGTGCAAAGAGTCAAGGACTTTCTCTCACCAAATAAATTGATTCATATTGTAGAATTTCATGATGTTAAGACACTAGATAGAGACATAGCCATACTAGATATCTCAGGAGTAGTATTCGACGGTGATGATATACCTCTTATAGAAAATAATTTAAAACACTATGGTCAGGTCAAGATGAATCGAGGACAAGTAAGAATTCTTACATTAAACACCATTCTAAGCGCTTTGATAGTTGCCGGTATCGTATCTGTTGCCCTGCTGGCTCATGGTCTTAACGAGGATTTTTATAAGGAAGTTTTTGAACATCATAACACCAAGGTAATCATAGAAACTGCCTTAACTATTGGTTCATCTTCAGTTGCAGGATTCTTCTTAGAATTGTTAGTTGCTTATAGAGAAAAGAGAATAACGCATCGATGATTTTAGCGAGCATTTTTTTATTAAGTTAAACATGTATAGATTGCAATGTATTACGTCTATACTGAATCTCTATTATCTCTTATTACAATATGACTGGAGAAACAGTCTAATCAGTGAATTTCTTTACAGATCATTTTCTTGACTTCATCTGCTGTCAATTCTTTTCTTTATACTTTGGCGATCATGTTATTCTATAGATCTTGGTCTCTACGGGATGCAGAACTATGGGAAGAGGGAAGGGTAATTTCATCTCTTTTTTTGGCGTGCTAATTGATGTTTTGTTATATCCAGACAATTCATGTCAAATAATGATCGATACAAAAATATCAGTTAAAACGAAGAGAACGCCCTTTTCAAATCATTTAAGATTTTCTACGAGATTAAAAGATATTAACATATCCGATTGCTTTCTTTACACTAATGAAAGTACTCCCGCATGTCATGAGAAATATTAACGAATTCAACATACCTACTAATCCTCATGGATATGAAATACTGTACTTTGGCGTAAATCTCATACTCATGTTTGATTATAGGCTAGGTTTTGACGTAGAGGTAACGAACTCAGATAAAGAAATAGAAGTTCTAATTATGAGTAGAAAAGATGTACTGGCTTGGAAAGAAAGTAATGATGGTGAGAAACCTGAACTTCCTTACTACTACAGCAAGAGCGGACTAAAAATTAATGATGTCTTTAGACCTACTAAAAGTGATGCATACGCATTTGTACTAGACAATCGGGAATCTTCTTTTAACAAGGAAGTGAAAACAGTTGAGGTTACGCTGATTCATAATTGGCAACAGGAGGTAAAGGAGTCTCAATTAAAGGATCGTCTTAAAGAACAACAAATTACATAATATTATCGAAGCTATGCGCCTTCCTTAAGTTAACATCAAGACTTGTATCTATCAAGAATGGTAGCGACAAGTCTATGGACATCAAGATGTCTAGTTACACTAATATCTGAAATGCTTAAAACATCTGACGAAATAGGAAGAAATCGAATTTTTAATACATCTGGGATAAGTATCCCGGAAATGACGTTATAACTCTATAAGCAAGATGACAGATTATAAAGATCGTCTAAAATCGAGTCCTTCGTGTAGAGGCTGATATCCTAAGACATAGATAGAATTTATAAACACTATATGATGAGGCGCGCCAAATAAGGAATATTATAATATGGATTGACTTCGTACGAAATTACCTTTAGCATTGAAATTCTATGGCTAGTAATATGTATTTGAGTTTCTCTATCCGATTCATTGAACGGGTGGGGTAGAGCGCTGCGGTAAGATCGTGCACGTAGCAACTAACCTCTACCCATAGTTTAGTGAACTGTAAATCCGGAGGAGAGAAATAGCAAATATTCTTTTAGCGCATGTATGTTGATAGTGGTGCTCAAGCTCTAGCTTTATTCTATACGTATTACATCATACAAACCCTATAACATAAATGAATACAGCACATAGACAGGTATGTATATATATTATTGATATTGATTTCCAAAAAGAAAGATGGTTCACTTCATTATTCTATGGAAGTTCACTAAACAAGGAATAACAACCGTGAAGGATTCTACAAAACGTTCTGAAACTTTTAAAAACAATATAGAGAAAGCAGGAGGGAAGTTGGTTGGCACATATTATACATTGGGACAATATGATGGTGTATCCATTGTAGAGACTCCTGATGATGCAACAATAATGTCAAGTATTTTATCATATTTAAGCACACAGGGCAGTTCTACTACAATGACCCTCAGGGCATTTACAGCTGAGCAAACTGCTACGATACTTGGTAATTTGTGATCCTATATAGAATTGAACCAGGTCACGGTTAGCATGACTATGATAACGTTTCTGTGCTTATACGACTAGCCGTTTATTGGTTCATATAGCCTTTCTATTTAGCTAAATATTTCCTGACGGAACGCCAAATGTATTTTATGATTGAGGTTTACCTCGTTTCTTCGCGATCAACGGACATACTAGAAAGGCACTAGATTAGCAACCGGACGTCGATAGTCCATATAGTAGATATACCAACTCGATTGTTTCATTTCGTCATGTTAATTCTATAGTCTTATCAGGATTCATAAAAAGTCAATATGCAGTCTTTGAAATATAAAATCTTAACTGACAGCATAAATGTGGTAAGATTTTAAGTCCAAGTATGAAATAACCACACCAATCATCATTTGCCATTTTTTACCTCATTCACAGCGTGTTGAAAGGTTTTAGCCATAAATGTATTATTACTGCTGCTGCCATTACTGGTTGGAGGATGCCTGGTAAATGTGTCATTTCCAAGTGCTTTCACATTTATGTCAAAAGAGGCAAGTGAAGCAGCAACAAATCCTGCCATTACTATTGTAATTACGAGGAGAGTCGCCAGAATGATTTTTTTGGTTGACATTATTAATCTATTAATCACACGCCGGAATAATACCTTTTACATAATTGGTATATACATCATCTATCTTCTTGTATTTTATCCAAAGGCGGTTTGTATGCAAGCTCAAAAAGCCGCTAAGAGCAATCAGGAAATTGACTTGCGCATCATATAGAGTAGATCAAAGATGGGTGAAAAGGGATTGTGCTCAGTTATTGGCCAAATACTAGAAAAGAGACTGATGGCACCGGCTTTGAATGTGAGATTACTTGATACCTAAAATCCTCAGACTGGCCCGCTTGTGAGGCGGTGAACATATGGACGACATAATTTGCTCGACCTAATATCGTCCAAATCTCTTGTCGACCAGCAATCGACATGCAATTAGTCTGAAAGCAAAACCCCAGATTCTTTCTGTCGTTCAATGCGCGAAGTTCCCTTTCCTGGTCCTCCTGGATGCCATACAACGATGATTGTCGCAGGATCAGAATCGTTTGCATAATCACTTTGTAATTGATGTAAACAGGTCACAAATAGAGTCGTTCCCTATAGATTGCTAAGTCAGCAATTTAATGTAGTTGAGGGTTAAAAACATCATAACAACAATCAAACATATACCCTAAGTATCAAAGGAACCATTGACTAGCAAAGGTAAGTGTACTGTAACGATCAACTTGATGTAATCCCTGTTTGACGAACTTGTAGCATCATTTCACTAATATGCAAATGATGGAGATCTAGATGGTAGGATCACGGTGGATTTATTAAATTATTACTATGACCATCTTTGATTACCACCTATCTCGTAGTTTTACTATCGTCTCTCCAACATTACTGTCGCAAAGTAAAAGAGTGGCATTCATACAGTTGAAGTAATGTAGACCTTTCATCATTACCTAAAGGATGCTATGCCCGTAGTCGAAAGAAATGTATTCATTATCCTACCGACTTCAGCCGGATATTGATCCACTACTGCATGACCCGCATTTTTGATCTGTACAAGCCAAGCTCCTGGAATCTTTTCTGCAACCTTTAAAGAATTAACATGTGGTTGGTAGAAATTATCGTCACTTCCAGTTATGACTAGCGTGGGCTTGTCTAATTTCGCAAGATCATCACAAGCACCATTCCAGTTCGGATTGTCCTCCCAATGCTTTCCTACGTTATTCTGACTATTCGCTACGTCAGGCGGCAAACCAGGCTTCAGTTGTTGCAAGGATGTTATATTTTCTGGAAGTTGACTTGATTCAGGATGCATTCTCACCCAATTCTGTCCTAATGAAGCAACATTAAGCGCTTGCAATTCCTCGTGAGGAAGAGTAATATGATTTAGACTTTTGTTTATAATATCTGATTGCAATTTTATAAACTCAGATGGTTTAGGTGTATGATCTTTTCCGCCACATGATGAACCAATAAGTACAAGACTGTTAACTTTATCTGGATACATCATCGTTACCTGTTGAGCTATATATGATCCAAGGGAATATCCCATAACACTAGCTTTCGATATTTTCAGAACATCCATCAGGCCAGTTGTATCGTTTGCAAGTTGGGAGGGAGTGTATGATCTGGAACCAATTGTTGTATTTCCAATTCCACGGGGATCAAACACAATTACTGTGTGATTTGAAGAAATAGTATTTAGCAGGTCTGAGTCCCAGCGACTCAAACCATCAGAAGCACCTGGAATAAGTAAAATAGGGTCACCTTTGCCAAACATCTTATACGCAACATCAATATCTCCTACATGGACTTTGTTCAAAGGTGTATTTTGTACGCTTAGTGAATTTGCGTTTAAATCCCCCAATGACTTTATTGTCGTTTGATTCTGTTGAGCTTGAACATGTCCTGGAGGTATGACAAACAACACTAATGCCAATGCTGTCAGTGAGGCCAGCAACATAACAACAACTACATGTAAACTAGTCAATATCTCTATTTCTCAGACTCGTTTAAAAGCAAGTCGTTTGCATGTGATAGATGGTACTTAAGATACACACTATATGACTAGAGCAAAGGAAAGGATATCAATTTCCAACTCTTCCCCCAGATAGGAAAATCCCGAAAATAATGCATAGTATGTTCATATAATATTCTAACAGATTATTTTCACAATGGGGTATTTTCCTTTCAGCACTGGTGTTTTTTTACTCTATTCTGAGAGGAATTTTCCGCACTAGTCAGAAATTTTAGTTCTAATAACCCCTGTCATAATAATCGATTCGTACACGACAGGGTTTCAAAATTTTATTGTAAAAAATTCTCAGATGTAAAGTATAATATTACATACTTGATTATCTAGTTAGGTTTCACTTTGCCACATAACGGAATTGACATAGACGAGTTCATTTTACTTACCATTTATCCTACTGTAGTCATTTTTGCGATAGGATATATTGCAAGGAAGATAAATTTGCGTGAATCGTTAAAGTACGCAATCCAAGCTGCTGCAAGTATTATATTTGCCATTATTTACCTAGTATTTATACCGAATGGCGGAGCGCAGGGCCTTGTATTGGTGCTTTTATTATTTGGTCTGATTCTATTATATATGGCAAGAAAGGAGAGGATATCTCCAACTTTAGCGTAATTGCTTCGAATCTTGCTATCTTGATGCAATAATTCGTGTTTAGAACAAGATAGAGTCAGACATTGTGAAGTGTATGAACGCCACATCCACGGATTTGATACGAAAAACCAAAATTTAGCTATAGTTTTTACTATTTATTCAGGATTATCTTAATTTTATAAAGTATAAATGTGAAAGACCAGAAATCACAATATGTTCAGACACATTCTTCTGAATCAGCTTGGATATTCAGTCTCCTTTTTTGACTAAACTTTTGAAAATTTGTCGGTCTAAAAGTTTACTTCCTGACACGTGTGGGTTTGTAAGTAGCTGCTCGACTAAGTGAATAATACTTGTAACCAAAAAAAGAGGCAATAACAAAATTTGGTATTGACATTAAAAGGAAAAAAAATGAGTAGTGCAGAGAAGCCATAAATAAGCCAAATATTCCCGCTGAGCCTGCGATTATAGCCAAAGATAGAATAACACCCTTTTGAACTGCCAATATAGTAGCTGGATACCTGAGCTATAAAGACCTTTCAAAGCGTGTAACTTAAACCAATGTAATTATGCTTTCCATAGGCTGATTTGTTGTAGAAGTACAAAGCGTTCATCCTAAAATGTGAAAATCACTTTCTAATATTTCCTAGCATATGTATTCATAGACCCTGTAGACACTGCCGACATTTACATATGATGGGTAATTCCATTTTGAAGTATCAAGTTTAATTTCGTGTAGAGGATTAGCTTTATCGATACCAACGCCTTTATCAGTTGGCTGGCACAAAATGTTGTAGATGGATTCACCAACTAGGATTTGATTTGCCTGTGTAATGGAAGCTATTTTTGCTGCAATATTAATTGCGGAACCTAATACGTCAATATGTGCCCTTTGGATATCTTTTCCATATACAACGACCAAAACCTCTCCATAATCTATCCCAATCCTTACTTTGATGTATGGCAACTTCATCTGCTCGAGTATTGGGGATATGATTTCCTGGATGATACCTAGTATGGCCTTGGAACAATTAATTGCATTAATACAAGCCTTTTTGCGGTCGTGTCCTGCAGGGAACAATACAATAACAGCATCACCAACATATTTGAATACATATCCACCATAACCTGAGACAGCAACACTGACTTCTTGAGCAAATATTTGGATCAATAGCGCAAATTTGTCCTCCTGTAAAGAGAGACTCATTTGGGTCGAATTGTTAATATCTACAAATAGGAATACGAAATTTGTTTTCGAATTTGCATGTCTCCTTAATAATTTTCTGCTTTCCTGTGTTGACATGTCAAGTTGGACTCCGTCACTCAAGGTCCTTCTTACTCTTGCACGAATTTGATTGAATAGGGAACCTGCATTTTGTTCGTCATGTAATATATCCATAAGTTATCTTTCCCTTGTCATCAAAAAATAATTCGAAGATAGGTTCCTATCCATAACCATTCTTGAGTCACAGATCATATATGTGTTCGATTGACCGATTTATATTCTAAAAGAGCCATAATTTAACTTGATTTATTCCTAAAATAACTCAACCATCAAGGAACAAGAGAGATAACCATCTTGAGATAAGGCATATATGCTAATGCATGAGTATTACATCGATAGGTCTTAGGTCGTATGTCAGCTAAAGTAGATCTTGTGCAGTGCCTCTATGGTGCGATAGATGAAATTGGTAAAAGTACTATTCAAAAAGATCTCGTAAGTTCCGACCTTGATGCTTCTAGAAAATATATGCAGAAAATAATGGACTCGAGCCTGTTGAGCCTCAGGAATAATTCGAAAATTGAAGTTACAGATGACATGATTCCAGACCTCTGCGAAGCTCTTTTGCATTTCATGCTTACAGCTTCAACACTGCCATCTGCTAGAAAGATAAACGTTAATAACAAATTAAAGATCGATTTGGCAATTCCAAGTTTACAACGTTTAAAAAATACTCCTCAGAAAGCATTAGTTATAGCTATTATGCACAAGCTAGAGGATTGCAATAGAATTTCTCAAATTAAATCGATTCAGCCTAACACTAGTAATATCTGGTTAGTATCTACTAGACCATTAAGAATAACAGAATTAAGAGAATACAGTGTGTTCCCTACTGGCTCCTCAAAGAGATTCAGTGATATTATTGTTGATATTGAACGCTTCTTGAGAAAATCTGGTGATAGAAGCATGAGGTTTGTTCATTCCTAATATATTCAATGACTATCATAATAGATAAATCAGGATTATAAAAGACATCAGAACAAGGTTAGATTAGAAGTAGTTATTACCTGAACGGTTTCAGAAAGTTATATATAATCAATGAGAACTCGTACTGTAATTTCTAACAAGTTACGTGTACTTTTTCCAAATTATATTCTCGTTCCTTCTTATTAAATATGGAATATGTGAAGAGCCTCAAATCGTCAAAGATAATAGTCTGTCCGAGTAATTTCGTAATACTAAATCCTATTATCGACACATGATAAGAATCTCACATCATATCTATCTTGTTATAAGTGGTTCCTGAATAATTAAGTTAATAAGTTAGATATTCTAATATGGATATTTATAGATAGGGGAATGTTGCTGAGTACCCGAGAAAAACAGTCTATTTTAGCAGCTCTGGCTGACCAGGAGATTGTCAAGATTTTGGATTGTGCTCTGGTTAGGGAAAGATCTGTTAACGAAGTGATAAGAGAATGTAATATTCCTCACACTACTGCTTACAGGAAAATCAAATGGCTATTGGATAATGGTCTTCTCTTGTCAATAAGGAATGAGCTTACAGAAGATGGAAAGAAGTTCACTTTGTTTAAAAGTGTGTTCAAATCATTAAAGATAAGTTATGAATACGGAAATATTGTAGTGGACGCAGAATATAATATTGATCCCGTACAAAGGGTAGCTGAAAACCTACTCTCCATACATTAAAAACACAGTTTTAAATTTAAAATGAGCTGGATTCAACTATAATCTAAAGTTATCAGTAAGTCGCTTCTGAGATCTGCTATAATAGTAAAACCTAAACCATAAAAGTACGCTGAAAAAAATCATGGCTGTGACATGGATCTCTAACCCAATTTCCTCAAAATTTTGCGATATTATAAGACCATTCTGTTGTAGCACGTTTGCGATTTCTCCCATAATCCATATCATAATAAAAATTGAAATTTGAGATTGAAAATTTCTAATGCTCTTAGATTTGATTACAATCCAAAGAAATATTCCAAATGCAAGGAATAGCAGAGGTAGGGTTAAATTGTATGAAATCTCCTCGGTAGATTCAACAGGTACTATCTAGATCCACCCCTTGACTTTTTTGTGAGCAAAGAATTCGGATACAAAATCCGTATCATTGCCACGCCAAACACTATTAGAATTGCTACAGATAGCGGTTCGAGAAATCCATCTCCTAATGTATGATAACCGAGTATTTCAGCAAGATGATAAAGACCGTGTACTATTATAAAGGATGCTAAAATGATCGTCAAATTTCTTAATCCTGATTTACTTCCATCTTTAATTCTAACACTGATGTAAATCGGAATTATTGCAGCGCTGAATATGGCAATAACACTAATAATATGAAATGACGTTACGTACAAATTATTATATCACATATGGAATCCTGCAATTAATAAATTGCCGTCAGAAATCAGCCATAAAACCACGAAGGAATCTCTAGCGATATTCCAACTTCTGACTTATGACACCTACGATATTTTACATACCAAGATTGACCGGCCCTCTTCTTCTGAGGAGTAGATCTCTACTAGTTAGGAGGCAGATGGTATTATTGATACTGTAATGCTAATGGGAATACCTTCTATATAGAAGGAAAAGACTGTAATAATTCTAAATAGAAGAATTCATGACTCAACTAATACATATGACTTGTTATCATCACACCTTAGCCATGTTAAAAATTTAGCCGTGCCTATAACTGGGTGTTTTAAATATCGTGTTCTGTAATCAAAACCTATCCTTCCATTTAAAGTCATTCGTCTCTTTTTCTATTCTTTGTGTTTCTTTCTGTTTTTCAAACGATCAATAAGAACTGTCGTAAACGATCCTACTAATCCTGCGCCAAGAAACGTTACCACCTGTCCATATGAACCCCAAAAACCAGTAAATTGTTCATTTACAGTTAACGGCGGTAATACTCTTATAGTTAAATTTGCGAGACCAGTTATATTGCCAGTTGTAGGATATTTTTTGGATACTTGAAACTCTGGATCTACAGATCCAGTTGCTGTATCATTAAACGTAGGTAAATTTGGATCTGTTGTTCGTATTAGCAAAGAAGCTGTAAACGGTACAGTATATACCCCCACTGGTGTTTGAGGAGAAACTTTTACCTTCAATAATGGAGGTTGAAGTTTTTCGATATATACGGTTAAACCGCTAGATTATACTTATACTAGTATTTTTTCCATTAAAAAACTTTATACTAGTAACAGCGTTAGAAAAGGTATTAAATATCTTGGGTGGAATTAGGAGCTCTTCTCCTTGTCTTATGGCCATATCCTTTGGATTTGTTACTACGTCGATATCATGAGGAGGAACAGCGACCCATGCTGTAAAATCTCTAACCTCATTCGATTGCAACGATTTTGATGTATAAAATGATAAGCCGTAAATACTAGGAGAGTTTATAGAATCAAGGTTTAATCGCAATTTAACATATCCAGGACCTACTTCAGGACCACCAAATGATTCAGTAAAGTTTGCCTTGGAGTAAATTAGTGCACGGGTACCTGTTGGTGACATTCGGTAAAGATATTCACTCCATTTTCCATTAGATGCTTCAATATAAAAGTCGTAATTGGCTCCGTTATAACCTGAATTAAAAGGCAGTGAAGCAATACTAATAAGCATACCATACCTAATATGTCTGAGAGGTTGATTATATATAGAAGCATTTTTTGAGTTTGATGCTAACCAAAATGTAACATCTAAGGTTTTCCCATTACTAACCTAATCTACTGCCAATATGTTTGCATAGCCAGATTTTAAATGACTACTGTCGTTACCATGAGTTTGAATCCAATCACTTTTCTCACCTTCGATTTTCTTATCAGGAATTAAAACTTGATCAAATGCAGGCGAACTGGCAAAAGCCCTTAAGAAAAAGCGAATTGGGTATTAATAGCAATAATAACATAAATGTAATATTAATCGCAGCAATTAAGAATAAGTATTTTTGTAACTTCACTTTCTTATCATTTAACTTTAAATCCAAATATGCCATAATTAAGTTTTTTCGCCGCTTGCCTTCATCTTATCATTATATATATTAACTAAATAATTTGGTATTCCATATAGGATTCATTACTAAACCACCGACCCCACTTCTTCCGTCCTTGGTATGCTGAGTTTAAAGAAGGAGCTTGAATTGAATTCTTTGTCTGAATGTTGAAACGCGGGTATTAGTAAAATTAACCTAATGGGGGTCGACACCCCATTACTAGTATTAGAGGCTGCATATATCCCTGATCGTTTTTACCATTATTTGTGTCAACACGCATTCAAGAATGATGAAAATCATCTTCAAAGAATTTTATCTAAAGAGTTTGATTATTGTTCTATAGGCATTCTATTGACCATCAGTTAGCAAGTAGCTTGCTGGTTGCTGGTCAACATTATTACTATTGAGATGATCTGTCCTGTTTGAGGTAGTAGGTTATTGGTCTACCAATATCGTATAATTGAATAGTAAATAAGCAGGACTAGAACACCGGCAACAGCAGCTGTGAAGATATGTTGTCGACACTTCCTTATACTTACCACAGAATTAATTATCATGTATACTGATTTAGAATGGACAACTTATGATATAAGCAGGACAGATCATTGATGTTTCGAGATATAACAAGTACTACGAATTTCTAAACCTTTCCTTTGTACAAATAAAGGATAGTTTATTGACATTCTAAATTTGCTCTTTAATTAGCCAAATTTCTGCTAAAGTGTGCATGTGCACCATTATCAATAAAATAGTAAAGTTTCTCTGCTTATATTCCAAGTCTTCTATTAATTGGTACTACCCTTTCTGTTATGACAAAATGTCAGGATTTATCTTTCACAAGGGGGTACGCATACAGATAAGATGGGTATAGATTTTAGGTATATTCTCCCCAGAAAAGGCGAATGAACGGCTATTCTATAAGTTTGGCTTTGTGGTTTGGAATGGTTTCCATGAAATTGTCCAAGAATGGAAACCGCTACTGCAGCAGTGATAACTCTTTCAGTATTTGCTCTTTCACTATTCGATTTTACCATTGTTGGTGTTATTGTGTCTGTTTCCGTCTTTATCTTTTATCACACTCGTTACAGCAGTGATTAAAATCAATCCTGCTGCAACTGCAATAACTGTGACAATTTCTAGAACTGTATCGTTCATTAGTTCCATTTTACTAACTCACATACCCAAGGCTGGAATAATACCTTTTTGCAACAGGAGCCGCACTCATATGTCCTAGGCTAACTTCCAGTTGTTGAGGGTTTAGCTAGATTCTTACTATACTGCAGGCAATTCTTGAAAGGTTATAGACAAGCAGCCGACCACTCATTGTCTATAGATACATGTACCAACCTAGTTTTTTACTGCGTTGAAATGATTGTCTTCAGGTTGAGTCCTCCCTTACATCGCTCATAATTTATGCTTAGTCCACAATTCAATGTAGTTGAGGGTTAAAGGCATTAGATTACAATCAAACATATATCCTAAGCAAGGGTCAGAGGAGCTATTGACTAGTTAAGATAAATGTATTGTAACGTTCAAGCCGGAGCAATCGCTGTTTGACGAATTTGTAGGATCATTTCATAAATACATAAGGGAAGAAGATCCAGGTGCAAAGACTCCAGTTGATGGATTACTTATTCCTACTACATATACATGACATAATTGAATATGATTGCAATTCCCAGAACTAATTTACCGTGTCGTTAGTCGTGCTGTCGAAGTATTAATAGTATTCAAATCTGACAGAAATGCTGATAATATATTGAGCAACAGAATAATCAACATAAGGATACATTATACTGGATGTATAGTATGCCCTTCATTGTATTAACTATTCCCGTTTATTCGAGCACACATCGAGCACTTCTTATCTACACAGTCATTGAATGCAATAAATTTCTTATTTCTTAACTTGGTCCAGCTTACACTTCTACTCATTTAGATTCATGTTCGATAATAATTCTCATATCTATCTGTTCCTCAACTCAGTTCTAGCGACTTTTAATAAAACTAATCTCGACCTCGATGTTGGTTAGTACCGGGATCTCATCTCGTTCGATAATCTTTAATCGAAATTATGAACTAATATTTCAGCCTTGCCGATTTCAAGTAATGTAGATGATATTGCCCGGAATCGGTTTTACTTGACATAATTTATTTAAGCAAGATTTTTTAAGATCTGTGGATAATAATAGAGTGATGTTCATTCCTAGGCTAGAGAAATACAAGTATCCTATTGATGAAGATTATCAACATTTTCTGGATTGCGAAACACGCAAACGAGGAAAGTTAAATGAATGTGGACGATGTAGATATGTCTGGTCATATTGGTATGGGACTGACACCCCGTACGATGCGAATTCTTCCCATTAGTATCTACTAGAATTAGTCTCATCACTTTAGCAGTAATCTGAAGACACACTCGCTGTGATTGTCACGATATTTGACATGATATGTTTATAGGGAATTCAATTCTATAATGTTCTTTTTTAGTTACTAATTATTAATATTTATTAAATTGGTGCAAATTGGTTTCCTTCTGCACAGAACATAAAAATAATTGCTAGTCGTGGCTCGAATTTAACCTAGTTGTATTTCTATATCGAAGTGGTACAGATGATTAGTATCTATTTTATTATTTGTCAACATAAAAATTTAGTCATAAAACTAATTTAAGTTTGAAAACTTTGGATTTAGAACCAAAATGTCCAAGAGGTGCTAGTGAGAATACGATCTAATGAATATTCACCATTTCTTAATATGTAAGTAACTATGTCTGTTGTGAATCAGATGGTGTCTGTCTATTCAAACTACTATTGACGGGTACCATGAAAAACACGTGTCTATATGCGAAAGAAAACAAGAGATAGCAATAAATGTTCTATACAAATGGTCTAGCATCTTCTTTCTGTCTAATCTATAAGAGTTAATATGAATTAGAATTAAATAAGGAGAAGTTATTCTCTATTATAACTAGAAATGAAACCTGTACATAGATCCAGGACAGAGATAATAGGAGCTATTTTGGAATGTGCTAACGGAAACGTGATAAGGATTACAGAGATTCAATTCAAGACATATTTATCATACAATCTTTTAAGAGAATATTTGAAAATACTTATCGAAAATGATTTGTTGGAATATATAGAGGGAGAAAGATCCTTCAAAACCACTCCAAAAGGTATGCATTATCTGGAAGTCTACAATCGAATGGGTGAGTTGGTTGTACAAAATACCTATGGCAAAAGAACACAAAAGGCAGTTGCCTAAATTTTTTGAAGTTTGAATTTTAAGACATTTCTGCTTCGTTTTTTAGGGTAAAAATTGATATTCAATTTTATAATATCATTATAATATTAATGCATCTAGTCTAAAGTATCTTATAAAATAATAGAAGCTTTTTTTGCTGGTGAATTAGAAATATTATCCTTAATTATTTTCTAACCTGTGAATTCGTACTTAAAAAAGCTATTGCATGACAAGAATACGCTTACTAGACAGAACACTAATTGTTACAGTTCATAATCAAAGAATTACGAGATCCTGACTGGCTAATCGGTAAATCCTCCGAATTTTACAGTTGAGTCTTTAAGTAAAAAAAAGTTTTCAAGCTGAAAATACTATATATAAATAATACTAATTAATCGTCATAAAGCTGGTGGTGCAGATATATCAAGTCAACGATCTCTATTTGTTTTCGTTATATCTTGCAAATTTTTCCATGAACCCGCCCTCAGGTGTATCGTTATCTAAGATCTCTTTACCTGTGTATTCGAAGAATACATCATTCAGTGTAGGCCTTCGCAAATCTACACGTCCCACATCACTATCTTTAGTTACTGTTCTTAAGATCGATACCAAATTGATTGAAGCGTCATCAACATGCACAGATATCTTACCTAGGTTTTTGTTAAATTCCACTTTGCGTACAAATTCAAAGTGTTTCAATTCGTGTTTAATATTTACCAAAGCCCTATCTAGTTGACTTTTATTCGTTATCTCTATGTC
The DNA here is from genome assembly GCA_040414675.1 of Nitrososphaeraceae archaeon. Classification (GTDB taxonomy): domain Archaea; phylum Thermoproteota; class Nitrososphaeria; order Nitrososphaerales; family Nitrososphaeraceae; genus JARBAU01. The sequence continues at coordinate 60,369 of JBEDUN010000016.1, read as the reverse complement.
TATAATATCTCCTCTTATATTTTGCTTAAGTCTGGTTGGTGAATCAAGAGCTATTATTTTTCCGCTATTGATAAAACTTATTTTATCACATAGTAAGTCCGCTTCTTCCATATAGTGCGTGGTCATTACTAATGTAATTTTCTCGGACTGAACTAATCCTTTAATATAATCCCACATTATCCACCGGCTTTTAGGGTCCAAGCCCAGAGTAGGTTCGTCAAGAAATATTATCTTGGGCTTATGTAAGAGTCCTCTTGCTAATTCTAGCCTCCTTCTCACTCCGCCAGAAAATTTTTTCACTTGATGATCTTTTCTTTCAATTAGTCCAACTAATTCTAGGACCTCGAGGATTCTTTTTTCTCTTGTGCTCTTAGGAACACTATAAAGCATCGAATGTAACTTCAGATTCTCATATGCAGTTAACATATCATCGCTACTGGGGGCCTGAAACACTATCCCGATACTTGACCGTACATTAGAGGGATGCTTTACAACGTCAAAACCATTTACAATGGCAGTTCCGGATGTGGGCTTCAAAAGAGTCGCAAGGATGTGGATTAGCGTCGTTTTTCCAGCCCCATTTGGTCCCAATAGGCCAAACACCTCGTTATCAAATACCTCTAAGTTGATTTCGTTTAGAGCTATGAAGTTCTCATATTTCTTGACTAAATTGCGGATCTTTATCAAGGTAAAGCACGTGAGGTGAATTCATCTATCTGCTGATCTAGACTATCTGACCATGTCAAATTTAGCTATACTAATTTGATTATATTTACTTCGTTTCATTGGAATAAGTGCCATGAGTGAATGCTATTTTATCGATAGATATGTATCTTTAATCTGATTCTTGAATTCATTTAGATTCGCTAAATTGTTAATAGTCTCTGTTAAAACCGGTTCGGTTCTACTTTTTTTCAATGATACAACCAAATCGTTGATCCTAGGTTGGATATCCAAAAAGGTTCTAAAGGTCAATGATTTAGCGTATACTATTCTGTGTGGTCTTACTTCTTCGATAACATTGCTACCAAGTGACCTTACAAAATTGCGGAGCTCCAATAATAATTGTCTTGGTTCTTGCTCCAAGGATGATAAATGTCTCTCAAATGATATGTCACCTGTCCTGTCCGAATAGAGTCCCATATCCATCCAAGATCTTAACGTATTGACTATTTTAAGTATCGTAATGGCTGGTCTATACTGTAATTATGTATTGCACATTAGAAGATGCATGATTAAAAGTAAATTTATGTCCAGATTTTGCCTCGATCAGAAATATGATGCAAATCAAGAGTATAAATCAAAACTCATTCAGATTGTGCATTATGTATCCTTCTAATCTTTCTGATTCGTTTTAAAATTTAATCCCATTAAGATTCCATTTAGAGCTAGTTTCGCGAATTCCAAAGAAATATTGAATAGGACGTCTCTCGAGTCCCTGTAGTGAATATTTCTTAAAGCACCAGTTTATTCGTTATATTGGCCATTAGTTATCTTTCTAAATATGCCATTCTTGGTAGTCACTATGCCAGTCTCTACTTGAGGACCTTCGTCCAATGCTTTTTCCATTGCTTTGTTGCTTAGGGCAATCGCTTCATTGATACTTAATTGGGGACTGTATTCCCTCTGAAGTACATCCAAAGCTATATCTGAGTAATGGCCGATAGCAAATCCAGACCCTCGAAAATAGGTGCCACTTGGATCCACTTGATACAACTGAATACCCATTTGATCCATTCCAGAGATAATTATGGATGCAGCCTGAGGACGAACAGCGTAGATCGTGTAATTGTGCAAATAAGCGCCAAGATATTTTGCAAGAGAATTTACATCTATAGGGCTTTCATAGGAAAGTCTATGTCTTTGCGAAGCAATACGCATTTCGTCTATTAATTGAAGTATGTCGCCTATGTATCCTGAACCAGTGGCACCTATGTGTTGATCTATAGTAAAGATTTTTTCAGCCGGCTCCACTAGGGCCTTTGTAGGCTTAATGTGACTGGAGATCAATGCAAATTTCGGTGTTTTTATACCAATGGTCGTTGATCCTCTGCTTACAGCTTCTAGTGCGCTATCGACTAATACTAGTCTTCCTTCTGGTCCATAATAATATGGATACCTATTATTGCTGTTACTACTACTTGAGACGCCACCAATTTCAGACATTCTATTTCACCTTCTCCTTCTGCTGGACTTGTATTATGCTAGGAATGATTAGAACATCGATGCCGTTACCTGAGCCAGGATCTCTTTCCATCGCAGCAGATACTGCTTTCTCGGCCACCTGCTTTGCTTGATCGTTAGTCATTTCGTTATGGTATAGATTTTCAAGCACGCCGTAGGCAACAGGAGAGCCAGATCCGGAAGCAGCAAATTCTTCCCCAGTTATAGCACCACTCATGTCCGCTACAAACACTAGTCCGCCTTCGCTGTCTACTCCTGCGACTATAAGTTCTACGAAGTACGGTTGGTAATTTTTAAGACCTGAATATGCCAAATTGGCGATCAATCTTGCGGATTCTTTCACCGTTAGTGGAAATCCTCTACGTAATTCTATCAATTTTCGTTCTGCTTTTGCAACTTTGATAATGTGCTCGGCATCTGACAATTGTCCTGCAACAGCTACAGCTAGCGTATCGTCAATTTGAGTTATTTTTTGTGTAATTTTGGATCCTATAAAGAATCCTTTACTTGCTCTTCTATCAGAACCAAGTATTACACCATACTTGGTTCGTAGACCGACTATTGTAGTCATTAAATAATAATATGACAAGACGATCTATTATTGACCACCACCAGTGAAGTATGGTCACAACAACGATTTTAAGTCGAAATCCGAAGAATGGGACGAAATTGGTTCACTACCGTCAGTATCTGTGAGGGATTAATTAATCCATTCGAGTATTTTGGCATTACTAAAATCAAAATAATCTCGAGGCAAATTAGATACCTTCGATAATATAAAAAACTTTGCATTAGATCGGGTAATTCTACCTTTACACATTAGAAATATGTTCTTAAATTGGACTTCAGGTGTACTCAATTGTAATTTAATTCATCGCAATTATTTGTATAATGATATACTATGTTCTAACCTCTTTGCCTCAGATTGTGAAAAACAAAATTACTCTCATAGGTGAAAGTGTCATTTGCATATTTGTATGATTATATTGAAAAATTTGTTAAGTTAGGATTCAACTTTGAATTTAGGATTTTTGCATATACTCAACAGTTAGTTAAAAAATATAATGAATTGTCGATTCTAGTCGAAATTAAAAGAAAAAGGTATGTTCCATATTAGAGCCAGTTACCAACCGAGATTACAACTAATTTCGATGGATTCTTCCTTCTAGTAACCCTGAACCGATATGTATTCTATCGATATGTTTTGACATTTCGTCACTATTTTTGAACTTTGAGTGACAATATGGGCATTCAACTGATTTGTGTAATGTTGACGACATAGAGTTTCTATCAGTTTATTAGCGTCTATTTTAAATAAATTCAAGGTTTTCATTGTGTTACAAAGTAATAAGCCAAATGCAGTGATTCTTATGTTGTGACATAAATCAAATTATTCTAGTTGTATCGTATAAGCGAAAATTCTGAAGGTGAATCCTATCTTATTTAAGGTTTTACCTTATTAGATTCTTGATCAAAAATCATCAAATGCAAAAGGTATATCCAACAAATCATTTCTATGTAATAATTGAAATTGATTTGACAATTATGTATAGCAAGCCATGAAAGATATTATATTTGAAGCCTTAAAAAAATTATTTTAAATTCAATCCATTGGTTTTATTGACAAGAGTCATAGCCCATTTCCCCTGCGTCTAAGGGGCAGGGAAAAATGCGGTAATTAATTGGAAAAGATAAATGAAATTAAATTGTCTGTAATATCTATTTCAACTCTCTTTCCTAGAATATCTTGATATAATTCCGATACCAACGTCTTGACGTACAACGACCATTTGATTCCCAGGTCATGTTGAATGTTTAGAAAGTAAGATCCATTTCTGTTAACTATAGTGTGATCCATCCAGGAAACTGTAAGCCAACTTCGGAGGACTTCGATAAAATCGCTTACATCATGATTTTCTCTCATGAATGTGAATATGTTTTTAAAATTTTGCTTTTCAATTTTTTCTGCCAAATGTACTATTTCCTCATCAGTCATCCGATTAATTACTGCCTTTAAAAATGGTCTAGTCATTGGCAACAATCCCATTTTTCTTTCATACCTTTCCCACTCAACATGGTTGGAAAATATTCTAGTAACAAAGGCGTTTAGGTTCATTTTTTCCAATTTAGCATCTTTTCTTAGCTCGTTCAAAAGTGGCATAGGGAGTCTGAAAGTTATTGTTTCTGTCTTTACCCTAGTGGTGTCTGATGAATCTCTTCCCCTTCCGAAATTGCTCATCCAATATTTCGATTCTAGAGATGTGTTAAAAACATTATTATTTTAATAGTCAGATTTGTCGAACTGACCACGACTTACTAGAATAAGCATATGAACCAAAAATTCAGAATCGATAATCGTACATGTATTGGCTTTAAATACTGTTTATAACAAACAGAATTTTGCCTAGACTTACAAAAAGTGGGGTCCCACATTCCACGTAATAATACTCTAGGCCAGTGTCTGAGGATTTGTATAGGAGTCATTGAAAAGATACCAAAAGTAACCATCATAGCTAACTTAAACAGAGAAAAATTACAGATAATCCATATTTAACTATTTTTGAAAATGTTCATTAACACATGATTTTGAAAAATCTATATTTAAGAGACAGAGATTCAAAACCGAAAAGTTTTAACTGATAAAATTGAATCAATTATGATCCTAACCAATATAGTCAACAATTACCGGTGTATCTCTAGATCTAGTATTTATGACTGTGTTAAATAATTATGTGATTACAGATGCTATCATTTCTTGCTCCAAATATTAATTCAGCTACATCTGGAGCTCCACTTGTCTCATCTCAGTATCTAATTCCAATATTTCTGGCCATGATATTTGTTGCTGCGTTATTGTCATCCAGAACAAGAATTCCTCACATAATTATTCTTGTAGTTTTTGGAATTGCAATTTCTTTTGTCGGTTTAACAGGTCTAGATTTTGTGAATGTGACAGGATTCAGAATAGATCCAAGATTAATAATTAATTTTGTAATTCCACCGTTAATATTTGAAGCAATGATGAAAGTAAATTACAAGCAGTTTAAGACAGTCAGAATATCTGCTCTGCTTCTGGCAACTGTAGGAGTAGTCATGTCTACCTTAGTTGCAGGCACCTTGTTAATGTATGTTGCAGGACTTAGCTTTGCAGTATCGTTTCTTTTTGCTTCTCTAATTTCCCCAACGGATCCTGCAATAGTGGTTGAAATTTTCAAAAAGCTTAGGGTACCTAAAGGTCTTTCCACGTTGATGGAATTCGAGTCTAGCTTCAATGATGCGACTGGGCTGATAGTTTTTTCGTCCATATTGGCCTTAATAGCTGGGATTGCAGGCAACAGTGCCAACGGATTTTCAAATCTTATTATTGAATCAGAACATTTTATCGTAATATTTTTTGGAGGAGCAGCCGTTGGACTCGCTATAGCCATATCAACCAACAAACTTCATTCCTTAATGAATGATCCTTTTTCTGAAACCGCATTAACAATTGCTACCGTATTTGGTTCGGTTGTACTTGCAAATTCTCTTGGTGTATCAGGATTAGTAGCAGTTGCAGTAGCAGGTTTGTATTTTGGAAATATTACTGTTAAACAGGAGGCATATATGAGCCTCAAAGTTCGTACTACAGTTTTTAATTTCTGGGAGATTATTGCATTTCTGGCAAATTCGTTGGCATTTCTTTATTTGGGGGTCAGCATGAATATCATAAGCATTGGTCAAAATATTGGGCTAATCGTATTAGCATTCAGTTTTGTCTTTTTGGCAAGAATAATGTCTACTTATCCTATTTTATCCTTAATAAATAGATTTACACGAGAAAAAATTCCTAAAGCATGGAGACATATTGTAGTACTGGGGGGAATGAGAGGAGCTTTATCAGTGGCGCTTGTTGCATCGTTGCCTATTGAAAATGTAGGCAATAGTAATACAAAAGACATTATTGCAACCTTAACCTTCGGAGTAGTTCTCCTTTCGCTTATCATTCAATATGTTGCCATTACAAAATATGTCAAGAAGGCATTCCCAAATGAGGACAAATGTTGATGACAAGCTTTGGTCTATAATTGGATATACTAGATTCCAGTTCTAAATAAATCCCCTAAATAACGGACTATAGCAAGGCTAATGTCATTTAACAAATTCGTATAGGACCAATAATGAAAATCGAGATTTTATGCAATATTTGATCTAATAAGAAATGCTTTAGACGCCAAGTTTCAGTGCCTATATGTATCTACGCTCCAGTTAAATTAGCGCTAGGAGATCAAGCCTACTTGGCTGAATTGATTTCTAAGGCATGATTTACTCTTTCGTTGCTTGATTGTACTGTATTCACATCATCTACCAAAATGGTGTATCTGTTATAATGGTTTAATGTAGGGTAACTAATGTGTTACTGAAAAATATATCACAATGTGGTGTCCATTACTCTTTTGAAAAGCATAAATATCTAGCTTGAAATCCTAGATGAGTGTATGGTATCGTTCTAAATCTAAAACATTCAGTGATTATGTATTGAATCTGAAAATCCGTGACATAAAAATCAAATAATCAAATAATTCGTAGTGACGGCATTTTGTAATAATCATATCCATTAGAGTATTAGGGGCTTTTCGCACAGTAAAGTATCCAATGGGTAAATAAATATGGATTTTTAGGAAACATAATTCGTACTGATTTGAACAGATTTATTTGATCTATTATGTACTACATGTAGTCTAGTTAATCTACCTCAATTTGAATTCATTTATTTGTGGGACTAATATGTCGCTATGAATTGCAAATTCGGACTCTATGGCATATTTATGCGAATGAATTGTCTCCTATAGACAAAAAATGTCGAGTCAATTGCGACAATGAAAGTGTTTCATTGCTAGCTCTTTCAGATGGAGCGTTACAACTAGCATGACGCTCAAAGCAATCTCATCAGAAGTCCGCTACAAAAGTAGTGTTGATGCATTGCACCAGCTTATGACTTTATATCCTCAAAAGGAAAAAAACATGTTGATTCCCCAGGAAAGTGGCAAGTGTTGCTGCACTATAGTCGCTAGTCCTAACGGAATATTTTTCACAAAGGATGGCATTGAATACTACTTTGTAGAAATAGCTTGTGTCGACAATATCCAGTATAAAATACAGGCCTTCGGAGAAGAGGCGATACAATTGTATAAAGAAGTCCAAAGATTCATTTGTTCAAAGCAAATGAAAAGCACTCAATGAGCTAGCAAAATTATATAAATTAAACCGTATTTTTGGGAGCTCATTTGAATTAAGATTCGAAGATCAGATATTACAATAAGATTATTTATTCTTCTTGTTTTGTTGATTCCTAGCAATCAATCTTATTGAAACAAATTTAAGCTACGTTACGGCTGGAATATTTGAAGCAGATCTATTATTTTGCTAGAGTATAACTAATGGAAGTCCGCCGGCAAATTGCTTGGAAAAGATGATTCCTGTCATAATTTGACATAATAAATCATAATATTAGTATACAAATATATGTTCGTATTAAGTAGAATTGATCTAGGTAATCCTATACTTTGTACGTGTGAGAGGAGAATTATATACCCGGGCTTCACGAGCTCGTTCTGCCATCTTAGCCGCAATTTACAATATGTTGACTTATGCTAGTTTTGCTGCCCCTATTCATGCCGCGTGGGCTGTTGATGTTTACAAATTCCGTGATGACTGTCAATCATTGCTTTCACATGATATTAAGGTAAACAATCGGAAAATAGAGGGCATGTCTTGATAAGGAAATTTATTGCTATTGGGAAACGAGTGTTCACATAATGACTCAACTTTCGAACATTGGATTGCACCGTCTGAAGGTTTCAATAATATAATTTCTCCTCTCGTCGCTCCGAAAATATAGATGCTGATCTGCAGTAAATGAGATGTTCATCACATAGCAATAATTCAAATTTTAACAAAGCAATATGTAGTCCGAATCTCATAAATAATGACTCTATGAGTTTATCGCGTGATTAGGCCATCTGGCGCCATTGAAGAAAGAAAAATGGATAGTATTGTAAAAAACTGCATGGTGATAAGAATTACACTGTCCTAAATAATTTGGTATATCCTCGAAGTCATTGAGGCATAGTAGCAGAGATCTTATATGGCATTGATGCGCTCTTTTATACAATGTCAAGCGCCAGTATATCTGGTTCAGGTTCTCTTCCACAAAATGTGTATTGTCATTCACTTGGGATTTTCTGATAACCTAATTAGAGTGCAACTAAGTTTCAATAGCTTGCATGCTTTCCAGGTTTATGAGAGACTAATTTGTCTTCTGCTCAGTATCTGTATTTTTTGATTTTTCCAAAAAATGGAATAATACTTGTCCCAGAGCTAATGACAAAATTTAGCAACAACCAAATTGATTCAAGAGAAATTTTATGTCATGCTTAAGGAATTATGCCAAGGCGCATCACTTATTTAATGCCTTCCAGTTAATACGTCATGTCGTGACTAAAGATTCAATTATGTGGGTAATAGCATTTTATACAGATTTTGATCTGATTTGGAGTTAACTGTATGGACTGCCTCCCTGTGTTGATCTATAAAGTTTCTGAGTCGAAAGTTGGTGTAAGATACTCTAGCAATTCTTTTGGAGTACTCAATTTGGTGGTATACTAGTGGTGAGGATCTATCAAGACGACTTTAAAATGAACACCAATACAAAGTGCGACTATTGTGGCAATAAATCAGGGACATTTATGACTTGTAGTATATGTGCCAAAACGTGGTGTGCCCCTAGCCAGGGGTGTTACAATGGTCATTTTATAGAGTGTCCCGGAATAAAGGCAGAATAACATCGACTCTACGAAAATAATGTGAATGATAAAGTGTACCCCTCATTATGCTCTACTGGAAACATCCAGAATCTGCAACTACAAGTAGAAATTAATAGAATATACAAAAGGCCCTTTGAGCTTGACTAGGAGATTCAAGGTTGTTTATATAGACGAATCTGGGACCGCCGGTTGCAAAGATTCCATACTGAGAATCTGGCACGTTGAAAAAAAATTTTTGGACGGCCTTATTTTAATTTGTTTAAATAGATTTTGCATTTGTTGGGATCATGAACTAACTTTCTTGTAAAATGTTTGATTTACTAACAGAATACTGCTCAATATTATCATTATATTGCAAACTTCAAATTCAAATTTGCAATTAGTTTAATTTAGCTCACTTTAAAATAGTAAAAGAATCAGTTGAATAATCGCTATAGACGCAAACCTAAGTAGACATTGTTAAACCAGTAAGGGCTATAATCAACTATCAATTGAGTTAGTTTGGATTTCCTAGTTACCTGCCTGAACTGCCAGCATTGTGTTTGTTAAACTACACTAGAATTCCCTGCTAGTTTTATATTTTTTTTCTCTTCGTTGTTTTAGACTTCTTTGAGCTTTTTGTCTTTTGAATTCGATTAGATTTTGATTTATTAGGTTTTATCTCCCTGATTGGCATTTTTTGAAGCTTAAATTTGACCTCCTTATCAATTTTTTTCAGAATTACAGAAGTCATGTTCTTTGTCAGTTTTTCCATTTGTTGTAATTGTTTTTGTATTTGTTTAACTTGGACTTGAATCTGTTTGGTCGATTGATCTTGTTTTTCGCTTGAATGAATGTGCTTTTCAATGGGGCGAATCGCAGAGATGACTTTGTCGAGCTTCTGCTCGCTTATCTTTATCCGCTCTGTGATCTCATTTCGGAGTTCCCCGATAGCCTTTTCATTAATCTTTGAGACTTCTTGGACCTCAAGCTTTTTATCCGCAGAAGAATCAATTAATCCTCGTGTCTTCTTTTTACCCCTTTTTCTGGTTTTTGCAGGAGGGAGTTCCACCTTGGATTCATCCGCAATCAAATCATCATTATCTATTCTTACTTCCTCTAGGCTTTCTTCTACAGGCAGGTTTTCAGAATCAATTGGCTTATCTACATCTTCATTCTCTGAATTTACAGAGATAACCTCGAAGCTCTCTTGTGTTTGTGGATTCTCAACTACTTCATCAACTATAGTGATATCTTCCCCTGAGTTGGAATCTGAGTTTTCATTATTTGCATCTTCAATTATGAATTCATTCTCATCTGACATGGTAATTATTATGTTTGTAGATAGAATACTTCCGATATATTAGTAGATTGGTTAGCTTGCCCCATGTTTTGAATTGGACTCTCCGCAACACAAAAAGGTCATCTGACTAAATGTCAATCAATTTTATTTTTTACTTCGTGAACTACAGGACAGGATCTGCTTATTATGCACCACAAATAGCCGCATCTCGCTCAGGTCAAAAATGAGTATGTCGTATCGGACCACAATCACAACAAGATTAGAATCTGTGTATTCAAGTTCATCTGCAATAGAATATGTCTCATATTTAGTTCATTTTTCTAATCCTGTTCTACGCCTTAGAGTGATGATGTCAAAGTGTCGCCTTTCCATGTTAACGTGGTTGGACTATCCGAACTATGAAGCTACAACTTCTTAATTGCCCTCGTTTAGTGTCTGATTTATTTGTCCATTTGAATGAATAGATTGTAGGTAAAAAGCAACTTCAAGACGGTCTCAACCTCATACTCTACCAGCGATACATGTGGATGCCAATAGGATCCTGAGATTCAATCTTCCAATTTTCAATGATTCATTTTCAAAGAATGTGATGTGATCTGTTGGCATCCTTCCTACCACTAGATTTAACTTAGACGTAAGATCACTGCGGATAAGTTATGCATTTGGTGCCTGAAGGAACTCCATCATTCCTTATTCAACCGCTTCAAAGTGTAAAGATGGATCTAGCTGGAATGATCCACTATATTTGACCATCACTCGACTAAAGTCTGACATGGATGTTCGTTATCACAAGGAAGGATTTTCACTTGTTTCCCTTGGCTATCATCCTTATCACCTAATGCATGTTTGAGTCCGATTAAATCGATCTTCTGAAGCGCAGATTCGATACTTATTGAAGTCACGAAAGTAATAACGATGATACCTGCCAGAATCATAGCCACGATTACCATACGTGATTTAGTTCTTTGATGGTATGCATGCCTATCAATTAATTCTAGTTTATCCATGATTCCATATACCTACATCAATTCATAATTATGTTTATCATGATCAGTAATGATATTTAATAATCTATTATTAGTATAATTTACAAATTTCCCATGGAGTAAAAAATAAATGTGACGTTCATTACAACGGGTAGTTTATACTAATTTAATTTGATATAATTTGTAAAATCCAAGTTCGCTTAGACAGGATTTTTAATAATATCTGAAAAAAATAAAGTTAACCGTTATATGTTATCAGCTGCGTCTCATGCTCTTCGCAGATATGTTTCAATATTATCTGATTATCAAATATATATACACAGCCACAGGAATATTCGATTGTCTTGTTTTCAAGCCTCTCTCTATTACTACTTTCCTTATTTGGTTCAGACAATTGTGCCATATTGTCTTCTATAGTAATAACATCATACTACTATATCAGCCTTTACAGAGAGAATAAATAATCAAAATCGGTTTCGAGTCCAGCAGAATTATCAGTATGAGTAGTTGATCGGATGCTCGATCCATACAATCATGCAATTATCGATTAATCTAAGCTTGGAATAGCAAGATTGTACTAGGATTAATCCCAGAATGTTATATAGTTGGCTAAATGGATTCGAATGAATATTTTGTCATAAGAAGACTTTGACCTGTTCTTACCTACTAAATCCACTTTTTGGTGTACTCGGAGCTCAATTGCATCTTTATAGCTCTATTGTCAATGTGATCTCAAAGAGATTATTAGGTTCTCAGTACGTATAATAAAGTTGGAACTTATTATGAGCGAATTTGCTTTTTTTCGTTTTCTAATTCATGATATGCTTTCAACCGAAGAGAAACAACACAAGTACGAAATTCTTGAATTGACAGAAGTCCCTCAAGCACATGGTATAGAATCTGACGCCAAATTATCAAAGACTTCTGAAGAAAACTTCAGAGAAATTCCCGAAGTAAGAAAACTACGGAAAAAAGAGAAAATTTAAAAAATGATAACAATTCTGAACAACAATCTGAGTCTGATGGCTCAATGGATACTACGATTAGTAACGCATCTGTACATTGAAACTTAATAGACGTCCATGAATTTCTGAATTTGATTATAGTCAAATGGATGCAAATGTATCTGCCGAATTATTCAAAATTGCGTATCAGAAGCTAATATATAATACAAGAGTGATAGAAAATTCTATTTTCATCTACCATCGAATGATTTAAGACCAATTTTCTTTGCCTAAAATTAAAGTGTGACACATTCGACGAATGTATCACAAGATAAACAAAAGTAAGACAATTTGTAACACAAAGCCTTCAACATCTATACTAAAGATGATATCATCAGCTACTATTCGATTAACAACGTTACTCTAGGTTTATAAACATAATTATCGATACCAAATTTGGTAGAGGTGGATATCATGCGCCTTGTTCAGAAATCATCTTAACAAAGCTGGTAAATTAGTAACAAATGGCAGGAAACGAGATGTCATCCGAACCACGTACCAAAAGTCTTATGTCAATCAACGACACAATAGTAAAAACTTCAAACAAATATTCCTTCTTTCATTTGACGCACTCAATGATAGAAAGGCTAGATCTGCTCTCACCATCTTAATGGTGATAGTGGGAAGTGCATTGATGGTAGCTCTTAATGGCATGAGTGCGGGTCAGGCCACTTTCTTAAATAAACAATTGAACAGCTTAGCTCCAAATGTTATTTTTGTCAGTTCAGGTCAAAATGGGTTCCGTTCCGGAGCTTCAAGCACCCCGACTATTGATTTAAATTCCGAAGTTGTGAATAGATTAAAAAGCCTTCCTTATGTCCAAGATGTCGTTCCATCATATCAAGGGCAGCTAGAACTAAACGCTCAAGGTAACATTTTAAACGCTCAGGTTTTATCAATGGATCCTCAAAAAATCTATCTTATAGATCCTTCTCTACAGTTAACGGAAGGTTCTTCCATTCAATCCAATAATCCTTCAGCAATGGTAGTAGGAGATACAATTGCCAATCCTCCAGGAAAAGCGACACCCTTTGTTACAGTCGGTCAGACAGTTAAGGCGATATTCTCCTTTGTCGATTCTAAAACTGGCAGAACGGAACAACAATCCAAGAGCTTTGTAGTGAGTGCCATTATGCTACCGACCGGAAACAATCAAATTGATAACCGGGTTATAATCAATGAACCTACTGGGAATTCATTATTTCGCAAAGCAGGAAGATACGATCAAATGGTTGTAGTTACTCTTTCTGCTGATTATGTAAGTACTGTACAGCAAGAGATCACAGGATTGTATGGAAACAATATCGGCGTGATCACACCGAAAGCTATTCTTCAAACTAGACAACGATTCCAAAGTGGGAATAGTGCGTTCACTGTAGCAATAGCATTTATTGCATTACTTGTTGGGGCTGTAGGAATAATTACGACTCTTTACACTTCGGTCACGGAGAGAACGAAGGAAATAGGAACAATGAAGGCCATTGGTGCTAAAAGTAGGTTTATTCTTACCTTGTTCCTCACCGAGGCCCTATTTATAGGTCTTCTTGGTTCTACTTTTGGAATTCTTAGTGGTATTGGTGGAGCCTACATACTGACCTCCGGATTTGCGCCCAGCGCTCCCGGACAAGGTGGTGGTGCTCAGGGTGGTGGGGCTTCTCATGTTGATCCGGTATTCGTTCCTAGAGACTTATTTAATGTGTGGATTCTTTCTACCTTTCTTAGTTTAGGCGCCGGCTTGTTTCCTGCATGGAAAGCATCACGATTATCACCATTAGAGGCACTCAGAAGATAAAGCATTTGTTAATACAAATCTCGGATAAAAAAAGGTTAAATTTCATTATGATTACTCCTAATACTCTTCTTCGGATGTTCAAGAATATCTAAGAAGTCAGAATTAGTACTATGAATTTTAATATTTTTTAGAGAGTACAAACTTCATTGTGTACATTTTTTGCGTTTTCTGAAGAAATGATTCGAGTCAGAGAGTAACTTTCGAATATCTAAGTGTAGTCATGATACTTTTCTAAGAAACACAATTCTATATATTGATACGATTACAATTGACAGCAGATATCCACATATTTGAGAATTTTTATGTCAATTTAATTACTGTAATCTAGAACGACTATGGAAAAGGTTAAACCATTAACAGAGTCATCAAAGTTGTCTTCTAGATCACTCTTTCCTCGGAGTTAACCGTCGCTTGTATAATCGAAATGGACCGTACTTGTAATATCTGATATTTCTGATCTTCTCATTATTATTGTACGTGTTGGATTGTTTCTTTATTCCACTTTCAATATTTGCGTTCAGGTTATAGTTATCAATTTCCTGTCTGGGTATTAGTTTTGTTACATGCCATCTAATAACGAGCTTAGTTCCAATAATAATGCCAATTATTATAGCCCAAATCCACATCGGAGGATATTCCATTGCTCAACACCTTACAAATATAGGCAAACATCAAAGATGAAGTTTACGGGTAATGAATTTTCTCTTGGGTCTAAACTTTAATTTGCTACTTAAGCCATACTTAGGACATATTCAATTCCTTCGGACCATTTTAAAAAATTCATATATGGTAATTTATTGAATGTTGTGATGATATGAAGACAAGTCTGCAATGTTCAAGAAAATGTATAGTTGTAGTTGTGTTCTTTTTAGCGTCGATTGTCATATTAGCTCCGCAGCTTTTAGGACAAAAGACTCACGCACAGCAACCAAGTACAAATGGTACTAAGCTAACTAATTCCACAGCTCCTAATCTGAGTTCAACTAGCTCCGTAACTGTGCCTATTTCAAGAGGGTATGTAAATGGTAAAATCGGGTACTTTATAGCTACCGACGCTTCAGATGCTCATATTGCGGCCTCAATTACAAATACAACCGGTTTTAATGTTAACTACTCTCCATCACTTGCATCAAGTCCAGAATCTAGTCTTCAGCAAGGATATGACTTCATCAATGGAGTAAAACAAGGTAACTCGCCAATGGGATTTCAATTAGGCGTTTCGACAGCATCTCCTGGTCAAAAGGGGTACAGTCCATTATATGCACTGAATTTTGTAAAATGGAATACTGATGCAACTCCTCGAATATTGAAATCTGCTAGTGATATACTGAAGGCTGAAAAGAACGGAGAATTGACGGTCTCAAAGACAGGTATCGTTATAAACAGTCCTGAGGTCGTTCTTACCAAATAATGACAGGTAATGTGTCAGTAACTCCTGGACATAGGTAACAATCTATCTTTGATTTCTAGAACCCTTTTTTTGCCCATTGCGGCAGTCCAAGTCCATATAAGACTGGAAGTCAATAGATCAGCTAAGTCACATTCTTCGTACCTATAACATCTTAAAACATGAATCCAGTCCAAAACAATAAAGGACCAGTATTTGGATGGAAAAATTGTAATGCATGTTATTCTGTAAACGACTTCAGAATATCATTTTTATTTTTCTGCTATGTGCAAATTGATCATAGATAAAAGCATTATTCACATTATGAAAGCAGACAAATATTAGTGAACGGCCATCTCACGTACAGTGACTATTGACTGCTGGTCATCTCGTATGGAAATGTCCTGATCGTTTTTCACTGTGCTTGCAATTTTCAATTCTTCTTGAATATTTCTTGATTCTAATGGTACCGGAATTTCCGACTTGCCTTGCTGCCTCTGCCTTGGGAACATCTTCTCGTACGGCTCGATAATCTTGTTACAAAATTCTATACCTTTTTGAGTAGGTTTATACACTGTAATTGTCCTGTGACCAGAAGTAATTTCTGATCGGGTTACAAGCTCATTTAGCTCAAGTTCAAACAGAATTGATCTATGTTTTTTTAGGTTGAGTCCACAGAAACTGATAAGTGAAGTCTGATTTAAGGAACCATAGTCTACTAGTTTGACTATTATGTCTTTAATGATGTAAACCCTGTCACGATACGGGGACATGGTCAATTTCTTGGTTTTTTTTCCTAAAGACGTTATCGATAACAACTTTTTAGTCCGCCAGCATTATTAGGGGTCCGATATTAATATAAATAGTTTAACTATGTTAACTCCATTACTCGCCACATATAAAACCTATATATATTAATTTATTACTGACTATAAAATAGTCCATTTTGATATAAAATGTACTTAATTTGATACGATATTATGATTTTAAGGAATTAAATAGGTGAGGACTTTGGTTAAATGGGCGTTAGTTCTGAGATCACGAGGAGAATGATGAGTCACTCGTCGAACTGGCTTCGCTTAAATTTCATACATTTTTAGTGCTAATTACTAATTACTTCTTTTTATCTCCTGTTCAATCTATAAGCTAATTGAATGATTCGGGTTCGTTTAGAGGATATCAAAACTGTTATTGAGAAATATACATTGATTACCCTTTCGGCTAGATCAACATATTTATCTTAGCATCCCATCAATATTAGAACTCGCTGTCGATTTGCCAATAGTGACTTACAGAGATCACATGCCGATCTATCGCTGCAAAGTACTGTCATTATCAAAATCTATAATATTGCTATGGTATGTTGAGAATTTCCTCTGAATACCCATTGGCAGAGTTTGACATTTGGCGGGTAATTCAAGGTGATTTTATTGTATCTATCTGATAGTTTTCGTAGAGATTATTTTAATTCCTGAAGCATATCAGAATTTTGAATGATTGAATTTATGATAACTAAGTTTTCATAAGATGGAGCATCGCCTTTCTATCTATATCGATATATAATGAACCTAATTTGAAATGGCTGGTGCATAATCCCATGAGACAAAACTAACAATTAGATCTTGCTAATCATTACAAACATACTTTCAATAACCAGATATTAATTGACTTTTGAGTCTTTGAAATTCTTCATCAGTTATCAATCCTTGTTGCCTTAGCTTACCTAATTTTTCGAGCCTTTGAAAGGTATCATCATTGTTTTTGCTAAAGCTATTTGTCTGTGTTTGTACAGATCGCAATTCAGCTGCCCTAGCTGCCCGTTCAGCTTCCTCAGCTTGTGCTTGAGCTCGTTGTACTTGTTCTTGCTGTACTTGGTTCTTGGCCATTGATTCGTACCGATTTCTAGTAGCGTAGTGTCCAATAAGCCCACCTGCTACAACGCCACTCGCAACCATGCCTCCTACTAGCATCGCACCGAAAACCATGATGTTACACTATAATGCACTCTTAAATATTAATTCTTGCTAGCAGAGTCAGCTAAAATACAATGGTTGCAACAAGCAAAGGTCATAGCATTTGTGCTGACAATGCTTGACTGTAATTCTATTCGACGATTCGCTATCACTATTGGCCAAATGTACATCATTGAGCATTATTATTCCACTGTGTATTCTTGACATTACACGGTGTATATTCCTATCAGATATTCGCCAGAAAGAATATCAATGAATATCACTAATTAACATTAGACTGGAACAGAGATTACTGTCCATTATCCAGAATGGGCGTCCAGTGACGTGTAGTTCTTATTTTGACTTCCTGCAATGACTCTATTGTGATTGTGACTACTTCCGTTATGAACTCCATAAACGCAAGATATTGTCACCGTTGCTCCTGTCGTCAGAACTAAGACTGCTCCTAGTACCAGATTCGTTAGCAACTTACTTTCCACGTCTAAAACCAGTATGACTCTAAAATATGAGGCTTGATAAGCAACTTATACTACCTTTTGTTTATTTCTGGAACTCTGAAGTTCATTTCTTGAAGCATTTGCCTGATTCGTCATTATCAAGTCTTGCGTAACCAGTAGGACATGGACCCTTAGGAAAGCAGTTCCCCTTATCATTAGCAGAAAACCCGCTAGGACATTTGCCTGTTGTCGGGTCGGGATTGCATTTTGCTAGACCATTAGGATTAAAGGCACAATCCTTATCTGGTTTAGCCGTCTGAGCTACGTTAGCCTCGCTGCCAGAGCCAGAACCACTCGACCGACTATCTGACTTCGATTTGGCCAGGAGCATCGAGTTATTAGCACCAGCCAGAGTATAGGACATCAAGAGGAGTATGGATATAGCACTTATTACAGCTAATTTTTTATTCATGTATACTCACAACTACTACTAAGGCGGCATATTAAACATATTATTCAAGGCGTCGCGTTGCAGTGTATTCAGGTCAAGAATAATAATAGATATTCATAAATTCATACACTTTGATAATAGCTTGAATGAATACTTCTCTAAGTCAATATAATAAGAGGAAGAATCTGGTGTCATTTTTAGGCCTGTCATTGGTTTTAGGCATAGCCATTGTCAGAACAAACGCAATACTGACTGCTCAAACAGTAAACGCACAGTTCGTGGTAAAACTCGGAGGGCCTGATACCGATCAGGTCAGTAGCCGCATAATTGGAACTCTCTTAAAACCTGGATTTACTAATAAGTATAATCTCACGGTGAATGGAAAGACTGTTCCTATCGATTATAGTGTACCAGATGGTTCACTTGTTGGAATATTATCAGATCCTTCTAGAAAGAGCCTCGATCTTGCCGTCAATCCCCAAGCAAATGGAGCAGCACTAGAAGTTAACGTACCAAGACATGTCATAGATTCCAAAAATGCTGAAGGAAAGGATGCCCCGTTCATTGTCAAGGTTGATGGTAGTCGAATAAGTGGAGAACCAAGCGGTATATGCGTTGGAACATGCCCTAACATCCTTAATAGCTTAAAAGAAACACACAATACAAATACTGACAGAGTACTGACTGTTTTAGTTGGTCCAGAAAGCAGATTTATAGAAATCATTGGTAACCATACATCAACATAGCAATAGCAATTACGCTCGTAATTGAGCATAACCTTTTTCTACAACAAGATTTGAACTTGTATCAGTACATAAGGAACTGAATGTAACCATCGCATCTAGAGATAATGAAAAAACCATGAAGAATCTTACTATGACCTTAAATCTTCCAGAAAAACTTCAAGAAGAATTTAAAAAAATGACAGTCGGAAAACCAGGTGAATTGTGCTTCAATCTTGGTACAAACCATCTTCATTTGATGATAAAAAGAATTGTTTCATAGGCCTATCGGAAGACAAGAGACTAGATTGTACATTTGTGAAATGCAGAGTGTGTAAAATGCTCCTAGAGGTAATTATTCTCAGCCCTCATTCTAGCCAAAGGTTGAATACTGTCTTCATTTGCGTAATTAGTAGTTTATGATGATATTCTATAAAGCAGAAATCAACAAAAACTTTCATACTGATATAGTGAGTTAGAAACTACTTTTAGTATCGATATAGTAACTAATCCATTGACTTTGAGAAAAATCGGTTACGGTAGGAAGGAACAGTAGGATCGTAGCCCTTTGCTGTCCGACTGAGAAGAGTTCATGGTATCTGTAGCTTTAGTGTTAACAGGACTGCCAGCAGGTGAAGTAAATCCCCAATGTACTGCAAGTCATGAATGAAGATCTGCTAAACAAGTTCTAAATGTCCAGATTTCTGCAAACCATAAATATTGGATTCAGGAGAGTCTCCGATTGTAGATGACAAATCATGACTAAGCTCTAAGTAAGTTATCAGCGTATGATCAGGTTGATTTACGTCTATCAATCATCGTTGTTGAAGAAAGGCTTATAAGTGCATAAAAAATGCATACCCGAGTAATGATGCATTTCAAATTCCTGTACTTATTACCGTTGCCTTAATTATTATCATTATTCCAAGCAATACGATCCTGATTACTAGTAATAATTACTTTGGTACTGCTAACCTTGCTTACGGTCAAACAGATCAAACAATCTTTAATAATACAAATCAAATAAACACTAACAATAGAAATCTACTAAACATCCAAAATATACCTGTAAAAAGGGTTCATGTGGGAGATATCGATATTGCATATAGGACCCTTGGTAAAGGTGACCCTATTTTGCTTATTGGCGGTCAAGGTTCGAAGATGGATAGTTGAGAGCCATCTATTTTAAGAAATCTGTCTACAAACCATACGGTAATTGTATTTGATAACCGTGGGGTTGGAAATACAACAACAGGTAACAAACCATTCTCAATTCAACAATTTGCAAATGACACCACTGGATTACTAGAAGCTTTGAAAATACAAAAGGCGGACGTTCTAGGACATTCTCTTGGTTCGTTTATAGCTCAACAGCCTGCAGTTACGCATCCAGAAAAGGTGAACAGGCTTGTACTTGTTAGTGCGTCATGTGGAGGAAAAGAGAGTATACCTCCCAGTCCTCAACTTTTAAGATTCGCTTCTGAAATGATAAAAAATGCAACAAATAATGTTCCAATTAGTAATTTAAGAACGATTATGGGTGACTCGGCGGGATCAGGTTGGATGAAGTCGCATCCTAATGCATTTCAGAATGTCCCTGAGCGTGCAAACTTTTCGGAGTTTAGTCCTATTCCTCTTAATACGCTAAAGCAGCAATTTGGCGTTCAACCAGCCTGGTTTGGGAATGGCGTTTGTGACAAGCTTACAAGTGTATCCAGTCCTACGTTGATCATAACTGGAACTGATGATATTAATGTACCAGCAGCTAATTCTTTAATTATTGCTGGAAAAATCCCTGATGCCTGGCTCGTACATATAAAAGATGCTGGCCATGCAATAATGGATCAATATCCTGATAAATTCAATAAAGTATTGGAGACATTTCTTTCTACCACAACAAATCCTGGTTGACAAAAATATTATTTATTTAATCAATGAATCATATAAAGAAACTTGTGGTATGAATATTTAACCAAATTGCGACTACAGAATAATCTTAGATAACCGGGGATTGTATAAACAGTTTTAATGTGACTTAGGTTCAGATTTTTATACTAACGGTAACAAAAGTAGAATTGTATTTATATTACTGTTACGATTTTTGATTATGTTATATTCCGCCTTAGACTCGAAACGAACGCTTGCAGTTATATTGATATCAATCATAGTTATTTCTAGCATTCTACCCTTTAGCGTTTATGATCTAGCGGTTGCTAAAAGCAAGAAAAAATCGAGCGATAATTCAAGCACTCTCGGCAGCTCAGCTAGAGATATTACTAATGAGGAAAATTCTTCCTTTCAGCAGCCTACTTCTGATAATAATGGCTTACAGAAATCCTCCACTTCTGGTTTAGGCGAGGAACAGTCCTCGCTACAGAATCCTACGTCCGAACTGAACACTACTAATCCAGAACAATCTTCTATATCAGGAAATTCGAATCCAAATACATCACCAACCTTTGTTCCACAACAACCAAGCTCATCAGAAAACAATGCACAACAACCAAGCTCATCAGAAAACAATGCACAACAACCAAGCTCATCAGAAAACAATGCACAACAACCAAGCTCATCAGAAAACAACGCCACTGTGAATGAACAACCAGCCAATCAGGGAAATTTGCCGTCTTTATCTACTCCCGGAGAGCAGAGCGGGCAGGTTACACCAGTGATTAATAATACTCAAACCAAGCAAAATGTATTACAACCATTAATTGAAAATGTCATTCCCGAAGGACAAGTCAAGTCGGACGTTGCATCAGTAGCCGCCTCGAGAGCAGCACAAGCCGCAACCTCAGGTGCAACACCTGCCGAAGTTGGAAGTACCGCAGCCTCGTCTCTTATTTCAGCAGGAACTCCAGCCAAAACTGCTGCTGGAATCGCTGCAGCAACAGCTGCTACTGCCTCGGGAGCAACTAAAGAAGCTGCTGCAGCAGCAGCGGCTGCTGCAGCAGCAGCTGCCTCAAGTGGCGCTTCAGCTGAAGATGTAGCTGCAGCGGCTGCAGCAGCTGCTTTGTCAAACGGCGCTACACCAGCCTCAGCCTCAGCGGCTGCCTCTGCTGCGTCGGCAGGTACTACGGCAGCTGCAGCGTCTGCAGCAGCCTCAGCTGCCGGGGCTTCATCCGCGGCCGCTTCCGCAGCTGCTACAGCAGCAGCATCAGCAGCAGCAAGTGGATCATCTGCAGCTGAAATTGCAGCTGCAACTGCAGCTGCTGCCGCTTCGTCAGGTGCATCACCAGGTGCATCTGCAGCTTCTGCAGCAGCAGCAGCTGCCGTTTCTGCAGGAGCATCATCTGCTGCCGCTACAGCCGCCTCTTCTGCAGCATCAAAGGCAGCGGCAAATGGAGCATCGTCATCCAATATTGCGGCTGCAGCCGCAGCCGCAGCCGCATCTAACGGTGCCTCACCTGCTGCAGCCGCAGCCGCATCAGCAGCAGCAGCAGGTGCAGCAGCTGCAGCATCGGCTGCTAGCGCCACTTCCTCATCTGGTGGTTCTGCAGCAGCAGCTTCTGCAGCTGCAGCAGCTGCTGCAGAGTCAGTAGCCAGTGGATCCTCTACAGGGCAAGTCGCTGCAGCCGCGTCAGCTGCTGCCTCATCCAAAGGAGCATCACCAGGAGCTGCAGCTGCTGCAGCTGCAGCTGCAGCTGCTACCAGTTCAGGAGCTTCTTCCAGTGTGGCATCAGCTGCAGCAGCAGTTGCAGCTGCTGCAACTGCTGCAAGTGGGGGGGCAGCATCCAGTGCTGCTGCGGCGTCTGCAGCAGCTAGTTCAACTGGTCTGCCTCCTAAGACAGCGGAAACGACTGCAGCCGCAGCCGCAGCCGCAGCATCATCAGCATCTTCAAGTTCTGTTGGGAGTGCTGCTGCAGCAGCAGCGGCAGCTGCTGCTGCCGGTGGAGGATCTGTGACTGAGGTTGCTTCAGCTGCTGCGTCAGCAGCCGCATCGGCTGGTGCCTCAGCCGCCGCTGCATCTTCTGTAGCTGCTGGTACTGCTGCTGCGTCAGCAGCCGCATCTGCTGGTGCCTCAGCCGCCGCTGCATCAGCGGCTGCATCTGCTGCATCAGCAGCATCATCTAGCAGCGCCTCATGTGGTAAAATCGGGGCAGCCGCATCCTCAGCTGCTTCAGCAGCAGGTGCCTCACCCGCAGCAGCAGCAGCAGCAGCATCGGCCTCTTCGAGTGCAACCTGCATATACCGAGTGAAGTATATCCAAAATGTGATTGTTTCAAACGAACCAAGTACAGTCACCAAAAGAATAGTAACTTTGTCGCCCTCTACCTATGTGGACTTGGAAACGATAAAGCTAGGAAATAAATTCCAGAGTAACGCATTATTACCACTCTCAGATACTAATCCATTCCATGTTGTAGGTGGTCATATTTCTCTCAATTCGCCTAGTAGTAACCTGAAAATAATAGCGGCCACCATAACAGATAGTGGTGTACAGCATGCAGTAGTAGTTGACCTCAAAAAGACATTGAATAATGCAAATACTGGAGACGCATTATATCATACTGATCTTGGACAAGTTATAAGAGGTACTAATCCGTTTACCAAAAGACATGATACCGTGTCAGAGATAACAGATATTTTGCTTTGGAACAACGGCAGATCTCAGATAAACTTTGGAGACAACAGCGCTGTCACACAAACCATAATTTTCAAATAGTCATTTAATCACCTTTAGCTTCAGATCCTATTTTTTCTATCACTGATCAGATAACATATTTATCACATAAATTCATATTTCAAACACGGAAAAAAACAAGCTAAAACTGCGATAGATGCCCTATTTCATGGTTTCAATCATGAATTATATTAAAGCAGAATTGCCTATATGCCAACACATCACTTTTTTGTTATCAAACTAGAAAGATCAATGTTGTAAAAAGTCCTTAGTATTCCAATATATGCATCTACCGGTGGAGGGATCTCTTCCTCACAAGCAACCCCTGCGTTCCATGCATTTATCCAAATGATTAGACTTTGAAAAATGTTTACAAACCTAATGTATCTTTCCTCTACTGACTCAAGATTTTGGATATATCTTTCTGCAAGATACCATGATGCAGTGAAGTCGATACATGAAGATCCACAAATCGTAGTAATTTGCTCTGCAACATCCTTTGCATATTTGAATGGCTTCTGACACAACATGAATGGAAATTCTGTCTTTGAAGGGATCATTAAATCCGGTGGAGACCATATCGTTATTACTCTTGCACCATCTTTTAACTCCATTTCAAATTTTCTAATCATTTGTTCTATCATCTTCTCATCTGTGAACCAAAAAAATATGACAGTTGCTTCAGATAAATTGATCTTCCTAAAGTCTTCATTTATTATTTGAGCATTCATTAAATGACTGATTTTCCTTTGAGCTTTAATAGATACTTTCTTGCTTATCTCTACACCAATCGATTTCTTGACTTTAAATCCATCATGAGCAATTCTGATACTCTCACTCGATCCGCATCCAAGATGATAGAAAATATCTGAACTACCAAGGTTGGCGAACTCGAACAATCTTCTTATTGGACCGGGATAAAGTGTGACCTCGTCGCCATTCAGAACTGATTGCGGTAATGACGATAAAAATTTTTTGATTCGCAACTAACTTTTAGATCAAATTGTCGTATAAATATTAAACACTGGACCCGCTACCTCTATAACGTAAAGCCTGTTATCTGTGGTCAAATCATTGCTAAAAACTGTTAAATAGAATTGTAGAATGCTAAATCAATGTTTATACTGCTAATTCAATCTGTATTTGAGTATCAATTCTCCAGATCTAACGATGTAAAGCAGATAATGCAATTAGGCAGATGGTGTGGTGGATACTGTGAATCTCTTCTACATGCTCAGTCGCTCACGGTGCCAGATAAGGATCTCCTTACGAATAATATCATTTGGGATATCTACAGGATATCTTTATCTAAGAAAGATGATATACTGCCAAAGATCTCATGATGAATGCCAATTACACTAGAGTTATATTCATTTATTGATATTTGCTTATTATTGGCATAGGTAAAAGGAAGGGATTTGAGTGAATACAATAGAGGTTAAAGATTTGTCCTATAACATTGGTACTATTAGTGTTTTGGATGGAATTTCTTTCACTGTTGCCGAAGGAGATATTTTAGGATTAATTGGTCCCAACGGTGCTGGAAAAACTACATTATTTTCGTGTATTTTAGGGTTGATAAATGACTATAGTGGAGTCATCAAGCTATTCGGTGAAGATATTAGAAAAAATAAGTCAATGCTGAAAAACGTTGGTTATATACAGCAGAAGAGAGCAATTGATAATACTTTTCCGGCCACTGTAGAGGAAATCGTCTCTTTAGGAAGTTCACGACCGCCATCAAAAGAAAAAACGGATGCAGCACTCAAGTTAGTCGACTTATATGATAAAAGAAAAAGACGAATTGGTGAATTATCTGGAGGTCAGCAACAAAGAACTCTAATTGCAAAAGCCTTCGTTAATAACCCGGGATTATTAATACTCGACGAACCAGCAACTGGAATAGATATTGACTCTCAGAATAGATTTCACAGTCTACTTGAAGACCTTAACATTCATAGCAAGATTGCTATCGTGTGGGCCTCACACGATTTAGACTCGGTATTGAAATTGGCAAACAAGGTGGCCTGTCTTAATCGTAAAATGTTCTTTCACGGAAACACAGAGGAGTTTATTGAAAATGCTGACGCACTAAGAGCATACTCTGAATCGACAATGCAACTGCATATGCAAAAGCATAATGTTAAATGAGCCATAAAACTAGATTAAAGAGATCTGCTCTTACGTAACTATCGTCCTCATCCAGGAATATATTGCCAAATATATTGTAAAGTCCAGAGTTGTCCTAGTAGTAATTAATTATACTGGTTAAAGCTTTGTTTGTCTCAAACGAGGCTAAACTTCTCTCTTCTAGCAGGATTTAAAGCATTTGTTGCTTGCAGGAATTAAACTTGGCGCAGTACGCTAAAATTGATGCGATAGTTTTTGAATCCACAATATCACCATTCAACACCTTTTCATAAGCATCAGAAATTTTCAGTCTTTTTACTACGATTCGTTCATCATCATCTGGAACTGCCTTTTTATGCTGTAGGTCCCTCGCAATAAAAATATGCATTAATTCAGTATCGTAGCCTGGAGCCAAGTAAATTTGAAAAAAAGGAAATATGCTTCCCGAAAAACCAATCTCCTCAGACATTTCTCTAATTGCAGCTGTCTCGGGAGATTCACCCTTTTCTATTTTTCCAGCTGGTATCTCCAATAGGCATTTACCTACGGCGTGACGATATTGTAATATCATAATTATTTCATCGTTGTTTGCAATTGGAATTATGCCAACTGACTCTGAATGTTCTACTATTTCTTTAGTGACTATTTTTTGATCGAAGAGGATCTTATCTATTCTAACGCAAATGTCGCCCTTGTATGCCAGCTTTGATTCTACGATACTGATATTTTCAGACAATTCTCTATTATTGTCAATGAGGGTCATGACGGTCTAGTGCAATCGATGTATATTTTTGGCTTTGTATAGGCAATTAAATGACATTGCAATTTAAGTGCTAGAACCTAGCCCTCATTTCATATCCCAATTTTTAATTCCGACCGTGAACCTCTGGTTTGGTCCTTATCCTTGATAGTAAGCTATGGCTTCAAACAAGGAATTCCGGCTTTTGAAGAGTCAACAATTCATGTAAAGCTACAAATCCCTGTAAAACAGTTATTTTATATTCAGTGGTGAGCATTTTTACCGGTGGATTTCATAGATAAAGACGGAAATATTCTGGTACCTAAGGATGTACGACCCTTCATAGAGTATGAAAAAACTTGCCTGGGAGCAAGAAGGGGTGCAATAAGACAATATCGATATAAAAATTTGCATGTAAGAGAATATCGAGATCACTATTCTGTCCATTCTGATAGGATAGATCCAAGATTAGATCCCCTTGGCCATTTGCTAGTAGATGCTCCAGAATATCTGATACCTTTAGCTATCGCAATTTCTTACTTCAGGAATGCAAAATATGTAGCTCAGGACGTGCATCAGAGATGAAGTGCCAACCTGGAAATCCTATACATAATGACATCGCTTGAAGACCGGATTCACGTAATGATTTAAGCAAACTGGTTATAATGAAGGAAAGTCAATCTACCCACCGCATGTTTCAGAACGAAGAAACAATCGGATCTACTGTAAATTTAGAACGTAAAGTTTCAAGATTACGTATATTTGCAATAGTCTTAAGACTCCTGCCAGTTGTTATAAATTTTAGAAGGGATAGACGAGATTGGGTAAAAACTGAGGGCAAGAATATAGATGAAAAGAGATACGTTAAGCATGCACAGCGAGCTCTCAAGACTTTCATCGATCTAGGTCCATCATATATTAAATTGGGTCAATGGCTTTCTACTAGAGCAGATATTCTACCTCAGCCATATTTGGAGATTCTATCAAAATTGCAAGACGATGTTCCACCAGTTGACTTTTCAAAAGTTCGACCAATTCTAGAAGCAGAACTTGGCAATATTGATGCCAAATATGAACAGTTCAATACCACTGCCTTGTCTGGAGCAAGTTTAGGACAGGTGCACTTGGCAAAATATAAGGGCAAACAAGTTATCGTAAAAGTTACCAGACCTGGGATAGAAGAAACGGTGGGAAAGGACATTTACATATTGAAAAGAATCCTACCATTTGCTAGTCGGTTCGTCGATCCTAATTTGAAATTTTCATTCGATGCTATGCTAGCACAATTTATCGAAACAATATATGAGGAAATGGATTACCGGGTAGAGGCACAAAATTTGACTACAATCAAGCACAACTTACGAGGTGACAAATTGGTTATAATACCAAACGTGGTACCAGAATTGAGTTCAAAACATGTAATTACTATGGAATTCATACCCGGAATAAAGATTACTGATGTAGAATCACTAGATGCAATAGGCATTGATAGGGAAAAGCTAATCGTTAGAGTCCACCATGTTTTTTTCAAAATGTTACTTCGCCATAGTATATTTCATGCAGATCCCCATCCTGGTAATATCTCAGTTGGCAAGAATGGAGAGCTAATTCTATATGACTTCGGAATGGTCGGTCGATTAGATAGTGAAACCCGCATTAAATTGATACGATTGTATCTTAGTTTGATCGAAAAAGATCCTTCGAGAGCTGTTAATGTACTAATCGAGCTTGATACTCTCGAACTTAATGTTAATCGTTATATTGTTGAGAAGGCCCTTGAACTGAGCATAAGGTCTATTCATGGAAAACAAGTCGATAAAATGCAGGTAAACGCCCTAATGGAATTATCTAACAAAACCTTAACTAGATTTCCTTTCAGATTGCCCAAGAATTTGGCTTTATATATGCGGATGGGGTCAATCTTAGAAGGCATTTATCAACATCACAAGATTAGGTTTTACTTTGTCAAAGTCCTTGCAAATCTATTTGAAGAAGAGGGATTGCTTAAAGAGGCATATTTCGAAGAGGTAAAGGACTATGTGAAGAGAGTTTCGAAAGGTTTTGAAACCTATTCTACCATGGCACCTATGGTGAAGTCATATCTCGAACAACGTCAAGTACCTGAAAGGGCGCCGTCAGAAAGGAATTATGATATATTAGGATCTGCTATTTTTGGTTCTGCACTTTTCTTAGGATCTGCAATTATTTTGTCAAACAATCCGATTGTAGGCTATTGCGGTATCGGTGCATCATTAGTTCTATATGGCATCTCAATTATTAGACGATTTAAGAGAAAATTTTGATCAGCTTACAGGAATGACACTCGACCTTGGCATAGGTATTCTTAAACTGACAACTCCATCAGTGTATTTTGCCATACCGGTAGCTTCGTCGCTATCCTCTAAGGAAATGGGCAACGCGACTTTCTTGCTTATTTGGGCTGGTCTATGCTTGCAATAGATTGTTCCTAATGGGTCCTCTATTTCTCGTTTTGCACTAATCGAAAGCACATTTTTTACGATTCTCAATTTAATGTCACTTTTTGAGAAGCCTGGCAAGTCAATCAATACCACTAACTCGTTACCGTCTTCGTACATATCAATAGCTGGTAGAACAAACTCATAAAATTCCCTAGATCTATTCCCAATTTCCTTCATCATTTCCTTGGCCATATATTGAGCAATGCCCATATAGATCAAGACCACCTTCAGGATATAAATCCTTTCTGAATGTTATGCAGGCCTGTTAAGTTAAGCTTATTCACCACTCATAATTCGTATTGGACTCATAAATTTGATATGTAGAATGTTTGCATTATGCATGAACACAAACAAACTGAGCCAGTTGTGTACGTGTGACAATTCGTATTTAATTTTGTGTTTGCATGGACAGTAATCATCAAAAATTTCAGTTCTATCTTTGAAATATTCAATTGTTATTTCTATAATACTTTTTTCTAATGGCGAATGAAGTAGATGTTTTAGACCAAGATAAGAACATGCTTCAGGATCCCATGTTCCACCATCTGAATATGCGGTATGCTTACCATGGACTTTGATCAATGATCTCAGAAATGACTCAGCAACTAGCATATTCCTATAGCTACCCATAACCATGCATACTCTGAACCAATCTGCAACATCACATCTCTTTTCCATAAATTGATCTAATGCTTTTGCAGTACTTCTGAAACTCAGTCCTAGAAAGTACAAGTACAATGTATACATGATTAGTCCTGTGGATGTTCTCTTCAGTTGTTGGAAGATTAACATATACAATAGAAGAGACGTCCACAGCTAAAGCTTTGTCGGCTTAACTTAACGGGGCCGTTATGCAGATGCTGAATAGAGAACTAAACAGTTAAAATTGAAGATGTTCAAAATCGATCTATTGTATCCTGCCACAGATCGATTCGTTATGGAGCTTGACTCGTTTATTGACTCGAATATGAATGATGTTATTACTAACTTACAGGTTCTCATAAGGCAACCAAGCGTATCGGCCCGATATGAGGGCCTAGAAGAGTGTGCTAGTCTTGTATGTAGTATTATGCGTAAGGCCGGAATAACTGCAGAAGTGTTACATCTAAACGACTCAACATGTTCAAGTATGCAATCTAGGCTTGAAAATAGGACATATGCAACAAATAATATCAAGGCACATTCACAATATAGTGAGAATCATTTTAATCGGTCAGAACCGGCCACAGCTAGTGACATCGTGCCTCCAATCGTGTTTGGCGAAGTAAGATCTAAATCAAATCCTAGCGGTAAAACAATCTTGTTCTATAATCATTACGATGTACAACCTGAGGAACCTGTGAATTTGTGGGATAATGCAGATCCCTTTAGTGGTAAAGTTGATGGCAACATCATATTCGGTAGAGGTTCATCAGACGATAAAGGGGAGCTAATAACCAGAATTAAAGCAGTGGAGTTTTACTTGAAAAAATATGGTGATTTGCCTTGTAATATCAAATTTATAGTCGAAGGTGAAGAGGAGATCGGAAGTCCGCATATTGATCAATATTTATCTTCTTTCCGAGCGAAGCTAGACTGTGACTATGTTATTTGGGAATTTGGTTACATAAATGACCACGGTATACCCATTTTAAGTCTAGGAATGAAGGGGTTGCTCTATGTAGAGATGAAATGTACTACATTGGCACGAGATGCACACTCTGGTCTGGCTGCTATTCTTGATAATCCCGCCTGGCTATTAATTAGAGCACTTAATACCATAAGAGATGAAAGAGGTCAAATACTGATAAAGGATTGGTATAAAGAAGTAAGGGAGTTTACGACGCACGAGAAACTTTTGATCTCTCAAGAATCATTTGACGAGAAGGAATTTAAGAGACAGTATGGTATCAAGACGCTTTTAAATGAGGTTAGTGGAGACGAAGCCAGTAAAGCTCTGGTGGGTCAGGCAACTTGTAATTTGGCAGGACTAATTGCAGGATATTCAGATGGTATCCCAAGCAATATTGTACCCAGAGAAGCAATGGCCAAAATCGATTTCAGATTGATTCCTGATATGGATCCAGAGATCCAGTTCGCTAGACTTACTCAACATTTGGATCAAAACGGCTTCAAAGGAATTATTTCTACCAGGAGTATCCATGGCGTACGAGCGGCAAGGACAGATCCTAGCCATTGTTTCGTTAAACGGGTTCATGAATCCGTCTTAGACGTATATGGTGATGCGATTATAAGTGTCTCATCTGCTGGTACTGGACCAATGTATTCATTTTATGAGAGCTTGAAATCGCCTTGCATATCATTTGGCTGTACTTATATTTATGCGAGAATACATTCTCCTAATGAGTTTGCCAGGATAGATTTTTTGAACAAGTCAATAAAGTGCATAACTCGGCTTATGAAAAAAGTCTCTGCGTGAATTTGTTAGAAATTATGAAATTAAAGAGATTCTAACAGAAGAAAGAAATATCCTCAATAGTAGTTCTTAGCAAGTTGTTAAACCTTGACTTTCTTAGAAAGTGAAGTGCTTGTTTCAGCTAAATTTATTCAAAACCGCTCCACGTATTAATATCCAGATATGCTTTTAGATCAAATTCTAGAATCTAGCCCTCTTTGAACGCAAACTACTTATAAAATATAATCGCTAAAGCACTCCAACATGAATATAAAGAGAGCATTAACTATTGTCACAATAGTTGCAGGACTCATAGGACTAAGTGTGACAGTTTCTGGAACCCACAATTTAGGTATGCCTCGTGCCTTAGCAGCTGGGGAAAAGGAAGTAAAAATCGTAAGTGGAGCATCAACTCTTGCTGACAAGGCTTTCTCGCCAAACCCAATGAACGTCAAGTCTGGTGATTCAATAAAGTGGACCAACGATGACACACAGTTTCATACTGTAACGTCTGGCTCTGGACCAAACGATTCTGCAAAAGGAAAGGAATTTGATTCTGGATTATCTGGACCTAATGCACTAACTGCAAAAGGAAAAACATTTACCCACACCTTTGCAAAAGCAGGAGACTTTCCGTATTTCTGTCAGCTACATCCTACAATGGTAGGGAAGGTCGTAGTATCTTAATAGCGTCGGAAGAACCTAAGCAGATCTGAAAACCTGATATTTAGGTAAAATTTTCACATTTTTTTGAATCAACAAGAGACTAATTAAAAGAAACAACTATAGTAAATTAGGAACCAATAATCTTTATTTATTTTGCATAGTATCTTAACTAGATAATCGACTCTAAAGCAGGTTTTTAAGCCTCTTTGCTTCCTTGTAACCTGTGATTAATTATGAATTCTTGTACTCATTCACGAAGGAAGTTTTATCAATCGATAGCTCTATACGTTGGATTGGGATAGCCAACAAGTTTGGTGTGCTTATTAATGCTGAGCATAGAGAAGGCCTTCAACCATTGATGTCGGAAGAAGAAAATGAAGAGTACGCCTCGTTGACAGTCACTAGATACAAGACCAGAGTCAAATTTCAGTCAAAAATAGGCCAATTGACATATGCGTTTGCAAAATACGAGAAACTTTGTAGAGCCACTATACATATTAATGACGACTATTTCTTATTGCTTACGCTAGA
The DNA here is from genome assembly GCA_040414675.1 of Nitrososphaeraceae archaeon. Lineage (GTDB taxonomy): Archaea > Thermoproteota > Nitrososphaeria > Nitrososphaerales > Nitrososphaeraceae > JARBAU01. The sequence continues at coordinate 27,783 of JBEDUN010000016.1, read as the reverse complement.
TAATAAAATAAAGAACTTTGATGAAATTCTGACCGAGAAGGTGCTTCCGATTGTTCAACAACGAAGACAGTTTTTTACGGATAGCAGTAAGTAGATTCTCGCTATTCTTGCAAAGTTGTTTTGATAAGGCGTGACTTGTTGAGCAATTGACCCAACCATCTTCAAATGAGTTCACAAAGGTGAATCCCATTTTACAGTATTCCGTCATTTATTAGTGCTTCTCTAGACGATGATGCATAGAGAGCAACCAGATTGATTATCCTTGTCGAGTCATTATTGTCTCGCAATTTATTTGTTCGATTTCCATAATTCGAGCTTAGAAAATAGAATTATAGAATGGTAATGACACTTAGGTTTTATATATGTCTGATCCATCGAAGAAGGAATCACCTAACAATTCGGATTTCCAGGATGCTGCCTCTTTACTTCTCAAAGGGGGCTGTTTAATTAGTGAGTCTTGTCCAGAATGCTCTGGCGTTCAGATAAGGTTTAAGGACGATACAATATGTGTCAATTGTGGAAAGGGTCGTTCGGTGAAGAGAGAGTCAAGTACTAGGTCTGAACTTTCTAGTTCTCAACAAGGCGAGAATGATTATTCTGAGGCAGGTAAGGATCTATCAACTGTCGAAAAAATGCTTATCGGCAGGATCGCACACCTAACGACGCAAATAAATAATCAACCTGATCTACTGGCTGAGATCAGGATTGTTGGTTTAATCGAGACTTATGTACGAATAGTAGAGAAAATTAAAAGCCTTTAACGATATAAAGCGACCTGCTTCTATATGTTTACAAACCAGATGCTCTAGAAATTTCTACTTCGTATTATTGGTGTTTGATTGATTATTTGCCAATGCTCTAAGCGATGGCGGCGTCAATAGCAACTTTGGGTCAGTGACGACGGGTTGATAAGGAAGATGATATTGTTCTCTTAGAGTCTTTTGTTGTACTAACAAGGTATCTGCAGAATATGATGGTCCAATGTGGCCAATCCAGACCCAGAGCAAGATTACTATTGCAAGAGAAAGTCCCATGACCAGGATTGATATTGATATAACCGTCATGTTTTTGTAGCCGTGGCTCTCACTTTCTTCATGATGTGCACACATCTTACAAAATAGATATTCTCTTGATATTAAAAATATTTGCCTTCAAAATCTAACAAGTTGTAAGGGTGGTAAGTTCTTACGCTATCTACTGAAACCAGTGATTGTGAAGTCCCAGCTTCTTTGTATTAGAGCAAAAAATAAAATGAGCACAATGTTAAGGTGTCTATCATGATTAAAGATCGACTGAATTCACTCAATCTAGTCTTGCCTAAGACACCCAAATCCGCAGGTTTGTATGTTCCAGTTGTTATAACAGATAATCTAGTGTTTGTCTCTGGTCAACTTCCGATAGAGCAGGGTTCCAATTCTAGTGATATCAAGTTCAAGGGTAAAGTAGGTAAGGATATATCACTAGAGGATGGGAGGAAGGCCGCACAGCTTTGCACAATGAATGCATTATCACAATTGGAATTTGCCTTAGGTAGCTTGGATAGAGTTGACAAATTCATAAAGATTTCAGGGTATGTAAACTGCGAAGCGTCATTCACAGAACATCCTAAAGTCATTGATGGAGCTTCTGATCTAATCTTGCAGATATTTGGGGAAAAGGGAAAGCATACCCGAGTCGCACTAGGAATGAATAGCCTTCCGTTAAATGGTGCTGTTGAAATTGACTATATAGTGGCAAAAGAATAAGGATTATCCCACTAAATATCCATCGCTAACTTGGCCTTGGATAGCATAAAATTTTTTGGATGTATCGACTTTTAATAATATTATTGTCATAGCAAACAACCATCAATGCAACAGCTATTCAGAAATCATTTCAACAAACCCGTTAGTTCATTCCATTGCTCTAGTTACTTCATTAGAATGATTTTCATTGTAATGTTTTTCCGCGTCTCTTCTTGTTAGGAATTCCTTTCCACAATCCTTACATCTAAATGTACCAGCTTCGTATTCTGTCATTATATTAACTTTCTTTTTCGCATAGTCATATAAATAAATATGTAAGTGATCCTAACAGTTTGATACTATTTCTTGAATAGTCAGAACATATTTGGAATCAGATCAGATTATCAAAAAATCAATTCTTTAATTGAGTGATACACAAATATAATGATTTGTAGATAGCAAGATTGCGGAGACAGGGAGGATCGGGGTGCCAGCCGTACCCCAAACTAGAAATCGGCTTCATGCTGGGATCAGTAACTGCTGGGTAAATCCATAAGTGAGAGGAACCTACTTACGCCGCTGAAATGAAATCATGCCGTGTTGGATGGTCGTGAGCGGCAAGCTGTGTGAAGGCACAGTGTTGATCGTAAATCATCGAAATGGATGAGGTCCGGGAGGGAGCAATCCTAAGGTGGCACAATCATGCTGGCACGTCTACGTGGTGGATCTCGTGGAGTTTGAAACAGGGCCTAACATTTATGGTGGTACCAGCAGGCTGTCTTCGCAGCTTAGTATTCTGCTAAAATATTATCTTCGAGCCCATCAAGATATAAAATTGGGCCAACAATTTTTAAAGCCAATGTCTAATTTTAAGAAAATCCGTCTGAATTGATTCTTTCCTCATTAATTTAAGTAGGGCTGTTGCTTCAGGGACTGATAAAACCAATTTGCTGAACGAATTATCCGAACTTATTCTTGGACAAGCTACTTGAACAAACACATCGATGTCTTTAAAATTTAGGAGACGCTCATCAGTTATGTCAGTCAATGCTATTAATTGAACAACTTTTCCCTCCCTTTGGAAGGAGTTTTTTAATTCTAGGGCTTTAACTTTTGAAAACTGGCCCTCCTTGAGGCCTATTATAATTCCGATCTTTTCACAATCGAGCGCTTTATAAACGGCCAGAACTGATTTCTTTTGCATATTGGCAGCCAAGTCATTAACCTGAGTGTATTGTTGAAAGTATGGATCTAACATGTAAGTTGGTTTTCCTGTAGATGCTGCGACACCAGCAGAATGAAACAAGCTTTGACCAAGAAAAATAAATGCATCAACCTTGTCGATTGAATCAAAGGCCGGATAGAATTCACAGCCAAACACTTGCGCATCATTTAACTGGCCCTTACCTTTACCTATAATGACGGTATAGCCATATTGATCAAAAATTTCCTTAACGCCTTTAATCCGGTGAAGGTGTTGGCTAGTTGTTAATAATGATACACATGAATATTGGTCTCGGAGACCAGCAGCACAATCTAAGGCCACACGTTCAAAGCTTGCATCATCAAATGCATTAATCATGACTACTTTTGGACCCAGGGTTTCAAAGGATATCGTGTGGGCCACGTTGAAAAGCAAATCCACTCCCAATATGTCAGCTGCTTGCGTGTTAACATCGCAGGAACCCCACGAGGCATCTCCTAATATGTATACCGGGATTTCAAATTCACGTGTAATGCTTTGTGCATGATCTTGCAATTGGGAGATGATCCCTTCTGGACCACTAATTGCAATGGATCGGGGTCTTCTCTCTTTGATCACTTCAAACATTCTGTTCTTGTCTACGACAATCATACTAGGTCAACACTTCCAAAATTCCATAACCTAAATTACAAGTTCAGTTGCAGCAGTTGATAATAAAAATCATTACAAATATCTACTGAAATAATTAGATTTATCTTCAATATATGAACAATAACTGCTGAAGTCACATGTAGTCGCATAGAACAGCTGTTGCTAGCTAGATGGTTTCTTTCATTACAGCAATATTCAAAATTCTGGCAAAAACCCATTAAAGATAGTAAGAACATCTAATGTGCTTAATAGATTCTGGTCAATATATTAGAAATAAGATTATTCCTAGTCAGACTTTTGCACATTGTAAGATTTCGCCCTGCTTAAAAACATCAAGTTTTTACATACTGAGCAGACCGAACTTGATGAGTCTCGTCCGCACAAAGAGCAGAGCTTCTTAGTTAGTGATCCTGGGATTTCCATTTTTAGTAGTTTTGATATTTTAATAGCGGAATTAAAAGCATTATACTTTATTCCCGGATGATTTGATTCGAGTGAATTTAAGAAGTTTCGAATATCTGTTCGAATGCTCTCATTCTTATGCGGACATTCTTCAGCCTGGAAAGGAATGCCACGCTGCAAAGCATAAAAGACTAGTTCATGTTCGTAAATCTCTACAAAAGGTTTTATCTTCTTAATATTTTTCTCGCCATATTCTACCGGTTCTGGATAAATCCAGCCTATTCTCTCAACATCACCAGATAGAATATTGATTAGAAATGTCTGCAATTGGTCGTCTAGGTTGTGACCTGTAGCTACGACTCTGGCACCTACTGATTCTGAAATTAGATCCAATGCTCTTCGTCGAAATGTTCCACAAAACGAACAAGAGCTAGTCTTTTCAGAAGGTCTATTTGATAATAATTCGTCCATATTGATACCAAATACGTCGCCAAATTTCAAAACTCGATTCTCAATCCCAATCTTGGAACAAAAGTGCTTTGCTATCTCTAGACTTTCGTCACGATAGCCAGGTATGCCTTCATCTATAGTTACGGCGATGATGTTGATGTAGTCTTTTTCGCCATATATTTTATTCAAAATATATAACAATGATAAGCTATCCTTGCCACCAGATACCGCAACGGCTACCTTATCTTGATATCTGAGCATGGAGTATTTGTTAACACACCGTTTGGTTTTATCCTCAATTGAAAACAGAAAACAATTTCTGCAAAGGTACTCGCCGGAATATGCTCTATGATATACAATTCCGTTGTTGTTGCACCTGGTGCAGTCCCTTGGAGTCATAAGATTTGTAATCTGTAACTCACTATAATATTACTTGATACGTCATGAAATGAAAGTCATTGTCAAATTCAGGATTTATCATCAAGTAATAAATCAACAGAGTCTAGCTTCTTAATTAAGTTGCTTTAAGTGGAATTATAGATTAAACAACTACACTTTTAGTACGTGATATACACTATTGATTTCAAATTTTTCATTCTATCCATAACTACGAAAATCGGGTAGAATTTTTGAAGCTAGTTTTCGGGTTTCAATTCTAATTGGCTGAAAGTTGCATTCATATAGTTATTGTAAACTGGATACAAAGAGTAATTCCAATTCTAAGATATTGCTTGAATCTTGTTAATTATATTCTACCTAATGCGTATTATGGCTATTATTATTTAGGAAATCCATGTCTCATGGATATGATGAGCTCACGTAAAGAGATAAAGCATAGAGGTATTTAAGATCACTAATGCACGAAAAGGAGACAGCGATACAATATAAAATTAATATGTTGACTGATACAGGCGTTAATGTTACAATTAATCTAGTAGAGGATGTTGAGCTCGAACCACTCACACAACAACAATTGATGTTAGATGCTATCGATAATGTTGTTACGGATAAAGACGTAAAGGAACAGATAAAACCATTCCTTGAGGCGATCCTGAAATCACAGCCACAGACCATCATCAATACCTATCCTCAAACCGCCATCCAAATAACTATGCCCAAAACACGATATCAGAAGATAGGCAGACCGCAAGTCGGGGAAAATTTGATAATTGATGTCAAAAAAATTAACAATCAGTAAAGACTTAATCTTATTGAACCTGAGAAGGCCAAGACGGACAAGACTAATATGATGAAAAGAGAATAGTATAACCAATAGAAATACTTAGAATATCTTATGACATCTTAGTAAATGCCTGCTGTAAATTCAACATATGCAAAGGCCAATCCTAGTTTTCGTCTCCACCAGACAATGTAAAAATGAATGCTCACAAAATCATCTAGCTGATATTGCAGAAATATTCATATTCACAATATATAACCCAATACTCATATGCCTGCACTGCCAATAAGAAGCCAGCTGATTCGTACTATATTAAGAGACGACCTTACATGAACATTATACTAGAAATAGATCAATACTAATTCAATATTCACATGACAAAGCTCAGTAATTTTTAGCTATGCATCTGCTTGTTCGTCGAATCTGCGATGCATGAAGAATTCTTATATCTTTCCTCAACATCCAAAATATGGATCTAACTAGAAGAGAAGAACAACTCCTCAACGGTGCAGAAGGTGATGCTATTTCTTCAGCCTACAGAATTTTGTCTGCTGTAGGTGAAGCAACCAGTGCATCTAAACTCGTGCCTATAGAGTGGGCACATATATCAGGAGTAAATTATAATACCATTGGGGAGGCTGGCAGAAGGTTTCTTGAAGAATTCTGTCTCGATGCGAAAGTTCAAGTTAAAACCACTATAAATCCAATGGGTTTTGATAGAGATAACACGTCCAGTATTTCACAGGATTTTATTCATAAGCAAATGAGTATTGTAAATTCATACAAAAGCATAGGAGTAAAGGATTCATTCACTTGTACCCCGTATGAAGCATATCATCTCCCTAAGACCGGAAGTTTTGTCAGTCTAGCTGAAACGAATGCAGCAGTCTTTGCAAATTCAATGTTGGGTTTATTGACTAACAAAGAGAGTGCATTGAGTGCACTTGCATCAGCTATAACTGGAAAAGCTCCCTTGTCAGAATTAAGGATCAACGAATTAAGAACACCGAAACATACCATCATTTCTTCATTGGAGATGGATAGTGAATTGTCCTATGGTCTATTGGGATATTTTGCAGGAAAAGAAATCAAAGCTAGTAGTGTTAGTTTGAATGGAGTGCAAATAAGAGGAATAAGGGAAGCAAAGGCATTATCGGCCGGCATCGGAACAATGGGAGATCTAGGAATGTTTAGTCTTAACAGCGAATCAAAAGGAGAAGTCATATCATTCGGAAAGAGTGAAGCAAGATCAACAAGAGATGATCTTAATTCTGCAGAAAGAGGTGATATTATTCTCTTTGGAAGTCCACAGCTAGGATTACCTGAGTTAAATCTACTTGCAAAGGATACTGAAGGAAAAAAATTCACAAAACCTTGTTTCATTTTTTGCGCCAGGCAAATCCATAACCAGGCTAAATCGACTGGATTGGTAGATCGGCTAGAGCGAACTGGAGCTAAATTTATGTGTGACTGTTGTATCTGCCTTACGCCATTAGTAACGAAACAGAATGCTGATTCTGTAGTAACAAATAGTGTGAAAGGAGCTTATTATATGAATAATGCAAACAAATTGAACGTGGCATTGCAAGATTCCAAATCTATTACTAAGGAGTATATGACTTAGGAATTGAGAATTAAATGCCAAAAGATTGTAGGAGGTCATGCTATAGGGGATGCGATTGTCACAAGACAATCCATCAATTTTCTTACAATGATTGATTCTGCTACTGGGAAAATCAGTTATCAAAATCATGAATTATTTGGAAAATCTGTGAAAGGCTCAGTCTTGGTTTTTCCTAAGGCAGTAGGTAGCAGCGTGGGTGCTTATAGGATCTACTCGATGAAGGCAGCAAGTGCTGCACCAGTAGCCGTAGTTTGTACGGAACAAGCAGATATAATAACTGCTTCAGGCTGTGCGATATCAAATATACCAATGGTAAAGATAGCAAATGCCTTTGCTCAGGTTTCATTCGAATCTGGTCTTCGATTATCTATAGATGCCACTAATGAGGAAATAGTCATAATGAGAAATAAATAGCTTGAAGACCACTTTCGATAGGTGCATGGCATTAGATGGGCGAACCGACCACAAGGGGAATGAGGATTCAAGTCCATGCACCGGTAATAATTGTTGCATTTTCAAGTTTGGGTATGCCAATTGCTAGACGAGATTGTAAACCGTCAATTTGAATATCGTTAAAAAAGGGCACTTTAAAGTCTCTCTTATTATTGAGCCACTTTTTCTTTCCCCAGTTTAAAATCAAATTTTGGAACATGTGCTCTGAAAATGCTTTTATTAGGTCTGTTGGAAATTCTATTATTTGGTTAGCTTCTGTCCTGAATGTGGTGGCGAGTTAAAATTTGATGCAATCAGCAAGAATTTTATTTGCAAGAGTTGCGGATTGTTTGCTTCTAGAGAAAAATTCGATGAATTAAGGGACAAGAAAGAGAGCGAAACAAATGACACGAGAAGACTACAACACGACGACTATCTAGATTGGTGGCAGACATCAAAGAAGAACAAACAAAAACAATAGCTTTTTTTATATCCCAATTGAAAATTGGTGTTCTTTGGTTGAATCTCCAATAGAAGTTTCTTTATGGAACAATGCATATCTAAAGCATTGACCATCTTTTAACGAATATGAAATTGTAATGCTTCGTCAAACAACATTGAGTGAATATGTCGATTTAGTTTTTTCGAATTCTGAAATGTATGATTCGAACTTGAAAGTCATTCCAATTTCATCAATTCCTTCCATAAGCATCTTCTTATTAGACTCCAATATCTTGAAATAGATTATATTTGAATCAAATTCCATGCTTTGAGCTGTAAGGTCTATTTTAATTTTAACGGTTTCGGCATGGTTGAATAAATATTCGATGTAGTCATGGTTAATCGTGATTGGCAATACTCCATTTTTAAAGCAATTATTATAAAAGATATCTGCAAATGAAGGCGCTACAATAGCTTTAATTCCAAAGTCCCTCAATGCCCAAACAGCATGTTCTCTTGAACTTCCGCTGCCGAAGTTTTCTCGAACTAAAAGAATTGATCTATCCCGATAGTTTGGATTATTCAATATAAAGTCCTTTTTCTGGTTCCCATCCTTGTCGAACCGCCAATCATAAAAGAGAAACTTGTCGTACCCTGTTTTTTGGACTAGCTTAAGAAATTGCTTCGGAATTATTTGATCGGTGTCGATATTGATAACGTCGATTGGGATCAAATTGCTTGAAACAGTTTTAAAGGGAGTCATAATTGATCTTAATTTTATTAATCTTATAACATTATCTTCATAGCATTTCCCTAACGTCGGTGAATTTCCCTTTTATAGCAGCAGCAGCAGCCATTACTGGACTCATCAGGTGAGTTCTCCCTCCAGTTCCCTGTCTCCCTTCGAAGTTTCTGTTGGAAGTGCTTGCACATCTTTCGCCAGGAGACAGAATGTCTGGGTTCATTCCAAGACACATACTGCAACCCGAGTCTCGCCATTCGAATCCGGCATCCTTAAAGACTTCGTCAAGGCCGATTCGCTCAGCTTGGGTCTTTACCAGCTGAGAACCTGGTACTACCATTGCTCTCACATTTGGAGCAACAGTCCTTCCCTTTACAACATGTGATGCTTCGATGAGATCTTGAAGTCTTGAATTAGTGCAGGATCCTATGAAAACTCTGTCAACATCAATATCTGTAATTGGAATCCCCGGTGTTAAATCCATATAATTGAGGGCGCGAAGCGCTGCCTTCTTTAAGCCGTCGTTACCATGCGAGTACTCGTCTGGATATGGAATGCTATCAGTTATATCAATTACCATTGAGGGATTCGTACCCCATGTTATCTGTGGAGCCAAATTGCTAACATCTATTGAGATTGACCTTTCAAACTTTGCATTGTCATCCGACCTAAGATTATCTTGCCATAGGTTGATAAGATTGTCAAGATCTTTGCCTTTAGGAGCAAATTGTCTGTCGCGGATGAATTCAAAAGTAGTAGAGTCTGGAGCAATTAGGCCAGCTCTAGCGCCGCATTCTATGGACATGTTACAAATCGTTAGTCTTTCTGCCATAGAAAACCGTGAAAGGACCTCTCCTCGGTATTCTATAACTGTGCCGTTACCGCCTGCGGTGCCTATGCTTCGAATAATGTACAATATTATATCTTTGGCCGTAAGCGAATGAGAATCCCTAAATCTTCCATCTATGCGTATTTGAAAATTCTCTGGTTTGTTAACCCATAAGCACTGTGTAGCCAATACGTGCTCTACTTCACTTGTGCCTATGCCAAATGCCAGGGCTCCAAAAGCTCCATGGGTCGAGGTGTGACTATCCCCACAGACGATTGTAGATCCAGGTAAGGTCAAACCTAACTCTGGTCCAATAACATGAACTATACCTTGATTAGGATTGTTCATATCGTATAGTGTTATTCCAAATTCTTTGCAATTTTGTTTTAATGCCTGCATTTGCATCGCCGAGATGTTGTCTACCAACGGAAGTGATCTATTGCTAGTTGGCACATTATGATCCATGGTAGCAAATGTTAAGTTAGGGCGCCTCACAGATCTATTCTTAATTCTTAATCCTTCAAATGCCTGAGGCGATGTAACTTCATGAACTAGATGTCTGTCGATATATAATAGGGTAGGTTGTTCTTTAGTTCTATCGTGTTGTTGGTAGACCACATGGTCATCCCAAATTTTATCAAATAATGTTCGCGGCAAATGATAATGAATACTATTAGCACAGCTCATAGATATAATTATTAGTCGTCATTGGCAACGGATTTATCACAGGGAACCAATCGAACTAATTTCCTATTTTTCAACTGGAGACTCGTTTGATTAAATTTAATTTAGTTTAGTTTCCTAGTCATTAGTGGATTCTCAAGATTTCAAATATAATATGTGATATTTACAAATATTGCAATTGAGAAAAATGTTTACTATAAACCAAGCAAACATATAATTAGATTGCATTTAATACACCAAACGAAGAGATCGTTTGATCCAATTTATTTTGAATTTAGTCGTAAAAAAATAAATATTTCACTTAGTAGTTACCATGTGTCGACATATTTACAGTTGTACTATCAGTTGTGCATAGTCCTAAATACGTGCTATGAAAATCCTTCTTTCACACTCAATTGAAATTCTTTGATTGAGAATGCTTAAATTTAGTATTGATCAGGTAGGGATATTATATGCATCAGCAAGATAGCAGGTACCCTGCAAACGTAGCAGAACAAATCAAGAAGGGAACTACGACATGTGCCTTGACATGTACCGACGGGGTGGTATTAGCTGCAGACACAAGAGCAAGTGCTGGCTTTTTCATTGCAGACAAGCATGTCATGAAGATTCAAAAAGTTGATAGGCATATTGGCATGACTATTGCAGGAGGCGTAGCCGACGCACAGAATCTTGTAGATATTATGCGATATAATGCGAATATTTATCGGATTTCCAATCGCAAGTTGATGCCGATTCGATCTGCTGCTAGACTATGTTCAAACATCCTTTTCAATCAGCGTTATTATCCTTATTTCGTACAATTGATTATGGCAGGATTTAATGAGCAAGAACGTGCCCAAATATATAATATTGATCTGTTCGGATCAATGACGACTGAACGGTTCATATCGACTGGAAGTGGCTCTCCAGTTGCTTACGGTTATCTAGAATCAGAATTTAAGGAAAATATGAAAGTGGAGGAAGCATACAAGATTGCACTACGTGCTATAGCAGCAGCGATAAGGAGAAACGCGGGTACTGGTGATAGCATCAATGTTGTGATTATCGACAAGAATGGCTATCGTGAACTATCTCGAGAAGTAAAGGATGCTGTCGGAGTTGTCTTTTAAACTAGTTCGTTCATGTCAAGATTTAATTCTTTCTGAATTACTGGTTAATCCAAGATCGATAGTACGAATTAATCAACATAGACCACAGATAACAAGTTCTGCTTTAGTCTAATAGAAGAAATATTTTACGTCACCATCTTGATTTTATGTAGTAATAACTAGTAACAAGTAACATTATGCGAATTCGGCATACTGGAATCCTCCATGGGATATCTATATCTCCACTGATTTGCGATTAGTACGCCGTCAATATCACATTGCGAGACTCGCTCCTTTTCAAAGCTCACTTTATTAAACATTAAATCACTAGCAAAACTGGCATGGCCTAGGCCCAATGCATGACCGAATTCGTGAGCTGCAATATTTTGCAGTATTTGGTAATCTAGAGGATTTCCAAACGCGCTGCCATAGATTAGGATACTCGAGCGATTAATATAGCCGGCATTGTCGAAGTTGTCAATGGTCTTACCAACTGTTAGGCCACTTTGCATGGTCATCTCATTTATAGAACTACTGTGGGGGGTTGTGGTGCTAGTTCCGTAAACAAATCTAATTCTTATGTTGGTATTATTCGAGTTTGGTACCTCCACAAATTTTATAGCATTATTTTTGGACCATTCATTAATGCCTTTTTGAATTGCGTGTTTAATCGTGTCGTTAGCATTAATTATTGAATAATTGATGCTTTTTGATGTTATATTTTTATTCCATGAACAACATATTGAAATTGCTCTTGTTCCATCAATGGAAGATGGACTAGATCCGTTCGTCAAATGATATTCGTCTATACCAAAAACTGAATTAGTATATGCTAGTTGGCTGTGAAAGGTTAAAATTATGAATACGATTGATACTAGATAAAGAAACGACACCAATCTCACATTAAAAATCTACAAGTCTAGTTTTATGGGTTTTTCAAAATGTTGTCATAGAATTTGATAAGTATATTTCACAGATTTATTTATTCGGCCAGATTCAAGATAAGAATATCAGATTATATCTTCAGGTCCGTTTCTACTAACGGCCTTTTTATTTTTGACAACAAGTTTAGTGAAATTCTTAACACTCATAGATATGGAACATTTGTAAACATTCTATGACATTGGTACCTCGATAAACACTCCTTTTTCGTTTTCGAATATTCTGTAAAGTATCAATTGGCCAGATTTTCGCCATTCTGGAGACTGTTCCATCCAAGAAGGTTCCTTTTTCCATGATTTCATCGTAACTAAATTTCCGTTGAAAACATTGTACTCATAACCATGCATGTAACAAACTATATTCTCTCCCTCAAGTTGACCCTTAGATAGTGATGCTCCTCGATGTGGACAGGAATTATTGCAAGCAAATAATTTGCTTTTTTTTCTACCGACTAGAATGTCTTTTCTATCAAGTTCAAAAACAGCCATATGGCCTTCTGCAATTTCTTTACTGTCGCAAATTCTATAAAGCATCTAAGTTAGAAAATTGACAACATCTTATAAATCAAACAAGTTGTCAAATATTTGGATATAATATTGAACATTAAATAAATCTGATTTGATTTTCGTCTGATTATTTGGACTAGTCTGCACTCGAATCAGAGCTTCGAAGCCGTCTTCGTCGTAAAATCATCGCCAAAACAATTAGAGCTATTAGTACAGATAGCATACCAAAGAAAACCCCCTCATTCTTTACTGTTCCTGGTGGGAGTATAAGAAGAACTATTAGTGCAACTGCATTCATAAGTTCGATTTTTCATTACTGAAATATATCTGCTCACATAGAGATCGAGTACATTAAGTGTTCATTTTAATCTAATCATATTTGAGACTTAATGACGGGGACTCTTCCAGATTAGATTAGAGGTAGGGAAGGGATTCGAACCCTTATAGATTCGCTATCTAATAAGTTAATCTGCAGGCGAACGCATAGCCGCTCTGCCACCCTACCAGTGCTTAAATGAGGTTATGATAGTTTAATTTAAAGCATTCCGATCTCTCACATTCCTATAAAAATAAAGCCTTGTCACTCTGATCGAAGCTTTTTTCAGTAGAACCTAAAACCTTCTGTTTGGTCTATATAAGAGTGAACATCTCTCTTTTTTGGATGCTGATGAAGTATAGGAAGAGCCGACCGATAATGAGAAAGTAGTTGACATTGATATGAGGAAGATTATGAGTCCCTGAAGCATCCAATAGATGAATATAGTGTCACACAACGTACATGCAATGAGTAATGTTCGAAACTACTGGAACAGTTCTAAACAAGGCCACTCCATGCATATTCTGAGCCTAGACTATATTTAGTGTAGGTAAATTGTCTATATTCAAATTAACACATCTACGGACCATAACCTCTGAAGCAAATTGAGCCAATTGGGATGTAAATAAATCCCAACCCAAATTAGTAGACAAAGGCGACCTTATTGGTCTGAGCATAAATCAAGAATGGTAAAGGAGTTCATAAACGACAACGGAGTCGTTACCGTTTTTGTTTTAGGTTCGACGGCTACGGTAAGTACTATCGAATATGAACCATGGCTCCATCACGACTTTCGGTATTGCTGACGCGAGTAAATCATCCTAATATTAAATACGTGGATGATAGCATTTGGCACGACGGTAATGGCCACTCACAAGTTCGTGCTTCCTTCATTGGTTCAAGTCTAACTATTCTTTTTGTGACCAATAATTTAGTACTGGGCACTTGCCAACAAATAGTTTAGTAGAAATGAACACCCATCCTCGGCACCAGAGTATAATAGAACAAAGGACGTACAATAATCTGAAAGCTAATGTTTTGGTAAAAAATTAAAATGAGATGATAAAATAATACTTCCTCAATCGTTCTATTGGTCAGTTAAGATGGAATATTAGATGGATTTTCTCCAGTCAGGTGGATAATCGTTATTGATTTATCCCCCGGTAAAGTGAATTATAATTCCGTTGTCATACTCATTGCTGGTTAAAAGTAAGTGAGAACCCAGGCGTGACCAGAATCAACTGTTTGTTAATCAACTATATCCTTCATGCCATTATGCAGATCTCCTACCATTTTTGATGCATCAATAATTCTGTCGTAATCTCGCGGACTTAAACCGTTGATATATCCGCTTCTCTAAAAGTCAAATTCCCTTTGAACGCCTTATGTGCTATTGATCTTTCCTTCTCAAATCCTATCGCATGGGACAAGACAGTGACTATCATAAATCGTTTAAATTCATACTTGTCTGGATTCCTAAGCCTGTTCTCCAAATAAAGAGCGGCAACTCTCATCAGGCTCTCACTAACAAATTAATCCCAGACTTTGATTATGTCATCTGCTTTTTTCAGATAGTGGATCCTCAGCTAAATTCAAAATTGCAGAACTTTTTTTTAAATGCCCACATTTACGATCAATAGCCTTGTGTATACGTTTATTCCAATCGAAAAATAGTGAAGAGATAGTTGGGGTTGTGCACCCCAATAATGGTCTGCACACACTTCAATCGTGCCCATTGAATCTAATCTAAACGAGTATTCGCCATATACTCTGACTTGTCAGGCAGCTCATAGAAATAACTTTTGCCAATAAGCGATTTTTATATGAGTGACTCTCTTTGATTCGAATCGAATCAAATGATATGCAGATAGTCATTCTTCGGACAGAATCCCGAGTCATATCTTCCTCTATAGTCTGACTTTAATTCTCGTCGTTCCGTTACTTTATGACCTTTCATTTATTTCTCTTCATCTCATTTCTAACTTTGGCTTAATTCCTCTACCAAGCTGCTAGCAGTTCCTGCTTCCATACCAGACTTCGTATACAAGCGATGTCTTGCCTGACTTAGTCTAGTTAATACTATACCGCAAGTCTTTATAATTACATAATCACATCAGAAATATCTCTAAATACATTTTATTATATAGCTAAATTAACTAAGTAAATTACTATTAGTCATTTAATCGTACTAAGCTGTAATCTATCAACTGTTAAAATTATGATAGTCAGACTGAAACAGTAGATTTCACATAATTCTGTGACATGTATACCCTTTGCATGTGCAAAATGGAAAAACAGTGTTGAAAGCCAACGTCTAATTAGCAGATAAACCATAGCAAGAATAAAGTAAGTCTACCAACATGTTTTGTTTAGCAATATCATCCCCTGATCTTTTCAGGTAATTGCTTGCCCTCAGACAGACACTGGATGGTCAATGAATTGACACACCCTTGTATATATTGATTAGAAGTATTCTTCAAGTCTATATAATTATATAATCAGGGTATTCTTCAAGTCTATATAATTATATAATCATATAAGACATATTTCTAAGCTCTTTTTTTTATAGCTATATTAATGAAGTATATTACTATTAGTCATTGAATTTTGTACTAAGCCCTTTTATGAACCCGTAACAATTACCGGGGTTTCATCAAAATAGTTAATTCGACATAATTTATGACAGGTATACGATGCATCACTGCGGATTTGAAAATTAGACTTGAAAGCATAGTCTAAAGATTAGATAAAAAGCAGCACAAGAATAAACATATAACAGAATTTTGTTAGAACTAAAAGGGTTTGAGATTATCAGACGAAGTTATCCCAGACCCTTTCAGATAGTTGGGTGCCCTCTTGTTTAAACCGCATGGACAATGAATTAATGCGCTCTAGTATTTTTCGCGTCAGATATCCCCCCACAAATTCATGTCCTAGATGACCGCCACAGCTTGTGCATTCTATTTCTATTCTTGCTCCGTCTAGTTCCGGTATTCTTCTTATTGAATTTGGAAGCTGTGATCAAAAAGCTGGCCAGCGACAAACAATATCAAATTTGCTCTTCGGTAAAAAAAACTGCGCGTTGCATTTACGACAAATATGAGTAACGGCTTCATAAAAGTAGTTTCAATGATTTGAGGAAAGGGGCTATCTGACGGCCCAATTTTTATCTCAACAATATAACCAGTACTTGAAGACCTTTTTGTATGTTCTAGTTTAATCCATTTGGATCGAGGATTTTCTAAAATATATTGTGATTGGCTAATAAAGATATCACAACACTATGGATCTAATACACTTCAAATAAAAATAATCAAAATTACATATATACAATACAATTAGAGCCTAGTGAACTAATGAAATTGGCTGCACTTTTCTCAGGGGGCAAAGACAGCACATACTGCATCTACTTGGCAAAACAAAGTGGCCATGAGGTGGTTTGTCTTATAACTATGAATCCTAGATCTGACGAAAGTATGCTTTTTCACTATCCTGATACATGGATTGCTAAGTATCTCGCTAATGCTATGGAAATCCCCTTACTCACCAAGGACGCCATCGGTGTATCAATCGATGACGAATCGGTCGAACTTGAACTGTCTATCAAAGAGGCTATGCAAATTTATAATATAGAAGGGATCGTTCATGGTGGTATATCCAGCATGTTTCAGAAGAAGGTGTTTCAAAATCTCTGCAAAGCCAACGGAATTGCTACTGTCACACCATTATGGAATAAAGATCCAGTAGAATATATGTACGAACTGGTCAAAAATCGATTTGAATTTGTCATAACTCGAGTGTCTGCAATGGGATTAGATCTGTGCTGGTTGGGCAAAGTTATCGATTTTCAGTCCCTAGGAAAATTACAATCTCTTAGTAAAAAATTCGGATTCAATATTTCATTTGAAGGTGGTGAAGCAGAAACTCTTGTGGTCAGTTGTCCGTTGTATCATAACAAGCGTTTGGAAATTACAAAATCTTCTGTTAGCTGGGATAATCTAAGTGGCATATTACAAATATCGGAAGCTAGAATGGTATGTGTGTGAGTTAAATGTTTGACAATCTTCGTACGAATTTACGAGCAGCACTGAAAAAGGTTGTAGGGGCATCCGATATTAATGAGGAATTAATAGATTCACTTTGCAAAGATGTGCAAAGAGCACTCCTGCAGTCTGATGTTAATGTTAAGCTTGTCGTCACGATTACAAAGAATTTGAAGGATCGTGCACTAAATGAGCAACCCCCAAAAGGACTTCCTCGAAAGGATCACATTATTACCATCTTGTATAATGAATTATCAAAACTTCTCGGATATACTGGTGAAACTATAAAAAATATCGATAAATCGGGTGAAATCGCAGCAGATACTTTGCCGCTAAGACCAGGGGGACAGAATATCCTCCTCATGTTAGGAATTCAGGGTAGCGGAAAAACCACTGTAACTTCTAAACTTGCACGATGGCTAACTAAATCTGGATATCGCACAGGTGTAATAGGCGCTGACACATGGAGGCCAGGAGCACTAACTCAACTGAAAATGAACTGTAGCAGGATTGATGTAGAGGTTTATGGCGAGGAGACCAATAAGGATGCAGTTGGCATAGTAAGAGCAGGACTAAAGCACTTTCTGCCCGAAAATCTGGATGTGATACTTGTTGATACAGCAGGCAGACACAAGGATGAAACTGGTTTGCTTGATGAAATGAGATCAATGTATGCCGTTGCCAAACCTGACCTCGTCTTACTCGTTATTGACGGAACTATCGGACAACAAGCATATAATCAATCAAAAGCGTTTCATGATGCAGCACCAGTTGGTGGCATAATCATTACTAAGCTAGACGGAACAGCAAAGGGAGGAGGCGTAATTGCAGCTTCGGCGGCGACAGGAGCAAGAGTGATGTTTATAGGAACTGGCGAGCGGATCGACGATTTAGAGCAATTTTCTCCAACAAGATTCGTTGGAAGATTACTTGGCATGGGTGATATCAAAGCAATCCTTGACATGGCAAAAGGCTTGGAATTACAGGGAGATGAAAATCAAGCCAAGAGACTTCTCAGCGGAAAGATGACGATTGAAGATTTCTACTCCCAGATGGAGAATGTCGGTAAGATGGGTTTCCGAAATGTAATCGACAATTTGCCAGGTCTTTCTGGCATGGTGAAAGAGGATCACCTCGATGCCATCCAAGGGAAACTGGAGAAATGGAGAGTTATAATCCAATCTATGACAAGAAATGAGAAAATGAATCCAGAAGTTGTAAACGATTCACGGAGAAAACGCATAGCAAGAGGATCTGGGTTGACCGAACACGATGTGAAAGATTTGATCAAACAATACCATAATTCAAAATCTATGATGAAGCAAGCAAAAGGTAGACAGATGCAAGGTATGCTGCGAAGATTAGGTCTTGGTTGACCCAGTTACAATAAAATTTGAAGTGATCACAATCATTAAGCATTACACAGTTAGCTAATGCGACATGCAAAGTTGTCAGGGAGAGATCTAATGGGCCTGCAAACCGAGAACTCGCAAATCTTGAATTAGAACCAACTGTCTGTCGGTGTTGCCGTCTAAACCTAAGAATGCTACTCGCAATATATATCAAGGTAGTGTGTTACATTTGATACTAGGTATAAATCAAAGCAAAGATTACGGGAAGTTGACTAATTGTAGCTTGATGATTTGCATCCAGATAGAATGTCATCATATTATTGTAATAGTGATAACGTAATCAATTATGTCACGCATCCAAATTGCAGTCCAAATACAAATATTGCAAAAGATGTTATTATGACTATTACCAGCACGACTCTTCTACCAAGAATCAGTGCTGGAGCAGTCATTGACAAATTCGCACAACTACTTTAACTACGAAGAAAACTTATACAACTCTGTTCTATAAATATTTCTATTACATATTCTTATTTACGAATTAATAGCGAACAAAAAATGAAAATGTGCAGAATAATATTCGCACTGAATCTATATTAGCAAAGCACATCTATCAAATATGACAGTTGCTGATTAGCGTCGAACATCTATGATAGTTGAGGTTGTATAGTTTTAGAAAAGTTCATTGCCGGCCTATTGAATTAAAGTTTGACACAAAGTCGAATAGGTAATATTCTACAAACCTCAAAACTAATCAAACGAAATTATTCAATATTAAAGATACTGAAAACAAATACCCTTCTAAGATAACAGACTTTGACCTTTTCAGAACGAAAAGACTTGGATACATTATCTTTGCGATATATATTCTCGGCATATGTTTGAGAACATTGTAATGCAGGTATCAGAAAATAGATTTAACCCAGGACCGGTAGGCCAAAATTTTATCAACGGAGTGATAATAGTAATGTAAGTAATTTTGATCATAGATTTACATCTTGCCAATACGGTCAACTAATATCTCTCTCTGAAATGTTTCATGTTGCTTTGATATTACGGGTTTCTAGTTTAGGACCTTGGTATTATGGTGGTTATTGATCTCGGAAACGAAGCCTACGTTTTTAAACAGGCATAAACAGGTTCTTATTATGGTTCCTGCCTTCGCGATAATATTTTTAATCGTAGGCATAGCAGCCTTCTCAATAGGTTTGATATTAATTTACGTTCGTTCTAAGCAATTCTGACCAGTCAAACTTTTTGAGCATGACAAGGGGGCTAAATCACGACTTGTCATTAGAATTTTTCGTTTTGTCCTTGTGTCTCATGATATTGTCATAGTTTAGCAATAAGTTTTGGATGAATTTTATGTTTGTTCGTGCTAGAATATATTCTTAATATAACACGATGGTATTAGTTAATCTCCGTTCGGGTTTTGAAAAGTCTAGATTCCTTTTGCAACTGAGGCTTGGTTCGGAATATTAATTTGAGATCTTAGGATAAGTGTTATGAGATTTGAGAAATAAATTCGAAGATTTATATCACTTATGTAATGCTTGCCGTAGTAGGCAAGGACTATCTAAAATAAATTCAAACGACTCTTCTATTTGTTATATTTGCAGAGGATTGATGGACAAAATAAATCTCATTCCACATGAAATTCACTCAAAGTTGAAAATTGACTATGAATATAATACTTTCTTGATAGGCACGTCTCTAGCCGCCCAATTCATCGAAAGAGAAGATGAGATCAGGGCTATTCTGAAGATACGAGGTATGATAAGTATAAAGCAGCATATAACAAGCGCGATTAGAAAGAAATTTCGTGTTCTCACTAAGGCTAGTGAAAAATTCGACAAACCAGATATTTTAATCACAGTCAATATATCTCAAGATAGTAGTTACAATATTACAACTAAATCGAGATCAATACTAGCTTCTGGAAGATACACAAAAAATGAGAGAGGAATATATCAGAGAAGCCCTAAATCTCAGGAAATCATTCAATTGAACGATAGTCGCCAATTTCACTTGAGTATAGAAGATATAATTTCTCGCAAAGTTCTGGCTGCTACCATGGGAAGCGACGTCAGATTTAATTGGATCGGCAGTGAAGACAAGGATAGTCTTGTATTAGGCAATGGTCGGCCGTTCTTTGTAGAGATCCTAGATCCTAGGAAGAGGAGCTTTCGAAATAACTCCTTAATTATTGAAGAAGGCCGAATTATTGCTACGCTTGCAATTCTTGATACAGGTTACCCTAGATCAGGAACACGAACACGGACAATCACGAAGATAATGATTCGCTGTACAGAACCATTGTCAACAAATGATCTAAAGAAACTGGACTCGTTAACAGGCACAATAGTTAAATTGAAAAGCAAGTTCGCTTTGATTGAAAAAAGAATATACTCAGTTTTGGTAGATAAGATTGATAAGTCATTGTTTTATCTTACAATAAACGCAGATGGTGGATTACCGATTAAACAGTTCGTAGGCGGCAAAGAATATGCAGACCCAAATGTTTCCATGCTTTTAAGCTCGCAATGTGATTGTTTATCATTTGATATTCTGGATGTGATTATTCAGTAACATTTTTTAGCATATTTGCATTAATGACAGTCCAATATTGGATCCGTTAAAAATTGTACGAATTACGACGGATTCGGGTCTGCTGCCCAACAAGATTTATAAACTTATGAACGATCGAATTCATTTTGTAACTCGAGGAGTTTCGCGCATAGAAAAGGCCACAGGAATTAATTTTCCGCTCTATTATGTTGAACCTAAACTGATAGTTTCCACTTCTTCAGTAGAATCAGGACAATTCGGAATTTTGTTCGCAAGGACCATCCCTGTGGTTCTTAATGATCAGCTTAGGATAATAGTCCAACTTACTGCCCCTTTGATTTCCTACGCACTTATGGGAACAATTCAAGCAATTTTAGCGCATGAGTTTCTTCACTATCTGCATTTGATGAAGAAAATAATTCGAATGGATATTATTTCCGATGAGATATCCCCATCTTTGTTTGAGGAATCATACATGGATCATTCTCACATGATTCCGGAAAAGGTTGTCTTCAAAAAAGATGCTTATATAATTCGTCAGCTTTTAACAAAATTTTCTACAGGATTTAGAGATAGCCGATTGGAAGAAAAGGTAATTAGAGAGTGGATGCACAAGGGCCTTCCTGTAACGAAAATCCAACTAAATTCAAATGTTACAAAATTACCCATTGAAAAGATCGCCTCGGCTAATATAGATCCAGGATTGAAGGAAAAAATATTAGGGTACGAAACTCACGGATTGAGTACGGATAGACTTAGACTCAATGTCTAGAATTGCTAATTATGAAGTAAGATTGATTAATTAGCGTATAGATAGGTTCAAACTAAACACTGAGATTGCTGGAATTTGTCTATATGGCATAAGATCTGCCATTTATGCTTTAGACACTCATACTGATATCGATAAGTCAATTGTTGTTCATTAGTTCACAGTCGTCTGTATTGCCCATTACCTAAATTGCCAGTAAATGCTCTAGTTATCCATAATAATCATAAACTAGCCAAGTATTTTTCGTTTCGATTTTTGCCAAATAAGATCTCCTATGAAGGGTCCTCTTGAGTTTGATGATTTTCTGATTCTTATTGTTGGTATTTTCATATACAATTTGTTACAGGTTACTAATATCACACGGGTATAGCCCTTTGTTGTCTGTGTATGGTTGTCTCATCTGGATGCAGTAGAATTTGAGTAAGAAGATTGCACGGTAGTTGTAGTGTTAGTGTTAACAGGACTACCAGCAAGTGAAACCCTGAATGTACAGCAAGTCATGAATGAAGAGCTGCTAAAGGTCCAGATTATCTACTTTTATGAATACCAGCATTGATATCAGCAGAGCCAGAACAAGTCAATTCGTAGCTAAAGCTTTAGAGAACTAGTCAGAATTGAGACGAAGTCCCTTTGTCTTATTTCCTGACCCTTTCTATTTGTGAATCTCTTCAATGTCCTACAATCATAGAGGAACTAGTATCCCATTATATCGCTAACTATCTATTCACACGCATATGCTAAAGTTGCAACTTGGCATAATAACAATGACACACCAGCAGCAGATTAAAAATAATTGCGATCGTGCCTGTACTTTAGTTGTTGGTTTGTTAATAGGCGATCTGATATTTTAATAGACTGTTAATTGGTCGGGAATACTTTAAGAAAAGAGAGGAGTAGAGGAGCTCACGTCAATTAACTTTTCCATTATCCTGACGGGCTCTGTTAACTTAAGGTGATCTGTATAGCTAGGCAATTCTTAGTTTAGTCTATGAATAGAACCAGAACACACGCAGCTGTAGTTACAGACAGATATTTGTTGACAAGACCCTAGTCAGAATAGGTGGCTTGGGATATTAGCTATTGATAGCATACGAGTCTAACAAGATTGTCTGTTTGATGATTCATCTATCGAGGGAAAGGACAATTTCGTAGTGCTATCAATTCTTCAATCAATTAAGATATGGCTAGGGTAAGTAACCCATTATTATAGATGGTGCTCGCCGGTACAATATAGCATGTAGATGGCTAAGATTGCCTCATCAAATGTTTGGTACTGAATTGAAGAACGTGATGGAAATGTTCAATAATCTTATCAAGGACGAGACAGAATGCATCGATGATCACTTCCCATGTAAAAAACTAGATTGTGACAGACAACACTGGCCACTTAGCAATTAAGAAAAGAACAATGTCCGATACTCGACTATTGGCAATTCAAATATACCAATTACCCTAATTGCATCCGTCCAATTCTATATAATCCCGTCTATGAAGTGTTTGAGTTAAAACAAGTTAGTTTTAATTTGAGTCAAAAATAGAATAGGTTTCATGTCTGCTGGAGTAGCAAATCGAAATACATTCAGAGAAATTCATCCACCTATCAGTTTGGGATGCTTTATCAAAAAACCAGTTACAATCGATTCTCTACGTGCGATATAAGTAATACCACAGGCGCCGATCCTTCTATTTATTAAAACTGTCTATTAGGCAATAATTACTGATGAATGCTTATTGGTGCCATAAAAGTGAAACGTATAAAGTCTTGTATGCTTATTTCTTGGAGTCATCGGCCCGCTTAAATTCGGTAAAGCCGCATTTGCCACATGTACTCCTATTTTTGTGTTCTGCCATAAATACGCCCTTGCCGCATCTCGGGCATTCGCGCCTACCTCTGGTGACTTTATCATTCTCTATCTTATAGAATTTGTAGATTGCTACTTCACCAGATGTGGCCTTGTCTTTGCTAGGCATCTATTTTTTCCCCTTTCCTGAACCAGACTTGCCCTTTGCCGCAGCTTGTTTAGCTTTGAGCCTTGCAGCCTTCTCTTCGTCGATTATTTTTTTTCTTTCATCTTTAGGAAGGGTTCTCAAGAATCTATATCTTGGTAACAAGGATTTGGCTTGATCCGGATTACCATAAACGTAAAAAATACCATGTAAATCAGTTTTCCCTTTCTCTCCCTTCATAGAGATCGGAATAACATTCTTAGCATCAACATTGTGTTTATTTGCTATCAACTGAGCAGCCTCATTTCTTTTAATCTTTCCAGCTCCATTGCTAAATACAACAGTGATTTCCCTTCTGCTCAGTAGACTATTATCACGGTCGTTTAAAGTGACGACTTCGATTGACAAATCGAGTTATCAAGAATAGTCTTTTATATATAAAGTTGTGCATTTTTCAAATCTAATCTTGTAACGCTCAATTTATCTTATCGTATTATTGAAGGACTTGCAAGTCGTTACAACTAGTTAAGACGCCCGTTCAAATTCAACTTTTGAGTTAAACAGAACGGGTCCGACGGGCTTCGATCCCGTGCAGGCTGGCTTCGGAGGCCAATGCAGTGATTCAGCACCCTCTCCTGACTGGGTCACGGACCCTAAATAAGGTAATGTAGAACAATATTTAAATAATAACTGAGTTCCTTAGATGGAAATTCTTCACATATTTTAGTAAAAGATGAAGATTCAATATATTTAATGTTCAAACGATTTATTATTAGCACAGATACTGGTACAATAGTTATATATTTATAATGACCGTATAATCATATGTATGCTCGAATTGGAAACCTGGAAATTCTTGACTCATATACGAGCAGTATAGAACTAGGAGACACAGTATCAGTCGAGGCAGTTGTAAAAAACCCTCTTGATTGGCATCATTTCTATGAAAATATTACTTCAATCAAACCCGGGAGTATGACACAATTCACAGTCGTAACTAGCACTGGAGAACGTGTAGTGGGAGTTGGCAATATCGTGGAAATTGAAAAGTGGAGCAACAAAGGAAAGTTTGGTTTCAAGATAAAATTGAGGACGGGTAAACGCAAGTCAGCAAATTCGAAGCGAACCAGAATACAACTTCCTAATGAAACAGTGATCAAGAGATTAGAAAATAGCATACAAGTACCAGCTAGATAGTTCATCTACGAGCTATGATGTTATGATCAACACGCAAGGCACACTAGATCTTTTTCAAAGTCTAGTTGGCCAACGTGACGCCTGACGATAAAGAACGGCTTAATAGCTAGGAATCAAGTCTACGTCCAAACCATAAAGTCATTCTGAATAGGCCTGCTAATAATACTTATATCCCAAATGACAAGTCAACGGATGTCGTTTGGTATCAATAAAATATTTTGCAGTTGATATAGATGGTACATTAACAGAAAATGGTGGAGGAATCATCCACTTGCCTGCCCTTGCAGCCTTGAGATATCTTGAAAATCTTGGTTATAAAATTATCTATGTCACAGGCAGATCCTCTGAGGAGGCATATATTATCGCAAGTTTTGGTGGAACGACAAAATTATCTGTAGGTGAAAACGGGGGTGTGGTAATGCTTTCACCTCGTCAGCATATTCTATTAGCAGATAAAGGTATATGCGAGAATGGATATGAATTATTGCGTCACAATCTTGAGGGCGTAGAAATCAAACCTGTATTTGAGAGACGCACCGAGGTGGTGTTACTAAGAACTTTTGATATAAAACAAGGCCAAGAATTACTTGATATGCACAATCTAAATTTGAAGCTAGTTGACAGTTTGTATGCTTACCATATTAATGAAAAGGGCATAGATAAGGTAGCCGGTTTGATGGAGGCGTTGCGGATCCTTGGAGGTACACCTGAGGAAACGGTCGCAATAGGAGATAGCGAAACAGATGTTCCATTATTTGAAAAATGTAAAGTAAGTGTAGCTTTAGGTCAAGCTGCAGATAATGTTAAATCTGTTGCAAAATATGTTGTAAAAGGTAAGCAAGGTAGAGGGCTAATTGAAGCATTAAATCTAATTACCTACAATCATTTGGGTCTGAGACTAAAAAATGACGTTTAGGGCAGGGATTGAAGAAATACGCAGATTAATTGCTAACCATCTCGAAACCTTGGGCATTGATGGAGTGAAGTACGATGTTATGCAGACCGCTAAAACAGAATTTGGAGATATTACCACTAACGTAGCTTTTCTAATTGCTAAAAAGACTAGTGGAAAGCCAAGTGAGATTGCTAAGGATTTTGTTGAGAGCCAAATTGAGTTATATATAGATAATTCCAAGTCAACTGGAAGATCGTCGCTAATTGAAGCTGCTTATCCGCATCCAGCAGGCTACATTAACTTTAAATTGAATACAACGAATGTTGCATCTTCCACATTAACTGAGATATTGAGGAATCCTCATTTTGCCGAATCGGATATTGGGAATGGAAAATCTGTGATAATTGAACATACGAGTGTAAATCCCAATAAAGCATTACACATTGGGCACGCTCGAAATCTTGTAATCGGAGATACATTATATAGATTGTTACGAATGACCAATCACAATCCGATAGTATTAAACTATGTTGACGATTCTGGTCTTCAGGTAGCTGATCTAGTTGTTGGATTCCTTTTCGCCGGCTTTCCTATAGACTCTAAAAAATCTCAGAAATTTGATATTTATTGTGGTGACGAAGTTTATGTGAAAGTTAATGAATTGTATACCAATGATAAGAATCTAGCAGAAAAAAGAAGGCTTGTTTTGAAAGAGATAGAATTAGGTCAATCTTATGTTTCGAAGTTCGCATCAAACATTAGCCGTCGAGTCTTGGCTGAACAGCTGAAGACTTGTTGGAGATTAAAGGCTCGCTACGATCTACTTAATTTCGAATCTCATATACTTGCATCAAACCAATGGAATAAGACTTTTGAAATTTTAAAGAAAAAGGGAGTCCTTGTTTTAGAAACTGAAGGTAAAAACAAGGACTGTTGGATAATTAAAAGCAATGTAACTGAAAATAAAATTGTAGTGAGAAGCGACGGGACAGCAACTTATATCGCGAAGGATATTCCATATGCTCTGTGGAAGCTGGGATTAATCCCTGACTACTCACATTATTACAAATTTTCTGAGCAATGGGATGATTCTGTCCTTTGGGCCACTACACTAGATACTAAATCTTATTCTGAAGATCATCCGAAATTTAATACTGCGGAACTAGCAGTTACTATAATTGATTCAAGACAATCTAAATTGCAGGAACTGGTTTCTTTTGTGATCTTCAAGTTAATGGGAACTGACACAAAGGAGTATAGGCACTTAGGTTATGAACCTGTGACATTAAGTTCTAACACCGCCAAAATGCTCGGTTTAGATATAGGGAAAAAGGATTTCGCACACATGTCTGGCAGAAAAGGGGTTGTTGTTTACGCAGACTATGTACTTGACATACTTCATACAAAGGCATTGGAAGAGATAAAGAAACGACGGGGTGACTCTGAGGATTCCTTATTGCGGGCAAGTGCTGAAGACATTGCAATATCTGCACTGAGGTACAATCTCATTAAGCAGGATCTTGACAAGATGATTACCTTTGATATAACTGAATCATTAAGTCTTGAAGGTGATACGGGACCGTATTTGCAGTATGCATATGCGAGATCCCAAAGAATCTTAGAAAAATCTCGTGCGGAAATATCGAATATTAACTTTTCACTATTATCTGAGGAATCAGAGACTTCGTTGCTGATGGAGATTTCAAAACTTGACATGATTATGGAGGATGCGGCTAAAAATTTAAATCCGAAAATATTAGCAAGATATGCATACAAACTAGCAGTGAAATTCAA
>JBEDUN010000015.1:0-2866 GCA_040414675.1 Nitrososphaeraceae archaeon | reverse complement strand
GCGAGTTATATTGAGTCCAATTGTTCAATTCAATCTTCTTCCAGTCAAAAGATTCTAGTGGGGGCATCTTGTAGATGGCCGCCTTAAACCGGATATTTTCCAGTCTACAGATAGGCTGATTATTATTGTTAGAATGAGAAGTCGTATACTGGTCGAGAAAATTTTTACCCGCTTGAGTTATCTCAAGTCGTTTGTACACGTCTCGTATTATTTCTTTAACAAATCCAAATTTTTTTAATCTGTTTATGTGATAGGAAATTAGCTGTTTGTCTCGATTAAGTTTATTTGCTATCTGTGATGCAGTATTGTCATGTTCAATCATTTTTAATATGGATAATAGTAAAGTCAAAGATTTGTGATAAAATATTTGACTACGACTATGATGAGACAATTTCTTTACTTGGACATTTATCTTTCGTTAATTGCTTCTATTGTCAAAAATGAGATCATAGAATCAACTACGTGAAAGACAATTATTGTTACCAAGAGTATTTCTGCAAGACTTAAAGAACCAGATGACTTCGTAGCATACTCAATCTTCAGGTAATGAATTCCTGCTTCTTTACTGTAGAATATAACGCAGTATTTATATCGCTGATCCTTACTTTTAATAATAGAACTCAAAGTGTCATAAACCTACGCTAGTGTTTGTTGCTGATCGGAAGCTCAGAACCGTCCGCATCAACAACAGATATTAGATCTTGATTAATTGCACAAGTTTTTTCTTGTATCATTTGCATTATTATTATCTTCTTTGCACTATCTGTTCGGAAGATGATGACTGTTGATGTATCGATCTCATACTGTTTTACTACTTCATGAGGAATTACCACTGCCATAGATCGTGACTTGGCACTCTTCGACCCAATCTGGAAAGGTTGGGTCACAAATGTGTTCTTCATGATTAATATATTTTAAGTATCTATTAAAATAAAAAATTAAAAAATGTCATGTCCTAAGTATGTTGAATGCATTATAACCAATTAGGATCGCTATTACATTGACAATCTTTTCTAATGAACAGAATATTCCTTTCACTGTTATGTTCTTTATTTAATAGTAATGTCGGATTCAACACTCTCAAAAGTACCGTTAAAGTCAAATTCTATCCTGATGTACGCATTGCTGCTACCCATGGCCAGATACAACAATTCATATTTTTCTTTAAAAATTTTGAATTTTAACCCTTTTGAGGGAATTTTATTATACGTTATATTATCTGTTTCCATTGGAACGACTACTCTTAATTCCGCCTTTTCTTTACTTGATTCATTGTAATCCACAGACTGAATTTTATCTTCTTCATTCTGGGATTGATATCTGTCTACCAGGCTTTGCTGTTCAGTATTACTTAATCTCCTGCTTATATTATTAGGAGTGGCACTGGAGTTACGCCACGATGACGTAACTCGGTGGGGTACAGAGGGATTATCTGATGGAAGGTATCGCAGGATATTTCTTGAACTGAAGCCAGGAACTTGATGATGATCATCAAGTATTTTCTTGACTGCCTCCTTATGGGGTATCTTATCTACTTTCGTTAGCCGATTATACATCAATGGCACGAGCTCGATGGCTCTTGATACTTTTTCCAGGAATTCCTTTGAAAGAGCTTCATACGATCGCCATTCGTATTCAGAACAAATATCGTTATTCATCTCTAGGTACCTATCTCAAAGGTCAGCTTTCTCAAGTATTAGCCTGTTATTTTCTATGTAAACTTTCAAGAAATCGCCTTTACCTATTTTTAACTTATCTGAGAAAATTCTAGGAAGAACTATTGTCAAGCTTCTTTCCCCGGTGTAAGATTGGACCCTTCGAATTTCGATATCTTCGCTCATGCGATTTACTTGTATTACAAGATTTATAAAACGGGGCTCACCACCCCATTTTCGCCACATTTGATTAGCGAGGAGGACTGGTTTGATAAAAAGATAAAGTCGTTATATGAAAACAAAACTCCTGATGTCAATGCATCACGTCAGGTGGCTTTCAGAAACATTGACCGCAATATCATGAATGCGATTGTAGCTCATCACGATACAGGCATAGCACATTTGCAATTGGCTTCCGAAGTGAAAATTGATAGAAAAAATCTTACAACTCACACAAAAATATTAATTGAAAAGGGACTAGTAAAGAGGACTAGAGGCAAACAGGGCAAATACTTCCCAACTGTTAGAGGCATCAGGGGAGTATATCGAAGCGCACACCTCATCGGCCAATGGGCTGCCGAATCAATGTTAGCAGCTACAGATGAAGAGTTTCCCACGGATAGTCCATTTTTAAGTACAGAGTTTTCAGACATACCATTTCCTGATATTTTATACGAGTTCTCTAAAAAAATAGGATTTATTGTAACTTATCTTATAATCCAATCAATGAATTCCTCCAATATTTCTGATTCCAATAATATGGGAAAGCATATTGACATGGAGCTAGAGATAGAAAGATGGTTTGACGACGCTCTCTCTTCTGTACAGCCTATATTGGTACCATTTCTGTGGCATTGTATTGTAGAACACCTTATACTAACAGACTATCATGATGATAGATATATCAATTTGATTAAATCCGGCAAGGATTCAAAGAACGCACGTTACCTACTTGATGATAAAACTATCTCAGGATTGATTTGGATGCTTTCTGAAAAATATCCAAAAATGATTAGCAAATTAGAAAAGAATAGATCCCAAATGCCCGAGATTATTGCAGAACAATTAAGCCACCAGAAGTACATAAGATACATAACCAAAATTCAACAAAAATGTGATCATGTTTGGGGACCCCCTCCAAACAATGTGCTATATGAAAAAAGTGGAAAGCGAATTAAGCATTGCCACAAATGCCACAAGACAAAGTATCA
>JBEDUN010000014.1:0-16087 GCA_040414675.1 Nitrososphaeraceae archaeon | reverse complement strand
TTGAATTTTACCCAAATCTCTATCATCTTTAGATTTGACTTTTTTATCAATAGCCTTATCCCATGAAATTATTTCTGACATTTTGTTATCAATATTTTTCTTTACAATATAGGATTTATCAGTTATAGATGGATTAGTGATATCTGAATATTATAAAGATGCGATATTTGAAGTAAAGTATCAGATATGGTAAAAATATTAATGAAGTGTCTAGGAGATAAAGCCCTTTCTACAATAACGATATAAATAATATAAAATATATGTCAAATATGTCCAGAATCACAAGATTTGGTGAGGATGGACAGCAGGAAATGCCCTGTTGAACAAAAATGACTAGGAATATCTGGTATATCGGTAAATGTCATGTAGATAGCCTTCCATCAACTCAACTGGGAATCCTAATCATTTACAAAGCATGTTAGAAAACATACATCATTTTTGATAAAACTATTCTGGGAATGTCAACGAATCACTAAATCAGCCAGTAAGATTAGCTAATACAACGAATTGACAAATATGATCTATGGGATACAGGGTTGGCATACTTGAAAGTTCTGGTATTATTATATTGATTAATTGTATTGATTAGTCCTAATCGATCAAATGTAGGTGGGTGTTCCACAATTATTGGGGTTAGAACAATATCATGGAAACCACATAATCACTTCGATTTAAGCAATTAACTACTGACTGATAATAATTTTCGGCTCAACAGTAGATTCTATGTATCAACAGAAGATAAATTTGAAACTTTTTATTATCAGAGTTGAGCGATTTATGTTTTTTGAGGCAGTCATATATCTTCATTTAGAATACATAAACTATAATAAATGTTACAGTAATTTGATATAAAATATATAACATTCATTAGGTATAACTACAATAATATCTTGTACATTATTGTCTAAAGATTCAGGTGTTGATAACAGCGATGGTAGTAGAATAGGCCCAACCGTTTTGTGGGGCATGCTTAAAGGTAAAAAGGTGATAACAAATGATGGGAAAGATATAGGAGAGATAAAAGATGTATCCGACAACTACATACGATTAGAAAAGGGTTCTATAAAGAAAGACAAATTTTGGATCCCAAAATATACTGCTGACGCATATGATGGTAAACATCTATGGTTACTAATAAACGAAGAAGAACTTCATTCAAGTCATGTATATGGGGATGAATCACCTAAGGGAGATGAATATTCAAAAGGACTAGAGTCTTTTAAGAGCTCACCTTCAGGTCAGAAGGGAGAATATAGATCTGATTTTGAAGAAAGGATAAGAATCATTGAGAATTACAAGAACATTAGAGATTTGAAACATTAGAATTTACAAAAAAGCATATCACAGAATAGAAATCAGAATCCGAATGGTATACTCCCACATTATGAATGGTCTCATATGTTATCACATACTACCCGACGTCATGCCTTCTGCAAAGATATCTATGAAGCATCGTGAAGTTGCAGTATCACAAAAAGTCGAATTGAATAACGATCGTCAACATTGCTCATCACAATTAATTTAATTTATCAAGAATAAAAAATTTTCTTGAGATGTGGACTATTTCTAATCCTATCTGCATTAGCTCGTGTTTCTTAGGACTTGCTCAATTTTTGAAACTTTGAAATTGCTGACTTCAAGTCCTCTAAATTCATAGCAGGATGTATCTCTACATTGGCCTCAAATCCTTGAAATAAAGGCTCAGCAATCTCAGGTATCATATCTGTGCTCGGAAGATCTAAAACAAAGACAAAAGTTCTATTTCCGTTTACCTCTGTAAAGTATGATGCTTCACAATTGAATTTCTTGATATAGTCCTCGATTTTATTTAAGAAATTGGGATCAAGAACCGTTTTGTTGCCTGCTACTGTTGGAATCATTGCTCTGACAATTACTCTCATAATTAATTTTCAGTTGAAAAATAGATGCATTATAAATACTCTTTGTTAGAATAGTTTGCAAAAGCCAAGCCAAAAGGAATAGACAAACCTGAGATATTTTTGTCAGATAATTTTGATATTTCAAGATATTTTATCTACTGCTAGGCTTTAATTGTACAGTATATTTTCTTTTTCTAGACAAAAACCGGTAAAGAAATAGAATGATCTGAATTACAGTAATGTTATCTTACTTGATGTTAGATTGATATCTGTACAGATACAAATCGGATGTTGCAAATTCGTCTAGATTTACATTTCTCCTTTTGGGTATGCATGCATTAAATAAACATTAGAAAAGTTAAAATCTATTCTTTAATCTTATCATATCCTTTCATGACCTCAGGTAATTTTTCTAACAAATCAGTTGCCATCATGTGAAGGCCAACATGATCATAAACCTTATTTGCGGCTAAACCATTAAAATATATACCCAATACAGAGGCTTCAAAAGGATTCAATTTTGTTAGAAAGCCTGAGATCAAACCTGATAAGACATCTCCACAACCTCCAACCGTCATAGCAGGGGTAGTTCTGCTGACTAGAGCAATACGAACATCATTGTCAAAAAATGAAGAAATAAAATTAGTAAATCCTTTGAGCACGATAGTTATCCCATACTTTTCTGATAACTTGCAGATATTTGAAATTTGTTCGTTTTGATTACTCCCGACATCTTGTTCAAAAATCCTTTGATATTCTCCAGGATGTGGAGTAATAACTGCGTTAGTACCCGATATTACTTTCAAGGTCTCTGGAACAAGTGCAGAAGCGTCAAGTAACAGTTTTGTGCCAATAGATTGTAAACCTACGATGAGTGTGGTCAAAGCTGCTGAATTAGTAATTGTCATCCCCATCCCTAATGCAGCTGCATCTGGTTTTTTTGGGAGATTGGATAATAACCATTTGGCTGAACGTGTAGTCAATTCGTCAGTAGACAAAGGTAAAGCTATAATATTTGGCGAATGTGATCTAACTGATACTATATTAGTTCTAGGCACGGCAGTAAAAACTAAATCTGTACCTGATCTCAAAGCAGATAGTGACGCAAGTATTGGCGCACCATGATAGATTTTATTTCCTCCCACTACTAGAACAGTACCGTTATCTCCTTTCTTAGAAGATGTCAGCCTAGCAGGTACATTATCTTTTACGAAATCACTCGAAGCTTCTATTCTTAGCATTTCTTATTATATGAAGTTTATATAGACATCATACTTATCTATAACAGTACTTATTGACAAACTCATATTTATTTTCAATTTATGTATCTATTTTCCACACAATTGTAAAATTAGGCTTTTAGTAATATAATGAATTAGACGAGAATATATCGATCCACTGCATTTCCTGCTTAAATTGCAAATTGCTTTCAAGACCGAATTCATTATTCAAAAATTGAAGTCCAACTGAATATAACAGTTAAACATCATATTTTCGTAACAATACTATGTCCCACGATTCAAAAAAAATAGAATACAGAAAGCTATCTAAAAATGAAATAGAAACAGAGGTCACGAAAATTCAGGGATGGAAGGTAACTGAAGCAGGAAAAATTAGTAAGGAGTTTCAGTTCAAGAATTTTGTTCAGGCATTTGGTTTTATGACAAAAGTGGCTATCGAAGCAGAAAAAATGAATCATCATCCAGAATGGTTTAATGTTTATGATCGTGTAAAAATTGAATTGGTAACTCATGACCTTGAAGGCATAAGCACATACGATATGAAATTGGCAGACACTATCAACAGATTGTTTGAAGGTTAAGATCAATTAGAGCAGCAGATATGGTTTGATGTAAAAGCAAAATAATTTCTTTCAATTGATGACATTTCGCAATAACACTTTGCGATATTATCTCTAGTACGGCTAACCAAACAAGATAGTAAATCAATTTTTAACTTTAATACTAGCAAAGCCAATTAGCTCTGAATTAATACTAAAAGTATAAGCGATTTTAAGTATCCAGATATAGTGATTCGGCCATGGAGGAGGATGATATAATAATAAGTAATACAGTAGAGGCTTAACATGTATCTGTTTTTCATACAAACCCATTTTTTTGTGATTCCGAAATAGTCCAAGTAAATATCATAACTCCTCAACAACATAGTAGGATTAGGATAGCGTTTTGCTACCAAACCAAGGAAAAAGACTAATACTCTAAAAATTCAGTTCTGCAACTTTTGGGCGGATATCCTATGATAACAAGGACGAGGTAAGATCGGAATCAATTATAATCTATTATAATAAACGTCCATCTAAAAGAAATAAATGAAGGAGAAAGAGGTAAGAGAACTGCATGATATTTGCAAATTGCGGTCAAATCTTAAATCCCAGATAATAACAATAAAGCTACCTCATTTTGCACATGATGCACTTTTCAGAATGACGAGATTACTACTGGGCGGATAAATAACATACCAGAAATAAAAATTCATTCATTTACTAACAGGCCAACTCATTTATTATTGTAATGAAGATAATTTCTCTGTAAATTTAAAAGATAAAGTTTATACCGATGTTATTGCACAGAAGATACTCAAACTAGTAACAAAATATGGTCTCGCATTGTCACAGTCAATCAACATAGAGAGAATTAGTGAAGAACGATTGCTCTCATTTCATACATTCTCGCTAAAGGCTAAAATGAGTCTTGAATAATTTCACATGAAGATTGAAAGTGGAAATTAAACCCTAGTTCATCTTTGGTCAGAAGGGGTTTGATTTTTCTATGAAACGGTTTACAGGAAGAAATGATGAAGAGCAAGTAGGTATAGGAATTTCATCTGGTGAAGAACAATATGAAACTCCATATTTGTACGTAAATCCATATACATTTAATAAACAAGTGATAGAATCCAAATTACTGATAGGAATATGGCAGACAAAAGGATGGAATGGAATAAATGAATAAAGGTAGAATGGTATAAGGATCTTGAAAATTATTTAGAATATAAAATCGCGCAAATCATCTACGAGCTGTATTCGATTGCCAAAAATCATCTTCGACTATGAAATGTACTAAAACGTAGATAACCATAGTCCAGAAAATTAATGAAGGAATAAAGCCTGGTAGATGACGATTATTAGCTTAGCTCAAAAGTTAATCCTTCAGATATTTGACATTATTGAATGCACCATAATCATCTTCTTCTTTAAGTTTGATCACAATGGTATTGCTTATCCTACTAAATATTCTCTGTCTTCTCTTGTTAGTAAATATCCATCCCAAAACCACATCAAAAGGAAGCAAAAATGACTTGCCAAAGCTTTCTATTGCAGCAATCTTAGGGTCTATAAGCTTGCCTGATAAATCAGTTGTCTTTAAATGCAATAGCCTTTTACCAATTGATTGTCCTGTCTTGAATTCGAAGCAAGTCCAGTATGCAAAGAATACAACACTGGAAATAATGTAATGTAACGGTTCTATACTCTTGTATGCTCTAATCATGTTATTATCAAACCAGAATGGTAAGGATAATGCAGCGAAAAGTATCCCAAGGCCTATTGATACAATAATAAAATCTATCAGCCAAGCAAGAAATCTGTCGGTCCAGCTGGCAAGAACTAGATTAGTAGGAACACCCATTTCTCCGGTTGAAAAATTTGACACTTTTAATCTGTAATACAAGCGTGACCGAGATATAAAAAGGTGTAACGTTTTGCGATACTATTCAAAACTATATTTTTATCGTCTATACTATACTAAATGTTACTCTTGTGTACTCCTCGGTAGCGTATATAATGTCTCAATTGAGTCTAGAAGGTTTGTCTAGATACATCGGGCTGAATAAGCATAGGCTCCAGCGTTCCAATACCCCTATGCTTGGCAACTTGGAAATGGGCTTTTAAGTTTATTCCAAAAATTCTTTTTCGGTTAAATCCATGTTTACACCAGCTGCTGCTCGAACTCCCTCAGCAGCTGCGATAATTAATTGAGCAGGATTAATTACAGAAGCATCACCTGCCGCATATACACCTCGGATGTTAGTTCTACCAAATGAGTCTACAGCGATACCTCCAAGTGGATTATATTGACATCCTAACTGTTTACCAAAATCAGAAGATTGAGTTAGTTTGGGCATAACAAAACCATATTTTCTTGATACACTCTGACCGTTTTCAAACAATACTTTTTCCATCTGTCCATTTTTTCCTACAAAGTTCTTAACTTTATTTTCTATTATTTTTATTCCCTTATTTTGAAGCAAAGCCTTTTGTGTAGAATTTTGAAATGGTTTACCATTTGTGCACACAACCAAGTCTTTAGACCAATTATATATAGTCCGAATGAAATGAAAACCCTGAGTTTGTTCGCCTATAATAACAACCAAGGGTTTATCCCGCAATTCGTATCCATCACAGTAAGGGCAATGAAACAAACTCCTGCCATAGTAGTCAGAAATATTTTCTATACTTGGTAAAACATCTTTTAAACCCGTAGATATAATTAAGGCCTTGGATTGATATCGCTCATCGTTCTCTGAGGTTACCAATTCAAACGATGACTCATTATTATTACCATTTTTGATTGCTGAAGTTACTTCTCTTTTTGCATATATAATAGAAGGATATCTATCTAGTTCCTTATGAGCAATTTCTCTAAATTCTTTGGGCTTTGTCCCGTCCCTGGTTATAAATCCATGAGATTTCTGTGTAACGGAATTCCTGGGATTGTTGTTATCAAGTAATATAACATTTCGTCTTGCTCGTCCTAAAATAAGAG
Organism: Nitrososphaeraceae archaeon; assembly: GCA_040414675.1. Taxonomy (GTDB): domain Archaea; phylum Thermoproteota; class Nitrososphaeria; order Nitrososphaerales; family Nitrososphaeraceae; genus JARBAU01. Next base: position 9,423 of record JBEDUN010000014.1, on the reverse strand, counting down.
CAGCATTTAAACCTGCAGGACCTCCACCAACAATAGCACAATCAAATAGCATACCTATTCGATTCTAGTTATATTCCTTAAGTTTAATTTAGTTTCGCAATATCCTAGCAATAACCTCGCAAGTATTTCGATCAGTTTCTGAGTTTAAACGAATATGGAAAAATGAGATCGGAATAAAGATGACAGAATGAGACGACAACATAAGATGGAAAGTATATGCTTCACATATTACAAGAGTGAAAACTACTAAACCTAAACACGTTGATTATCTTAATTGGTTTAGAGTAAAAGATCGGAACATATCTACTTCTATTTCTGGGCCAACTATTGGAATATGGCAAGATATGGCAAAATCTTCAAAGAGAAGAATGGACATAGTTAAGCTCCCAGATAATTTCATCATTCGGAAAACATTTTACATATTATAAGTGAAATGCTCTTATCAATTTTAGCAGGGTCGCCTTTGATATTCCTATATAAATATTCTTTCGCTTTTCAGGCCCATAAATGGGAAGATGTTGTGACTAAGAATTGTCCCTCTTTAATTCAGTATTACTAAGACCACATTCTTTACATTTGTAAATTATCGTTTTTTCTAATTCCCTATCTCTTAGCATGTCTCCTCCGCAGCAGGCACACTTCATATCAATTATGATCCTAATATGGTATTATAAGTCTTATATAATAAAACTAAGAATTTACCATTCACAGTATTTAATCTGATTCATCATAGGATCTTTTCATACATTGAAACAACATTAAGTGGACTGCATTTAAAATATAATATAAAATAAAATAATTTGTTATCTTAAGGTACTAACCATCGTAGCAGCTTTAGTTGTTGCTATATTGTTTTCAGACTCTCTTAGAGATTTCTTAGCAGCTTGAACAATTATTCCTGCAACATAAGTATCAATACCCAACAAATTAGCAATCTCTCCTTGGCTATAGTTTACAACAGATTTAACTGTAAATAGCCCACTTCGTTCTAGCAAGTTCTTAAGCCCAGGAGCTATGCTTAAACATTGAACACTTGCACTGCCGTCCATGTTTCTATACTAGAGTTCAAAAATACTTAAACCTATTATAAAGTCTTCATATAGTCTATATAGTTATTCATTCATATTCATCTTATATATTATCATCTTAAAAATATTAATGACTGTTCTGAGACCGTAGTTTAGCTAAAATTAAATGTGTGAGCAATTGTTATCCCTGTCTGGGTTTCTCATTTTCATACTCATCAACTACACCACCCTTCACTACTGATTTTTTTAATTTTCCTTTGCTTTCCAATTCTTCGATGATGTGCTTATCTGCCTCAATTTGCTGATCTTTAGTTTTATCATTATTTTGCTCATCATCGTCCATATTCTTGACCCGATTTGGAATACTCTATATTGCTTATATTGCTTATATGTATATGGGGCTTGATAATAGTGAGCTATCGTTTGGCAAATACGTCGTAATTTTGAATAATATTTAACATCTGACTAAATCTTTTCAGTTCATCAGTAGTTTATCCAATATAGTATCGTTGATATATCGGTAATGTCGTTGTTTGTTACCATATTTTGATTCGATTAGGTTTGTCTAATCCTTAAGTCTGGCATTTGAAATCAATAAAGATCAAAATAGCAATTTGATAATGATAAAAGATAAAAAGATGAAAGGATGCATTAAACCTTAAGTTAAGGCATCTCGCACCTTTACTTTGGCCTTGTTAAGTGTCTCTGAACTAGGCTTTCCTTCAGCATGATCTTTTTCAGTCTGAATTTTTGCTTCCGCATCTTGCTCAGCATTTTTCACTTTCTTTGCAATATCTGTCATACTACTTAATTATGGTACACATAGTTTAATACCATTTCATTAACAATAATTTGCAAGTTTTTTCTTGTTCCATAATTTTTTTACTAGATTACAAGTCGTTATAGAATGGTTATCATAAAAAGTTCATTCAGAATAGAGTTATGTGATAATATAATCATGATTAATAGAAATAGTAAATTAAAATAAAAAGAGTTATATTCTTAATTAGTATGGATGGATTTGATAGGTCTTAAATTCATATCATTATTGGCACAGATATATTGTTCATAGTATTTTATTTTAAAAAGCAAAAAAACAACCGCAAATGGAATTGATGTAATCCAGACATATTCAAACTGGATACATGAGTATATCATATACGACTCTGACCAGAAATAGCGTTCTTGTTCACAATATATCTGCTATAGCATGGGACATATACTTTGGATAATAATTTACAAATATATCACTACTATTATAAGCAAGGTAATCGATTGAATTGGAAAGGGACAAATAAAGATAAATTGTCTTATCGTTCAGTATTGATTATAAAATAAGTATTTTTTCTGCTAACTTATCCACCACCAGCCCCCATTCCTCCGCCTGTTGATTCGACTTCTTGTTCTTGAAGTTCCTTGTCAATCTTTGACTTTACTTTAGTAATCGGTTTGAGAGTTTCTTTCGTAATATCTTTCTCATTTTGCTCTTCCATATTTGTATTATGACCTACATTTTATATGAAGATCCTTCTTTTGTCAGATTTGATATTGAATTTGAATATTTAGGTTATTCTATTCAAATTACACGCGTATTGCATAATATATTGCTTGATAGGCATTCTAGAGGATTCAGACGAATATGTCTAATATTTATTCAAAATTTTCTACGAGTCTTGCAAATATTATTCACGTATGGTACGGTAATATACCGTACCCACATGCCCTCCCTCTCTTACAGGTACATGTTATGTTATTAACATATCAGGGGAAATGTAATTTGAAGAGGGAATAAGGGTTAAAACGAAGATGTGTAGCAGTTTGAAAAAAAGAATAAGGATAATGATAGTAGATGACGATAATGATTGTACCTTCACTTTCCAGATCGTCTTGGAGAGATATGGATTTAAAGTATATTCATTTAATAATGCTTATTTAGCACTAGACAAATATAGATCGAACTTTTATGATCTAGTGATCCTTGACATAATACTACCAGGAATGAATGGTCTACAATTATGTCAAGAACTCAAAAAGATCGATAAAAATTTAAAAATATGTTTCCTTTCGGCCAGTCAATTGCTTTATGTAGAAGATTCAGATCTTTTTAAGATAGACACTAGCTGTTTTATTCGCAAACCGATAGAAAATCAGAGGTTAGTACAAAAAATTGAAGAGCTGATTGAGGTGAATAATACGTAACTCAAGATGACTAACTTATCAAGTTAACTTTCAGATTATTTCATGTAATAATACCTTTCCCTACTATCCTTACTCCAGAAGTATCTAACTTTAGTAATAGAAATATTTGATTCTCAAAATATACAATTGGTTTTTCAGGAACAATTTCAATGGAGCTGAGATTATAATCAGTACCATCATTACTTATCCTTTTTATTTTTGCTGGCTTTATTTGGAGTCCAATTGCTAACATGTATATTTGGTTCTCCAAAACTTGTCCTTTAAAGAATGAATTTCTCTTAAATCTAGCTGCAACTATCACTCCATCCGTAACAACTTTTATCTTGTTATTATTGTTAGAATCTGTAAACGTAGAACACAGTAAGTCACCTCTGGATAATTTATCAACTGCAATTCCCTTAAGTGCTAGTCCAACCCTTGCATGAGGCGTGGATTCCTCAACTGGTGTATCATGCATTTGGATCGATTTGACCGTGACGTTAATATCTGCAGGCATGACTTGCAGTTGATCATGCACTCTGATAATTCCTTGTTTTATAACGCCCAATACGACCGTTCCGACTCCCTTGACGTCAAAGGCATGATCAATAGATACAATTTTGCTTGTTGTGTCCGAATTTTCAGAAAGCTTTGACTCGAGAATATCTGTTTTCTGACCACTGTAAAATGAATTTTTTGGTACTATTAAGGAAAATTCTTGTTTCAGTTCATCAAGACTATTCACAAATTTAAAATCTTTTATACTTGTATTTCGTATTAGTAACCTTATTTTTTCTTTATCAACTTCATAGGAGTGAAGAATAAATCCATTTTTAAAATCAAGGGAGTCTAAAGCAATAATCTGTTCTCCTAAATCCTTGTCGATTTTTGTTATGTTTAAAATTGCATATTCTGACATATTTATAGCTTGAATTAATGATGGTAATTTCTCGGGATATGTTAGAGGTACTGTAAATGTGTATATACTGTCAGACATTTTTTTATCGTAAATCGAAATATCCGTAGTTGTTCCTTTTTTTCCTAATTCGCCTGCTATTGCATTATCTCCTAGGATTACAAAATTTATGCTTTTCACTAAATAGATCCAATTGATTCATTTTTCTACAAATAAAATTGTTGTTATTTAATGCATTCTTTAATTGACAAAGGTAGTTTTATTTGGAATTTCTAACGTATCTACTATATTATTATCATTCAAATGCTATTTTCATATTAACAAAAATTATTCTTAATTGATCCGCATAACACAATATGATACATTGTCTTTAATACTAGTTCTCAATTTTTGTAAAAGTCTTCAAACAATACTAATATAGATTGGTTAAAAACTATATGGTGTTGAAATCTTCAGATATCAGACCACCATTTGATGAAGAGAAGGCAAAACTAAAGGTTAAGGCCGCAGAAAATGCATGGAATACACGTAACCCTGAACTCGTAGCTCAAGCATATAGTGAGGACTCGGTCTGGCGTAACAGAACTGAGTTTTTTTCTGGAAGAATTGATATTATAAAATTCCTAACTCGCAAATGGGTAAAAGAGTTGGACTATCGTCTAATGAAAGAATTGTGGTGCTACAATGGGAATCGTATCTCAGTGCGTTTTGAATACGAATGGAGAGATGCAGACAATCCAACCCAATGGATGCGTACACATGGTAATGAACATTGGGAGTTTGATGATAATGGTTTGATGCGAAGGCGTGATATGAGTGCTAACGATTATCCAATCAATGAATCTGAACGTCGCTATAAGTAGTAAGAGTCTTTCTTTAGATTTTCATATTTTGAAAATATATTGTTGGAAGGCTATTTTAAGCTGCTGTACTTAATATGTGCATAGTGTTAGAAAAGGAATTTCCAGATTGGGACGACCTGTATAAAAACCAAAAAGTTGAAACTATGCCTTGGTATAATAAGGACTTGGATGAAGATCTAAAGAGGGAACTAGACAGAAGACGTATTAGACAAGGTACTTTTCTGGATTTAGGGACTGGATCGGGGTCCCAAGCAATTCAACTTGCCAATATGGGCTTTAAAGTCAAAGCTTCTGACATATCTGAGGCTGCTATTATTTCGGCAAGAAGAATGCAAAGTGAAAACATAAATGAAAATACAAAACAGATCGAATTTATTGTAGATGATATCTTGAATTCTAAGCTAAATGACGATGAATTTGATTATATTTTTGACCGCGGATGTTTTCATGTTCTTCCGATTGACAAACGGTTGACCTATCTTATTGAAGTAAATAAAAAACTAAAGTATGGCGGATTATTATTCGTAAAGGTATTCAGTGACAAGGAACCAAGGAATGACGGGCCGTACAAGTTCTCAGAAAATGAAATAAGAGATATTTTTGAACGAGAATCATTTCTAATCGAAAGTATTGACAAATGTGTTTTTCAGGGAAATTTGCTCCCTTTGCCTAAGGCTTTGTTAGTAACTGTGATGAAGGACTAAAAGAGATGCCTGTAATAGGAAATTGGGGAATAACTACAATATTCCTACTATACCTTGTTTGACCAATTTTTTGCTTTGTTTTGCTTTTATCTGAATCATAAATTTGAATTAGCTAAGGCATTATCGCTTGATTTGGATAGATTTATCTACTTTTCAGGTTATGATGAAAATGATATATGACTGCTAGAAAAGAAGACACAAATACAAGTAGAAGTGCCGATGACGACAAAACTACCACGATAAATCCTACTGATAACGACAATTATCACAGTAGTAAACGGTTAATCGATAAAACATTTGAGAAAGCCAAGAATAACATTCGAGTTGCAACAGATGAGGCACATAGAGAACTTCCAAGATACATGCAGACAGTTACCGATAACCAAGAGCAAATAGTGCAGGCTGCAAGAGGAATAGCGGAGAACTATCTCGAATCTCAAAGAGAGATAACAAGCTCATTTCAATCTATATGGACTTCATTCTTCGACAATTATTTCTGGAATTCTCCAAAACGAATGACAGAAAGTTATGCTAGAGCTGTAAGTAGCTTTTCAGATGGTACCATAGCAACAATTAGGATGTACAATAACATGATCTTCACAAATACTGGAGCCATTGGAATGTCTATGCAATACGTCAAGGCCAATACTCAGGAAATATCTAGGGTATTAGTAAACAATGCAAAAATGATAGAAGAAGCAACAAATCCATATTCAATCAAGTCTTGATTGAATATGGTTATAATCATGTGGTTCTTTGCTGATCTATAATATTAGAATATATATAATGATTCTACTAATCACTAATCCTTATTAATTCTTGGAAGTATTTAATTAGAATAATCTAAAAAAATATTTGTTAACAAAATTCCGAATTTGTACCTTTTAATTACACTGTCCTAGATAAGACTTTCCATATTGTCTTCTATCACATTACTTATCAAAAATTCAATTGAACTAGTTTTCACCCATTTACTTAGCGTTTAAATAAATATGAAAAGCCAATTGATTTTATATATTGATCTACACAATTTACTACTACACAATCCTCATTTTACACTATCTAAAAAATTGATTAATGTAATTATCCCAAATTTGCAAAACAATTTAGTATGTTATAGAGACAACTCAATACTGCATCTCATAGTCTGGGTTAACATTGTTATCTAAAGGTTATATTTATTAGTAACAAAGATTGTACGTTGACTAGTACAACACAATTATCGTACAAGATGATGATTACAGTCATAGCACTTGTTTCAACACTCCTCCTTGTTTCGTTCGCGCTGCCTGCAATCCAAATTGTTAAAGCTCAATATGTTAGCTCAGGAGGACCGTCTGCAAGTCTAGAAGAACAGCTCAAACTTGCCAGAGAAAAAGTTCAAAATGCCAAACAAGCAGGAGCGTACGGGTCAGGAACCCCGATGTTGGGAGTCAATCTAAACGAAACTGAAATATACATTATTGCAATTGTGATAATATTCGGTGCTATATCTGCTGGGTTCTTCTACATGGGACAAAGAGGTCCAAGAAAAACAGAAGTGAAGAGATAGCAATCAGCCAGCAAACAAGTATTATCACACATCCATTTTTTAATTCTAAAATTACCAATTTTTTGCTAAGCTAATGGCATTACAATCTTCTGTCTAATCCGAGGATTGTCAACATATATATCTTCTTTCTACCATACAAAACCCTTGTCGGAGCAATCAAGTTCTGCTCCACAATTAGGACATAATAGATGACATGACTGTATTTCGATCATTTGAAAACCACATCTAAAGCACTCTATCTTATTCATTATTCTTGCATTATATAGATCGAACACCTGTTTATTTTTACTCTACAACTTATTATAAAGGGATCTAACAAATATGAGATAAATAACATATATCTGTGTCGGATAAAGTAGTTAATTGCATAGCAGATTAAATCAAATTTAAATATTATCAAATTCAGACTAGTCATCATTTTTAGTCTAATTTTTTGCTAGATCTTCTAAATTCGATGCCTTTCCTTATAACAATCAAAACACATTAGCAATTCCCCTGAAAGTATTCACAGTAATAGCAATATGAAGGTTATTTAGAAAGACCCCAATATTTCATACTTTTATTTTTTCAAGATAGACAAGATAATTCTTGCTATGCTTAAATTCAAGAATTAGCTTGTCAGCCTGCTCTCTTGATTATATGATATCCAAATTCTGTCTTGATTGGTTCTTGAGTCATTTCTCCCTTGTTAAGCTTGAATGCCGCTTCTTCAAATGGCTTTACCATCATCCCTCTTCCAAAAAGCCCCAGATCTCCTCCTCGCTTTGCACTACCCTTGTCGATTGATAGCTCTTTGGCCAGCTTTGAGAAATTTTCACCCTTTTTGAGACGTTCTAATATCATAATAGCTTCACTTTGTTTCTTGACCAGTATGTGAGAACATTTAATTTTGTCAGCCAAGACTCAATTGCCCCTCAATATTTGCATGCAATATCAATAAATACATTACTTGACATAACTTCATAGATAAAAAGCATATTTCAGATATTCCATTATTCACTAATCATTTCTTGTCTTCTTTAATTTAACGACTTTTTTTGAATATTTGATGTGATCTATTAGTGTTATAAAATGGACATTTTGAATGTTGTAAGAATTCTTTTGCCAAGGCACTTTCCAGACATATAAATAAAGCATTACTTCAATTTCCTGTATTCTTTTCATATATCAAACATGATACAAAGAGAAAAGAAATATTTTTGTTTAATTTTAAATGATTTCACACGTAGTTTCTTATTGCTATATGTTTTATCTTTTCTAGGTTTTCTTCAAATACTGTGATTATCTTGGAGGTATGTAGAATATCTTTTGTGGTTCTATCTTGAGAATTATCCTTTCACTATCTGCTGAATGAGCAATATGTATCAGTTCCAAGATATCTCTTGGCAAGATCATCTATGTACTTATTTGCACCTTCGGTCGTTTGGTCAATAACTCTGCCTTTTATTGTTATCATGCTATAAGGATTAGTTTCTGAATCGATCATTGAAATTTAGACTCTTGGATCCCGTGATACGTTCTTATGCTTCAGCCGACCGTTTGCAGTATTTACTAATATTATTCTATTACCTTCTTTATTATTCTTGACTAGATCTATCCACACAGGAGTAACCTGCGGTGAACCATCTTTATTTACAGTTGCTAAAAAAGCAAAATTTTTACTCTCAAAAAATTTAGCAACGTGTTCATCTTCTATATCCAATTGGTAACTCTTACTCATCCGTCATAGAATCAAGGTATCAATTTTAAGGTTATATATTTTTCCATAAACCAAAATGATAATATGTGATCTGTTGCCTTAACCGGTAAGAGAGAAAATCACAATCACCTAGTACGATGTACATTTCCTGCATAGATGATTTGTAACTATGAAAGCGCTACTAAAAGTTTCTATGCTTGTATCTATATCATGATCAATCATCATACTATGCATACATTAATCAATAAATTAAAATCAATTTATTTAGGGAAGTGTCTATACTACGTGGAAGGATTTTTGCATCTTTGAATCATAATTGTCTTTTTTGATTTCTAGATTAGTATTATAAATCCCATTGTTAGAATGAGGTCCTATATGTATAGTAAATATTGCATGTCCGTCTTTATCTGTATATGCAGTTTGAGTAGTACTTGTGGAAGTAGTTGAGGTCTGACCTACAGATGGATCTGAATTCGAATGTGG
>JBEDUN010000013.1:0-40525 GCA_040414675.1 Nitrososphaeraceae archaeon | reverse complement strand
TTTCGCTTGATCTATACAGCTTCTTATTTGGAAGTATCTTGTTAATCAGCTCACAAGATCAATATATGATTTTGATTATAACTGCAATAGTACTTGCAATTATGTACAAGATTTATCGAAAGCTTATGTACATTGCTTTTGATGAAGAACAAGCTAATGTTAGCGGTATTGATGTAGCAAGACTTAATTACCTTTTCATAGTACTCGCTAGTGTTACCGTTATTACTTCCTTGCGACTAGTCGGAGTTTTGCTTATTTCATCATTAATTGTGATTCCAAATATTACTGCAATAATGTTTGGAAAGGGATTCAAAAAAACAGCGTTGATATCCATCATTATTGCAATATTGTCTGTAATCGGAGGTATAGTTACTTCATATCTAATGAATTTGGCTCCAGGAGGTACAATCGTCATTATCTCTGTAGCTGGTTATCTTGTAATAATAATTGCAAAATATGTGTTCAATCAGATTAAGGGAAAAGATATAAAATTAATGCTAGAGAAGACATCTAGATCCAATTGATATTCTAAGTATGTTTTCTCCCCAGAAATGTTTGTATAAGGAATTTAAACAAGATCTAATAGCTTCATATAGTTTGTCACTGAAATGTTAGAACACGAAATGCAAAAAATCCGAACCAGGGGTGAAATCTAAAAGTGAGCTCAATACAATATGTGAGTACGTAGCGCAGGCTGGATTCGGTGCTTTAACCTATCATCATTATCTATATATCTATAGTTACACGCGCGCAAAACAAATATTATAATGATAACAATTCTTTAGAGAGGACGCTGCCACATTACATTCAGCTTTCATCTATATACAATAGATAAATCTTAAGTTAGCATTTAATTAATGTCAGACAAAGCTGGATTCTTGGAAATCATATCGGAAATAGCGTGTTCTCTAAAAAAAGTTTAGAGAATTAGTGTTAAATTCAACAAAGAAGTTATAGACAGACAAGCGATATATTATGATGTCACAGACGAGATTTTGATCTTAGATCCGACTGCGACAGATGCGACACTTGCGGCGCATTCTGAGAACGGAGACCAGTTAAATTCCGTAATTGATGGAGGTGATGATGATAGACTATCTTCAGCTTCTACGCCATTATCCGTTAACGTCGAGTCTCAAAGCGGCGCCGAAGCCATTGCAACACAAATAGAGCCGATTATTGACCACAAAAAAGACGAATATGATAAAGATCCTAATACTGACTTCTCTAGTCCTATAGAGAATAGATATATCAAGTCCTGAATTTAATGAAAAAAATGCCCCTCCGTCTTCTAAATGTGTCGCATCTGTCGCATGTGTCGCAAACATACATAACAACGTCGCTGCAATGCCTCCTGATAAAACCAAAAAATTAGATTTGCCTGTGCTACCTTGTCTATGGTGCGACTTTCAACATCCTATAGAATTTGATTTAGGTAACGACTATCTAGCAAGCCATACAGAAACATAAGGCAATGCTGTAACACATCAATTCGATTCGCGATTACGTGTTAAGGGAGTGTCAGATATGGTTGATAGTTCTTATTTCTGACTTTTTATCAAGACAAAAATAACGAATTGTACTTGAGCGCAAAGTTTTATTATTTATCAGTAGGTTAACAAGATAGAAGCATTGAAGGACTTGTTTAGTAGAGTTAAATTCTAGACTTGGAATTCAGCATTGATCTTGCAAGTTGATATCTATATATAGTAGCAGCTAATACGTTAATCACATCGGATTTTTAACCCATCTGGACTAATCATACCGCACATAACGTTATAACACGATATGGGACGTGGCAGGTTATAAATATTATCACCCAATGTGGACTGATCTCATAGGATGGTAATATAATTATGTATACTGTATATCATGAGGCGCGCGGTGCATAAAGACGCCTAGACAACTTGTTCACCGCGAAGGATAACCCACTTTCCTTGTAAAGATAGGTGTTGGTCCAGATAGTATGTAAGAAATAATCTACGATTTGACCGTGTATTGTAGAAGAATGTGTACATTTTCCATTCTAACTATAATGTCCAATTCACAGAGATACTGACTATGCCAAATCGTGGACCATCAACTACGGATAACTTCGATCTATGCTACATTTCCTAATAGTGAGATTCTATGTCTGATTAGACTTCTTTTCTCATAAAAATTAATACATCAGTGCAGTCCTAAGAATACAAACTGCTGCAATAGCTCTCCCAGTGCAGATAGTATATTAGTTTATACCTGAGAATAACTAGTTAGTCATCTAGCTGATCACCAGATATTCAAACAGTACGTCTTTCGATGATATATTACTTGTTACCAATCATCAAGGGTTTTATCCCGATTAATGTCATCATAATATGATCGAACATAATTTGACGCATCTGTAGGTTTCATATCCTTATGATAAATCCATTCATTTGGCATAATAGGATCTTCCAGGTCTACATCTTCAAGTTCCTCAAATCTTCTAATCCTAACATTATTACTAGTAAGAACTAATTGTGTTAACTCACGAATAAAAGAGTCGGGAATAGATTGTATATACTCTAGCAGCAGGTTGCTGTTACCGATCTCAGAATCTGTAGATTCTTCATAAAGACCCTTATTTAGCTGATCTAACAGTTCAATTGTTTTTTCATCATTAGTTTTTCTTTCCCAATATTCCTGTAGGATTCTGTCTATATCTTTGTCTAGCTCCTTATTTTCTATGTACTCTTCTATCTCGGTATCTAGAGATAAAATCATTGCAGGATGATCTTTTAAATAATCTTCTATAAAATTATCTGCTATTTCTTCGAGCCTCGTATATAATACCATTTTCACAAACCTTGTATATCTATTATTAACCTGAGAATATTAAAGAATTCTATGAATGGGTGGACCGTACAACAGCAGTATAGAGATATCGTTGAATAACTGGAATACGTGAAGAATAAAACCGAATATATCGAGTCTCTGGACAGAAGACGCCTACGAGTAAAGAATTATCAACTGGGAGAGTTATTAAAAGGAACATATCGCCATCTTAAGACGTCGGTCTATACTTAGCATCCAGCATTTTTGATAATATTTAAACCGTGGCGCGTTCCTCCTTATTAGAGTACACAGAGGATCACCTAAATTAGTGAATTGGTCTCGAAGTACAATCTGGTTGAAGTCGAACCTAGTTGTCTAAGTGCCCTATAGACTCACCTGGAATGCAAAAGATCTTGAGAAGGTAACATAATTGAGTGTAATCTCGACTAATCATGTTGGTGAATAATTCTATATCGAGAACTAGGGGACAGTAGGGTCCCAGTGAAATCTTTGAATCCTATTATTAGCAGTGTCCGCAATGTAATGCATATCATCACTTTTATTTATAGCCACACCAGTTGGATGAGAAAACTGGCTTGGCTGGGTTCCAAATGAACCCCATTTCGTAATGAAAACGCCATCTCTGGAAAATTCTTGAATTCGACTATTGGAAGAATCCGTAACCAGTATAGAATTTCCTGAAAATGTAGCAATACCCGCAATGAAATCAAACTCTCCATCACCAATACCTTGTGATCCCCATTGTCTAATGAAATTATGGGCACGATCAAACTTTTTTACAACGTCATGTAATTGATCTATAACATAACTATCATCATTTGAATCCACTGCAATGTCAATAGCAGATCCTAGATGCAATCCATCACCAAATTCATATCTTCCCCATTTTGTAATGAACTCTCCATTGCTGCTAAATTTTTGAATTCTATGATTTTCTGGATCAACAATTAATATAACATCACCAGACTCTACGGCAATGCCTCTTGGGGTACGGAATTGACCATCAGTAAAACCAAATTCTCCCCATCCCAGAATGAAATCTCCATTTGCAGTAAACTTTTGAACGTGCATACGAGGTGGAAGATGAAATAAGCCTGTTAAGTTATTTGAAACATAAATATTGTTATTGGAATCAACAGCTACATGAGACGGGTTTCTGAATTGACCATCTCCATCACCCTCTTCCCCCCCACTTTTTAAGAAATGTACCAAATCGTGAAAATTTTTGGATTCGGTTATTACCGGAATCTGCTACATATACATTTCCGTCCGAATCGACGGCAATCCCTCTAGGATTATTAAATTGACCATCTGCACTTCCTCGAGATCCCCACATTCCCTTAAACAAATGGTCCATGATTATGAAAAGAGGGCTACCGCTTTATCAAGTTCTTTGTAACTATATTGAAGTAGTGGTAAATGAAAATCTGTTACTTTTAATTCAAGCTTTGACATGCTAAATTGGTTCTCTTAATGGTAGATAAATTTATTGATTGAAATAAGAAATTTGATTAATTTTTGCTGATTCTGAAAGAATTTACTATTCTATTATTCGAGATATCCCGACTTGATAAGATAGAGCGATTAGGCCAATTATCCTCCTGAATCGCCCTACAATGTCAATAAAGAATCACTGGGGATTCCTAGCAGTAGTAAATAAACACAATGATATAATATGTTCTAAACACGATTGTCGTACATTTAGTGTTAATAAATAAAATAATCGTTATGAATTACCAATCACTTGGTATGCCTAATTGTAATTATCATTTTTTATAAAAATACTTGAGTATTGCCATAATGCTCTAATGCGGAAAACATGATGGTAGCACAGCAATTCCTTAAACGTCTAGCCTAAAGTATATTATAAAGTGCAATCACACTTTGGATAATTTATCGATCAATTCATTTATCATCTTTTGCTGTTGCAGTACTGAGCATGAATAACGATTCAGCTGAATAGTTTGCGCCTCTAGAGATAACAGCTCTGATGTAGTCATTAGTTTGTCCACATTCAGAATGCATCTCACTAAAGAGAAGTGCATCTTCTTCCCGTAGAGCATATCTAAAGTCTTTCCATGATTCGATCTCCTTAGCTAGGATATCATCAACGCTGCCATCTTCTTTTAGTTCATTCTGGGACACTTCGATTATCATCTTGATTGTACACTCTTTTTAACAATGGAACAACAAATGGAGAGGCCGAGGGGAGAATATACACACAGTAATACTGAGTGTCGATTTGGAATAGTGATTTCAATTTTTATGGCTAGTCCACAGATCTAACATATGAGAATATGGCCAGATCCATAATATTGGCTGGCGCGTTATTCATTAATCTAATTGCGCGCAGGATATCCAAAGTCTAAAAACTTCCACACGAAACCAGATATGCCCCTTTCTATACTTTTAGTCACAAAGCGTTACTAGCAAACGGTCTTGAACCTTAGGGAGTGGAACCTGTTACATTCAGGCAGACGATTGGAGCTAATCCCGCTTCGGGAGGAAATTGACTTCCACTTGTTTCTAATGCTCTAAATTTAGGTGCGGCACAGTTGCCTGCCGAGTCCGACGGCGTTATCGTTACGTCGAGTACTGGTGGTGCTTCGCTGGGGCCGGGGCCTGGAATAACAGTTGCAACTAGTGGTATATTATACTCAGGTAGAGTAAGACATAATACACTACCAGCAGTCGCAACAGGAATATGGGGGAGTTCGATTCTTTGTTGAAGGGTTGCACTCCAAATATAATTAGGAACGCCTTGACATGGGTCAGGGCTAGGTGGCCTTGTAGCGTAGCATACAAAACTACCGGGGACTACAGCACTCCCACCATTGCCAAAAGCATGTCCCGATAATACCTTAGCTGGAAAAGCATCTTGTTCGAAACAACTATTTGGAATTTGCTCGGTGTTTGGAAATACAATTGCACCACCATTGCCATATGGAGAACCATTGGGATTCAAAAGATGTACCCATTGATAAGTATTAAGCAGTTGTATTGGAAGACATATTACAATAGGTGGTAGTGGAGTATTCTCCAATGGTGGAGCTACTTGTTGAAAGACAATACTCCATAGAGTACCTGTTACCTCTGAACAATTAACAGTTTGTTGAAGTGATGGTGTTTGCGCTGTTGTAGTTGACCTTTGAACTTCTATGTTGGGATTTGCAGATTGCATAGTTGTTGGACTTGACGCTTGTGCTGACTTTCCTTGTTGTAATACAGTTCCACCACAATTACCATTACTTATCATATTATCGTTAGTATTAGAATTAGATATTGGGTTTAGACATGAATTGCTAATAGACGCTGCTTGAATAAGGTTGCCGCCGTCGGTATGTCTTTCGTATTTTGCAAAGACGTTTTCTATTATCGTGATAGGAGTTATAGCTAAAGTAGCAAGTAGAATCAATGGAATTACCATTGCTAAACTAGTTCGATTCACACTACGCGGTTTCCGACTATGGATTATATGGAATAGGTGGAACTGGAATCCTAGTTAAGTCTGAATTATCTTCCTTACGAAATAGCTAATTTGCAGTAAGACTATACACTATACCCCTTAAAGACAGAAGGAGATTACTTTTTAGAGGCGTCGTTGCTAGGTGGTGACGATTTCAGAGCTGGTACTATCGTGTGTAGTCCACTGGTATCAGACTCTTTCGTTGGTCCGTAAGTAAAAGTTGAGCGTTGGTCTGGTGCTTCGTTTCCATTACCACCCGTCCAACCGACGCCTGGAACATATACCATACCACCCGAAGGCTGCGCATTAACCTTTTGTTGTAAGATTGGGATAGCACTGACAAACGCACCCACTAATACTATTGCTAGGGTTGCAGCAACAAGCAAACTGAGTGTTACCTTTCCATATTCTTTCATGTACCACTAAAAGGTCATTCAGGATTTAAATTTTCTATTAAAAGACTACAACATAAGGTCTGGTGCTGGTCTCCCTCTGTCTACAGTTCTTCAACCTATAGAAACCCCTGTTAGTAGAAGATAACGGGTTGCGCAAGGAAAATCAAAAGGAATTGCTAATTGTAAGCGAAGTCAAGGAAATGATTTACAACGAAATCCAAAAGAAAAAGAAGCGAGTGGACCCAGAAAAATTCAACAAGCGAATAGTAGAGGACAATCTAGCTGAGGTAGGGGCTATGCAGCAGATACATGCAATGATATTGGACGAAGAACTGCGAAGAAAGAGATACAGTAGTAATAATAACGGTCAGACTGCCCTAAATCCAGATACAGGACAACAGGAGATTAAAATAGAATAAAATTATCCGAAAATAATAATACAACATAGATAATGATTCTGGTAAGTGATAGTGATAGGATACCAGCACCCTAACTATGCTGTCTTGAAGTAGACGAAAAATTTCTTAGCTGAGTATTGGTTGAATGCAGATGTGCAGACAGGGTAAGCAGTGTCTACACAATTGCTTTGAGAATTTCTTCTGTATTTAACAATATAGCCGACATATTGTAAAGTCACTCTCCTTCAATTGGATATTGTACAACGCCCGGGATACCCGGGTTATTTTCTATTATGAGGAAGAATTTAGGTGTAATCATAAAAGTATGATATACAATAGATAACAAGAAGTTATAGCAGAATACAAAACTATCTCGGGTAATCCCGGGTGCAATAAATATCAACAAATTCAACTCAATCTTAACATGCAGTAAGCCCTCTAGTACATTAGTAATTTTGTGTTTTATCATTTCATGCTAGACAATCAATTGGCCATTAATTATGTCAAATTTGATGCACACATCTTTCCATTTTTTATGCATGCCATTTCTAGAGCTAGAATGACGTAACATAAAATGGATGTTATGTAGATAAAAATATCTACAGTATCTACCAGATGGTAGAGCTAAAATTATATTTGCAGAAGCGATCAGAAAATGTCATTTAAATAAATCCTCAAATCAGGAATATTGTCTATAGCCTATAATTATATCATATGATTATATGGGATCAACGTAGTCGCTCCAATTCTTTGTCTCAGATGAGTGTTCCATATGATGATGGACGAACTGCCGCATTCAATAGCTAATCAGGAGGCAGACCTTGATTCTCATGAGGTAGGCTGTTTAGCATATTCAGAAGACCTTTTTCTGGTGTTCCGTACCAAGTTGCACCGCCAGGAAAGTTAACTACCAACTGATATAATTCTGTGATGTCACGCACTGGATCATCCAATTTATAAACTCGCATAATACGATCTTCTCCGAGTGAATCAATGGCTTTTGTCCAATAATAATCACCAGAATTATTAATAGTTCCATCTGGAAGAACTAGTTCAGGCAGATTGAAGTTGCTATTGGTTAGCCACTGTCCTCCCGAAGGCAAGGGTATTGGTTTATGTTTTAACAGAAAAGATATCTTAGCGGCAATGTCTGTAGCTATCCATTCATCGCGACCAGCTCCTGGATCTCCTGGCGTGCCATCAGGGGCCCAATCATCAAAGGAGAGGGCAGTACTGCTTCCCCGCGCAGCCTGCAGGACATCGTGAAAGTTTTGCGCACTTGGTTCGTCTATGTATTTTTGAGCCTGATAATGCAACTGCTTCATTGCTGAGGCCATCGCCGACAAGATTCTCCCAAGGTTGTCGGCAGGCGAAGCATTGGATGCGCCTAATTTTTCAATCAGCTTCTTTTGGAAATCGCTTCGAGTATTTAGAGATCCGTCACCAAACGCTCTCCACTCTTGCCCAAAATCATTTCTTACGTATAGGCCAATCTCCCCGTCGATATCATGCATCACCTTGGAAAGAAATGCCCCTGACGAGCCGAGCAATGCACGAGGTACACGCATATGACCAGAGGCAAAGGCATCAGTCATGAAATGCATTCCATAAGCTACTAGGGCCACAGCATCAGCAGGAATAGGTGCAACTTCTATAGTAGGACCAGGATTTAATGCCAAGTTCTCAATCATTTTCAGAGCTGCTTCTTGATATTGTTCAAAACGATTCCAATTATCAGGAGCAAAATGAAACTGGTTTCGTAACGCGAGGTCATAATAGTAACCATTAGTTAGAACACCTTGTAAGATATCAAAATCAATTACTCTATTCATATAGTTGCCTGCAATGGAACGTGACCAAGGAGTTATCTTGAGCAAAGTCCGAATATCTTCGCTCTCTTTTCTAGTAATCCTAGACAATACTAGGATTTCAGAACAACCTGTCTTCCCAGCAAGCTCTTTCAGATATTCAACATCACCCTTCACCCTTTCCCATGCTTCAATCCCATGTGCAATTTCCTGTTGAATCCCGGAGTAGTCTTTGAGATTCCGCTGAAGCATCTTAAGTTCGTCTAGTTTACCCAAGGTGCCCTTAGACGGATAAAGTTTTATTCTAAGACATGTCATGGCGTATGGCTCAAGGTCCTCATACCCTTTCATTGCATTGACTGGACCTTTCCTCCATAGATCTCGTTCCTTTCCTGCATTCTTAAAGTCTTCAAATTTCTCTATCAGGTCTCCGCTCAGTGCAACTATGTCACCCATGGAGAGGGTTGCAGCCATGCCAGTAAGCAAAGCAGATTTTAGAGAACTGACTGTCCATCTGTTACCATTCTCATCCATAAGCGCATTGGGAATTATCCAGTGCCAATGGGCACGGCTGCCAACTGGAAAATCTCCATAAGGATCTTTTGGATTAGTGTAGTCAGGAGTAAAGATCTGCCATTCCTCAAGAGCACGCAACTCCCCATTCGAATCTGTATCTTGAACGAAAGCACCTCCCGATATAAGACCAGCGCGTGCCCATGCATCTATCATAGGCTGTAGTCCTTCAGTACCAAGTCCCGAATGTTCGCCTGAACCGAAGGCTATTTGTGGATTCAGCTGACTGTCAGTACTTAACCAGCTCGTCCTTGCTACATCCTCACCGTGTGAGTCAGTCCATCCAAACACATCAAAAGATTGTTTAGAATCGTCGCTTTCGGTGTCTGTGGTTGTTGTTGTCGTTGTGCTTGTATCAGTTTGATCTGTACCAGGTGGTGCGGATGGCTGAGGTTTGTCGAGGGATACCGACACTTGACCCTCCGGAGTGATGGCTTGGATAGAGCTACCTGGTTTACCAGCAGCAGCTGCTATGGCACTTGACACGGTTGGATCTTCATGAGGTCTAGATGTTGTCGAGGGTGCGTGCAAACTATCTAGAATCATAGAGGTATGTTTCTGACCCTCCCCAGGAGTAACGAGACCTTTATTAACAGCACTCTGAACAGTCGCCAATTTCTTATCAGCAGTTTGTGCGTCATGAGCCTCTTTCGCCGTCTCTGCAAGCTTAAGTGCAGCAGCCTGGGCACCAAAACTTGATGCCAGATTTGCAGCTGTCTGGAAAGCAGTCGCTGCGTTTGCTTGAGTACCTGCTAGTCCCGCCATATCGCGGAACGAATTGGGATTGGTAACTGCAGAAAGGGCACCAGCTAGACCACTCGGTGCCGGAGCCTCTGGCGTGTTCTGCAGATTGATAAGGGTTTGTGGGAATGAAGTAGGTGTAGTAGGTACTGGCTCTGTCCGCCTGGTCGCTAGTAGCTCTGGTGCAATTTGTCCAAGATCTGGATCTGGATCACTAAGAGCCCAATCGGTATTGCCAAAGTGTTCTTCTAACGCAGAACATTCGTCCATCACAGATTGAGCATAGAGTCCATCTGTTGGAAGGCTTATGAGCATAGGTTCTGATTGCAAATTCGACGAGATATAGTAGTTTAAAAGATCTTTTGGAGTCTTTATGCTGCCAATCCCTAGGAAGGATCCAGATGCAACTCGGTAAACAACTGCATTTCCAATTATTCCGATAGGGTCTCGTTCAACAACGGAGGCGATACTTATGTTATTCGTGCCTGGTGCATAGAATCCATCAATTAACATGAACAACCTATCTCGATCCATGTTCCACCAAATTGCCTTATGATAATATTCTACATGTTCATTCAGGTGCTCTATTAATTCTTGAACGGCGTATATCATTTCGCTTCGTATATCACGTCTCTCCCAAGTGTCAGGTATGCTTCCAACTGTATCACCATTTGTTTCATGAGAACCACTTTCAACTGTAACAAGATCACCCGTTCCGCCACTTGCGGTGAATGAGCGTTGGAAATTGTCCGTTTGATAAGTAAATGATACATTTTGCACATTTGCAACAGATCCAGGGGCAAGGTCCTTCATTGCTCGAATTTGGATAGAAGAAAGATCCTCCCGTGTTATAGTAGAAATCCCCGAAGAAATAGCCGCATTGAAATCAACCCGTACTACATTATTGAACTGATATCTTGTCGCGAGGGTAAAGTCTGCGGACAGGGGAGTTGTTCCCACGCTTAATTTTAGAGTATCCACCCAATTTGCAGCAATAGTTGGAGCGTCATGTTCTTGGAAATATGTATCTCTTTCCTCCTCGGCAAGTGCTTTCAGACGCGAGAAGATGGATAAGGCAGGAGATCCCAAGAATTGGCTGACAGTTAACCAAGCATTAACATCGAAGCTTCCATCTTCCTTGTCTTTTGGACGTTCAATGGCCAATGTTATAAAAATTGAACCAAAGAGGTATCGGATGGGTTGATCTGATCTTCTTCCGGCAGGGATGTCAGAATATGCAAAATTGGTTAAAACGTCTTTGAGGTTTGCCATTGCACTGACATATTTTGAATCTCGCAAGGTTTTCTGGATATATTCTCTCCAGCGATATGCTCGAGCAACGGTAAACGGAGTAATAGCAAAGGGTACGAAAAGACATTCTCGAACACCTACTACAGCTGTTTCGACCTGGAGATGACGAAGTATTTGATGATAGATTACTGTGAGCGAATGCCCATAATTTGCGTTACGGACCACTTCGGTAGTCCCAGTTGCTTCCTCCTCCTGGGTTACTTCAGTTACCACCATACTGTCTAATTTACGCAGAGAATCTCCATAGCGCCGGATAGAGTCTTGCAATCGTTGTTCTTCTGCCGCTGTTGTCCTACGACCACCTTCTTGCGATGATTCGCTTTCAGCATTACTGCTAGCGCCTCCACCTCCAAGCACGAATCCTGTACCAGCAAACCCAAAGCCAACTGCCCCTGCTGACATAGAAGACTCTGATTGACCACGGGCCCATTCTGAAAGATTTGCTTGTACTGAATCATCATAGTCGCGTTCTCTAGACGATGTGTCAGAAACCGTATCAGTCAGCTGAGTTGTCTCCTGGCGGCGACTCAATTCCGATCGCCTCCATTCTATTTTTTGAATGCGTCTAGTTTGTCGTGGCGCCAAAGTCAAAGACTTGGCGACTGTACCTAAAGAATAACCATTTGAGCGCCAGCGCATTCTGTATTCGAGAATATGTCCACGGGCAACCGTAGTTGCCTGATAGCGACTGATATCGCCCTCCCATTGTACAGGATTGGCGGCATTCATTATGGTTCGGCCTCGATTAAATCCTTTTAGAATATCTTCATAAGTGGCAGGCGGAACAGAGCGAACAATTGCAGCACCTCCGGCGTCTGCAAGAAATGATCCTGCGTTAGTAGTAACACCTGTATTAGTTCGAGTGGCAGAG
This sequence comes from Nitrososphaeraceae archaeon, assembly GCA_040414675.1. Lineage (GTDB taxonomy): Archaea > Thermoproteota > Nitrososphaeria > Nitrososphaerales > Nitrososphaeraceae > JARBAU01. The sequence continues at coordinate 28,145 of JBEDUN010000013.1, read as the reverse complement.
GAGGAGGATAACATTCTTGATGCATCTGAACGAGGATCGATACTAGCAGTTGAGGTAACAACATTGAAAGTGTCTTTCCGCAAAGACGCTTCAGCACTGATAGAAGGCTGCTCAGCCCGAATGATCACAAAGAAGCTGCGTTCACCAAGAACTCGTTCGGGATTTTTAAATGGTCGACAGAATTCCCCGGGATCCTCGGTATAGATATCGGGATTGGAAACAACTTCTGTTTCTGTAACATCTTTTGGAACTCCAGATGATCCTCCTCCATCGTTTGATGGCAGACTCGGAAATGGTGGAAGTGCTACACCAATAGCGGTGGCCTTAGGTTTCGAGAGTTCATCGAGTACTATTCCAATTGCAGATAGAGGTCCAGATAGCCACCATATCCAAGAATCGCCAGCCCCTTGGTTAAAACTAAAGGAAAACTTGCCATCAATAGCTAAATGTAATGAACTCCATGCAAATCCTGCTAACTCTTTAGGTAGCATTCCATTCCAAACTACAGAAGAAGTAATTGGTTGGTAGTTATGAAATATTTTGTCCATTCCTAGATCAGTCCAACCGGCATCGCGAACATTGATAGGAACAATTTGAAGTTTAGAATTCTCAAAGGGTACAGGAATGTCACCCACTGGAATAAAGAAGGCACTTCGTGTGATCTGCAAAGGTGTTGGCGCAGGTTGTGGATCAGGAGCCAATATAGTTGCGACGTCATCCTTTGTCAGGATAACTGCAATAGTATGATCTTGGCCGACTGAGACTTGTTTATGAATGCGGACTGCTCCATTGCCTGCCAGAAAATTAATATCAATGGGAGTGGTTTCAACCACGTCATCTAGATCAAGACTGCCGTTAAGTTTTCCATCTAGAGTCGCCCGTACTGTCTCTTGGATATTGCTAGTGGTTGCAGTAGTATTACTTCCATCTGTGGCTTTGTCGCCGCTAGAAATCGCACGAGTATAAATTACATCTGCAAAAAATTGACCTCTGCTGTCGGCAATGGTCAATCCCTGTTGGATATCGATTAAGAGCTTAACAGTAGCCATGCTGTAGACAACCCTAGGCAATATAAAAGTATACTCGCACATTTGTACCAGTAATGAGTTCTACTTTCAAGTCGCAGACTACCGCAGCTAATGTCAAGACACTTGCAATAATCAGTTTTACAGTAGGTCCTAAGTGCGATGCGATAATCAGACTCTTCATAAGAAATACACATTCAATTATGTTGAGCTCAGACATAATATGGTACAGTTGAACAGAAGTGCATCTTCTTCCCTTAGCATATCTGAAGTCTTCCCATGATTCGATCTCCTCAGCCAAGATATCATCATCAACGCTGCCATTTTCACTCTGAGACACTTCAATTATCTTCTTGATTGTACACTCTTTTTAATAATAGAACTACAAAGGGTGACGCAGAGGGGATGTTATACACTCTGGGCTATACTGGGTCTTGATTCTGGACAGTGATTCCGATCTCTATGATTAGATCATAGGTCTCAAATAAGAAAAGATGGCCAGTTCCGTGATATTGGCAGAGTGCCTGATTAACAGCTCGTGTAGTTGAGAGTTAAACGTAGGTTTTACCAGATTTGTATTCTCCGTTGACGATTTATTTATTTAGCTACTCCTTCCGTTTACTTCCTTCAGAAAAGATTACTCGTTCCACCCTGTCCAATAAGGATCTCATTTTGGCATGGGTTCTATCTCTGTTTAAGTAAACGGTTGTAAATCGAATAGCGTCACTTGCTAGAATGAGCTCCTCAAGCGAAAGATCTATATCTACTTTGCCGTCGACTACTTTCATACATATTTCAATAATAGTAAAGTGCAAGAAGGAAAAGATAAGTTGTATGGGTTAACTTCTATGTAGATTACCCAACAATTGGAAAACTGATGTCTCTAAATACAATGTTGGCTAGTCTATAATGAAAGTATTCAAAAGCCAACGTTATGGGTTGTTTGGACTATACAGTTGCTGAGCCATAATCTAGTAGTCTAGCAACAGCCTTAACGAAATTAAATTTACAACCGGCTTACGATCGATAAATACAATATTACATAGATCTAATTTACCAGAAGTACTCAAGACCTTCATCATAAGATTATCTGCCAGCCAGGGTCGGACACTGGCGGCGGTCCTTATATCTTATCTCAGGAGCCTTCGGCAGAGGCGGTCCAGCCCAGTCAATAAAGCAGGTGGACATGACCACTAGAAATAAATCAGTTCTTAAATTCACAATTTTTTACTATATAGGCAGTTTAGAACTTGGATTAATTCTCTAAAAAAATTCTGCAACTACTAGGTAGTAAGGTATTTGTAGTATGTGTACTAGCCGGCAAACAGATAGGCAACTGGCAACCGACGGGTGGTAAGGGCTGGGCTTGAAAATGAACGATGTGCTGGCATAACATATGGAATGAGATCCAACAATCGCTCGTAGCCTCAACCGATATCGGTACCAGTTGCCTTTTATCTGATTCACCATTTTGTGGGCATATATCAGCGGGCTAATCGGTATTTAAAGTCTTTATTTCATGACATAAATGTCAATACGCTTTATCGCTAACTACAACTAAAAATACCTTTTGATACAGTCTATTGTACCCAAAAAGGGCTCAATTGACTTAACCGAACTTCATTCTAAGACTGTACCAGCCGGGGTCGGGCTCTGGCGGCAGTCTTTTTATCTTATCTTTAGAACGAGAGTCATCCGCTACGAACCCTGACTAGTGCAACTTAAGTATACAATTTCGACCGCCCTAACTCCTATTAAATAACTCTGTATTAGCCTACCCAAGTCAGATATACTGTTAACTCGCGCAAACAATACGACTCGTCATAACCAAACACTATTAGTATTAACCCTATTAACTATCATTCTAGTAACAGGAATATTTACAACAAATCTTCCAACAACGGTATTTGCTCAGTCGACTAACTTGAAGCAAAAAACCAAACAGAATGCAAATTGTGATACAGTAGGTGCGGATAGTCCAGTATCAGATTCGTGTAACCAAAGTGCAGCAAATAATGTCAATAATGGAGTACCAACTGCCGGGACACCTGCGACGCTATTGATTAATGAACTCTGTTTTAGTATCGGTTGTCCAGACATCCCATTTAATATTATCGTTACTGGCAACAATCCTCGGCCGTCGACCTTCTCTTTTACATTTTTTTCGAACAGCCAATTAGTTACATTAGGTCCTGGTAGTTTCGAAATAACAGAGTCGACAGCACCATTTTCGTTTGAATTATTATCCTTCAGAGGAGATTGCACTGGAAGCCAGACTTCTTTTGGCCAGGCTCAGGCAACTGGCACTATTAGTGCTGGACAACACCTCACCTGTAATATCGCAAACTTTGTTCCATGATATACCCCTAACCTGTAATATCGCAAACAGACTCTAATCTTCATTTATTCTTTTAATAACATACCATAGTTGGCTCATTATGAGTGATTTTTGTAGCTGTAACGAATTTGAAAAGGCAGTAGATTATAACGACATTAGGTATTACCAACCTGAAGACGACCGATTTAACGCAGTCAAAAAGGCAGGTTGGTACATGTACTCTATGGGCTATGACCGGCCAGTTGTTAGTCTGGAACCCTTTCGATATTGTCCTTGGTGTGCCAAAAAGTTAGCAAAGCCTTGAAAGTGTTCATTAAGTCCCACATGAATCCAGTGCAACCATTTCTATACTTTTACTAGAAAAATGTTACTAGTAAAGGACAAGAGCCTCAAGCACAAAATTACTAGAGATATCGCTAACGATAAGACAGTCTAAAAACCACTCCTTTTATAGACTGCGAGTAGTGTAAAATAACAAAGTAGCGTAGAGCGATTATAGACAGTTTCAACTGCCAGAATTATCATGGAAATAGAAAAGAAGTAGGGGTATGCGTCTAACAGGGTATGAGTACTAGCCCACACGGGGGATTCGTACTTCTTATTGCATTTGCCTGCTGCACCAAGTGACCTGTTCCAGGTACGTTAAGTATTTCTAACGCATACATACCCAAGCCTGCCAGCATACATAGGCAGAGCACTACTGTTAATCCTTCTAATTTTGCATTATTTTTCACAGTAACATGTATGATGCAGTGGTAGTTATGGACTTGTAATAAACAAACATGAGAAATAATACTCCATTTTTAAACTGACACCTCATCCAATTTTTTGACCGTTCAAAAAAACCTCCCTCTTATAGACTGCAAGCAGCGTAAAATAACAAAGCAGTGTAGAGCGATTAAAGAATAATTTTCATGCACCAGAGTTCATAGAAATAATAAAAAAAGGGGTTTAGGTTATCCACAAAGGTTGGTCGGCCAGTGGTCGCGTGGTGGAATACATTGAAATGTACCTCTTCGTATAGCATCGGCTTGTTGTATCAAGTGGTCTGCTCCTGGTACGTTAAGTATTTCTAGCGCATACATAGCCAACCCTGCCAGCATACACACACATAGTGCTAGTGCTAATCCTTCTAATTTTTGCAATTTTAGAAGATAGTGTTGCTGAAGTAGATAAAGCTCGTGATTACATCGCCCCACTCAGTCCCACTGAGTCCCACAACTAACACCGGTCTTTGATTGTTATAATAGTAGGATTTGTAGCCCGCCTGCTTGCTTGCTTTACAACGATGATAGGTAGATTAGTTTACTTTACAAATCCTCAGGTATGTTATATTTAAGTAAAAACCGCAAGATTTTGCTTATATAGTCTTCATACCTCTGTTACCAATGGAACAAGCGGGCTTTGTGACTACCGAAAGATATCGTTTTGACCGTTCAAAAAACCTCCCATTATTGAACGAATTTAGGCATTCATCACTGTACGCAATAAACTAGCATTTGTATCTAGTTATAGTTATATGTATTTGATCTGGATTCTAGGTTAACATGAAATTGATAGGCTCGAAAATAAGTAGGTTAGTAACAAAATACCCTTCAATACTGACATTAGGAATTGTTGCCGGAATTACTCTTGCATTAGGTACAGCAATTGGTATGTTAGATCATCAACAGGTGTTAGCCGCTTCCAAAGGGGTGAATGTACAAATTTGGAATGACATAGCAAAGGGGGGCAGCGGCACTGGTGGAAACGGAGTGTCAGAACATCATAGCAGCAGTTCAACGCATCACCATTCTTGGAATTAATGTCAGGTATGAGAAAAATGTCATAGTCAACACTGACTGACTAAGACATTTAGTCTACATTATTAAACGAATTTGGAATTTGGAACAAATCAAATCATAATTCATGTCCAGTTAGTGTTATATCGTTCTTAATATTCGATGAAAACAATGACGATTACGAAAAATACGTCAATAGTTTTGATTGCAGTTATCGCTGCAGTCATGATGGTAGGCACGTTAGCAGTAACAGTGACAGACTCAGCGTTTGCTTTTGTCAAACAAAAAGCAAGTTGCGACAACAGTGGAAGTCCTAGTTGTAACAGAGTCAATAGTGGTGACCGCCCTGGACATGACGCCTGCGAAAACGCTGGACCAGCAGCAAATAATCCAAACTGCCAATAACCACACCTAATTTTTTGTTTGTAAGTCTATAAAACATTCCATTAATAGACATTTGGTTAGTAGTGATGACAGTGTGTACAAGGTCTTATAAAAGAATAAAATGAGCTAGTCAGTATGATTCAGTCTACAGCACTGATTATCGTGGCGACTGTAGCAACTATATTTGCTATAACCGTTGGATACGTCTACACACGTGCTAGTCGTAAAGCACACCTAGACTATGCCTAATAATCTCACTCCACTTATAGACTGTTTATAGAACAAAAGTCGTAATGCATTAATAATTTTCTTTAGAGGCTAAAAATGTGGACATAAATCGATAGGCAAATTTCCGGATGTAGGATAAGACAAACTTGCGAATCCATTAGTATCTAGTATGTATGTATCTCCTTATCCCACAACCGTTTCTACCGCCATTTCTGGAGAGCCAAGCTGGGGATTTGTTTAGATTATAGTGCAACTGAGATGCTGAGGATCAGTCGTTGGTCGGGGGGACGTACAATGGAGTAATTGTGTTATTAATCGGTCACAATCATTATCGAAGCAAGTCACCGGGAGCCCTCTCGAATCTTGACATTTTGCAATGCCTCCATTGAGAGTGCAATTTTTTACCAAAAGATCCACTGGTGCTCCTACTCCGACTTCATTGTTTTGTCCCTGTTCGTTAAACTTGGAAATTTGTACATTATTCGGTGAACTAACACTACCGTCTCCCTGAGTCTGTGGACTAGTTATTGCACAATTGGAACCATTATCGCAGTCGTTCCTATTTACCTGGGTTTGTGTACTGCGAACATATCTAGCATATGCATTACTACCTCCTCCTACTCCGGACATAAATGGAACACCTGACATTAACACTAGGACTATAGCGAATATTGAAATCGGAACGTAGACTGTTTTCATCATATTGCCATAAAATCTGCAAATGAACTTATATGGGATGCTAGGAATTAAGATACTCGATAAATCAGGTATATCTTCTAAGAGATTACAGTCCTACCTTCTACCACTAGTATCGTATAACAGCATAGGGTTACGCACTGATTTCCGCGTTTAATTCGTACCAAGCCTTTTAGACTATGCCTACACTATGTAGATACCGTTTACTCAGTGACTTAGTAACAACAAGGGTTCAATGATATCTGCATGTTTAGTTGGTATCGGCGGCTATGCTCTTCTTTCCTAAACCTGCAATTGCCGCCCTATCAACTAGGTTTAAAAAAGAAAAAGAAAGAGGTGTTTTGCTAGTCTAGTCTCTCTATTCTAAGGACAATGGCACCTAGGAGTGCAGGGCGGCGCGCAGAGGTGGTGTACTCTATGGTGTTTGAAATGATGGAAATGCTTGAAATGGAAGTGTGGGTGGTGATGGTGTCCGTGGTGGAAACACTTTGGACAATTTCCTGGTCCAGCATACGCTGCTTGGCCAATAACTGACGCCAACATACCTGCTGTAATAGCCGCGATGGCTACTGCTGCGATTAAGGATTTAATCATGAATTTGGGCTATCTCACACGCATATAGGATTATTGAATAAATTATCTATAAACAATAAATACAACATAGATAGGTGCTGGTTAGCGATAGGATACCAGCACTCTTACCATGCTGTCTTGAGGACGAAACATACTATATAGGGAAGACAAATGAAGTGTTTGGTTTGAGTCGATAGTTGGTTGATTAGACTTCGTTAGCATGACATATTGTGGTTATCGTACAGTACTGATTTCATATGGTTGTTATACTTATGCACATATGTAGGATAGTTCGATATATATCGATAGGTAATAGATTGCAAAGTCATTCTCTTTCAATCTGATAGTGTATAACACCCAGGATACCCGGGTTATTTTCTAATCTAAGGAAGAATTAAGATGTCTAGTTATATATGATACAATTGATAGCAATAAGTTATAGTAAAATACAAACTATCCCTGGTATCCTGGGTGCAATAAATATACACGTACTCATCTTGAGCTTAACTGTAGGGCAGTGGGCCTTTGCATATCGAATTCGTGATTTATCGACTTAGATGTCATTAGTTAATGGGCCCTTGAATAGGTCAAATTTGATTCACACACCGACGGGCCCGCATCAATCCTAAGCGTAATCGTAGTGATGCTAATGATATGCGCGCCGAGTGCATACGCGCAAACTGGTGCTTTTGATATCTAAACACCCTCAAGCGGACTATCAAGCAGGTTTTACGCATGGTGTTCAAGATGCATACACATACTATTTTAGAATTGAATATGTAGCGTTAAAGTTGGAGTATATACTAAAGGTAAGCAGGCACTTTAGCTCTTTTATCACGTATTAGGTGTAAAAGTAAGTAAATCATTCGATTAGATGGAATCGAATAATTTACCACAACAAGCTACAGTTACTATTGTAAGTCTTACAATACTTTCGTGGAAAAATCACCTAATATCTAAAATTCAAGGTGTGCTGAGATATTCGTCTCACACAAAATAACAAAATTAGAAAATCATGAAAGCAAAGAAATAATGGCTGAGGAGTTAGTCGATCAATACTATGTAGGTCCGCGACGAATATTCTTTGAATACAAAAAACAGGGATAAATCACAACAAACTCTAGATACAGATGTAAAATCCACATAAAACAATTGAGAATAATCTACAAAATTATTCGATTTGCTTTGATCGAATAATATTCTTATTTTCAAATACCATTACCGTAACTATCAGACTAGATTCAGTTCTGTAAATACCCAATAACTAGCACATCGGACAACATCGGATTTCTTAATCCATCCCGATTAATTATCGGATAAATTGCGTTACAATACGATATGCAGCACGGCCGATTATAAATATTATCAAGAAATGAAAACGTTTTAGGCATAGAGAACGTTTCTTAAATAATGACTTTCTAAATGTTATTTCTGAAGAAAATCATATATTTATATTCTAAATTAAGGTTCGTAATTGTTACTAATGTAGAACAGGATTCGATAATGTCCCACAATGTTATATATTAGATCAGTAAATCAATAAACTAAGAGCTAAAATCAATCGGGGTTATCTAAAGGGCATTAAATTTATTTAACAACTGAGCGTGCTCGTTACATAGATGATTGCTGTGTATTTGTGAATATATCATTTCTTCTTGCCAGTGTGCATTATAAAGTCTACAACTAATATCATTGCAGAAAGGATTTCCTTCAGTTATGAAGAAAAATAATGCCTGAAGAGTATATCCAATAGCTGCAAAGTTTATTCTATGATCGCCGTAGTCAAGATACTTTTCTTTCAGACTGGATAAGTCCGAATCATTTTCCTTATAATCACTACATATGTCGTAAGTTGCTATCTGCATTTGCCTTATGTACCATTCCTTTGGTTTAGCAGGTGCTTCAATAATACCTGTCGTAGAGATAATTGAAGGACTTCCTCCCAATACGGTTCTTGCATGATAGCGCCAGTCTTCTTCGCTAAAAGTACAGACTAACCTATCTTCAAACACTATATGCACATGATCCATATTTGCCTCATTTTCATGGATCATTGTTTCAAATAATCTTTGCATCATAAACCCATCATATAATATCAATTCTTTATACTGCTTCTTTAGATTGTTATAATTATTAGTACCATTGAGAATTAGATATCTCGCAATATTCTTCTCATAAGCAACTTTTTGATCTAGTTCTCCTTGAACTTGTAGTTTTGATTGTTCATTAAAAGGTTTCTTGATATCAGATATCCGGATAGATGCTAACCGCTCTGCCAACAGATTGTCAATATTAATCAAAAAAGGAGGTCTTGTATCTATCTTAATGCCTGGAAAATATTTTAGTAGTTCTCTCACTATGAAATTGAAATCTAATATGCTTGTCTGATTGCAGTAAATGTGAACATTCTTAAATTTCAACACTGCTATAATTTATTATTACATAATGATATATTGATGTCTCTCCATGTTAGCAAATGGTAAAAGGAGTCTTTTTTGGAGGCTTGGATGTACTGCTGGTAAGTCGTAGCATATTAGAAGCTGTCATTCCCTGCTCTGCTGCATTCTAATATTGTAGGGCACTGCAATGATCTGTATAATCAATACGGCTATTTCCTTGCACTTCTTGTTTTGATTGCATGACAATTAGGACATAGTGCCTGACAATTTGATTCATTATTGTTTGATCTATTCCCATTCTTATGATCCCAATCGACTACATTAAGAATTCGCTTGCAGTGCGCGCACTTATGGTCTTGTTTCCTTAGTATTTTCTGCTTTACTGAATTTGAAAAATGTTGTCTCTCCCTTCGTCTATCTCTTCTCTTTAGCCTCCTAATTGCAAGTGCTATACTCGATATGACGAACAGTATTACAATAATTATGGCGATTCCAAAGCTTGTTTCATCGCCCTGGTCTGTCATTGTGGGTAATGAAGGTATCTGGCTTGAAGTGTCTGAGGGAGGCAAACTATCGGATTGTTGTACAGAGCAAGAGTTGAAGCCTGACTTGTATCCTTGCATAAACGGATCAGAATGAAAATTTGCACCTTTACCAGGTTGATTAATGTATCTTTCTGATGGATCGGCTACTTTTACATCATCACATCCATGATTATATCCAGAGTCATATCCGGATACGGCATACGTATGTTGTCCTAGTTGATTTAGAATTGCTACCAATATTATTAGAATATTCAAATAATAAAATGTCTTGGCCAGGTAACCAATTCTTATCATAGTGCACTTATACTTTTAAAATCATACTTCTGAAAAAGTCATATATCACATTTTCTCTACTCCGGAAAAGACCAAAACTTTTGAACAACTTTGATGCATGTAACTATAATGTGGAACATTGTTTCACATTGTGCGACAATATGATACCTATACCCTTAATGCTATGAACCTAACCATGATTCATCATTGATAAAAGAATTCTTAAAGTATGTTAACGATATTAACTAGTATACTTCTAAAGATATATACAAATTGCCAACATTCTTGGACGTCCATTCTATCGGGACATTGACTGAGGAGGGTCTCATAAAAGAACAGAATGCTCCAAGAGATGAGCTAGGAGTAAAGACTGTAAATATTCTCTACAATTTCGAAGTTGGAACGATTTACTGCTTGATAGATGCACCAACTAAGGAAGCAGTCGAAATACATCATGATAAAATTGGTGTGAAGTGCGACTGGATTATAGAAGTAAAAACTACGCAGAAAACGTGAGAGGGGCGCTAATCAGAATTCTCTAGGAACGTCCTGACTAATTGATGATGTAGAATAGGATTTACTCTATTAATAACCAGAGTCGCACCAAAAGTCAATAGTTAATTCCATCCAAGATTATATTCATTGAGAAATTACCGGAAAATAAAATTAGACTACTTTATCTTAACAAAACTAAGATAGGCCGCGGATCATATTTCCAATATTAAACGACAAATTAGAGTTCTGAGTCATGTCGACAATCATCTTGCGGCCTCCCAGACATATGGTCAGACTAAAATCTATTTTCGAGATTCATTCTGTTTAAAGTAGTTGGTTGGGTCCTTTGTTTCCTCTATCACTAACTCCATGTATTCTTTGAGTTCATCTTCACTAAGTTCATCTGAAAAGCCACCAGTCTGTTCCTCAAGTTCTTTTTGTTCTTCTCGAACTAACTTCTTTACTCTCCCCTCTATCTGTTGTTCCGTCTGCGCCGATCCAATATCATCTATTAAACTTATTGCAGATTTTTTAATAGATCTTCTCAGCAAACTATCCTGTGACAAAGCTATTGCCGAAAGATACAGTCCTATACTAAACAGATATGAAGATAATAGTACTAGGGAATGTCCAGCGATTCCGTACGTCTGTTGCAGGCCTGAAGTTGAAAGTGCAAGACCCACTATTGTATCGCCTATTCCTGTAATTATAAGATAGTCTTTTAATTTCGGTGAGGTCATTCTTCTTGCTATTACAAAAAAGGCAACACCAAACAGGATACTTCCTGCCACATTACCCATTCTTAAAAAGAGTTTTAAATAATATCGATATTCTTCATCTACTCCCAAGAAGCTTCCTCCTGCCCAGTCTACAAATATTTTTCCAACAAAATAGAACACTAGGGGAAGTGAAAGAATAATCCAATAAGAAGTAGGGAGCTTGCCTATTGTTTGATAAAAGCTACGCAAAAGCGCAGTAGAAGCTAACCATCTAAATACGAACGCTATAGGAATCATCGAACCAAGATCGTAATATGCTTCGTACGAATATGGTAGAATATAAAGTGTAGTAGTGTGAGGGCCTACTATCTTATTTTCTATATGGCCATTATATTTGTCAGATGATTTGTGTTGCAAAGTTGATTGGACAGTTGCTCCTGGCGGCGTAGACTCCTGTACTACATGCATCAGTATTAATTTATTAAAAGCTTCTTGTGCTATTGAAGTAGCCATCAATATCGCTGCTACAGCGTAACACAAGATAGTGAAATTTTTATAATTACTTAATTTATACCATGAGAAGAATTTGAATGAGATTGCCCCCATAATAATGCTTGCAACTATAGAACTGATAGCAAGGACTAGAGGAGAGAGAAGTCCTGTAGTGTTACTAAAGAGTACAACTAATAGTATTCCCAATAGAGCGAATTGAATTAAGGTAACAGTCCAATGGATTAGATTGATAAAGTGTGATTTAGCTCTAATGTCCTTACTTAATCGTTTAGTGAATGACAAAAGGATCCACGAACCGATGCCATAACCAAGCACTATGGTAAAAATAAAGATTACAGCTTCCGTATCATTGGTATAGGGTAAAATCTGACGAGTCGTAAGCAAATCAATAATTGCAATGAAAATTATCGCTATTCCTACTGCAACTGATACCTTTCTGCTAATCAACATCGAAATCATAGACTCGACTCTTGACATATAGTGTGTTCAACAATAAGTCCGTTCTCAAAAGTTATAAACACAATGGTAATAATTAATAAAATATTGTCATTTTTAGGAAAACTATAGTCATTTTATTGCAAAACATGGGACATAAGGTAATTTCTCTAATTAAGTTTGGTACGACCTTTTTTATTTGATTTAGGGTCGTTTACTAATCTAGTTATATAATATACACCAATAGCGAAATAGACAACAAGGTATTCTGACCTAACAAGCAATTGATCAGACACACTTGCCGCCAAATAATGAATACTATAGATAACAGGTATCTTGAGGCTTGACAAGGTGTTTCTATGTCGTAAAACCTAAAGAAATTCTTACAAAACTTTTAGATTGAATAGAGGTTGGGATCAAGTATAAATTAGATTCATTAAAAGACGAGCTAATCAGTTCTAGATATTACCAACCGCATGCAATAACAAGCTCGTTCTTAACTTTATCCGGTATAGATCCATAAAATAATTCGATTGTAGAAAGGATAGATGGACCTTTGGGGCACAGTATCCCTTCTAATACTATCTTACCTTGAGACGTGAGAGCATGATGCTCTGGCGAGACTAAAGTCTCACATGGTTGCGATATATACGAGCGAACGAGGGAATTATTGCATATGCCTCACCAATCCAAGCCTTCGTAGTATTCCGCAGATGGTTCTGTCTGGTTTGGCGCTGCATTACTTGGCTGTTGTTCTTCTGAACTTGATTGATTCACAGGAGATTGTAATTGAATATTACTAGACGCATGACCATTCTCCGAAGTTTGTGGTGGGAAAAAGGTTAGTAAGACCTTTCCGATATTACTGTCCAAAATGCCATTACTTGCTTTGTAACTAAAGCTATCTGTCAGTATCCCATCTTCCAGTGGAAAATAAGTTGCATTAACTGAGGTTGAATTGATTTTTGTAAATGTAATAGTTCCCATAGATGGTTCCGTGTAAATCAAAAGGTTTAATGATTTGTTATTAGGATCTATACCACGAAGTGTTATATTTGATCCCTGTTTTAGTATGACTGTTTGATTAGTTACTATAGGCTTGTTTGACTCCTGGATCTGATTAGCTATTACTGAACCTGCAGGCAACAGCTGCTCTGCCAATGCTATCTGTTTCAAAGCCTGGTCCATAGAAGTATCGTTTACGTCATACCCATCATCTGGAGTCTTAACCGTTTTACCATAACACTGTACCTCAGTTAAATATGTTGGGCATGATGTATAACCTTCGTCATCTTCTGCAGCGGCTGGGTCTACTCCAAAAAATGGCAATATTTTCTGCTCTATAGTCGGTCCCTGATCGTTAGTTGATCCGTAGTTATCGCATAGTGTAACATTTGGATAAATAAGGCGCCGAATACAAGAGTGAAATGATGCGTTGACTGGCACATTTTCAAAGGTAAAGATGTGCGATTCAATCGAATTTGAATTGTTTTCAGGTTTGAGATTATCTAAATTTTGACAGATGGTTTGCGGGCCGCCTTCTGAGACTGTAGTACATATTCTAGTATTTGCTGTTTCGCCAGTGACATTACCTTTAAGGACAATTATATTGAACATCTTTAAAGTCTCTACTCGTTTTGATATATTATTAGAACATGCATCAAAGCCTTCATTATATACTTGTATGAAAGCGTCACTATGGAAGCTTGAGCCGTTTATGGGTTGGTTAATGTATCTCTCTGAGGGATTAGAGATTTGTGCATCAATGCATCCACGATCAAATCCGGTTGTATTTCCAGATTCAACTATTTTAGAGATAGCATTTTGTTTATCAAATAATATACCAGTATCCGTTGAATTTACAGCTAAAGCCTTGTTGTAGTATTGTATAGCTTTAGTATAGTTAGCTTGGTCAGCAAAAACCTTACCTATACCATCTAGCGCATATGTATCGTTTGCATCAATAGCTAAAGCCTTATCATAGTATTGTATAGCTTGTGTAAAATTGCCTTGGTAATGAAGAGTATCACCTTTGCCATCAAGAGCATTAACTTTACCATCTAGTGCTGTGGTATCATATGGATATAATGCTAAAGCCCTGTCGTAATATTGTACAGACTGTGTATGATTGCCTTGGCCCCTAAGAGCATCACCCATACCATTCAGTGCATCCTCATACTTTGGATCTATTGCTAGAGCCTTATCGTAGTATTTTATAGCCTGAGTGTAATTACCTAGCCTATTAAGAGAATCAGCTTTGTCAAATAATGCTTCTTTATACCCTGGATCTATAGATATTGCTTTGTCATAATATTGCAGAGCCTGAGTATCATTGCCTTGAAAACTAAGAGCATTGCCCTTTTCATTTAGGATATATTTATCATTTGGATCTATCGCTAGAGCTTTATTAAGATAATCTAGAGCTTGTGTGTAATTACCTAAGATGATGAGAGCATCGCCTTTACCATATAACGCATCTTTATTGTTCGGATCTATTTCTAGGACCTTATCAAAGTATGGCATAGCCCTGGTGTAATTACCTTGATTAGAAAGAGTACTACCCATATGGACCAAAGCCAAAATGTTAGATGATGAGTTATTTGTTTTATAAATTGGATATGTTATGGATTGTATATCAGTATTATTTTGGGATGGATCAGGAAGTGCATAAGCTAATGTCGTATAGTGGTTTATGCTACCTTTGTTTTCAAGTTTAATAAAAGGATTGGATAATATATTAGAAAGTAGACTTGCTAAAATCACCGATAATATTAACAATAATTTTGTCTTATTGTTTGACATAAAATATCAAATCTATCCTCTAACGGCTGGGCCGGAAATAATATGAATCCTTTTCATACCTACAATATGTATAATAGATAGGAATATTCCAAGATTATTAACATAAGTTACGAACTCTGGATCCGTAATTATTGTCTATAAGATTATAATACAATTTTATAGACTTGCAAACTAGGCTCATGTTCCTCTACCTTCCACTGCGCCTTGTCTTTGTAAATCTAAGGTTATCTTGTCTATGCAAATTTGAGATTGATATCAATATAGCCCTAAATTATGATTACGCCAGTACCTAAAAAATGGATTATTTTAGTACGGCTGTTCCACATGGGATTTAAGATTGATCGAAACATATACCAAATCTGTATCTATTTTATGTTAAATAACAAGGTTAAGTCTGGATAAAATACTACCTACTTCTTTATAATATGCAATTCTCATCGTCGCCGCTGGCATTATCAATGACTGTGATTGGCTGCCACTCATTCTAGCCCAAAAGGTATTCGTTGGTGCCAGCGGCCTTTAAATCTAAAATCTATTTTGTCTCCTCTTGTCAAATCCCCTTTTGATATTTTTGTATGTCATCGTCAGTACATATCAACTGCCGTCCTATGGACAATACATAAGTAAAGTTGTGAGTATATTTTATTTGTCATTTGTCTTAACTGCTATAGGAACATAAAAATTGCTATTATTACTTATGACTGAACTCAGCACTAGACTCTTACCAAGAGTCAGTGCCGGAACAGCCACAGACAAATTCGCACAACGACAGATTTACAATGAAAATATATACTAATCTATTCTATAAAGATTTCTATCTGCAATAGTTCTGTTATACAAATTTTAAGACAGAAAATAGAGGAACAGTATAGTCAACCGTTACTGTAGAATAAATATGATGGACTAGCTAATAAAAGGTCAATACAATGCAATAGCGAGGCAGTTAAGTAATGTCTGCACGATGATGGATAATGTACAGACACCTACAAGACATCTGCCGATGACTTGCAAGAATTAAACTAATACTGATAAAAATGTCTAGCTAAATAATTACTAGAATAATACCTGATTCAATTTCATTTTATATCTAATGTGATACTTTTAACAAGATCTTACAACTATCTTGGTTTCCTTATTTAAATTGAATCATCTAATATTTAGCAATTGTATGCAGTTAAATAATATATAGATTATAGGTAGACATTGAGTATAATTGCTAAAAGCAATGAAGTGAATCCTCAGTCTTCAAGTCTTTTAAGGTCGTCACTCGATTCAATGCGATACGAATTTGAAATAGCTGATATCCTAGATATCCGTCATCTGGATATTGCAGAAGGATTGAAGGAGTTGTTGATAGCTCATGGCATAACTCTAGAGTTATTGTCAGAGATGTCGTCAAATGAGTTGGTCGAAATATTTGGTTTTGATCAATATGTAGCAAACATCATATTAAATTCTGCAAAGATCACAAAATCCATGAATAAGGAGCAGTTCGCAATGGTATAATGATAACGATAATTCCATTAGAAATTTTATTACTATAGATTATCACATTGGTTCAACCGTTATCTGTTATTCTATTGTCTTGCCAGTTATGAACTTTAAAATAGGTTGTAGAAGAGCCTTTTATAGAAATATTATTGTCGTATGAGATTAGTTCTAACGTTGACAAAAACTATACAAATGAAGATACTTCCTCGTTTCATATTTTTCCTGTTAACAATTTTGATGTACTTGCTTGAGCTTTTTCAAGTTCATTTCAATTTAATATAAATTTATACAATATTTTTGGAGAGGTCTATTCGATGTACCTTGATACTACTTCAAGAATAGGTGCCCCCTCGGAGCACCATTGGAAGAATCTATCTGAGGTAGATAAGACATTGATAACAAAATCTGGCCAAATCTTTGATGCAAGACTTAGAGAAGATCAATTTCTAAGAAATCTCTCGGATACCCTTTACTTCTAGTTCAGAATTGATCAAAATAATGGGTTTAGGGAAGCTATACCTATACTTTTCAAATATGTTTTCAACATGGAATAATAATTATGTAGAACCTATAAGAGATATATTTTACCGTACTCCTTCGCAAAAGATTTGTGAGTTAGAAAAATATTCGCTATTTCGTTATAATAAATTATCAAGTGACTCTGAAAAGAAGAATGTCCAGATACATCGTATTGACAATGAAGAGAAAAATATGCCCTCTGCTGTACTGGTAATTTATGCATTTATAAACAGACATTATATTTTAGATCTTCTACCTGAAATAAGTGTAGTACGGAATTTACTGAATCAAGGACTGGATATCTTTGCCACAGATTGGGGAACTCCTTCAGTCTATGACAGAACTTTAACCGTGGGCCACTTTGTGAATAAATATATAGACAGTTCTGTAGATATCACAAGAAGAATTACAAAATCTGATAAGGTGTGTCTGCTTGGTTACTGTTGGGGAGGCGATCTTGCACTTATGTACTCTGCTTTGCATCCTGAAAAAGTGAAAAATCTAATAACTATTGCTACATCAGGAGACTTTGCTCTCGACAACTCCTTACTCTCCATATGGACAAGATCCATAAACGAAAAACGGATTTTAGATACATTTGGGAACGTACCTGGCAGCCTGCTGAATTCAGCTTTTAATCTCAGAAGACCAATAGAATATAGTCATAAGTATTTTCACTTTTTTGAGCAACCTCGTTCCATAGAGTCAATAACTGAGTTCTTTGCAACAGAAACGTGGCTATATGATAGTACTCCAGTAATTGGTGAGATTTATAGGGGAATTCGTAGAATATTGCTATAAACAAAATTTACTCATTAAGAATAAAATGAGTATAGAGTCTCAAAATAATAATGATGGAGAAGTAGTTGTTAACCTAAAGAATATCACTATGCCTTTTCTCAACATAGTGGCAAAACATGATGATTTGGTGGAGCCAGATTCTAGCAAGGCTCTTAACTATGTATTGACCGAAAGTCGGGATAAAGATCTATTCGAATTTAAATCCGGACACGTAGGTCTGATGATTGGAAAAAAAGCACACCAGGAACTATGGCCAAAGGTTGCAGGCTGGATAAAGAATCATTCATAAACATTGATGTGTAAGTGTAGATAGTTATTTTATTTATTTATCGTTACAATTGTACTTGATATATCTAGTCAGGCATTTGCTCAAATCAAATTAAGCAGAATCCGAATTCGTAGAGGTAATATCATGCTAATTTCGAATAATTAGAATGTGTATTATGCAACTAACTTGAAAGTCTACTCAAGTGTTAGACCGAGATTATGCCTGAAATTAGATTCTATATATCTAAGTTCAAATTTAGACAATTGATCATAAGCACTACCTTACTAGTACCTTAGATATTTCCAGTTCTTCACTGAAAGTAAGCAGATGTTTTCCCAAATTCTTGAATAAATTTCATCTTATCTGGATTAGTGCTATGTACATGCACTCTAGTGAAACCAATTGAAATATTCTTCCATCGACTTGAAACACTCTTCAATTGATTTATTTGACTCTTAGCAATTTATTAGATACTGGGTTTCTATCTTAGCTGTTCCTTTTGTTCTGTGGTCAGGCCTTTCTGTCTTGCGAGTATGTATACTGTTATCCCAATGTATATGAATTGAAATACCTCTGTTGCTATCCCGAGAGCATTAACAGATAATACCCGTCCACCAGTAATTGGAGTTGGAGCTCTGGTGACAAAGTACATTACAATCAGTATTATAGTTCCACCTATTCCAACATAATACCATATTCTTCCCCATCGCCGAGCCATAGGCCATGCCCAGAATATTTGTAATATTCCGGATATTATGAAAAATATAGTTGAGAGTGATGCTCCTCTGCTAATACCATTTGCAGCATATACTAGATGTAGTATTCCCGCAATTGCAGTTGCTGCAGCTGCTGCATAATATGGTAAGCTTGGAGGGAAATGCATTTTTTTCTAGGATTAGGATCGTCATCAAACTATAATAGGAGAACGTAAGTCATTGCTATTTTTAATAACATAATTGTTATTTTCGAACTTTCAAATTGTATTACAAACTCATAGAGTTCCAATCGTGCATTTATTTGTTATATATCGATATGAGTCGAAAATGACTGCTTAATGATAATCGCATTAGATACTAGATACTTATCGATTTAATTCCAAGTGTTATATGTTCTTCGTCTCAAAAATGAGGTCTTAATAATGTATAATTAATAAATATAAAGTTTATTTGTAGATGTGTGATGTCGCAGAATCAACCCAGAAGATCGATATTCGATATAGTTCCATTGATTCTTAATAGATGGTCTCCTAGATCGATGACAGGTGAGGAGCTACCCGATGATTTAATAATGAGTCTTTTTGAAGCGGCTAGATGGGCACCATCGTCATATAATAACCAGCCTTGGCGATTCATTTTCGCTAAAAGAAATAGTGATCACTGGGATTCACTCTTTAATTTACTACTGGAGGGAAACAAGAAGTGGGCAAAAAATGCTGCAGTTTTAATTGTAATAGTTTCAAGAAAGAACTTTGAATACAATGAAAAATTCTCTGTTACTCATCAATTTGATGCAGGGGCCGCCTGGGAAAACTTTGCTTTAGAAGCCTCTTCAAAGAATTTGGTGTGTCATGGTATGCAGGGCTTTGATTATGAAAAGGCCAGAATAGTCTTGGAGGTTCCAGACAAATTCGATATCATGGCAATGATTGCAGTTGGAAAGAGAGGGCCAAAAGAATATCTTTCTGAAGAATTACAGTCAAAAGAAATTCCAAATGACAGAAAGCCCTTACAAGAGATAGTGATGGAAGGCAAATTTAGAAACAAACGGTCTGTATGAGTTAATGTTCATTAATAAGTGATTTTATCTTGCTAATAGCAGTGGAAGCAGCTAATTCTCGTCATATGCATCTGCTATAATATCAGATAATATTGTGCTTAAAATCTCAAGTACATGAATTTCTGTTTATGTTGACTTAGTTAATATTTACTCTCTTAATCCCATATTTTGCATGTGTTGATCAATCACACATGGGAGGTTGGTCAGTCCGCCTATCCTCACATTCTTTATGTTGATAAAGACTGCAGATCCGGCAGAACAGAAGCGGAGTACGATGTGCCATGTGGACGTAACTAGTATTAGAAGATGCTGGTACATATATACTGACGTCAGATATGGTTGGTTGTGGTGGGTGCAGTAAAGAATCTAGAAATGGCGTTGGCAGTGGTGACGCACTCATTTTGCTCCCATCTTTCTTGCAACCAATCTATTTAATGTCTGGTTACTCTCACTATTTCTGACCTTGGCAGCAGGAGTCTATCCAGCCTGGAAGGCATCACGTTTCCGTTAGAGGCATTAAGAAGGTAGTCACGAGTAAAGGCAAGTGAATGAATCCCATTCCAGAGGTATTGTATCCAAGTACTGGATCAATACACACCAGTTATGCATAGAACCAGTTATGTATAGAACCACAGTAGTTAATATACCGGCAAAAGTCACAATCGACCGACCAATTGGAAGTGCGAGACACGGCGTATCAATGATGCACTTATTCTGCTTGTATCGTCACCGGTAGCTTGATACCCTATTAACCATATCGATTGCCACTGTCAGCTTATTCCGGCACGACGACATAGTAAGCGGTTGTAGACAAATATGGCAGATAGTTGCCGGCAAAAATTCTCTACGGACTTTTGGCTGAAACAGCTGATGTGACAACATTGATGTGCTCTTCTACCATGCCCTGGTAGTGTGATGTCCCAGCATGACAATCTTGACAGTGCCATAGCTAACATGTGCCGGAAAGTATATGAGATGTAACAAGGTTGTAAACTGGTGCTGGCAAGAAATTACTACGGAGCCTAATCTAAGTAATGAAATTAGCAAGTCTTATCCTAAACTATCATTATTACATAAAAAAAGTTATATATGAATAATATCTTTATTAAAAAAATTAATGCGTCAAATTATTATCTTAGGCAGGTGATATGAAATTAGTACCCTACAACCTCAAAAACTGAGAATCATCATAACCGAGGAGAATCCCGATATTCAAATTCTTCTGGCAGGTACCTTTGCACTGAAAGGTTATCAAGTATTTAAAGCATTCGATGCAGATCAATGTCTTAGAAAAATTGCGGAATTAAATAATCAAGTTGATATTGTAGTGATGGATGGAAGAACGGCATCAGATAGGGGAGTGATGCTGATCATAAAAATCAAACGTTTAAATCCAGAAATCAAAATATTTGCCATAGCAGATGACGAAAACGATAAAACTAGGATATTGGAATATGGTGCAGAGGAGTTTGCAATCAAGCCTATCAGTGTTGAAACGATCGTGGACAAACTGACTAATATCTTTCTAAAAGAACGACAAATAACAAAGTAAAAATTCATACGATCCTTGTCATTGCCTTTGATTGAATGTTTGTTTCGTTTAGCTAGCAACTGTGCTTAATGAGTTTGAGTTATTAACTTGAATTTTGGACTACCCATTTGATTATGTTTTTGAATTGAATTGAATTCAGCAAAATCCTCCCAATATTTGCTTGTCTTAAATCCTTTCATGCAATATTTATTTGATTTTTAATATTCGTGAAGCTATAGTCATTGCATTCGTAATTGAAGGTTGTCTTGTATCAACCGTAATGTGTTCCATTTTAATTGGTTGATATATGTCTTTCATCCGTTTGTAAATGGAAATGTCTGCGTCAGAATAATCGTTTCTTCGGTTCCTCAATCGAGAGATTATAATATTCTCTGGACATGTGCATTCAACTATACGCATTTGTTCTGGTAATATGTCTAGCTTATTGATCAACTGTTTGCGAGAGAATTCTGTATTAAAAGTCGCATCAAGTATACAATTCACATTCGCCTCGTGGAGATATCTGGCCAGTAATGTTAAAATGTCGTAAATCAATCTTCGTTCAAATCTTGTGTAGGTCGGTCTTGGGAAAATTTCTTTCCTTATTTTATCAGTAGATAAAACAACAGCATTAATCAGACGGGCAAGGTCCTTTGAAATCGTAGATTTTCCAACTCCTGGCAGTCCACAGATAATGACTACAATGCTCATGTGATGACGCCAATAATAAAGCAATCTCGATCGCTTAATTACGTTTTTGTTATTGTATGTATAGTTACAGACTGAATTTACAAACTTACGTCAATGCTATCTTATTAATTATCTAAAATTCGTCTTTGTTACTTAAAATTATAAATCAATCGGACCGGATTGTGTTGGCAATGTTCATAGGATAATTGAATATGAAAGATCCATTTCATCCATATCTAAAGGAAGTGAAATTAAGAAATTTTTGTTTATATCATCAGAAAGGTTTCGAATTGCATTTTGATTCGATATGAAAATGCAACATTTCTTGATTGTCACAGAAGTTCAATACTTGTAATGAATAATAAACATAATACAAATAATTAATAGAGTTGAACGTAAAGACGCTTTAATAATCTGCTAATTTATTTTAGCCATGTCAAATTATCCAATATTCATAGTTTGCCAAGGATTTACTCTGCATGATCATGTAGTAAAGATAATATGATTCTAAACGTCACTTTGATGCTTGTATATGAGTCTTGTTTGCACGAACATGTTAAAAAATTATTTCGGTACTAGCTAGTTAAAAAAAGTGTTAAATAATACAGTAATATAGATATATACATCATCCAGTTGACATGTTTGGGTAAAAAGTGCATTTCAGAGATATTCTATGATAATATATTAATTATGCTAAATATTAGGAAAATGATTTTATAATGAGACGGAATTTGCCTAACAATTCCCATACCTTAGACAAATTGGATTATCAAATACTAAACTTGATGATATTGGGTGTGGAAAATAAGGCCATTTCTGACGAACTGAGAACCCCTTTAAGCACGATACAGAGAAGAACAAGAATTCTACTAAGATCAGGATATGTAAATCATACATTTCAGCCCAATTACAAAAAACTAGGATTAAAAAAGGGATTACTTCACGTATATTTACGTACCGGTGATATGAAGAAAGTTGCCGAAGACCTGCTCTCAAGTGATGGTATAATGTCAGCCGGGGTTCATGTCGGTAATTCTGATATAGTGGGAGAATTTGTTTACGAGGATAGCGAACAATTAGTAGATTTGATTTCACACGTAAAGTCAATAGACGGAGTCGATAGAGTTGTGTGGTCAGAGGAAGTCTTTCTTCTCGCAGGAAAAAAACACAGTATGCTTGCTGTCCTAAAACGAATTATTGACAGGCAGTAATTATATCTGTCTTAATTTCCTGCATCATTAGTTGTAGTAATAGTATCGCAAGGTTCTTGCAACTTACATGCTTCTTATGGCTTTGTATAGGTGGTATCTCTGATTCTCAAATATATTCGGCTTCTGATTTTCGGCTTTTTCAGTGTAATATCCAAGTACCTACATTGAGAAAGTCCATTACTTTGGTAGAACGCATCAAGACTAGCTCCTAAGGATGGCATTTTGGATATTTCTTACGTAACAAAAATCAATTTATTGCAACACATCAAATCTAAAAAAGTTAGATTTTGATTTAGCACAAAATAAAATTAGTCCTATAAATGAGGCGATGCATCATAAGCTTAGATTTAATAATGATAATACCAACAAATAATGATGATACTATAAAGTTTAATTTAATAACCAGACCCACTATTTTTGTAATCGCTAAAATTAGGATTAATTAACTTCATCACGGTCTGCTAGCTTAGCAAAAATATCTGAAAAATAGTTTAGTAGAATCTGGCGTCGTACTTCTCGTTGAAAACTAAAAAAAGGAGTACATGATTAGAATAAGACCATTATTGACTTTTTATATCTAGAAATGGAATATTTTATAAAAGAACCTTTCTTTCACTAAATAAACTCCAGACAATGATGCCTGATATGCACCAATAAAAGCCCTAAAATGTAGACTTAATGTTTTATACACTTTTTACCAGTATACCTATGTGGTGGAATTCCTAAATCACTATTCCGATTGACTTGACCTTGCATCGCCAAACTTTATCAGGTAATAGAAAAATTAATGGTCTAAAACGTTAAATCATAATCTATGATATCGATAAAGTCCCATATAGATAGACAACTCCGCATTTGCGGCTGTTTGAATTCTGTCGGTCGGTTACTCACCAACCTGTATTGGCGTTATACTGCCTCTGAATAATTGATCTGGCTGAATTCTCGCCATCATGAGTCTTAGCATTTAAAACTCCTGTACATATTCCGTATATGCTTAGTGCAGGTCATGTACAAGAGTATGTGAAATGAGTAATATTATAGGTTATATTAAAGAAAATTAGACCCTAGCGGACGTATGTTATCTGTGCGAATAGACTTCAATAATATACTTCAATTGAATAATCTTTTTTCAATATCATATATTTAAAACATACTATGAAAGAGATAAAGATCTTTGTATGTCTTAAAAACCAGCTATTTAGTGAAAGCAATATGATTAATTGGTCCCATTTAACAGAATCAAAAAAAGAAGTTAGATCTAGTGATAGAAAACCTTGTGGAAATGTTATTGCAGAATATAAGGACAAGTTAGTAATAATAGAAGGTGCAACTGTAAAATCTCATGAATATATAATCCCCAAATCAACCGTTGATCATTACGATGGAAGGAATATCTATCTTAATATATCTAGGGATGCCTTATTAAGGTTTGATTTCTAAAGAAGTCAGAATATTATGTGGTTTAACTTGATCTTTTCTAAATATTTGAACACCATGATTCATCTCTTTTATAAGAAATGAAAATAAAGCATCTGACATTAGAGTGACAAATTACTACCTTAATATTCTATAGAATTGTATGAATAAGTAATGAGTAGTATTGCTAAGAAAATTAAGAATATATTATAAGATGTTAAAGACAAGGCAGTAGGTACTTCTGAACATACTTAGGAAAAGGGTAGCAGATTATGCAAAACAGACTGATGATCCTACTAGGGTATCAATCAAAGAAGCCAATGTCATCTGCAAAGATAAGTGAGCATGAACCAACCGCTGTAAAAAGAGAGGATGTCTAATCCACATGTTCCTCATCTGTGGAAGAAGCTAAAGAATGCCTAAGAAGAAGTGGTATGACTGAAGGAACGGCGGATTCTACATAACTATCATCGAATGCAATGCATTTAGAAGATTTATAGAATAACTAGAGTCAGATGTAGCCTGTTATTTATTGTTGATTTCAACTTGTTAATCCGGGAAATTATTGGTTTTTGTTGATCACGCTTTTCAATGTGCATTAGTGGAATCTTTGGTATTAGCAAGTATGTGGAAGTACTATATTTTGAATAGCATAATTTCCGCACATGATAACTAGATCAGTTCTTTCTATTGTGGAAGCTTTACTAATGCTAATTAATGATCAAGCCAAATATTCAGATAGATTCATCGATGAGTGTTGAAGACTCTGCCGTTGCTAAATCCGTTGGAAGGCAAGAAGAGGAGGATAGAATTCACGCAGATACGGTTCTTATGCAGGTTCTAGAAAAGGGAATTAAGATCTCAAAATCTGATGCAAACTATCATGAATTAGACAATAAATCAGAACGTGAAGAAAGCTGTGCAAATTGCAAGTTTAATCTTGGAGATGAGAAAAAATGTCATATTGTTGAAGGGGAAATTAATAACGAATATGGCATTTCTAAGTTCTTCTCTGCTAAAGGAGTTGGCATGTTGCCAGGAGATATTGTGTGGGAATATGTGAAGGGGGCTGGAAAAAAGCTTCAATACGATGCAGGAGATGTAATTGCTAAAGGAGCTGCTGGATTTCAATGCAAGGACTGTAAATATTACTTATATTACAAGAAATGTTTACTTATTTACGGAAATTTTTTACCTGATATGAGTTGTGGATACATTGTAAAAGTTGGAAATGGGACCGAATTATGAGAGTGAGTTAAGATACATGATTTAGCCATATTGGACTATGGTCTTGAACAAAATATTGAGTAATATCTGACCCTGGCAGTAAGAATCCTGTTTATATATTTGTTTATCTATTATATCGGACTATTTCTGAATTCTTCATATACAAGAAAATGGAACATGCTGGCATCTTTCTCTAAAACCTACTTTTATACTTTTTAGCGTATTGTGCAGACATGACTCGAGCCCTAAAAATAGTATTCAGCTTTTCCATAATATATCAACACGGGATACCTCGATACTTTGCTCAATTATTGTACTGTAAGGACTGTCAAGAACATCATTCATTATCCTAATAATAGAGTAAGATCCATGAACTATACCAATATTAAATAGCAGTAACACTATAAGAGTCTCTATAGAGCGACGATATTACTAACAAATGCTAAATGATGAAATACGCTGCTATGTTGAAGAGTTCTAGAATGAAGAACAAAGTATTTAGAAATGTTTGGGTTAAATCATCATACAAGTTGATAATTAATTGCTAAATACTATTAAGTCCATCTTCATGTAATATGGTATTAGGAACACTATGGACAATTATTATGATAATTGTAGCAATAATAGTCATTATATTACTATTAAAACTTGTCTTTGCAATAATAGCAATAGCTCCCGCGACAATAGAGCAACAGCAACATGAGTTACATAACGTAGCTTATTTGTTAAAACAGATACTGATAATGAGATAATGTGTACCGATCTGAAGATATATTGGTTATCTAATATAGTTGATTTGATGCTATTAGAAATCAAGACTATGGCCGTCTGAATAAGTTAAGTATCCAACACATATGAGATACACTTCAGATTTGAGTCTCTGACAAGCTCTATTTGCTGAATTGTGTCCAAGGCATTCTTGGTAGTTTACTTAGTGACTTATCCACACATATGCATCAATTAATGTCCTCATTAAAGTTTGAAACTACCAACTTGGTCTAGGGTAAGTAGGGCTGAATGATTTAATATCATATTTTGTTTTTTGCAAATATGATCATTAGTATATTAATTGAATGAAATAGAATAATTCAATCAATAATGAGAAGGGAGGATATGAAGCAGCTAGTATAGAAATGCAAGATCATTCTAATATTATATAAGACGAAGGGTTGTTGCTATATCAATTGTCAATATTCTATAGCAGTCTTTAAGACTCGTAACAATAACGAATAACCCTAGTCCAGTACAAATAATTGATTTAGTAAACTGATTGCGCAGTTAGCCACATTAATTAGTAAACGCTGAATCCATTTTTATTCATTGTATTTTATTGTTCCAAATCTCTAATGTTCTTGTAATTCTCAATAATCCTTATTCTTTCTTCAAAGTCCGAATTATATTCTCCTTTCTGTCCTGAGGATGAGCTTTTAAAAGACATTAGACTCTTTGTATATTCGTCTCCCTTCGGTGATTCATCCCCATACACATGACTTGAATGAAGTTCTTCCTCGTTTATTAATAACCATAGATGTTTACCATCAAACGCATCAGCAGTATATTTTGGAATCCAGAATTTGTCTTTCTTTATTGAGCCCTTTTCTAATCTTATGTAGTTGTCAGATACATCTTTAATTTCACCAAGATCTTTTCCATCATTTGTTATCACATTTTTACCTTTAAGCATACTCCACAAAATAGTGGGACCAGTTCTAGTTTCGTTAGTAATATTATCGGTATTACTGTTATCATTAGCACCACTAACATTTACATCTGAAGATATTGACATTGTTGTACAAATATGTACATTGGAATTATACTTAATGAAGGTTATATGTTTTCTATATCAATGGCTTGTATTTTTACTTGTTTGTTTCTGTCTACATATAACTGATAAATCCTATATTGTAAAGAAAAATATTGATAACAAAATGTCAGAAATAATTTCATGGGATAAGGCTATTGATAAAAAAGTCAAATCTAAAGATGATAGAGATTTGGGTAAAATTCAA
>JBEDUN010000012.1:0-9664 GCA_040414675.1 Nitrososphaeraceae archaeon | reverse complement strand
CAGATTAGATAGTGTAAATATATACTGGAAATACCTTGCCAATTATGGGGCATTTCAAATCCAGAATGAGACAAAGTTATACAAGAGCAACAGAGGCATAGTTTTTTCTGATTATATGAAAGACATCATTAGTACTAGAAGTAACAATAAAAACAAGAAAGGCAGCAAAAAAGCTTGCGTAATATATCATGGTGCTGAACCAGCAATGCCTATTCAGAGGATAAACAAAACTGAAGCTAGATCTAGATTTCAATCTATTCCACAAGGAGTTAATAGCAAAATTGCTTTAGCCCTTGGATTTATGACAGTTGCCAAAGGCTGGGACATCTTGGAAAAAATGAAGGTACCACAAAATTGGACAATTGTAGTCAATTCGTCAATAAATCATTCTACTGGCGAAAGAATTCAGTTAAATAGTCTTGCAAATAAAAAAGCAGACCATATTGTGAATTTGAATCGAGATTATCTCTCGGAAGAAGATCTCTCTGCATTATTTTATGCTTCAGATGCAGTTCTGTTGCCATATAAAATCTCTTCTGGGTCAGGCGTTATGTTTGATGCCCTGGGACATGGAATTCCATTTATCGCTTCAGACTTGCCTTTCTTTAACGAGTTTGCCGCAAAAGGACTAGGCATAACTGCAAAAAGAACACCGAATGCCTTTACAGATGCTCTAATTGAACTTGACAAGAATTACTACAGATACAAAAATGCAGTAGAAGGATTCACGAAAAACTTGAGATGGAATATTATAGCATCTACTCATATCAAGCTGTATAGGGATATACTCAAACCAACTAAGATACTTGGGACTGCTGCTGAGGCTACTGCTGCTACCGCCCCTGTCAATAGTACTCAAGATCAAACTTCAAAGCTGTTATGAGCCTATATTCATTGGTTGATAAATACATGGATGTGTGGATTCAAATAAGTAATTCATAAATGGGCATCCAAGACATTCCTTTAAGAGCATTCAATAAAAGAATATACTCGTTTGCCCTTCTAAAGTCTAGAGTACGAAATATTGTAGGCAATCAGACTAATTATCTAAAAAGCTATCTTGTCCAATTACCAGATAAAGAGATATTCTTTACCCATCCTATTTTGAATAATGAGCAGCGCCGCCATACCGCTAACAGCCTTGATAAAGAACAGGGCACTCTCATAGATAATTCGCAAAAAGGAACAAAGAATGCAAAATTCTCGTTTGGTGTGTTTTCTACATGTTTTGCGCTAATTTCATTACAAAACCTAAGAGAAAGATATCAAGAAATCGAAGAATCGCTTGAAGCAAGAAATATTTTTGATAATTACCGACGCCTTCTTCTGACCAAAATAGAAGCATGGAGATTTTCAGACTCTGACTTGTACTTTGACATCTATACTACCCCATTTAAACTCATGTATATCAAACAACTGCAAGTTCAAGATACCCACAGGTTTAAGGCAGATATCAATCATTATCTGATTGTGAAGGGCCTTAACACTATAACAAAAAATCTCTCTAAAAACGAGGCCGCAAGATTCAGCCAAGATCACGACTACTCTGCATTTTTAAGCCATTGGTGTGTTGAGGCATTGATAGCATGGTGGGATAGACTTGATGACATAGATCTTGATAAAATAGAAGAAAACAGAAATAAGTTAGAGTCTACTATAAAAAGCGATTTAACTTCAATTGATAAAGATTACCTTCCAAATAAAAGTATAGTTGCACAGATACTTTACAAAATATATAATTGGTCAGGGTATCAGCTTTATAGACAACTTGCCTTCTACCATATAGGTGAACATAGTCTTACTGATCCAGTTAGCTGCGTTTATTCTTTGTTAACATACATTAGAATTTACTCCTTTAGTGAAAAAAATAAAGAGATGAGAAAATATGAAATGAACGAGGTTAGAAAATCACTATCGACTGCTATAATTACAGAATTGCTAAAAAGTGAATTAAGTAAAAGGTTATGGGATAGACATGTACCTGTTTTTAGTTTATCAGGAAGTATAGAAAATGTATATCCATTCGTTTTGACTGCCATAAGTGAACTACTAAAAATTGCGGATCCAATTGACTCTATATATGATGATTATATCGCTAATTTTACTTCAGCATTAAAATGGATTGAAGATAATGAAGTAGTTCGACATCATCTTGGAGATGTACATGATGACGACGATGACGAAAAACAAAAGAAGGTCGGTTCATTTTCAGGTTGGCGTTCTCCTACAACATCAACCCAACATGGAAATCCAGAATGCTGGAGTACTGCATTAGTATTTAATTCTCTTCATACTATGGATGCTATTGCAGAGACTAACCTGAATAAGGAGATAATAAAGGAATTAAAGGGTATATCTTTAAAACAGAGTTTTACTAGATTTAGGAAAAGATTAGACAGTGGATTCAGAACAGCAGCAGCTACTGCTAACGACGACGAATTATACAGTTTAAAGAAGTTTGTTTTTTATAAATTCATACAACCAAGACTAATGGAACAACAAGAAGAAGAAGAGCCACAGCTGCGTAGACTAGAAAATGCGGTAATATTACATGGCCCTCCTGGGACAGGAAAAACCTCTCTAGCAATACAAGTTGCAGAAAGCTTGGGTTGGAATTTTATACGTCTTGATACAAGCATTCTTTTACGTGAAGGTTTAGACAAGGCAGCTTATTCAACTTCTATAGTGTTTGAACATCTTTCATATTTAACAAGAACTGTAATCTTATTTGACTAGATTGATGAGTGTATTCGTGAAAGGAGTGATCCTAAAACCACTTTTGAAAACAGATTACTGACTAATACCATGCTTACCAATTTAAACGATTTAAAAAATAACGAGAATATTATTTTCTTTGTAGCAACAAATTGGTTTCAAAATGTTGATGAAGCAATAAAAAGACCCGGTAGATTTGATGCTATATTATACATTGATTATCCACATGTTAATGAATTAATAAAAAGGATGAATGAAATAATCAGTGAAAAAAGAATCAAGTTAAAACCTGAATTAATAGAACAATTACAACACTCACTAAGAAACCTACTAGATAAGAGAAATCTTTTGAATGAAAATAAAGCCATCCACGACTTAACCGACAGTAAATGGGAAGAATTTGTAAACTATGTTCTGCTTTTTATGGAAGGTGTTGCTGATGATGACGACATACACAAGGAGATGTCTCTTTTCAAAGAGGAATTTAAAACCCATTTTTACACAGATCAGCTGCAGCAACCTCGATTACAATTACAATACGATGAATCATCGCGAATAAATCTGTATAACTTTAAAGATCGCATTCGCTATCATTTTCAGGATGAAAAATTTACGAATGACATTCTAAAGGTAGAGTTAAAGACATCTGGCAAAAACTGATATGCTATAGGAAAGAATTGATACCCAAATTGAGTGGAGCGCAGCTTTTCCTTATTGATTCATAATAATCATGACCTTTCTATATCCTTATATCTAAGGCTGGACTAGTACAAAATCATAGGCTGATGTACGAATATTGTTGGCTATTAATCAATAAACTTATTTTAGATCTAATCTATTAATCGCTTGTTTCTAAGTTCTCTTTCCTCTCTTTCAGACGTTTGATGCTCTCTTAGAGTATCAATGGTATCAAATTCTTGTCCACATTCCTCACATCTAAGACTTTCACTTGATGACATCAATATAATGTGTTACGAAGTATTATTAAAAACTTAGGTTGTTGTAGTATTGGGTACTCAAAAATAACATACATGTATCTTGGTCTATCTTGTAAAAAGCCAGTTAGTCTACTGACTAGATATTCTAGTTCTTAATATCTCATAAGTTTTTGCCGCGTCCTTGTCACTCAAAATCAACACAATCTTATTTGGTGTCAGGAATGCATCATGTATAGGGAGTTGGTGATTGTAGAGAATGTGAACTATTGATGATAATATGCTATATGCATTTTTCTGATGATTGGCCTCTTGATGATTTGTAATATTAAATTCATCGTTTGATGGAATAGTAATTGTGACTTTTGATAATCCTTTCTTTATTCTTTTTACGTACTTTGCTGACCATGATCTCTGAGGATTAGAAATTTCTTCATCTTCTACAAATATCCTCAATCGTTTATCGGTCTGAAATAGGCTGTATTTAGTCTCTCTGCCAAAAATATCTGTCAATACGTTTGATATTTGATCATATTCAATTGCGTTCTTAACATCAACATCAACAATATTTCCAATTAATGATATTTTTACTGAAGATTTTGTATTGCCAGTAAGAGTATTCAGATTGTTATTAGCTATGCGATGATAATATGGGTGGTCTAAACTATTGCGCTCTCGTTCCTGCTCTATTAAAGTATTCGCAATCCTCTGTAATCCTACGACAATCGTACCGATATTGACACTGCACTCTGTACGTTTCTCAATTTCAGGTTTCATTTTTTTAGCTAATGCACTATAATTAGCTATTCCTGACTGAACTGCCCAATAGTATAATGCATTAGATGATAATATTTCTCGAATTATTTCGGTTACTGAAATTGGCTTGTCGAATAATGACATCTTGACAATATGTTATTTATCTATGTCTGAGTATTAAACTTGTCTCTTGCCAACGAAAAAATTATATATTGTAATAGGCATTACATACTGATAGGTGAAAATACAATATGTGGAGAGATCCGTGGAGATTTAGTTCGAGAATCTTTGAGGATGTAGACAGAGAATTCGCTGAAGCTGAAGACATGGTCGGTAGGCTGTTCAAGACTGTGAGAGAAGGATTCCCTTCTGAAATTGGCACCATGCCGTATTATTACGGCTATCAGGTCACGGTAGGTCCTGACGGAAAACCTAGAGTAAGAGAATTTGGAAATGTTAGACCAGCAGCAAAGGGACTAATAGAAAAAACAGGCTTAAGAGAGCCATTGGTAGATACATCCGTAGACGAAAAGAATAACACACTTGTAATTACTGCAGAGATGCCGGGAGTGACAAAAGAAGATGTTAAAGTGAATATTCACGAAAATTATGTCTCTATACATGCTGAAAAGGGTGACAAAAAATATCATTCAGACATACCAACAAATAGTGAACTAGAAAGTAAATCTGCAAAAGCAGTCTACTCTAATGGAATATTAGAACTAAAAATTAAGCTGAAAAAGGCTCCAGAATCACAGGCTACAGAGGTAAAAGTGGAATAACAACAACAACAAGAAGGAATAAACCCAACTATTTTTTGCATGAAAAAGTTGAATGTGAGGTGATATGAGAGTATATGGTAAAAGGTGATACTTCCAACAATAATAGCAATAGTAAAAAATCAATACTAAGAATTGCCGAGACTGATCCAAAGTTTGTTGGTAGGGGTATAGCATTAATTGATCCAAAGGTAATGGCGGAATTGTCGTTATCAACTGGAGATGTGATTGAAATAGCTGGCAAAAAGAAAACGTTCGGTTTACTCTGGTCAGGTCAGCAAGTTGATTATGGCAAAGGGTTGATTAGAATTGATGGTTATACTCGAAATAATCTAGCCTCAGGAATTGACGATAATGTGACCATACAGAAAGTTGGTAATGTAATAAAAGCAGAGCAAATAGTCCTCTACCCTACAGAAGAGCTAAATATCGTAGGACTGGAAGAACATTTACCAGAACTACTAGAAGGACGTATTTTAGCTAAAGGAGATATTATTCCATTAAATCTAATGGGTAGAAAGATCGGTTTTGTTATTACTAATGTGTCACCGCTGACTTCGTCCAACGCAGCGTCCCTAGTCGATAGACACATTACTGAGTTTATTATTAACTCTGTTCCCAAGAGCGCGACAGGACGGGGTGGCATTATTCCAAGAATTACCTATGAAGATATAGGCGGACTTAAAAATGAAGTTCAAAAAGTTAGGGAAATGATCGAGCTCCCACTAAGACATCCAGAGATATTTGAAAGAATAGGCATAGAAGCTCCAAAAGGTGTTTTGCTGTATGGACCACCTGGTACTGGTAAGACTTTGTTAGCAAAGGCAGTAGCCAGTGAGACAAATGCTAATTTCTTTTCTATAGGAGGTCCAGAAATAATGAGCAAATTTTATGGTGAAAGTGAGGAGAGGCTGAGAGAAACATTCAAACAAGCTCAGGAAAATGCGCCCTCTATAATATTTATTGATGAGATAGATTCGATAGCACCAAAAAGAGAGGAAGTCTCAGGTGACGTTGAAAAAAGAATAGTATCCCAACTGTTAACACTGATGGATGGATTAGAAGCAAGAGGCAAACTCGTAGTAATAGGCGCTACCAATCGGCAAAATGCATTGGATCCAGCACTAAGAAGACCAGGAAGATTTGATAGAGAAATCGAAATAGGAATACCAAACCAAGAGGGCAGATTTGATATTTTACAAATTCATACTCGAGGTATGCCATTAACAGATGATGTTGATCTAGAATCCCTTGCTAAAGTAACTCATGGTTTTGTTGGTGCTGATTTGGAGGCCTTGGCAAAGGAAGCCGCAATGAGATCGTTACGAAGAGTCCTTCCCGAAATTAATTTGGAGCAATCAAAAATTCCTATTGAAACCTTGAGTAAGATCAAGATTACCAATCAAGATTTCAGTGATGGGCTAAAGGACATCCAACCATCTGCCATGAGAGAGGTCCAGATACAAAAACCAAATATAAGATGGGATGAGATAGGTGGACTAGATGACATCAAAGAAGAGATTGCCGAGGCTGTAGAATGGCCACTAAAACATGCAGATCTCTTTAATGAAGCTGATGTCAAACCCCCTAAAGGTCTGCTACTGTACGGTGCTCCTGGAACAGGTAAAACAATGATTGCAAAGGCAGTAGCAACAACTTCTGAAGCCAATTTCATAAGCATAAAGGGGCCAGAATTATTGTCAAAATGGGTAGGCGAGTCAGAAAAGGCAGTTAGGGAGATATTTAGAAAAGCTAGGCAAGCGGCTCCTTGTATAGTTTTCTTCGATGAGTTAGATGCAATAGCTCCACACAGAGGATCTGAAGGTGATGCACACGTCACAGAAAGAGTAATCAGCCAACTATTAACTGAATTAGATGGTCTAGAAGACCTTCGCGGAGTAGTCGTAATAGGTGCAACTAATAGACCAGATATGATAGATGAGGCATTATTGCGACCAGGAAGATTCGACAGAATACTTGAGATTCCTCTTCCCAGCAAAGATTCACGCAAAGAAATACTGAAAATCCACACCAAAAGAAAACCCATTGATAATACGGTAGATTTAGAAAAATTGTCAGAATTAACTGAAATGTGGACCGGAGCAGATATCGCCGCAATGGTAAATGCTGCTGCGATATCTGCTATCAAGGAACGCCTCACTATTATAAATGAAAATACGAATACTGCGTTAAAGTCAACAACAGTAGGAAGAATTGATAGTGGCACTAAAAATGATAATGATATAGAAAATTCAAAATCAAATTCAAAAGGTAGGTTCACCGACAAAACCAATACAAATATGCCATTAAGAATTTCAATGAAACATTTTGAAAGCGCACTTCAAAAGATAAAGAAAAGGGATTATACGAAACATGGTGTGTAAGGGTATATGTATTCGTCATAAGGCACAAAATCTACCAGGGCTTAGCCGTTATGCTATAGGACAGAGACGCTGCCAAATCTGTGAAATATTCATAATCTGGAACTCGCCATTCTGTCCATGCTGTGGATACAAGCTAAGAACTAAACCAAGGAACATGAATCACGATGTAAAATTAAGAATAAGAAACAAGACAGAAGAGGCCAGAAGGAATTCAGTACCATTACTCACCCCAGTACCTAAAAAAGACTAATCTTAATGCACGATTAATTTGTTGTGTAGTCCAGTTTCCTTTCTTAGTATATGCCTTTATCAGTTCCGTAATTTCTTTAGAGCCGAAGGATAATAACAGTTGCTGATGGTGATAGGAGGTAGAAATGTCAGAGCCTATAAAAGATAAACAGACATCAGAAATGCTAGAACGATTTCAAGCAAATTATAGATGGCTTCATGAACATTACAATGAATTGAAATCTACCTACAATAATCAATGGGTAGCAATAGACGATAATAAAGTATTAGGCTCCGACTTTGAATTCCGCACACTTTTATACCGCATTATGGATTCTTATGGAGCAAAACGAACCAGCTTAATGGTGTTTGAACGTATCCAGACATTGAAATAGAAATAGTGCTCAATGCCATTAAGCTGTAACGACCACACTGGGCATATCTCTTCGAATGTGAGTGCTTTTTTCTTTGTTATCTGCTCTTGAATGAGTTGACTCATTAGCTATTACTGGTAAGCTAAACTATATTCTAACTATTTGAGGCGTGGGAATAATTATATTCTATATCTTTTATGTATTATTAATGGCGTATTAATTACATAATATGTGTTTGATTGATTTTGGTCGTTGATTATGTCTTTTTTTACAATTGTAGTAGACAAGGATCTTATATAGTACTATTGACAGAAGCACTATTCCAGTAGCCTTCTGATAGCCTCTTACCGGTAATGGATCTATTCTAAAAACAGATTAAATATGTTCTATTAGTGGTGGTTCTATCGGTTTACCTCTCCAAGAGTAAGTAGCCTGTCCTAATTTAAAATGGAAGGCATTTCAAATGCAATGGCAAAATAGGGTCTGGCAGCCTCATAATAATAATGAAAAGTTCGGAAATCTGGCTGAAAAATCCCTTCAAAAGTTTTTTCTATAACTGATATATTTTCGTTGTTCAAATATTGATTTGATAGGCAACCAACATTCAGCCGTCAGCGGGATAACGTTTGCAAGTTATAGCCTGCCCAAAGGCGAACGTTATCCCAGACGGCATTGACATATAGAATCTTTATTTTTGATTTTGTCCCTAGTCTTTTGATTGTACTATCATAAGGTTGTTGTGCTAGCTAATTTAGCAGCCGTCTTCCTCTCAGGTTATGGCTCGCTGAGTTAGTTAGTACAATGACTTTTGTTATTGTGTAAATAATTAAGTTGAGTTAATACCAGGCGGCTTTACTGTAAGTAGAATAAAATAGCACATAGTTGGTATAAGCAGATTCATAGTTCCTACTGCTCAATAAGAAAGCAAAATGACATTTTTGGAACTAAATAACTACTTAGAACAAAAAAGAAAATCAACCAGGCACGCGATAAATGAATTAATACAATCAGCCGAAGTAATGCAGCTGCAGTAATTGATGCACTTTTAACACAAGAACCAGACCCTGTTCAGCAGACAGAATCAGAAGAAAACGACTTAGTACATGTCCAAAAGATAGGGATAAAACTAACCTGTAAGCGAAGTCACCTGCGGTCATTCGTGGGTATTTTCCGGCAGCCTAAAGAAATACTATACGACCTGACCCCGCTGCCATTCCTCAGTACCAGTCAAGTCTATCGTTAGAAATGGATCTCGGCAATGAGTGCCTGCTGCGAACAAGAGCAACAACAGCCTCCCTTATGTGCTTGTGGTTGTGGCCGACCTACTAAATGGTTTAGTAACAAGTTCAACAGATACGTATATGGATACTGCTTCACAGGTAAAAATAATCTCTTTTGGAAGGGTAAAGCAGTTAGTTACAACGCTCTGCATACGTTTGTTAGAAAACACACGCCTAAACCAACAGACGGCTTATGTGAGTTCTGCTGTGTAA
>JBEDUN010000011.1:0-16700 GCA_040414675.1 Nitrososphaeraceae archaeon | reverse complement strand
AACGAATCGCAAATGCACATGCGATTTACAGAATAACAACAAATATTCCAACAGTAGGCCCATAGCTGTCATGATCTAATTAACAACGAATCTTGAAATCTGACGGTTAAACCTCTTGTACTCTCTTAATCTAGGAGATTGTTCTTGTATTAAAATAACGCAAAGTGAAATTTCAAGAATCCACCTTAGGTTTAAAGTAGTAGGGTATTATGTCCGACAATAGAAACCCAATTTTATTTCAAAGTGTGAATTTTCAAGTTATATGAACTAAAACTTAAGTAGGTACCAATTAAATAGATATATCAGGCTATACCTAAATCTCGAGTGCAGAAGGGAACTATAACGATTCACAGATTTGAGAGTAAAGTCCTAAAATCAAATCCCCTCGGCGATCCAGCTGAAAGAGACATAATCGTCTATATTCCTCCGGGATATGTTCAAAGCAATTCAAAGGGCTATGTTTCTGCATTTGGCTTGGCGGGCTTTGGCGGACAAGGTAGATCATTTTTGAACGTCGACCCTTTGAGTGAAAACTTAGAAAGCAAGATGAACCGGCTCATTTCAAACAAAAAGTGTGGGCCACTTCTGTTGGTTCTCGTCGATTGCTTCACAAAATATGGTGGGAATCAGTATATTAATTCAGCAGCTACTGGAAGGTACGAAGATTACATCATACAAGAAATAGTTCCACTAATTGATGAAAAATATAACGTATCATCTCGAGCAGTTTGGGGGAAATCATCAGGAGGGTATGGCTCGTTCACTCTATCTACTCGAAACCCCTCGATATTTTCGGGATTTGCCGATCACTCTGGCGATGCCGCATTTGAATACTGCTATCTTCCCGATTTTCCAAAAGCTCTCGAATCATTTAGAGAGGCCGGAGGGCCAAGACGATGGTTAGAGAAATTCTTGAAAAAACAGAATAAACATCAGAAGTTTGATGCGGCTCCTTTAAATATTCTGGCCATGGCTGCACACTACTCACCAAACCCTAATGAAAAACAACTAGGAATCGATCTCCCATTTGATTATCAAACTGGGGAAATAAATGAGATGGTTTGGGAACGATGGAAGAAATGGGATCCAACAAGATTAGTTCAAAAATATCAAGCAAATCTGAGGAAGCTTAGGTATATCCATATCGATTGTGGAAAAACTGACGAATTTAATTTAATTTGGGGAGCAAGAATACTGCATGCTAAATTAGAAAAACTAAAGATTGTCCACTCATATGAAGAATTTGACGATGGTCATATGAATATAAACTACAGATATGATGTGTCTTTACCTAAGATTTACCAAGCGCTATCAAATTAGACACAAAATGACCACAATAATTGATCCTAAAGTCCTATACAAACGTCTTAGAGGATATAGTACAAGTGCTCTATAAAAACACAAATGTAATATGACACAAATGCTTCTTTTTCTATTGTAATATGAGCAATATCAGTGACGGAAATACTATGGATACAGATCCCAATTCCATCATAAAGTTCACAGATTTAGAAGCAAAATTTCTTACTAACCACGAGGTCTGTAGATTATCTACAGCGAATGAAAATATTCCTCACGTTGCACCTGTCTCCTATATATTTGAAAACGGAAAGCTCGCTTTTGCTACAGATTATCAAACAAAGAAATATAGAAACATCGTCAAGAACAATAAAGTTGCTATAGTTGTAGATACCTATCAGTCGTCAACTGACAATAAAGCTGTTGTAATTGATGGAAACGCCGAGATACTAGAAGAAGGTCCTGAATTCAAGCGCTTATATAAAAAATTTTATGAAAAATTCGAATGGGTAAGAAAGGAGCCTTGGAAGGAAGGAGAGGCACCTATTGTGATAGTAACTCCGACGCATAAAGTGAGCTGGAGAATTTAATCTAGATTAAGGAAATCAAATTACTACTCATTTACATGAGCACAATCAACGCATTTGCTGAAAAATAACAACTATTGCTAACTAATGTAATTGAGTAACTAAATATTATAATAATTCATGGAGAGGATTCCGATTAGGCTCATCTCAAGATATCATTTAGCCAACAAGATATATGGTTTATTTTGTCCTTACATAGAATTAGTACCAGATAGATTCGTAAGATTGAGGTCTCTGGCAAGTGGAACATGAATTTTCTACATCTCAATTTTCGAAATCACCAACTGCGATCAAATGGAGAAAATTTGAAGAATCAGAAAAATGATCCAGAGTAACAATTCAGTAAAGGGTCAGAATATCATGATTGTGGACGATGAAGAAGACATCAATCTCCTATTTGAAATGCTACTATCAGGCGAGGGTTACAATGTTAAAGCCTTTACAAATCCATATATAGCCATCAACAATTTTGAAAACGGTCTTTACGACTTGTTGATAATTGATATTCTGCTGCCAGATTTAGATGGATTCGAACTTTACGAACAGCTCAGATTACTTGATAAGAAAGTAAAGGTATGTTTCTTGACTGCTGGAGAAATTAATTATGAGCAATTCAAAAAGGCTGCATCATTTCCGGAAATAACTACTGAAGACTGTTTCATAAAAATCCCAGTTGAAAATAGCGTATTGATAAGAAAGGTGAGGAATACACTTGCGGTTCAACTTAACTAGTTTCAATTTCCACACAAGGGTTTCACAATAGGTTAAATTCAGTCCAGTTGTGAATTCACTCTCTCGATGAGTTCGCTTGCTCCAATCGGTTTCTTTATGAAGCATCCGATACTAATCTTCGGATAAATTTCTCGAATAGCATCTTGATTCATTTCGCCTCCAGACATGAAACATATTCGAAGGTTTGCATCCAAATCGACCAATTTCTCGCACAGTTGAAATCCATTCAATATTGGCATATTGATATCAATCAATGCAAGATCATAATAATTGGTCTGAAATGTACGAAGTACTTCCGTTGGATTAGTATAA
The DNA here is from genome assembly GCA_040414675.1 of Nitrososphaeraceae archaeon. Classification (GTDB taxonomy): domain Archaea; phylum Thermoproteota; class Nitrososphaeria; order Nitrososphaerales; family Nitrososphaeraceae; genus JARBAU01. Next base: position 13,770 of record JBEDUN010000011.1, on the reverse strand, counting down.
GTGGAGACCAGGAACCTTTCAGGGTATTCCTCAAATATGGATCGGAGCGTGAATATAATATCAGGATTATCGTCCACGACGAGAATCTTCTTTATCTCAAGCCCTAATCGAAAAGTCGGTAGATTAGATTTTACCGGAGTATGTTCTTTATAAAACACATCCTCAATTAAATTAGTTCCAATCTTTTCAATCCCACCTAAGATAGCATTCATATCGCGATCTATATGAAAAATCATATTTTCGTTTCTGCCAGACCTTGAATTAACAACTGAGTAAAGCAAATCGGCATTCCTTATCAATGATTCCACGACTCCCTGATCCAACTTTGCATAAAAAGCGTTCACTAACAAACTCGACTTCTCAAACATTTTCAATACATTCTAATTCAGTAAAGCTTTCTCTAAATAATGACAGTTGATATGGAGACTTTGAGTAAAAGGCTAACATATATGAAGTTCGCGACCGTAGTATATAATTATTGATATTATCAAAAGCTTATTCCTACACTTTACTATTTAACAAATCAAAACGGTTATGAAAAAATTTTATCATTAACATACGAATTTCTGTCAGTACACTCATTATAGACATCATCGTGAAATATGAATTAAATTCGAAAATGTTCTCTCTCAAGCTAAATAATCTGAACTATACTTATTTTTTCTACCTATTTTGAAAACTACACGGAACGAAGGCGAGAGGATTTACGTACGGGGTAGTTCAGTAACCCACTGGACAATCAGAAATAAGAGTAACACAAATTTCACGCATGTTTATCATCAATACGATTCATTTATGCGAACTGGCATATGTAATTCAAAGTTATATCGCTTTAAAGAAGTCTATCTTTGTGTAATTTATTCAATATTGGCTCCAGTGAGTCAAGAGCCTCTTTTTCACCTAGAATGATTACATCCTTTATGATTAAGAGTATTGAAAGCATGTTTCTGTCTTCTCTTGCAGTATATACCGCACTGGCTACTATTCCCAAAGTGTTACTATTCATTGTTAGCCAGTCTTTCCATATTTCGGCAGTTCTGAGATTAATTTGAAGTGCGTTAATTACGTTGTCTACTGTAATACCACTCTGGTTGTCCAATAAATCGAGCTTAAGCATCGGGAGTAAAAGGCTACCCCCATGAAGCACTGCATGGATCTTGTGTAGTAATTTAATCGTGCTAGGGTCGTTTAAATTCACATCTTGCAACTTAAGTTTTAGATCATTTCGTACTTCTTCGTCCATGCTATCATAGTTAGGAAAAAAGTAACCCGCCAGACGTTTTGCTGAATCATAGACCTTATAAAGTGAGTCATCATATTCTAGATCCCATTCTGATTTTCTATTACGATTAAACAACTGTCATTATTAACGGACAATTCTTATTTTAGATTATTTGATCGGAGGCTAAAATCATATAGTCTGCAATCTGGCTTATAAGGTAGCCTTTAATTGACGACACACCACACCGCGCGGCGATTATAGTTAGCGTGGTCAGTTCTCAATTATTGAAGAGTTAATCAATTTATCTATAAATACACGATTTCATATGACATAATTTCAAATAAATTGAAAGCAAGACTATCTGTTATACTGGTGATCTAGTGTTGTAGAATTTGTATTCGAGGAAGATCTACTTTGGAACGACTCGCCTATTGTCGTGCTGCACGACTTACTGCTTTCACACACAGTTCTTTCACATGGTTTATCATTTGAGCAGTTTATGCTGACAGTTTTTGACTTCACTTGGTATTCATGCGCAGTGCTGATCACCATTAGTACTAGCGCGATCGACAAACCTACGAATGATATTTTCCTGCTGAAATCTGGCATATTTATCTTCGTTAAAACCTCAAATACATACTTTATTAGATTTGAGTAAGTCATTACCTTAGATTTAGTTTAGACAATAGTTGTAATCAATTATAGTCAAACAATCTTATCCATTTTTTTATATATACAATAAGTATATGCTAATTATTAAAATCATTGCAGATTGTCTTTTCCAAATCCAATTAGAGATTTGGTATTCTTGTTTTGCATTCCAATTATTTATGTTCTGCTATTCAATTGAAATATAGATCACTTATTTAAATTCTAGATTCGTTGTAAACTACTCTGTTCCAAAGGAGAGTTAAAAATATACCGATTTGATAATTTTTAGAATTTAATGGATGGTGATTATATACCTCACAATTTCTTCTCTGCTATTTTGTAGTAACAACAGAATTAATGATATTATCATTCTTTACCTTAGCAGTTAAAAGTTATGAGTTACCAATGGTTAGTAGTATCATTACTTTGGCTTTCAACTTGAATCTAGCTATAGGGAATCTGACAGCACATCAAGTCGAGGATCCACAATCCAAAAACATTTATTCAATTCCAAGTGTAATTACTCACATTTCTTTCACATTCGTGAAATACTGAACACAATTAAAATAACCGCATAGATCAGTAGACCAGAATGTGAACATAATTCGTGGTCGTGGAAACAGCCTATTTTTTCTCCATAACAGATGAATTCCGTACTATTCAAATTTTAGACCTGCGGACAAATCCATATAGTTACGATGAGCAGAATTGTTGAAAATCCACTAATATGTTAGTCCAAACAACGCAATCACACTCGATCGAAACTGAATGTTGTACCCAGGATTTTTATCTACTAGCATAGTGTGCGCCATAGGTTTTTATCTATTTATATCCATTTCAATATATGGTGAGGATATCGAAAATTAAGGATGGGATTCCGGCTTTTGTAAAAGACTATTTGGAGTTGAAAGACACTGACGATCTTATCTGGGACGAAAATTTACAAGACGGTGTGAAATTCTTTCGAGTTATCAAGAAGGATGCTGATGCCACCATTACTACTGAGTGAATAAAGATATCATAGGAAGTTCTAGTGCTTAACTAGTCATTTTCAGTTGACAAATCTGATTAATTAGATTTTCTGAATCCTACTTGACAATTTCGTACAATCTGGAACAAGACGAAGTAACCTAAGGAACTCACTTTTTTGAGAATTCTAGTAACCAATAATAGAACGTCAATCCAAATGCCGACTTATCAGGATATCACCCGTATATTGACACATTACTAACGAAAATTGAGTCCTTACTCATCGCTGCCTGACTTTTCAAAGTCACAATGGGTTGCGGGATTGAAACTAGAAATATGTCAATCATAATAATCGAGTCATTATACTTAGTTTAATATTATTACCTTTATAGTTTATTCAAGTAATTTATATTGTCTTTCGAATTTGCAGTACATTTCGTTATAGCATGCTGAAATTCCACCAATAAAGCAAGTTTATTTGAAAAATATTATGAATACCTTTTGCTAGTAATTTTATGTAATTTGTCTCCATTTTAGGAATCATAATCATCTCATATTGTTACGATTTCTGGACAGCAATTCATTCTGTCAGCATGTTAGTTCTATTGTTTAGGGAAGCATAAATCATAATTTCACGATAGCCAATTCGATTTCTGAACTATAAACCTTAAAAGGAATATTTGTTCACGGTGGACATACAATGAAAGCCCGTAATCCAAATAATGGTGGTTTGAACGATATTAATTCTACCATTCTAGGCACTATACGATATTCATTCAGTCGCATTTCAAGAGGAAAATTGAGCCCTGCAATAATCTTGGTTCTGTTGGTTACTTTTACTCTAAGCAATCCACTCTTACTGACCCGATATTCATATGCGCAGCAGCCAACACCTAATTTAGCTAATGAAAAGTCATGGGAAACTGCAAAGCCAAATCCAGTCTCAAAAATGGAATCTGCGTATGCGGCAATTGGTGATAAAATTTACATTATTGCCGGCTATGGTGAGACTGGAAAAAGAAATAAGAATACTGTGGAAGTCTATGATACAAAAAGCAATTCGTGGGCAAATGCCTCTCCAGTACCGGTAAATCTTAACCATGCTGCAGCAGCTACTTATAACAATAAGATCTATCTAGTGGGAGGTTTTTTGGATAACAAGGTGCCTTCAAACAAGTTCTTTGTTTACGATCCGACGACTGATAAGTGGCTTGAAGGGAAAGATATGCCTACTGCAAGAGCAGCATTAACAGCTCAATTCATTGACGGCATTTTGTACGCAATAGGAGGAACTTCAAATAAGCCCTTGAATACAAATGAAGCGTATAATCCCACGACGAACACATGGATAGAAAAGGCGCCAATGCCAACTGCAAGGCAACATCTCGCATCAGCAGTAATAGATGGTAAATTGTATGCAATAGGAGGTAGACCTACTGGCAAGTCTTCAAATTTAAACAATAACGAAGTGTATGATCCAAAATCTAATTCATGGACAGAATTGCCTCCCATGCCTACAAAACGTGGTGGTATTGCTGCAGCGGTGGCAAATGGGAATTTTTATATATTCGGAGGAGAAGCGCCAGATAAAACATTCAATAATAACGAAATGTTCGATCCACAAACCAGGACATGGACTGAAGAGACACCCATGCCTACTGCTCGACACGGCTTAGCCGCAGTTGCTATGGGAAACAACATTTATGTAATCGGTGGCGGTCCAACACCAGACATATCTTTCGCTGATGTCAATGAGGTGTTTCACGTACAAGGAACACATTAAATTTCGTTCTCTGGATCAAAACACGATCCGCCCAACTTTTTGCTCACATGCTAAGCATCTTTGAAGAGAATTGTGGCAGGTCATCTCACTTAAATAAGAACTCTGAATCCAAGAATTCTTTCGTTAGGTTGTGATTGTCTTAGTTCAGCTAGCCAACCCATTTTTCTCAGATCTGAACTTCGTTTAATTTTCACTATCAAAAAACTTTGAACTAAATCTTTTGTAATTGTGTAATTGAAAGTCAAAGAAGGTCTTATTATTATTTGTAAATGTACTATAGCATTACTATACTTCTAAGCCAAATTATTGGTTTTGTTGAACAATTTATGTTCCTTGCCTTATGCGTTCTAAAATTTTCTGCTTTAGTTCTATGTCACTAATGCTCGAATTTTCGTCGATACCCAACTTGGAGGCCATTTCATCAAGTTTTTCTCTCGACAAGTTGTTTTCGTTTTCTGGACTTAGCTGCGATTGATTCATGGTCAACTCAGTTCTTGTAAGTTCGTTCTTCGATTCTATTTTTGCCTTTTCATATTCTACCTGGGCTCTTCCTAATGACTTAAATAGTTCAGGCAACTTTTTGGAACCAAAAAATATCAATCCCACGGCCACCAAAATTAAGATGACATTTTCGTAAGCCATTCGATAGTCCGATAAGTACATTAGCTCAAATTCCTTATATTTACTTATCTAGAATCATGAAGTTTTCAGGACAAAATGTATTATGTAGTTTGCTCTCCACTGAAATCCTCACCAAAAATAGTCCAGTGGAGCTTATATGATTAGTTACTAAATATTATAACGCATATGATTAGCGCGGTCACCTGTTTCGCAATCAAAATGAAGTAGTTTTGTGATTAGTAATTCATTTATTCCTACAATCCATATTTTGATGACTTGATGGTTAGAAATTACAGGGCCAATGCTACTCCGTATATTTCATGGCATATTATTTAATCTAACTTTTTATTCCATTCATGGGAACGGTAAGGTAAATGGAATATCATTATTTTTGTTGCCTACACCGTTATCATTATTTTTCTTTCCATCATTTTTGTGATTACGATCTGCATCAGGAATTGACTGTTGTGAATTAGAAGACGAGTCCATATTTATTCCGCCAATAACGTCTCGCACCGGTGAATATCCGATCGATGGACCTGGTAGACTTTTGTCGAATTGCGTTTGGGCATTGGTATGATAGACCGTAACAATATTACTCTTATCAGTGGCGAAATGGTTGTTGTCATCATAGTTAACCATATTAATGTGTAAAGTTGAGCCGTTAGCCTGACCGATCATGATGGTTACGAACATTAGAGTAGCTAACACAGTACTACAAACTGTTAGAAACAGACCCAAAGATAGATCGCTCACATATAACTTTGTAACGCATTGCGATTGTTGGGATCGAATCGTAGTACTTCAATAACATTATCATAAGTAATTATATTTGATTTAAGGAAATTAGTGCTGTAATCTTTTTCCTGATTTTTTTTATCTACTAATACGCGGCATATTGTGGAGTCTTATTAGATTAAGATGTTTATATCGACAAATTCCTATCATATCGGCTACCAAAAACTAAAGCATAATTTCATAGATCGAATCTATTCAATACTTTCATAATAATAATTGGAAGAAACGATTCCGAGCCGATCGTTCTTGCAATGACAGATTTTGTTCTATCAAATTCGAATCCATTATAAATTAATAGAATTTATAAGTTAAAAATTCTCTGGCTTTTCTCTATTAGAATGTTATGAAAGTGATATCGATAAGAAGAAAAGTGAAAGTCTCATGGCTACGGGGATTGTCCCCTTTAACACATCTACTTCGAAAACAATTAATGCAGTTTTAATTCATAACATTGAATCAATTCGTAAATTAATATATCATAGTATCGACACTTGATTCGCAAATCATTCTTTGTGGACATCGAAATTTGTTATAGATTGAACACCTGTTGGCTTAGCATTTTGACAGATTCTTTACTCAAACCTCTATATGGCGATATCTTAGCCCTTCTGGACTCAATTTTTCTCATGAATATCGACCTGATAACGAATACTATGACTGCGAATTTAGACTGGAGGGAATGGGATTTGAACCCATGACCACCTGCGTGTAAGGCAGGTATCCTAACCAATCTAGACCATCCCTCCTTAACGCATCACATAAAAAATTAATATTTGCATATAAAAGTCATTTGATACAGGGATTTTGGTGAGTCAAGGAATATTTACTCCCTCACAGGAAGACTCCTTGAATTTTCTACTGGATTTGCATCCTGTCTAAGAAATCAGTTGAAAGAAAGTGTTGAATACGAATTGTTCCACTGGTCTTTGATAGCTGCTCGAATGGTTTAATTAGGATACTAATTAGTCGAGTCTAAGGTCTTATTATACCTGCGTACTATTATCTAGCAAAAATCTCAGACAAATTCACTTATAGAATACTAAAGTAAGATATCCACAAAGGGCATATATATTTTGTAAGTTGCTGGGTATCAATGCACTTTGAAATACATAAGTCAACATTATTCATTACCTTAGGAATATTTGCAATTCTGATGGTAGTTGTCTCAATAGCAGTTCCAGCACTTGCTCTAAAGAACTATTTTAATTGCACAACCAAGGCAGCAAACAAAAACGGCAAACTGTCTGCTGAAGATATCAACACATGTTATTATAAGGTCTTCGTGGGTGCTAGAAAATATTACGCAAATCAATCCAATACACTTTCCTTGTCTGGCTAATATCTTAAACTAGTCCATAAACTATGCGTAAGATTTTACTTCACTAGAAATCACGCTGCGTTACGCAGCGCAACTCAATCAACGCACTTGATCCTTCCGAATTCTTTTTCTTTTCTAAAATGACTGAGAAGATTAGATGCTAAATGATCTTAACAATGTTTAGCACGTCTGGTCAAGATAAGATTTTGGTTCGAGGATCTCCCAGTATGGTACTTGACGTTAATCGATGTCACATGTACACTCATGGAAGAATACAGTATGACTTGATGCACCTTCGGTCCAACTGTATCTGACTTTCAACTAAACCTTATTTACAAAATTCAAACTTTTATTAGGATGACACATTCAAAACTCTGATCAGTGGTATAGGTCATGCAAGGACAGGAGGGGATTTCAAATCGGGCTGATAAACTAAAAAAGATGATTGCCGAGATACAAGACCAGTACGAAAATTTGATCGATTCTGCACAACTCTACAGAAAAGGCAGCCTCAATGATAAAGAATTTTTATTTAAACTAGGAGATTATATGAAGTCTATGACAGCTATTAATTTTCTTTCGACACAGATCCTGTTGGATTTGAAGACAATATACGATGAAAATAAGCACCATATTTCCAGTTTATCACTAAACTCTCAATCCTCTTCCAACTCTTCTGCCAAAGAGGACTCATCATCAATATTGAACTCCAAACCATTGGCCCACGGCCCCACATTTGATGTATCTGAACCTAAGTTTAAACCTGTAACGATAACAGTCGAGAATCCTAATCGTAGGAATGCTGCAGAAAGACGAACAGGGCGTACGTGCTACAAATGTGGCAATAACTTGTCCGTACAAGCAAAATTCTGCAACAAATGTGGCAACCCTCAATGATTTTTGAGTTTGTAAGAATATCTCAAGCAATAAATTAAATAAATAAATAAATAAATAAATAAATAAATATCAAAAGTTGAACTGATTGCGACGCAGTTTTGAAGGCCACTATCTATAATTCAAAAATAACAAATATTCATTTAATTCCTTCGAACGAAAGTATATAATGTTTAAATGGTCACAGTTTTAAATTAGAAATAATATTACCATCTAGACCACGTTAACCGCTTTTGTCAGTTTTTCTAATGGACTGCAATTAATAGGTTTGTTCCATAATGGCGGCTTAAATCCAGCATCGTAGTCGGTAATGATATTCTAAATTCAACTCACTAGCACGAATTGAGCGATTCACTAGATTATAGTAATTCATTAGGAAGTACAAATATTAATAATATATATGTATTAAACTGAGTGATGAAAGTCTTTAATGGGAGATCTGCAACTGACGAATATATGTCTACTCATTCATTAACTTTTTCGACTCCGGAAATGACGCTTAAGAAGTTCGCGTTATGGCTTGGTGATCAAGTACCAAGTCGAGGTGATTCAAATAATTGCCCTAGGTTGTTACTATATTTAGAAGAGGTCAATGAGGATAATGATGAACAAATGATGAATGTAAATCCGGATGTAGATGATTCCTTTAGACCTACTGGAGCAGTTACTGAAATGTATGGTCAACATATAGAACCAAATAAATTAGACTCAAGGCAGACTAATTCAAAAGAGAGCACAGTTACCAACAATAATTTAGGTAGTCATAGTATAGGAAAACGTGTCGAAAATCAAATTAAAAGATATTGTATCCATTGTGGATCTTCTATTAGCGCTACTGCCAAGTTCTGTAATAAATGCGGCAACAAGCAGGACTAAAGATATTTCAATATTCAAAACTACAATCGCATGTTGCAATGGAACAGAATTAACACAATCCCTTTAACCAATAATTGATAGTACTATAAAATCTAACATGTTATTTGACTGGCTACAATGGGTCAGTTCAGACCTTGAAGTTCACAGATATTTAATACATCTATTTTGCACTGTTAACCGATTGGTTACCTTGTGCCATAGTCAAGTTTACGAACTATGATTTTTTGAGCTTTCGAAGTCCTTTTTCAAGAAATAACATTCGTTACACACAACATCAGAAAGGAGAAAATTTATTGCTAAGAATTTCGTCCGCCCACAAATATTACAAGTTTTCATCTTGAATTCGATATTTTAAAATGTGATAATAAGGCTATTTAATTTATAAGACAGATCTCCTACTGAACTGGAATATTATCTCTTACAGCTGAAATTTTTAAATAGAAATTCTCTCAATCCTAATCCGAATAGACTTATGATGGAGGTTGATAAGGATTTATTCGTTCCAGGGATAATGCATGATTATCGTCCAACGCGCCAACTCCTAGGCTAAGTCCGCGAATCGTGATATTTAGTCCGGCTGCTTCTGCAGGTGTAAGTGAAAATTCTCTTGCCAAAACCGATCGTATCTGCTTGTCTGGGTCAATTGTCTCGTTAGTTTTTATAGGTACTGCTATACTAAGGACTTTTGACACCTCATCTGAAGGAATTTTATTATTGCGATTATTAATAGAGTACTCAACAAGCTGAAGCACAATTTCTCTACTCGAGACCTTGAGCGCATTAACAGTATATATTGCATCTACGCTTAGCACGCTCGTCGCTTCGGAACCGGAGATTATTCCCGCAGCTCCACTCTTGCTTGACGAGATTGCAGACAATATGGATGGATCTAAATTAACATTGATTGTTACAACACCCTCGAAATATTTCTCGGATGTTGAGTTACCTACACCAGGTATCGAACTAAGAATTTGTGTACAATCGATACTCATTGACCTTCCTGGTTCTAGATTTTGAATATTGTAGTTATGTTCACGATTATCACCGTTAAGTACTGCCTTCCACAAGAATGAAACAGGAAAGACTTGCCTGTTAAAGATATTTATATCTGTATTATAGCGGCCAGGTCTTAAGGGCCCATCCTCACCAGTTATAACCCCACAAATAAATCTAGAGGTATATTCAAGAGTATTTGAGCCAGAAATCTGGTTAGGGACAGAATGGATCGTCTGAGAACTATTTACGAAATTATCAGGATTAACCGAGGCAATATCACGATATTGTAAGCCATAAGATTTTTTGGAATCTAAAGTTTGTTTTGTTGGATAGTACCCTGTCGAATTAATCGGAAAATCGAATCCATGATTTATTTGCTTCATATTGGATCCTTCGAGGATTGCGAATGTCGACAATTCACGACCCTCCATGACAAACAGATTATAGCACAACAAGATAAGAGATAAAACAAATGTGCATGTAGTGATCGCGGCCGACTCCAAATTCGAGTTCCAGTTAAAGTTAAGAAAATTTAAGTCTTTAGAATTCCTACAAAAATAAGGATCTTGAATACGTCTCCAAACCCAAACTTTTCAAACTGGAGTTTTCAATTCTGTCTTAGCAGTACCTTTATCTTTTACCAAGCCTTACTCTAACGAAATGGTTGATGAATTGTTCATGTTTGGGGTGACAACAGGAGTTTTTGTCGTTCTGACTGGTCTTTTGTTTGCATCTAGAGCAAAACGTAAATCTGTGGACACTGAAGTCGAGAGAAGAGCCGGCGCTCCCATATGATTAGACCACGAGTTGACACTTCTACCAACTTCAAATTCCAATATTTTTGAGTTCCATATTCGATATCAATATTGGATCTAATTTTGCTTCAATAATTCTCCAAGTAAACAAGAATTAGGAATTTGCCTAGAGAGGGGTGTATTAGTGTCCTAATTTAGGTATTAATTCGATTTGCTAATCGATTGTCAGATAATAATTCATAGTAGTGTGTCGATTCTAGTTAAGTACTAGAAGAAACTTCCTTCACTATTTCGTACTTTGATCTATATCCTCTTGGATTGATCATCATATTGTTGTAATGAAATGTCGAAGAATTTCCTACTATCACGGTAGTTATCATTCCAAGCATATCTTGATGCTCAAGCATTTTATTCAAAGTCGTAAGGGTAATTGCCTGGCTGTCACGATATGCCCCCTTTATTATGGCTACTGGAGTATCAGGTTTACGGTACTTTAGAAAAATATCCCTAGTATCCCTGAGTTGATGAACCCGCTTTTTACTTGCAGGATTATAAATAACCGTAACATAATCTCCAAGTGCAGCAGCTTCGACCCTCTTTACAATCATATCCCATGGCACGAGTAAATCACTCATGCTCACAACAGCAAAATCTGTCATCAGCGGCGATCCGACTAATGCGGCGCATGAATTCAAAGAGGAAACGCCAGGCACACACTCCAGATAAATCCCTTCTCCGTTCTTCCAACCCTTTTCTGCTAAGATCTCATAGATAAGCCCGATCATCCCATATATGCCAGGATCTCCCGAAGACACTAGCGAGACTATTTTTCCCTTTTCAGCATATTCAATAGCCTGGTTTGCCCTTTCTACCTCCTGCGTCATGGCGTATCTATAGACCTCCTTTCCTTCTATTAATTTCTCTATAAGTGAAATATACGTGTCATAACCAATGATAATTTCACTCTGACGGATCACTTCATTAGCACGGAAAGTCATATGATCATGATGGCCAGGTCCCAATCCCACCACGTATAGTTTGCCTGAATTCATTGCAACAATTCATTAGAATTAAGCGCATTTATTTTTTTCTTGAATCATTGAATTAATACACTGACATGCATACACGTTTACCGGAAATCTGATATTAAATGCCACAACTATTTGGACAATTCAAATTCCATATGTAAAGCATTAACTGCTTCTTCACAATCCTTGTTATTTACTACTAGAGCAAGATTTAATTCTGAATAGCCTTGAGTAATCATGATAACATTTACATCTCTTTTCGCTATAGCGCCAAATACCTTTGCCGCTACTCCTTTTATGCCACGCATTCCCGATCCTACTACAGCTATCACCGCAACATCATTGTTCACACTTACTTTTTTGATTACCTTGCCCAACAGGTTAAGTTCCAATATATTTGTCGCCTTATCCAACACGCTCTTTCTTACGACCATCGATATACTTGATTCAGATGGACTTTGAGAAATCATCATGATATTTACCCTATTCCTTGCAAGTGTATCAAAAATTTTTGCTGCAGTACCCGGAGCACCAACCATACCACTGCCACTTACATCAATTAATGCAGTATTTCGAATCGTATTTATTGATTTTACAATCTTTTGCGATTCGTTACTTGGACTAGACGTAATAAGTGTTCCAACATTCTGAGTATTGAAAGTATTCCGGATCCTGACTGGTATCTTGGCCTCTATTGCCGGCTCAAGAGCTCTTGGATGTATATATTTTGCACCAAATAATGCCATTTCCATGGCTTCCGTAAACGAAACTTCGCGAAGTACTTTAGCAGTTTTAACTATCTTGGGATCTGCGGTCATTAGACCATCTACATCGCTCCAGAGCCAGACTTCATTTGCTTGAATACTCAATCCTATAATTGTGGCAGAGAAATCAGAACCTCCGCGCCCAATAGTGGTATAACTACCATTTTGGTCTACTCCGATAAAGCCAGTTACTACAGGTGTCATATCATCCTCCAACAGAAATCCTAGATTGTGGGAAACCCTAAGCTTCGTTGTGTCCATAAGTGGACTAGCCTCTCCAAATTCAGAATTAGTCAAAATTCCGATATCTTTAGCAGTAAATGATCTAGATTTCAATCCATGATCTAATAAAAAGAAGCTCACAAGCGGAGTGGAGAGTCTTTCTCCAAAAGATAGGAGATAATCCATAGACTTTGATGTAACTTCGCTTAGCAAAACCAGACCTTCGAGGACATCTCTCAACTCGTCAAGTATAGGAAGTATTTCCTGCAAAGCTTTGCTCTTCAGACTACTATCTACAATGCCATTTTCAATTATATCTATGTGAACCTTTCGTGTGTTTTGAATAAATTCATAGATTGGTTCCTTCAGCCCTTTTCTAACTTTATCACACACATCTATGATATTGTCAGTCATGCCCCTCAACGCAGAAACAACGATGACAATTTCATTTGAACGGTCTGATCTTCCTTTGCCATCCTCGTGACTTTTATATCCCTTTATCAATTCGGCTACGCTATTCATTTTCTCGACAGAGTCGATCGCAGATCCACCAAATTTCATTACTATTCGCATATGATACTTAGATAGACCGTAGGTACTTGGTATCTAATAAAACGCTTTTGTTGCTTCAAAGTAGTGACATATCTATATAAAGCTACGAATCAATCTCATAACAAGGTTTATTCTTTATTCTTTAACCAATGATAAAAGACGCAGAGGTATATCTGAATTGCACTTCGTTAATGGATTTGGCCTAATGTTCGAATCAAATTGAATCTGGGTGGGAATTAGAAATGGCCTCCAGGATGTTTCAGATCATTATTATGACTGCATATACCGATCTATTTGTCGTCTAATCAAATTTGGCACAGA
>JBEDUN010000010.1:0-6870 GCA_040414675.1 Nitrososphaeraceae archaeon | reverse complement strand
ATTTCATTTCATAATGGATCCGGGATTCTTTTGATAGTTGGAAGATACTTGACTCTATCGTAAGCCACATCTATGAACAAAACGCTCTCAAGCTATATGTCTATCCATTTTTGGGATGGGTTCTAAGCAACATTGTATATAATTATAGAATTATAATAAAAGAGTAATAGTGTAGAGATAGGGTAGATACTTACCTCATACTAGGGACACTGGGGACAGATAACACTTTGGCCGCACGCCTCATGATATACAGTATACATAATTATATTACCATCCCATAATATCAGTCCACATTAGGTGATAATATTTATAACCTGCAATTTCTCATATCGTATTATAATTTTATTTGCAGGATGATTAATCCGGATTGGTTAAGAATCGTGTCATCACAATGTGTTAAACTTATTACATACTAACGGAGTTAGGTACGTTCATTCGCATCAACTAGCTGCTACTATCTATAGACATCAATCATTTAATGTGCTTATACCAATTAAAATTATTCGCTGACACTTTTCCAATATTTTGAGTTGAAATATATCAATAGTTGTAACCGGACTTTTCTTAATTGGGATAGCCTGAAAGAAAAATTACCCCTTTGTATACAATTAAATTGAGTACTAGGATTTGGCAATTATTAGCGAACATATTGTATCTTAAGAGTTATATCTAATTTGCTGTTGTGGATAGGAACATACTGTAGATGGTAATGATTGATCTTCATTAATTATCTGTTCATCCTGTCATATTCATGCATATCATATTTCAATATCAATAAATTTCCTGACAAATCATAAAATGGCATTATAATAATTTATTAGCAACAGCTTTCAGTCATGTAATCATGAAAACAAAGATGCTAAGAATAAGTCTAGTTGCACTAGCTTCAATTTGCTGCCTTACTGTCGCCGGTGGCCTATCTCTTTCAGTAAATGCACAACAAACTAATTCCAATCCTCTTCCAATTCTATTGATACATGGCTACGGTGAGGATTCCAGTGCTTGGAATTCATGGAAAAATTGGTTAGGCGAAAATAACTTTTCGAAAGTATATCCAATAACATTCAGCAATGACGAATGTGGATTAGTTGCAGAACATGCAGCTGAATTAAGCAGTATAGTAAATAAAATTCTGCATGACACAGGTAGTCAGAAGGTCAATATAGTTGCACATAGCAAAGGTGGTTTAGATGCAAGATGGTATATCGCACATGGTGGTGTCGGTAAAGTCGCAAATCTAATTATGATTGGAACTCCAAATTCTGGTTCACCAATTGCATGGTTTGACTTTACTACTTGCCCTCGTGGTTCAGATATTGATTTATTTCCAGGATCTGCTGCTACTATGGTAGTAGATCGACCTCAAAGTACCCACTATTATACTATTGCTGGAAACTGGTTGCCATTAACACCGTGTCCTACTGCTGTCCCAGGAATATGGGTTCCAGATGGTGGTAACTGTTTTATCCCAGGCAATGATGATCTATTTGTATCCGTTAATAGCGCCGAGGCAAGTCCTCTTCGTCATTATGTTCCATTAGGTCAGCCATTTCCTTATGACCACAATTCCCTGCTAAGACATGAAGACGTCTTTGATACGGCTTTGCCAATACTGAGTGGACAATAAACTTGGAATATGCAAAATATGGAGGAAGCAATGCCAAGGCATAGGCTAGAACAGGCCACATTGACGGCACTACTAATGTAATATTTTTCTTTCAGCGCGCGCTTCATGGTAGCTACATAGATGATTTATCAGCTCTGTGGCAACCTAACAAATCAGCGCACACATACGTTTTATCAATCCTTATATTAATTCAACAATAGAATATTTTGTTATTAATTGAATCAATTCGATTTAGAAAAAAATGTGATAGGAAAGAATGGATATAAAGTAACAAATGTGAATGGACACAGAATATTCTATAGTGAATCAAACAACAAGAAAAAGAAGCATGTTTTATTCATACATGGTATTGGAGCATCGTTAGTCGGTTGGAGAGATATCCCTGATGCACTATCCGAACATTTCCATACGATATCTGTCGATTTGATAGGGTTTGGCGGAAGTGAAAAGCCAACTACTGCAGACTATTCTATCAAAGGTTTTAGCAGGTTTATTTTCGATTTTCTTCAGGCAATTGATCTAAAGAATGAGAAGATATGCATAGTTGGTCACTCGTTGGGCGGATATATTGCATTACAGTTTGCTACTGAAAACAAGGATCTAATAGAAAAACTTGTGTTAATAGATCCATCAGGAAAGCTGGATGGGCCAACTCCTCTATTAAGTGCTTATCGAGATGCTGCAAATGAGTCTATTACAATACTAAAATATGAAAAATTGAAAAAGGTATTTGAGAGTATGTACTCATTATCCTCCGCTTTGCTTCCATTGGTTGTGGGAATATTTCTTGATATCATTGAAAAGCCAGGAGCTCTATACGCATTTAATTATGCATTCGATGATAGTACTGGAAAAGGGATTGAATCAGATCGCTTAAAGGTAATTGAAGATGTCCCATGTTTAATCATATGGGGCGCTAATGACAACTGGATTAGTCCCAAGGAGTATGCCGAGAAATTTTTACAGGATCTTCCAAGTGCTCGTCTAGAAATTATACCAGAGTCTGGTCATGCACCATTTATTGAGAAGACGGCCCTCGTATATGAAAGAATTAGTACCTTTCTAAGATATGATAAATTGAGTAGATAAAGTGCATTTTGCGCGCGCCTCATGATAGTATTAACGTATGGTCAAAGAGGTTTGTGTTTATTATATTATGTACTTTCTATTAACAGCTCAGATCTAGAGTTGGACGAACCTATTTCATTTTGATATGCTGAGATACAAAATTCGGTCATTGCTGAGGCGATTTCCTTTATAATTTTCTGCATTTCAGAGATTGGTGGTATAAATCCCATTTTATCGCTGGCAAACTCTATTGTAAAGCCATAGATCTTTTGAGCCTTTTTGTTTGCAATATGACGGCTATATGCGTAATCATCCGAAGTGCCTGAAGTTGTGTAAAGCCCCGCAGATTGTTGTACTTTATAGCTGCGATCATATACTTTTTTTATTGCGTCATTCATGCTATTTGCCAAATATTTCGCAACATCTAAATCAGATTTTACAATAAACTCCTTATAATCATCGGCATATCTTCCTCGCGTTTTACCACGTACTTTTTTGTATTCGTCATTGAGGAAATTTTTAGATGGATTGTCACTCTGATTAGTATCATCTCCCCAGTTATAAAGAATCATATCACCGCAGCTATGAATATCTACAAAATATCTGATATTCTTATATTTATCAAATAGATGTTTTACATTACTTGATTCTGATTCAGAGAAGGCCTTTAGACCAGGAAAAGTTAGACTATGGGTTCTACCGCTATGATCTTCACTTAAAGTTCCAATTCCACTTCCCCATAAGAAATTGAAATTACGATTCACATCTACGCCTGTATTATGGACTGGGTCATCTCCATTAATAACCTCAACAGGATTACGATTTTTTCTCCACCATATTTTGTCTTGGTCGTCAAGAGATAATGGCTTAGTACCGTCATGAGCCTGCGAATATACCTTGCCATCTGGATTAACGTCAGGAAAGACAAATAGATCGATATTTTCAAGCATAGTTCTTATCTGTTCTGAACTGAAGGTATTTTTACCAAGGATAAGTGACGTATTGTCTCTGTAAGAACTCAGCAAATTAATAAGGAAATTAATACAAATGTCGGATCCTCCCCATTCTCTTGCATGCATGCTTCCTGTGAACATTACCCCAATGCGATCTGACTTGATATTATGTGGTGGACCAGCTCTTAATCGTATAGCGGTGGACAGTCTACCTTCATATGTTGAATTTGGAAGCGGAATTAATTCAGTAATTTTAGGAAAAAGCTTCTGGAGTTTAATCAAGACAGTTTCTATTTCAGCTGTGTTCAAGTATTTTGCTAATCCAGCTTTCTCCTTAATTTCATTAAATTCATTTGCATTTTCAAACCGATTGACTTTTGAGACCTCCTGTAACCGTTCCTTGGACTCTTTAGCTAAATCGGAATGAATTTGGACTACATAGTTTGATGATCTTAGTTGTTTGATTTGTTCGCTAGACAGTATCCCAGAAACACTAAACCCAGTACCATCAGATTTCTTCCTGGCAGTACGCCTCTTTAAATCTAAACCATATTTTTCTAATTTTCCAATGTCCCTTATGGATCTTGCCGTTATTCCTACACGATATTTACTACCCGTCGACCTGGTCTTACTCATTTAACAGATATTTTCCTATTGAAAACTTAAATGCTACTTAGAAGTATCTTTTATAATTCAAAGACTACCGGATGAATTAAAAGAGTTTGATGAGTGATTAGAAATAATCATTGTTTCTAAGCTTAGTATATTAGTAATTAGCATAGATTGTTATTTCCTGAAGGCCCACTCGACATCTTTTATAATTAGAATTAGCTAGAGCGCGCCTCTACTTCCCAGCCAAATTTCGAATCTGTACTACTAGCAATTTGAGTGCGAATTAGTAGTATGGATAACCTGGAAAGTCGGGGGAACGTTCGGGTAATTCTAGGAGTAGGCATTTGCGGGTTTCTATTTCAAAGTGTCCCAGGTGTCCCTAGCTACAAGTTACTATCTATCCCTGAAATGGCTAACATATGTAGATGTAATAAAGATAATAGAGATAGTAAAGTAGTAAGGATAAGATAGATAGTAGAAGCGAACTAGGGACACTAGGGACAGAAAATGCTTTGACCTATTCTGATCGATAATAATTATAATGATCTATACATCTGATCTCTCAATCCAGAAAACCTTTTTAATGTTATATTTTTCATACCTTCTTTAGAAGACGCTATCCCGATATAGGATTTCCGAGAATCCAGTGGTGTATGAAATTAATTAGACTAACGCGCGTCTCACTATAGAATGCATATTTTTATTGTCTAGTCAGAACCAAATTATACCCTTGATCTACCAATCCAGAAAATGCAAAACACCAAGATGCCGAGCTGTGAACAACATGTGAATGCCAATATCAGACCATATAGATAAGGCTTCATATTTTCATAATGACTGACAGTTCTCGATGAACATAAAACTTAACTTCTAGCTAAGTTTACTATCATTAGATGACTCTAAGCCTGAACTGTAAGGATGCTGGAGATCCAGTATGCACGCATACCATGTATTGCGAGACAGAAGAGGAATTATTAGAAAATGCAAAGAAGCATGGAATCGAAGTACATGGATATACTAAGGAACAATGGGACGAGGAAGTCGCTAAAAATAAGGATCATTTCAGGATGCTAATAAAAACCTCGTAGATTGCTTATTTGCTCTATTTTTTGAATTCTTCTGGAGTGTATTACAGACTTAGTAATACTTTAATTCTAAAGCCATATTTTAACAATCAATGTCATCAGCAAAAATATCTGCAAAAAGTTTTAGTTCACCTGACGAAGTAAGGACATTTGAAAAGGGAAAGATAGAGATTGTAAATTTTCCAGACAGTGGTGTCACTATAGGAAGAGGAACATTAGAGCCAGGGTGGAGTTGGTCTAAATGTATAAAACCACTAGTGAATACAGATAGTTGCCAAGCCTCACATACCTCCTACATAATTTCTGGTAGAATTAAAACCAGAATGGATGATGGTACAGAGGTTGAAGGTGGACCAGGAGATACCGCTGTGATACCACCTGGCCATGATTCATGGGTCGTTGGAGATGAACCCTGCATATTGATTGACTTTACTGGTATGAAGGACTTTGCAAAGAAAGAAGGAGTAAGTAAATAATTTAGTTAGGTTAACTCTTCAATTTTAGTTTGATTACCTCAACATATTTAACTTTAGATACATCAAAGGCAAAATTAGTGTAATGTCAAAATTTAGGCTTCAGAATGTATACTATCAACTAACGTAACTTTAGTGACTAAACATAAGAAAGCTATATAAGTTTGGGGCTAGAAAAACTGAATGCTATTGCCCATACAAACTAAGCATCATTATTCTTCTCCAATTTTAGAGAATGGGTTTAGTTCATTTTATCATTATTATAGTAATAGTGGTGATCGCCTCCATGATCAGAATTATCTTTCCGAGTCTTCTTGTGCCTCACTTACAGATCCTAGTTACCCACAAAATCAGGGATCAAATTTACAAACCATAAGAACGGATACAAAAGTAACTCTAAAACCACCATTTATCAAAAGGATACTTCTTGTAGACGATGATCCCGACATTACATTAACTTTCAAAGCAGGTTTAGAAGGTCATTATTATGATGGCAAGAGAAGATTTGAAGTATATGCATATAACGATCCATTATTAGTAGTGAAAGAATTCAAACCACATTTTTACGACGTTCTTCTAACTGATGTTTATATGCCAAAGATGAGTGGCTTTGAGTTATTTGAAAAAGTAGTAGAATTAGATGTTAACATTAGAGTATGTTTTATGACTGCATTCTTAGTAAATATTCAAGCCCTAAGAGAAGTATACACAAATGTAAGTTTTGGATGTTTTATCGAAAAGCCGGTGTCAATAAAATATTTAATTGATAGATTATCTTCTGAGTTAGATTAGAAACACAAATTGTATACTCTAGATAGCGCCATATATTTATAATTTTAACAATTCTTTATAGCGCGCACTTTATTCAAGTAAATTTTGCTAGTTCATACTATAGATAACAGTGATGCGTGCCCACAATTTCGATTAGTAACGTATATAGCTGGCATATACTCTAAATTATATTGATTAGATGAAAAAGTAACGATTAAGAGTTAGTGAGTTGAGTTGACAGTAGAAATCAGTAATTTAGATAGTGTAGAGGAAGCACGTAA
>JBEDUN010000009.1:0-18553 GCA_040414675.1 Nitrososphaeraceae archaeon | reverse complement strand
CCTTACTTTAGGGATGTTAGAAAATATAGCGTATTTCGGCATAGGCTTTGTAGTCTCTTTCCTTGCACTTGAAGCAGCGTGGCACTTTACTGCTTGCAAAATACGTGATAAATCCATAAAGCCATGCATGTATAAGCAGGTGAAATTAGCCCTAGTACGGGCGTAATGGATATTTAAATCCGAAACGAAAGTGGAATAGGTCACTTGCCTAGAGAGATTGCATCAAGAGAAATTCAGAAGGGTAGTGACTCAGAATTCCTTGAAATTATAGATGATGCTCAAAGGGCAAGGGATATTTATATCAGTCTTGCGCGATCGATAGATAACGAAGGCCTTCTACTTTTTGCTAACAGTATGGCCATGGTCAGAGCTGATAAACTTGGGGTTGTGGATTATTTAATAAGAGCATCTAATAATGGGGCATCAATAAAGATTATTTGCCCGATAACTGAAGAGAATTATCAGATCATAAAAAAAATCTCAGAGAATTCGCCTCAGACGAGGATACTCAATGGTGGAGAATCCCAATCTGGGTTATTCATAATAAATAACACTGAGTTCATTAGGTTTGAGATAAAAGAAGTACTTGCTGAAGATTTTACCGATGCAATTGGATTTATAGTATATTCAAATACAAAAGTCAGCGTTTATTCCTCTAGGTCATTTTTTGAATTGCTTTGGAATGAACGTACTCAATTTGAAAAACTAAAAGAAGCAGATGAATTAAAAAATGAGTTAATTAATCTACTTGCTCACGAATTACGTACTCCAATACAGCCCATACTCGGTATGATAGACATTCTTCTTGCTCGTTTTAAAGATGACCCGAACAAAGAATTGTTAGAGACTATTATGAGAAATGTAAGGCGGCTGCACAGACTAACAGAAAACATGTTGGATGTTAGTAAGATTCAAAGTGGTTCACTAAATATGCGACGAGAATGTTTCAATCTGAAGGATGTAATAACAAATAATTTAGATAATACTATACTAATAGAAAACGACATTTACAGTAGCGCTAAGGAAAGGATTAATGTAAGGATATACTATGAGCCACAAGATAGCTTTGTGCAAGGAGATAGAGATAGGATAAGCCAAGTTGTTTACAATTTGGTTAATAATGCCTTTAAATTCAATCAGGATGGAGGTAACATTACTGTTAGCAGTAAGGTAGAGGATAACAAGATTGTTGTTAGTGTAAAAGACAGTGGTCAGGGAATAGATCCCAAAATTCTTCCCAAATTGTTTTCAAAGTTTGAAGCTAATGCTTTCTCCGGAATTGGATTAGGGTTATACATATGTAAGAATATTGTTGAAATGCATGGCGGGAGGATTTGGGCACAAAATAATAATTTTATTAACGGAGAAAATGGAGCCACATTCTACTTTAGCTTACCTGTCCTTAACGTCCATCGAGATCATCTTGTTAGCTAATAGATGGTAATAGCAAAGATTACATCACAATACACAATAGACTGTTGGTTTCCACTCCGATATCATTACATGTCACTTCTTCCAAATACCATATTTTTCTGACTTGTCAACAGTCCCAGGACCAAACCCAGTATAATGATTATTTGTTGCGACAATTACTATATATCGGTCACTTGTCGAAAGCACAAGTAAATAGAAGAAATTATTTGAGAACTCATCTCAGTTATAGATTAAGGTTTATCATAAGGCTTATGCCGTTTATAAAAGAGTGACCTTAGACTATTATTTAAGAATTTTATAATGACTAAATTTGGTCATTATTCATTATGAACTAGAAATCTGATTTTCAGTATGATTGTAAAATGACACTGTCATTACCCCTTTAGATTTGTGTATATTGCAATTGTTTTCCAAAGTAAACAGGTATTTTGCAGCTCGTAACCTGCATAACTATCGAACATGTAAGATAGTATTCTCAACAACCCTATTCTAGGATTATAGAACATAGGATTATATAACATATCTCGTAACCCTTTCCACGCCATATCTCACATTTTTATCTTGAATCTAAAATAGAAGAATAAAATATTGCATATGGGTTTATAATTCTTAAATATCGTAAAGAATATGAAAGTAAGAGTTTTTTTCTGCAAAGAGCCCGATCCGGAATTTATTCTAAGGGATAACAATCTTAGTAGACAAGCTTTAGATACGATTTATGATTTAGTATGGGAATGCGAGTTTAAGAATATACTTAACGTGGGACGAATATGGATTAAGTTTAGACAAGAAGAAAAACCATTTGGGATATCATTAAGAAAAAGGAGAAGTCATTATAAAATCTCAATTGGTGATATTATTCAATTGGCTAATGATTATTATATGGTAGATAAGATTGGCGCTAAACACATTAAGATGATCGATTAGATCATTATGATGCTCTTCCATAGAAAGTATTATTAGAATATTATTTTTATAACGTGTGTGATCCATAGGCCAAATAGAGACTATAGATAATAAATCTATAGGCATAAACCATCATATTCAGCTTTCAAGATATACACGAAGGTCGGTTCAATCTATCCATATTTAAACAAGAATCAAATTTCATTGATTGATTTACTATTATTTCGTCTAAAACTAGCGTCGTCAATGCTTGCAAAGATAAATATTGTCACTTTATATTTAGTATATATATACATAGCATAATAATACAAATTTTATATTTTGTTAGAGCTATATTTACTTAGTATGCAACGTAGCAATAGCAACAATAGCGAAGTACTTGGTAAAAAAGCCGAACTTCAAGTTAAACTTCCAAACGGCAGGATAAGATGTACTGCCTGTGCTAGGCTGTGCGAAATCCCTGAAGGTAAAATAGGTCTATGTGGTATCAGAGGAGTTACAAATAACAGTCTGTATTTGTATGTGTATGGCAGGGTTATTACAGGCCATATAGACCCAATAGAGAAAAAACCTGTTACACATTACAGACCAGGTACCGCAATTTATTCTATCGCAACAACAGGCTGCAATTGGCTATGCAAATATTGTCAAAATTATGATATTTCTCAGCGGCGTAAGATAGAAGGTGTTGAAATGACACCAAAACAAGTCGTAGATATGGCCGTAGAGGAGGGTGCTCATGGAATTGCCTATACATACAACGAACCTTCTATTTTTATTGAATTTGCAAAAGACTGTGGAATTGAAGCCCATAAGAAAGGTATCTTTAATGTCTTTGTTTCAAATGGGTATGATACACCAGACTCTGTTTCTATGATGGGCAAATTTTTGGATTGTATAACTATTGATTTTAAAGGTAGTGGTAAACAAGAGTTTGTAAGACAATACATAGGAATTCCGTCATCAGACCCAATTTTCCAAACATTAAAAGAGATAAGAGATAAGACATCTATTCATACAGAAATTACAGACCTGATAGTTCCGCAGGTAGGTGACGATCTAGAAGCTGCAAGAAAGCTGTGTAAATTTATATATGATGAATTAGGACCTGACACTCCAATTCATTTCTTGAGATTCCACCCCGATTACAAAATGATGGATTTTGGAATGACACCAATTGAAACTTTGGAGAAGCATCATGCTATTGCAAAAAAAGAGGGATTGAAATATGCCTATCTCGGTAATGTTCCGGGTCACCCATTAGAGCATACTTATTGTCCGGAATGCAAAAGCGTTGCCATAGAACGTTATGGATATAGCATAGGTTCATGGAATTTGGATGATAATAACCGTTGTAATAATTGTGGTTATCCTATTCCAATAATCGGAAAAGTTAACAGGAATACTAGTAGAAAAAGGAACTTATTTCAGATTCTTCAGTAATCAGTTAGTCATCCCTTTTTTCTACTTTAGTATGATAACATCATGTTGATTTAACGTTATGTTGTAAACTATTTTATTTGTTGATGTATATTTGTTTATACTGACATAATTTGACTAATTTTTCTGATGATGTAAGCAAATGCATAGCTGAATGGAGTAAAAAGGCAGCAGAATGTAAAGGAGATACACAATGTCTAAATGAGTCAACAAAACAATTACGAGAACACCTTGACTCTATATTTCCCTATTCCAAGAGTATTGAGCTTGAAACTGACAAAGTTAATTATATTATGTCTTCAGTATTCTTTTTAACAAATAGACTAGCAAAATCAGTTATCGGTTTAGCAGAATTTGATCATGCTTTATCTAAAATCGAAAAAATAGGTAAGATAAGCCTAGAGCAAAAGGAAAATGAAATGCTTTACGAGGGCTTTACGCAAGACCTTGATGAGATACTGTCCAAGTACTTTTAATTCACTATCATAATATCTGCTGTTTGATTTGGCCAAAAAGATTGTGAATCCAATTTGACATAATGTTGATATGTACTGGTAAACTAAGTTTTTCGTCTTGGAAATGGTGGATTAAACTTTTACAAAGTATTATATATTTCACTTATTCATACTTTCTTTGCAAAGTCCTTCATACCAGTAAAATCAATCAAAACACATGGCTCATCTCCAACGACCCACGAATCATGCCCCGGTGGTATTACTGCAGTATCTCCAGGTCCACCTTCAACCTCTGTACCATCATTCATTCTGGTTTTAATTCTACCAGAAATTATGTAGGAGGTATGTGAGGCTTGGCAACTGTCTGTATTAACTAGTGGTTTTATACATTTAGACCAACTCCACCCTGGCTCTAATGTTCCTCTTCCTATAGTGACACCATTGTCTGGAAAATTTACAATCTCTATCTTTCCCTTTTCAAATGTCCTTACTTCGTCAGGTGAACTAAAACTCTTTGCAGATATTTTTGCTGATGACATTGGCTATTGAAAGATAGTATTGACATTTAAAGAATTATGAAGATGAAAACTACAGGCCAGCATCAAACCCATGTTGTAATTCTTTGAAAAATTATTAATTCTCCTAGGCTAGAGGTTAAGAAAACCTGAGGGGCCCCACTCAGACCTAGTTAGTTAGTTGGTATTTTGTTTTTTCCTATGGCAGACGTATGTCGGTTCTACTTACAGTGGTTGAAATGACGTTGGAAGCCATATGTATAAAAGCAGTCTTATTACGGCAAAATCCTATTTGAACGGTTATCGCCTAATTCCGCTGACAAATTACATGAAGCCATTAAACCTGTTTTCTTTAGGCTAATATTATACAGACCAGCTGCGAGAAACCAAACTACCCAATAATAAAATCAGACTAATGAGTAATTGGTTTGCGATGCTCACAGCAGTAGACGATTGCGCTAAAGATAGTCGTTATCACGATTATCATGTAATTCTCAGAAATAGTTGTGTGGATTTTGTTTGTTATACTTTAGGTAACAATCTTAAGTCTTGATAAAATACTCGTTATACTATCATTTTTAAAGCATATCTTTAGGCTTTATGCGTAAAATTCCAGAAATATGGATTACCTGTTTGTAGGCCTAAACCAACCCAAGTTAAAGAACCAGTAGGCAGCACTACGTGTTGGCTAATAAAACTGATATGCATAGCGACAACTGCTATAACTAAACTAAATACATGTTTTGGTACTATAGACTAGAAGCTCTAGCTATACTTGACAAGAAGCGGTATAATTTGAACAGTTTAACCAGTAGGATTTAGACTCTCTAGATAAAAATAAAAAGCATAAATACTACCGTTACTACTAAGAATATCTCACACAAAACGCAACTATAGGAATAGAAGACAGACAAACGATCCGCTCACAGAGTAGGGTAAGCCGGTAGGGGATAGGTTGCTAGGACTGCAACATGCTTCGTTCAAAATTCATGTTAGTTAGTTCGGTCGCCGCAGCTGAGCCCTATCTACCGGCTCTGGTTGGTCTGTGTCTACCTGTTAATATCTCTCCGTCGACTGTCAGTTCTTTTCGATTTTGCTTTTGCTATTATGATGTTTTATTGGTATTGGTTTCTATAGAGAGAGTGACTAGCTTTGTTCCATTTCTTTATTAAATACTGATAGGAAAAGTTGGTATCTTGTTTATTGTTGGAATAGAAGATTCTGAGGTTAGATCTAAAGGAGGAGACAAGCGCAAAGACTTCATTTTATTATATACGTGTAAAAAATCCAGACCCTTTGCCGTAGTTTTATAAGTTTCTTGGCGTAGTACATATTGTATTAGACCATACTGAAGCATAATGGACAAGCATTCTTTGAATTTGGTATATGTAATATTCGTTTTATGTAATATTTCACCCTGCCTTACTTCATTACCATTAGCAATATCTAGAATGGATTCAATTATATCAATTCTATCCCTATAGGAGTACTGCTTGAATATCATGACAGTGCTTACTACTGGCTGTATTATTTATCGCTTCTTAGGCCAAAATCGTTAAATTTGCCATTTTACGGAAAAGTCGTAATGAGTGAGAACATGAGGCTATATCTTCTAATATTAGGGATAACTGTAACCATGTCTTAATTCACTCACTGATTTTGGGTATCCTGGAAGAGCAAAATCAAGAAACATTTTGTCTAACTAGAAGGCTGTCTGCCACCATAATTATGGCAAACAACCTACATATGGAAAGTTATTTGTGTTATCAAGATAGATCCTGCAAACATCTACTTAGGCAATTAGATAAATTAATCATAATCAATCCACCAATCAAATCTATCTGTACTTTTAGCTAAAAGATCTTGTATACTGTTAGATATGTAGCATCTTTTCTTTTTCTTTAATTATCTTGCTATTATCGTTATTAATCCTGTCTTCGGTACTGCCGTTTTGTCCTTGTCCTCGAAACCTTTCTGAATTTGTGTAGATAATCGTTGCAATTACACCTACAAAGTAAGGTAGTGATATCAGAATTATTGTTCAAATGGAGAGTAGCGTTGTGATAGCCAATCATTCACTTTGCATATTACGAAGCTGGAATGACATCTTTTACAACTGGCACACTGTTTTTAAAAGAAAAGGTTGTTTGCCGAACTAGTCCCGTTGTGAGCGGGGAGTAGTGGAGTTTATCAGTCCAGTTCAGTCCAGCAAGCAATCTCGATACATTAAGATACTTGTGCAGGCACGAGTAGATTGGCAAATAAACAATAAAGAAATAGTAGGACTATGAACCTTTAGTTTCCTTATTGGACAATTTCTAACCAATCAGAGGATCATATGGCAGCTTTTTAACTAAGCGATCTATAGACGCTAAAAATGTAGTATTCGACTAAACTGTTTTAGATTTACGAATAGATAAGTAAAGTTGTTTTGCTGGACAACTTGTGAGCCAAATAGATGTTATAAAGACAATAATTCTTTATAGGAGTGCGCCTCCTTCACATCTGGCTTATAACTATATACACGGATATGATCGACTCGATTTATCCAAATAAACAAGAATCAAATTTTTCACTGATCCTGTATGATCATGTCGTAAATAGCGTCTTCTAATAATGGTATGAAAAACAGTATATTAAAAAGGTTTTCTGAATTGGGAGATCAAATGTATAGACTGTGGATCTGGCTTAAATGTTGCTGTTTCTACCTACCCTAGCACAAGTTAAATCTGGTCACAGTAGTTTATTTCTGCTCCTTTTCTACTACGGTTGCCATATCAGCAACAACAGCGCGCGCTTTTGCGATTCTCACAATAATATCTTTAACCATATCTAACATAGGCTGAACATCATAGATATTCATACATAGATATTCATGCGGTATTGGTAAAAGATTAGTTTAGCATCTAGTCTTAACAAGAGCTATTATACTGATAACCACACCAAGTCTTATGATATCCTAGACTATCAATCAAGTGACTATGTAGATAGTCTATTTGTATCATCTTCTCTCAAATTATCTAGTACATACTTTAGGCTAGGCTCATTAATCAGTTTATCCATAAATCTTCTGACAATTTGCCTTGTAGTCCTTTCTGCTGCTCCTTCTCCTCTATGCTGTATATTAATAACATATTCATGAACGAAGGGTCTTATGTATAATGAACATACATCCCCAATCCAACTAAACAGCGTGTTTGTTGTGTTATCATTTAGCATCTGTTCTTTCCTTTCCTCAAACATCTTTCCAATTATTCGTGTATTGTAAAGATACAATGTTTTGCCGGTATTTTTATCAGTTCCTTTTAGAAGTATTGCATCTCCTTTATCATGAATCAATCCAAATGATACATTATACGGCATCTTCACATGTCCCAATTTTGGTGCATATTCAAATAATTCATTCATCAATGTAGATAATAAGAGGTAGAAGCGCTGGACATGTTTTCTTTTAGTTTCTTCCTCCTCGTTCCCTTTCTTGCCAAACAATATTTAACTATTCCTTAGTCGATGCAGATTAGTTGTAATACTATGTATTAAAGTAATAGTCAACTGATACATACCATATACATGACTGTACCCGCCCACCTATACCTATTGTCTAGTACTGCTACGGTTTGATGTCGAGGTAACAGCTGCTGACCAATCTATGCTATTTTATTTATATCCAAGTGTGATACCCAATGGACAACAATTTGAGGCTTGCATTACACTCCTAGATACCAATAAAAAAAGTTACGTCGATGGAATAAATCATGCTAGCAGGCAGGATGAATCAGTGTTGTTGCGTCCTACGATCTAACTTAAACCTGTCTTCTCTTAATCTCTTGTAATCATGCTGATAAAGACACAAGTTGATCTTATAATTGAGCTATAGCATCATCTTTTACTTTATCTCGCAATCTTAATGACTGATTTAATTCTTTCAATTCATCCACCTTAGTTTGTATGTCGGCGCGCATTGCAGTTCTAGTTGATGTATATTTAGAAATGTTAAGTAGGGTTCGACTTTGCAGAATATTTCGGCTTTTTTGAATCTTTTTCGTGCCCAGTATGTGAAACCGGAATGACCGATAAAAATACTCGGAGTAGTCTTGATAGCGTGAAATCGCTAGTGATATTTATTAGATATCGGACCTTCAATCATAGGCTCACGTATTTTAATGTTCAATGGCTTACTGCAGCAATCGAATTAGAGAAGAATTCTTCCAATAAGTACTTCCTTCCAGTATGGAGCTAGAGCAGGACGAGATACAACCAGATAACCTAACTCGAAGTAGGGAGAAACTATTCATAAAGTCACTAAAGCCTTCAGAGAATGATTACGAAGATAGTCTCAATCTCAATTTATCTTCTGACGAGAACAGGAAATACAGAGGTTCAGCTCAGAACGCATTAAAGCAGGATTTGTATAAAATGTACGAGGAGGTTAATAAGGCAAATCGCGCAGAATCGCAGCGCAAACTGAAGTTGATATGATAAAAGACAAGATTACAAGTCTAGCTTCAGGGACTATCAGGTGAAGAGATAATAAAAGCGAAAGAGGTCTTAATTCTGCTCCGTTCTTACAGCAACAGTGGTTAGTTCATAGCAGCTAACTTTTTCTTTTTAATACACTATAAAATAAAAGGGCCAGAGTATATACTATAATTAGTATAGCAATGGTCAGTTACGAACAGAAAAAACATAACCTCGTAAAGAAGGCAGTCGACGACAAGAAATCAATAACCATAGTAAGAAGTCCTAACAATATCAATAAACCACTGGGATTTACCACAGATAACTCGTTCAAAAATTACAGTAATAAACAAGCAAGATCTAAACAAACGTAAGAAGAGGACGCGATAACTAGATATTTTAAGAAGATAATTCGGACTTAACTAGGATTCCAATTCCACCTACTCCATATAATCCATGGTTGAAAACCGTACTGAAGTATGATTCGAACTAGTTTAACTATGTTAATTCCATTAGTACTACTTGCTACTTTAGCTACAACACCTATCATGATAACAGAAGACGCATTTGCAAGATATCAAAGACATACAGGCGCTGACCTTAGTCAAGCAGCGTCTATTAGTAATTCCTGTCTAAACCCAATATCTACATCGAATACCAACAATAACATGATAAGCAACGGTAACTGTGGAGGCACGATTTCACAACAAGGAAGGTCAGGTCAAGCATCAACTCCAACAACTGTCCAGAATGCGAACCCAACCATAGAAGTTCAGAGGTCAACGACAACGGCACAACCGCCATTAACAACAACAAGAGGAAACTGTACGGCATGCTTTGACCCACTCACCACTGCTCAGATAAGAGAGTTTGAGGGTATACTTCAGCACCGCTCCTTTGTAGTCTTTGGTAGGAATTTAACTACAGTTGAACAATTGTGTACATTGCTGGAAAATATAGTAGGACAAGGAAGAGATCCAATAGAATCTATCACAAGAGTAAATGAGTTGTTAGGAAGTGTTCAAGGACTTAGTTCAACCACCATTGACAATATAACGAATTGTCTGACAAGAGCGGTCGAATAACATAACTGCAGGACAAGCCCATTTTGGCAATTGACGCCACGTTATTTCATTTCATTTTTAGACCTAGTTGATAGGGGCGGCGGCAACTAAGGATTATGGAATACAGAACTAGCCGTCCCCGATACAAACTAAGCACAATTATCCCTGGTCGACATTAACCCACCTTTGAAGAATTTTATTTAAAGAGCCTGATTTTTTTTCTATAATCAGTCTAGTAGTACGTGATTATCTAAGGGTTTACCGGTCAACAATGCTACTGGTACAAGGTAGAATTGTTATCTCTTAGTAGATATCCCTGATTTATCGGATGTCTTAATTCCACGAATCTCAGATAAGTCAATTCGAATATTTTACAACAATATAATGAAAACTGCCTCGTTTCTGTTTCAATATTTGCGATAGTCTTAGTGTTAATGTCAGGTGTTCCATTTATGATTGGAGGAGGAAGTAATGCATATGCTAGGTATGTTCGCAATTCACAAACCCAAGCAAATACCAACAGTTTTACCTTTTACAACTAAAGCCGCGCTCATATGTCCTGTACTAACTTCCAACGTCTTATGGTTTAGTCAGTTTCTTCGCACACCACGGACAATACTTGAAAGGCCCTAGACTAGCAATGGGACGCTCATAGCCCATAGAGTACATATACCAACCAGCCTTTTTCACTGCGTTAAACCTGTCGTCTTCAGGTCGATAATACCGAATATCATTATAATCTACGGCCTTTTCGAATTCATTACAGTTGCAATAGTCTAGATTCATAATAAGACATTAAGTCTGTCTGTTTTATTTATAGAACAAAAGTCAATCCTTTTAAATATCATTTTTCAATCCTACGTTTGTTATCATTCTTAGTGTTTTGGTGACATCTGGAATTGATAGCCTTCACACTAATGGGGTGTCTACTCCCCATTAGACTAACTTGCTGGAACTATACCCGTATGGACATTAGTACCTATGCTAGATTCACTAGCTATCTTTGGTACAGCTACAGAACCCGTATAGCTATCATTAGCCCAGCGGATTAGGAAAGCTGTATGATTTTCTACAATTGAGAATTTATCAACGGACGGAAGGCCATCTAAATTAATATTATCAGAGTCCTTACCTGCGCATTTCTTTTCTTCTTTAGCTGTTAGGTCTTCGCTATTGCAATCCATCTTCGTATGTTTACTTAAGGATCTATGGCTTGATCTATCGCCGCTGCCCGAGCTACCACTACCAGAGCTCTCCTCTAATGGTTCTGTGGCTACAAACGGCGGTCCTTGGTCTGTTAGTTGCTGGTTCTGGTTCTGCGTCGAAGTAGGGCTGGGGATATCTGGCATTACAGTCTTAGGAGTTCCGATTAAGGGATTAGAGCCGCCATTGTCTGCAGCCCCACCGCTACTGTCAGAGGAAGGACTACCAGAATCAGGACTAAAACTAGAATCCTTATCTTTGTTAGAATCACTACCTGAGCTAGAGTCATGACTGTCTTTTTTCTTTTTCGCAATAGTCAACCATGATATACTAGGGTGAAGAGAAACGACAACGAGCAGACATGCCATATTGCAGGACGTTCGAAGAAGCATAAACAATCTAGTATTAAAAACGTAGAATAATCTCCGTAGTAGAGAGCTGGTCTAGTTACTTAATGCCAGAACTAGTTGAATCCTCGGCGTTCAATATAGAGGAGTTAGAACTAATGTCTGACAGTCTGATATTTTGTACTGTATGCTTAGACAGGGATTGTGTTTCTACATTCATAAAAATGAGTACGATACTGGATAAGGTTGAATTAATGTTGTTGTTGGTAGCAAAGGATAGTCCAGCTAATGAGTAGGAAATATCCTCTCTACTTGGACGAGTTTGAGCTAGGAATGATTACGATATTGGTAGACAGCGCTTTAGGTTCTCCTGACAGATTCAACAATGTAGCAGTAGTTACGTTAACCAACATACTAGACGAAATAGCAGAAGCGAAAAAGTCGATTGAGGTGATAACCCGCCATGACCGTGACCCCACAAGGACAAGATTAAGCGAGAGCGGGGATATCAGCCGCTAACGCTAGAAGATCTAAATGAACTGGTAGAAGCATTGCAGAAAGCAGTCAAAGGAACGACACTTTTGGCGTTCAGAAAGCCAGCCAGTGACAGGCAAAATGAATATCCTTCTACCAGAATTCTGTTTAAACGAACTTAAGATTATTCGGCAATTGCTAACCTTCCTTCACTGGCATATAAGTGAGGAAGCATCTCATAGGATAAGAGACCTAGACAGAGTATTGACAAAAGTAGACTCATTACTGACTGATTGTTGAGGGACCAATAAACTTAGTAAACTACTGTTGCTGGGAAAAGATACTGAAAACTGTTCCCCAGGTGTAATATGTGACACCTATTATGTAGTAACAAACGGCCGTGGAAAGTGGACTTTTCAAATCAATTACATAAGATTGAACCAAGGTACTTTACGCAGTTACCATCACCATGTGCACCATTCATCAAAGGATTCGTCTTACCGCATCTTGGAAATGCAATTGAGAGTCCCCCTCTTGTGGACTCTTTTCTACCTGATTCGACATGGGCTAGCACATCAGTATCAACAAATTTTGGTTCAACTCAGCGACGGGACTCATTTTTTCATAACATTGACTGGCGCGGACTATCGTAGCTATTTAGGTATGACAACTAACCCAAGACCGTCAAATCATCTTGGGTTCTATATCAATTCGGTTAATCTTGGTTTGTTAGTTTATCCTCAATTATTATTCCTTGATTTTAAAGAAGCAATAAGCAGGTCTGGACTTCTGAATAGAAACCTTTCATTTCCATATTTGCATAGAACCTCGAAATCAAAGCGTTATAACTTTGGGATAACAACACTACATAATAGCTTGCGTACCTGCGGGCATATCCAAATATAGATAGACAGACTCAGAACAAGCAATCCCACCCCGTATATCAATAGTCCAAAATCTAAATATTGTTTCCATTCTTAAACAAATGGCGAAGGATAATGGCGATTTCCTAATTCTTAAAATATTAGAGACTGAACCAGGTAAAGAGGTTGCAAATATCTTCCTTACTACACTTTTTCAAACTGGGGACCTTGTACAAGCTACAGAAGGAGCTAAGCAATTGACCGAACGCAATAACATATTGGGACTAGTTGAAATTTCTATGCTCCTAGATTTTCTGACGAAAATTGCATCTATGTTACTTAAGTTATGAAGATTAAACAGCTGACTATCCAGCGGTAACCCACGTACGGCTAAGTCATAGGACAGAGCACCTAATTGACCAGATAAAACCCAAGGACTAAACTGTCGATTCCTATATTTTTAGACTGTTAACACTCAACCAAGGTCATCTAAGTCTGTCAGGATACCAATCCACAGACAGCAGAGACCTATTCTTCCAACGTCCAACACTTAATCAATTGGTAAAAGAAGCACACGAAGGGTGTCAAAGCGTTATTGATAGAGAGTCAAGAAGAAGTAATAAGCATTCAGAATTAAAATCGCAATGGAGAACTAGACATAAGAAAAGGTGGTAGGTAGGTAAGTTGCTGTCACCACCACAGTAAACCCAACGACACTATCTATCACCATCAAATCTTCTGTCTAGTATTGGAGTCGCTATTTGAGAGCCATGCTAGCGACATTAGATATATTAAAGAATTTGAAGATAAGTGTTGCAGGTACATTGTATTACTATGTAACACTTCTAGCGGCGGCAAGGACAAACAAGCTAGTCAACGTCGTTTAATCTGTACCAGCAAATAGCACAGCAGTAATCACCAAGTAGATAGATAAGTCATGACTCATTTAATCGCGAACTTTGAAAAATGCCAGTAATGATGTACACAATATTTTTAATATAGACCTCGGTTACTCTCCTAGATATTGCTCTGACATTAACAACCGCTGTGGACGCCGACTAGACCAAGGCAAGAGTTGGGAATTCGTGACCTAGTAGGCAGGTGCTTCATGTGAAGGCTATCCGTCCACAACGGTGATATTGTCTCATTAGTGTTGTAGTTTTGGCTACTTATCTTTGTATGGCTCATTCTCTGTCTGGAGACCTCGAAACCAAATCAATCGCACGTGTTAGGTATTCTCAGATACGGCAAACAGCAGCAGATTTTTAGATATAAAATGTACCGCCTTTTTATCGATAATGGCGCGTCCTTTTGGAAGGAGAGAGCAGGTTGCAATCAAAAGAATAAGGATTACCGATAGAACCTTATCAAGACAAAGACTTGCAGCAAAAACTAGGATTACAGACATTAGACGAAACCATTTATTATTACCTGCCTTCCGCCAACTAACCAGCGGTAACAAAACCTAGACTATTTCATAGTGCCAAGAAAATCTATGACATGACATCCCAGCAACCGAATAGCAAATTAATCAAAGAGGCCGCTAAAAACATAACAAAACGGTCCATCGCCAACAATAATGTCAATAAATCTACACTAAACCACTCAAAAGACAAGTCGGCGCAAACAGTCACAGTCGCTAAAATTAACCCAACGCAACAAACTATGCAGTAGAAATATAACAATCATGGGCGACCAAGTCCCTAATTTTTATTTACGTAAAAGTCAATCTTAACATTTTTGTCACCAAAATTAGGTACTATACAGTCACACCTTCTAATTTTTAATATTCGAGCTCAAAAATTTAATATTGTCGTAGTAGTATATTAACCACTATTATTATTACTGATTTGTGAATTAAAATTTACAATGTTTATTTATAATGTAAAATATAGAATATTATAAGATGGGAGTCGAAATCGAGAGATATTGTTTATTCAAACCAAAAACTATTATTATTCAATTTTAGATAAGGAGATTAGTTCATTTTATCGTTATTATGGTAATAATGGCAATCGCCTTCTTGATCAGCAGCGTCTTACTGAGCCTTCTTACTCTCTTACTGACCCCAATTACCTACAAAGTCAGGAATCAACTTTACATACCATCATAGAAACTTCTACTTCAGTTTCTCTAAAACCACCATTTATCAAAAGAATACTTCTTGTGGATGACGATCCTGATGTTACATTAACTTTCAAAGCAGGTTTAGATGGTTATTATTATGGCGATGGTGACAATAAGAAAAGATTTGAGGTATACACATATAACGATCCTTTATTAGTAGTAAAAGAATTCAAACCACATTTTTATGATCTTCTTCTTACTGACATTTATATGCCAAACATGAATGGTTTTCAGTTACGTGAGAAGGTATTAGAGTTAGATGTTAACATCAGAGTATGTTTTATGTCTGCATTAGAAGTAAATATTAATGCACTAAGAGATATATACCCTAACGTAAGTTTTGGGTGTTTTATCGAAAAGCCGGTGTCAATAGATTATTTAATTAATAGATTATCAGCAGAGCTAGATTATTCTTAGTATTACTCCACCTAGGTGCTTTGACGTTTGTCAAGGAAAATTTCACTAGTGAACAAACAAATTCCAACCTTCAATTTAGCTTGGTATCAAACATCACAGCCGCAAGAATTTATTCTTATGGTAACTGAACAATGTTTATTATTTGTCAATAGTACTGTGTATCAACCTAAAAATAGATAGTATATATATTTAGTCTTATGCTTCAATATTTAATTTGTATTGAGACTGGGATTGTGAAAATCTATTCTTGCACTTCATACCTTAATAGGTGCATGACTAGTCAAAAAATACCTGCAAATATAAGCAAAGGTTCACAGAGATGTCCAAAAGGATTCTAGTTGTCGATGATGAACCGGATGTTAACATAACTTTACGTAAGGTGCTAGAGAAAAATGGTTTTGTCGTTGATTCCTATGAGAATCCTTTTGTTGCTTTAGATAACTTCAAACCTCATTACTACAATCTATTAATTCTCGATATTAAAATGCCAGAGATGAATGGTTTTACTTTTTATAGAGAAATTAGAAAATTAGATGGCAAGATGAAAGTATGCTTTCTTACAGCTGGTGAGATGTATCCTGGGGCATATTCTGACATATTTTCTTCACTTCCCGCCAACTGTTTTATTCGAAAGCCTGTAACAAATGAAGAGCTCTTATATTATCTAGATATAGTGATGTATAGTGGCCAAGAAAGTTATTGTTATTAACCTTAATGCATCTGGACAAGCAAGAACGAGGCTATCCGATATACACAAATCATCTACAGCTAAATAAACTTACAATATAACAAATGATGTCTTCATCATGATGGTTTAATAACCCAGACTAATTGTAAATTAACCAATGATATATTGGCATGAAAGTTCACTAGTGATAGTTAAGAGTACTGATCCAGTAAATGATGACGGCACCAGTCTAAAAAAAATGCTTGTTGAAATGGAATCTCCCATAGCTAATAGCGGATATGCTCTAAATATAGTAACCGAGTGCAAAGGTCAGATTTTTATTTCTAATTACGGAGTCTGAACTAAAAGGATCTAAAATAGTATTGTCTTAATAATGTGCCAATAACGCTATGAAAATATACAAAATTTCTGCAGTAACGCTGATAGTTGAAAATATGGAAAGGTCTTGCAGATTTTATTCTCAAATACCCGGCTTTAAGTTAGTTTATGGATCTTCAGATGATATTTTTACTACTTTTGAGATTGGAGACGAAGAAGAACATGAATCAAAAATGTGTCTAAATCTAGAATTGGGAATCAATAACAATCATGAGCTTCATAATCATATAGCAGAGAATGATAATAGAGGGAAAAGACAACATTTTGGACGAATAATTTTTCATACCGAAGATGTGAATAGATTATATTCTCATTTTAAGAATAATGATAGTATTTCAAATTTAATTTCGTTTGAAAATGAACCTATTGATGCTACATGGGGAGAAAGATATTTTCATATAAGAGAACCAGATGGATATCAGCTTTCATTTGCAGAGCCTATTGCTGGTAATAAGAGGAATTTATAAACTGAAATACTCATGAGAATGGATGGGATAGATTATATGATCACAATTAATTTATTCTTCTATAGTGTAGTATAGAATACAAGGTTATAAGAGAGACGAAATTTGAAGGTGATATTCTCACTTTTACCCATATCCGCTGCTGATTTTGCATGCAACCTATCACTTTACTAGGCAAACGACGAGATATCTCATCATGCTTACAAAAAATAATTAAAGCATTTTCCAGTTAAGAGTTTAAGTATAACATTTGAATTTCGACGAATTTTAATATCTAAATTTATACGTAACTACAATCATTTTCGAATATTCTTGATAAAACACTTTTCTATGTTTTATCAAAGACTTTTGGTTCTCAATACATCTCGTCGTGGTTGAAGCTAGTCTTTCTTCTGTCTGTCTATAGTTAGTGTTAGTATATAGATCAATATGTGATCTACTGCCTTTTGTGTGTATAGGATCATAACGACGACTACTTGAATGAGTTTCGCGTGATCTTTGGCAAATTGGAAGAAGAGTATAGCACAAAACAGTATTTTAGATATGGTTGTCAACGAAAAGCGAGAAGACTGTTTTA
The DNA here is from genome assembly GCA_040414675.1 of Nitrososphaeraceae archaeon. Classification (GTDB taxonomy): domain Archaea; phylum Thermoproteota; class Nitrososphaeria; order Nitrososphaerales; family Nitrososphaeraceae; genus JARBAU01. The sequence goes on along the minus strand of JBEDUN010000009.1, from coordinate 743 downwards.
CCCAGTTTCCTTTAACCGTTTGCGGCGAGCAAGTTCGGCTTCGCTAGGTGTTTCAAGACCAAATGACCCTGTCTTGACTTCTCCTGCGCGCTCGTAATTGGCGATTATAACACCACTTGGCGAAATCCTGCTTTCGAGAAGTTTGAACCCAGTTGGAATTGTGCCTTCTGCAAACAAGCGCTTGCCGACGCCAAGAGTAACAGGAAATATTTTTAACCAAAGCTCGTCGACCAGGTCATACTTCAAGAGTGTCTGAACAAGATTACTGCTGCCATGAACTTGTAATTCTGGCCCATCCTGTTCCTTAATCCTTTTAATTTCCTCTGGAACATCACCATTTATCAGTTCTGAATTATTCCAATCAAGCTTTGTCAGGGTCTTTGAAGCTACGTATTTCTTGGCATTATTGAGTTTGGCCGCGAATGGATCTTGATTAGCGTTCATATATGGCCAGTGCGCTGCAAATATCTCGTACGTTTTTCTGCCAAGTAACAAATCAAAAGGTTTACTCGTCTGCTCGATCATAATGTTAAGAAGAAAGTCATCACCGTATCCAAATAACCAGCCTCCGTGTTCAAACCCTCCAACAGGATCTTCTTCAGGCCCACCCGGAGCCTGCACCACGTTGTCAAGGGTTATGAAAGATAGGACAATTAGCTTTCTCATTTACTTTTCCTCTCCTAAAATTTCCAACAGATATAATTTTTTCAACAAGCGAAATATATAAACTTCTACTTTTTTGA
>JBEDUN010000008.1:0-46034 GCA_040414675.1 Nitrososphaeraceae archaeon | reverse complement strand
ATTTTATTCCCTCAGAACAAGCCGAAGGGCTTTACGAATCCAAGACAGTTCCTACTAGAGTTGGCTCTTATAGTCTTACTATGAACGGCACCATTCAAGGAGAAAAAGTGTCAAATATAGAAATACCTTTAGATATTGTAGAATCGACACAAAAGATCTCGTTTCCAGATGCATCCACACCTAATGTAGGCAATTCAGGTACTCAGTCCGCAAATAACAACATAGGTCCTAAATTACAGACAATAATTAGTGGCATGTCAAATGATGTACAATCTTCCAAAACAGATATTCAGTCATTGGCTAAGAATATTGGGGGGATTCAAAAATCGATTGCAGACATCAAGAGCTCTGTAGATCGTTCCTACATGATTGCAATGGTCGGAATAGGTGCAGGTGTCGCAGGTATAATTATGGCAGCTGTATCTTTGTCACGCAAACAAATACTTGGATTTCACTAAACTTAGCAAAGGTAAACATTATTGGAAAATGAATAGAAACCTTTTCTATTGCTATCTAAGTGCTAGTGACTGAATTTTCTTTTCTAAATATAATTTCCTACTAGTCATTAATAATGCTCATCTTCAATTATTAGCGTCTCTCTACAAATAAAGTATTGTAGTGGATTAGATCTGTAGATTGAAAGCAAATGTAGCACCATTCCTATCTGTATTATCTTCTCCTCATATCATGCCTCCGTGAAGTCCCAAAGTTTAATTTAATCCACTTGAAAAGAAAAAGAATTAGCGGCCCTTGTCGAATATTTCGGCTAACTCTTTGCGTATTCTTTCAGGCCTGTAAAATCTATACCAACCACAGGTTCATTTCCGACAACCCAAGCATTATGTCCAGGTGGAATAAGCACAGCGTCTCCGGGTCCAAATTCTTCTTCGGTACCGTCGTCCATTACTACTTTGATTCTGCCAGAAACTATGTACTGAGTATGCGGCGCCTGACAACTGTCTGTCTTTGCTAAAGGTTTGATGCATTTCTCCCAACTCCAACCTGGTTCCAGTACTGCTCTACCAATCGTCACGTCACCTAGAGTTGCAAGCTCAATCTTGCCGTTATCAAACTTCCGTACTTCGTCAGGTGACGTATTCAGATTCTTCTTTTGCATTTTTGCCATTGAAATTGAAATAATGGATGTGATTATAAGCATTATTCTGTAAGTTCATCTAATTTAGCTAACCGAGTGTACCTTCGGTATTATATCATTCGAGGTAGTATCATGTACCATCACCTCTCGCCCCAGGTTCTATATGTCGATAAAGAAGTTAAATTGTGGATTCGAATCCTTATAATTTATTATGTAATAGGATAAGAAACACAATGGGTCCAATATCTATCCCTAGCGGTATAGTAATCTCTCCATATCATTGGAACTCTTATATTTTAACATATGAGTAGTAGATGCTAAGTGTAGATAATTGATCGTCCGACTACCATGATGATGTTAAGAGATACATCAAGGTGGAGGTAATCCGAACTAATACGATATCATACTTGCTTTCTTAAGTATGTACTTAACGTATAGTTATAGTACTGTGAAGCATAAAAAGCCTAGTAAGATGTTAGACAGGTTCTTGGATTCTTTCCCTTTGATATGCTCTTTTCAGCCAGATAGGAGTTACAACTGTTGTAAGGGCAACCATCATTATTATCGCAGTATATACATCTGATGTCAATATTTTGGAGGACACACCTACACCTGCCACAATAAGCCCAACTTCTCCCCTAGATACCATTCCAATTCCAACTTTCATTGCTTTGCTTTTATCTTTCAAGAATAATATTGATGGAAGTCCACAGCCTACCAATTTAGTCAAAATGGCAATAGCTACTATCCCACCAGCAAGCAGAAGCACATTAAGATTAATACCTCTTAAATCAACTTGTGCCCCAATTATAGCAAAGAATAATGGTACAAAGATAATCCCCAGTTTGTCCACATATTCACTAACTCTATTTATTACTCTAGTGCTAGCCACAGCCATACCAACAGCAAACGCCCCAACTATAGGAGAAAGACCAACAAACGCAGCGATTCCAGCAGCACCAAAGAAGGAAGCTGTAACTATACCTTCTACACTACCCTTTGATTTCCATAGATTTTCTACGTGTAGTATTCTAGGTACTATCAAGACAGCACCTGCTAACAAAGCACCAAATAATCCCAAGATCTTTAGAACCAGAAGCACAATACTGCTAATCTCTGGTGTTGTATTACCTGTTTGAACCATCGTGGTAACTACAGAAAGAACTGCAATAGCCAGAATGTCATCCACTATCGCTGCACCTAGTATCAACCTAGCCTCCCTAGACTGCATCTTTCCTAATTCTGTTAGTACTTGGACTGAAATTGCAATACTAGTTGCTGTCAGGGCAGTAGCAATAAGCATCGATTCTAGAGCTTGTATTCCGAATGCTGAAAAGACATAGTAACCAACAAAGAATGGTATAACTACGCCTATAGAGCCAACAGTAAATGCAGCAGCCCCACCCCTTAGAAACTCTCTAAGAGTAATCTCTAAACCAGCAATAAACAGAATTACAATTGCTGATAGCTCACCAATCTGTCTAATAGTTTCATCCAAAACGACGATAGGTCTTCCATCAAATGATACAAAAGTCCCCAAAGCATATGGACCAACAACTATACCAGCCAGTAACTCACCTAATACAACAGGTAATTTTAAACGATGAAAGATTTCAGCAAAGACTTTAGCAGTAAATAACAGTATGGCAAGGGAAATGACAACGTGAAGAAAAAGACTTTCTACCATGTCTATTATCGTCCATAGCTTTTGCTCATTATAGTTAGGTGGATGTCATATATTTATTATTGGATTAGGCATTTATGCTGTAGGCAATCAACTGACTACCTGATGATTTAGCAGCGGTTTCGTAAGCTCCGCATTTCTACGTTTAATATTCAGGTTTAGGTCGGGAATCACATCATCATAATGGACTATGCGAGATGCAAACAACAACTTTCTCAGATCCATTAATTCCTCATGAAGTGGCTTAAACTTTGTATCTCCTGCGTATGTTACAACATCTTTAATATTGTATTCAATATCGCCAACGACAAATCTGTAGACAAAGGATCTATCAAGAATGCCTTTGATTTTCTTGTAATCTGGTAACTCTTCCATAGCTAGCCACTTCATACTATATGTTAGATACGATCCTTGAGTCCGACCAAATGTTAAATCTATTTTAGGTACGCTTCCACCTGATGCATATCCACTCTTTAGTATCTTTTGCTTTTCCTTGTTATAACCAATATCATCTGCCTCGTCTTCTGCGATAGTTCCCTGACATTCCTCGATTTCCCCTAAGAATGTGAAATAGTTCGGCGCGCTTGCCGACACCACATAGAACACTCTATACCCAAGATACTTATACACCAGTAATGCCGAGTTCTTGCCACTCCCATTGTCTCCTATAAAAATATTATAATGCACGGTTGGAAACTTGTCTTGGAAATAGCTGCAGACTGTATCAGCTGAAAGTATCGAATAAAGATGCTCTTCCACGTTAACGTATTTTCCGTAAATCGCTTTTGTCTTAAGATACAACGAATCCAAAGTTTCACTTCTAGCCCTTTGAAGATACAGTTCAAACTCATCAGGTGATTCATATATGTACGGTAATGGATTGTGTGTGTCTAGAGTATCTGTTGGATATATTACCATCTCAGGTCTCTCGAAGGTAGTTTCATACTTTGGTCGTCCATTTTCAGCTATTGAAACAAATGCAGTTTGACCGTCCCGAAATACAATTGATTCTCGTAATGGTAATGTACCATTTCCAGTATATTTTCTTATGATAACTTTTTTTACCTGCTTTGTATTTTCATACGTATTACAGTACTGTTCTTGCGCTCCTTCTGCCACGCTCGAAACGATGTCAAAATTATTACTTAATACGTCTTCAAGGAGTAGAATATGTTCGTCACTAACACCATTACGCTCCAATTTTTTTACAAGTGTATTCACGGTCTCGTTCCATTCAGAACCTTCATGGATCGGCGATATAATCAGCTTCTGTTTATAGACGTGATTCAATTTTAGAAATAAGTTATTAGTTCGATTATCCTTTCTAAAAGATACTAATATTTCAAGTTGATTTATCTCATCCGTTAATACGAGATCTGTGAATCTTTCAGCATCAGTACTTGACAACATTCAATGGACCTTTTGGATATGTTTGTAACTTGATTAAGCGCTGTGACTCATTATTGAGTCAACATCCAAACACTTATTTTCGTCTTCAACTAATCTATGTTTAGCATAACATTCTTTGTTAATGGGATTCAAAGAATATAACGCGTGCTGATTGATGTTAGGTATCTGGGGGTCAACCTGTCCTAACATCGTATTCTTTAATCTATGACATCCATGGATACACTTTAAGTGGTGCTGAAATAATTTGTTTACATAAAATCCGGTGCAGTCAGAACACCTATCAGTTAAGCATTCTTCTACAGTATCAATTACTTCAATATTATCCTGCATTTGATTCACCAACAAACGAGACCTTTGATACTTTATTCAGGACTTCCGTTAAGACATCGTTAAAACTTTCTCCTGTACTGCCTAGATTTTTTAGAACATTATAGTTTGCTTCTGACACTACAATATTTTTGAATTTTGATGACATGCAAAATATTGAGGTTATGTATAATATAAATTGGAAAAGTTCCTTAACACTCTTACGTGAAACGTAAAGGAAATAGCAGTGTATGGGATCACCCAATTGGTTTAGGTCATAAACTTATGATTCTAAAAATTATCTCCAGTAGCTCTGCCTCTGGAGAGGGAATTACTATAGCAGAAATAAGCAGGAAAGCGCGCCTGACTAGACAAACAGTTACCTCATTGGTAAATAGGCTAGTCAGGGAAGGGAGGATTACTAGAATCAAGAGGAGGTACTTTATGACAGAAGACATTTTTGACGAAAGATGGTCTATGTTTGCAGCTTATCTGAGTTACCTATTGATTATGGGTAGCGTCGCCAAATTTCAAGTAGATCCAATTCGAAGAGTTGAGGGTAATTTGCGGAGTAATAAAGTTAATGGTAACGATTTAGAAAGTGCGCTATTTCTAATTGCTAATCGTATTGGAGCATTTATAACATTTGTATTGATTGAAGCAATGCGTCCTAGCAAAAAAATCATGTCTCGAACTATGGGATCAAGAATGCGCCTTAATTTTATTAAATCTTCGATATCCTCAGAGGGTTTATTTAGGATATTAATAAATATGCTTCCTGACGCGGTCTCAGCTGACATAGTTCAAGGGACTCAGTTAAGAAAAGCAAGTCATGATAGGTTATCTCGTGCTTTCAGAAACATCTATCCTTCAACATATAAAGCTATAATAGAAGGCTTGGAAGAATATTTGCACCTTCTGGATTCACAATCAAGTGATGAGAACTAAAATGCGCTATGAAAACTAACCGTTAAAACCATTAGATGGTGGATCATAATTTTTATCTGTGTCGTAAATTCCACTTCGATACAACTGCTTTGCAAATTCAACTTTATTCTTACCGTCCATATTCCCAAGAGCTGTAATTAGCGCGCGCATTTGAGATTGCATTGAATTGTATTGTCCCTCTATCACTGACAATTTATCTTCATTTTTCTTCTGTTCATCTAATGTTTCAGTATACGCATCATAAGTTAAAACCATTCTGCAACGCGCGCAGAACTTGCTATCTGGTTTATTAGGTTCACTGCAGTTTGGACATTGTTTGGGTTTCACCCGATTAATACTATTCTCTTGGTCGATTTCAACCAGTCCATACGCTTCTAACAATGATCTGGAGGATTCGTTACCATAAAAGTGAAGATATATTTGCGGCATCATACTATTAGCGGTCCATCCAGCGTGTTGACGAAGGGTGTGCTCTTTCAGTATTTGGGCTTTTTTTGTCAAGGCTGAATGCCTATGAATATAAGGATTCCATGGTTTGGTCAATAGGTTTTGTATTTTGTTCTTCTCGTCCGAAGAAATATTTGGATCGGCCAAGAGTGCTGGAAAAACTTTTTCCTTATAGTGTTGATAAATATCGTAAACTGCATATCTACTCATCCTGCGTCCCATATTTTTTGTCAATCCGCAAATAAGGATAGCATTATGGTTCGTTCCTTGAGGATGATCAAGGATCCAATCCTTGACATACGGAAGTGAATTAAACAGAGGGATTACTCTAGGGCCAGTCTTGCCGTTAACGAGGATTTCTGCATATTGCTTTCCTTCAGAATGTTTGAATACAATGTCTTTAATTTTCATGTTCAAGATCTCGTGTGGTCTAAAGCTTGTTTCAATTGCAAGTGCATGAAAACATTTGTCTCGCTTATTCCCACAATATTTCAAATACAAGACATCATCTTCAGTTGTCCAAAGATCAGATGGTTTATACGCCGATTTCTCTTTCCTTTTCAAGGTTGGGATATTCTGAACGACTAGGGGTTTTTGGCGGTTTGACGGATCAATATCAGGGGAATAAAGCCATTTAAAGAATCTAACAAAGCACACGAGTCTGTGGTTATATGTGGTTACCCATTTGTGTTGAGTATCCGCTGATTCGGGCTTTCTGCAGCGACTGTCTAAATAAAGAAGAACATCATCGTGGTTCATATCTTTAAATGATTTGTTATTGAAAAATTCTGACAGTAATTTTAGTGATGTTATGATTGATCTTCTATGATTACTAGATAAATTAACTTCTACCTTCATTGACAATATATATTTTGAAATTGTAAGAGCATTTTCTTTAGATAACCTAGTTCTTAAATGATCTAGATAATATGGTTCTAAGCCTTTCGTAGCCAGCTCCAATTTTTGATCAAAAAGCGCATCATGAATCTCAATCTTTTTGACCTTGTCATTGCTAAGATAATCATCTATCTCCCTATCCGAAGAGGGACAGGACATTTTTTCGTTGCTGCTTTGATTATTTTCTGGTCTATGCTGCAAATATAATTTTAGCTCAGCGATCTGGTATATAATGTAGTATTCTTATCTACATGACAGGCAACACATGATTGTTTAAGCTAGCGATACATACATCATATGGTAGAGATGGTAGAGATGTTCTTTATAACTATCTAAGATTATATTATCATTACGTAGATAACTAGCCATCTTGGTCAAAATTGGATGCAATTTTTTTCGCATTTATCACTGCCAAACATTCAAACCTATGTCATTGTTATGTTTAGCTGCGATATTACTTTGCTTATTGTCAATTAATTCTAATACTTACTCTACAATCTCTGTATCAGCTATTTCCAGTGCATCTTCTTCATTGATAACTAACAATAATTTCAAAACATACAAGGACAATATCTTAGGAATAAAAATAGATTATCCTTCCGAGTGGATACATGAAGTACATGCAGGTGGTCTTCTTACCTTTCTTCCAAGTCAAGAAGGTTATACAAATACATATCCAGCAGGCCTTGGCATAACAGTTGAACATTTAAAGACAAAAAACTTGACACTTTCTGAAATAACAAAAATACAGATCAAAAACTTGACACGGAATCATCCTGATTTTAGACCTTTAGAATCGACCGATTTTAGATTAGCAGGCAAACTGGCCCATAAGATAGTATTTAGTGCAACAGACAGTATGAAGCATGAACGAAAGGCTATGCAGATTTGGACTATAAAGGGAAATAAAGCATATCTTATTACGTACAAAGCAGAGCCTATGCAGTATTCCAAATATTTACCAACTATACAAAAAATGGTTGAGTCATTTCAATTTACTACATGAAATAGTACTTCTTCCTATATAATATGGTGCTTCGTCTAACATGCGACAGTTACTTCATAAGGTGTCAACTTTTTATCTAATATATAACAATGAGGATAAAAATCATGCTAGGCAGTGGCTCAAATGACTAGATATATACTTTCAGGTCTGCCACGCAGTTGGATGTTTTGCAAAAGTCTCAGACAAAAATTGCAAGTTGTATATTGCTTAAAGCATTTTAGTATTATTAAAAAGTAATACCATAGGGTCTAGTTTTCAGTTTGGGTGGAAGTGGACCGGTGTCAGAAGAGTAATTTAACTTTTAATTGCAGATAGTTGTATTAATGAAAAATCATCACTCATATGTATATCATAATTTGAACAGCATATTGTAGATAATGGCTTATGAGCTCGACAATTCTTCCTATTTGTTTCTACCTTAATGAATTAACGAATTTATGAACATACTCTTCATAGTCCCAGTTTTCTAGGATCTAGCATTCATAGATACAGCATAAACTTTATAATTTTTTCCGAGAGAGAGTTCTGAATCTTTAATTTCCTCGAATAAGTATTCTGTAAATAATTTTGTCTTTTCGTAGAGCCCTTTTCCAATAATAGTGCTATTAGGAGAAGCAAGCGCATTTATTTTTGAACACAAATTGACAGAGTTTCCGAAAATATCATGTACGGACGAGGTAGATGATTTAGCAACTATAACGGATCCATATTCACAGCTGATTCTATAACTCACATCAGGAAGTCCTGTTGAACGCATTAGAGAATTTAACTTATTACGTTTGTGGATCATCGCCATGCTACAGTTAAGTGCATTCTTGAAAGATTCTATTGCATTAGAATCTGTTTTAGGAAAGTAATATAGTAAACTGTCACCAATATTCTTTACAATAATGGCACCATAGCTTGTAATTGTTTCTGCCATAGTATTCAAAAATAAACCATAATACTTGGCGATATTTTCGTCTGACATTTCCATAGCTGTAACAGTTGAATCCACCATATCTACAATACATACACAGTAATTTCTACTAGATTGTAGGAACTGTAATAGAAATTCTATCTGTTGTTTTTCTTTAATATCATGTGGGGGAGATTGATAGTCTAATTCAAATTTTTCACCTTTTGCCAATCATGATCCCTTATCCCATCGTAATATGCGAAATCCTCCTACATCTACCATTTCATTAAAATCAAGATAATTTTCTTGTCGCGTTTTCTTCGTACTGAATATTGCCAAGCTCTTCCAGTTTTTCAAATAGAGTTTCGATTCCGACAGGTTTTCTAATGCAAGAGTGTACTCCTTTTCTGATAAGATCCTTCACCTCAATATCGGTTATTGACGAGGCAGTAAAAAGTACGACGGGATTATCCTTTAATTTTTTGTTCTTCAAAAGATTTTCTATCACATCTAGTCCTGAAAAGTTAGGCATCGCAATGTCAAGGAATACTGCATCAAATTTTTGTCTATTTAGAAGGTCAAGGCCATCCTTGCCATTGTCAGTTGCCGCCACCTCATGTCCAATCGTAGTCAAGACTTTAACAAAAAGATCAGTAATATCAGGACTATCGTCTATAACAAGGAGTTTCATATTTAGTCATCTTTGGGCAAACTAAAATAAAAGTTAGATCCTTTTCCTACTTCTGTTTCTACCCAAATTTTTCCTCCTAACCCAGTTACTATACCTTTACTTATAGCTAATCCTAACCCTGTACCACCATGTTTTCTTGTAAGTGATGTGTCAACTTGGTAAAATTTTTTGAAAAGAAACTCTAGTTTGTTCTTCGGAATCCCTGGGCCATTATCTTTAACACAAAAAATAATATTGTTATCTTTATGTTCTGCTGTTATCTCAATTCTTCCGTCATTTTTAGGAACAAAATCAATTGAGTTGTAAAGTAGTGCCGATATAACCTGTATAATTCTAGATTCATCAGATTTTAATTTCATTCCTCGAGGTTCAGCCCTAATAACAAATTGAATATTCTTTTCTTTTAATAAAGGCTCAAAGTCTTTTTTAGTTTTATTAAAGAGATTGTCAACCTCTACATTTGCAAAGCTAAATTTCAGTTCATCAAGGTCTAACTTTTGAGCATCAAGCATGTCACTTATCAGTCTTTCCAACTTAATTGCATTTGATTCAATTGTTTCTACTGCAGTTAGCTGCTTTGAACTCAGCTCACCAAGTACTCTCGGTGTTCTCAGAGCACCACACCAACCAATAATAGGAGTTAAAGGGGTTTTCAATTCGTGAGATGTCATACTTAAAAATTCTTCCTTGAGTTTGTCTTTCCTTCTCAGCTCTGCATTTGTTCTTCTAAGCTCCTCAACCTGTCTTCTAATAATTTCCGAGCTTTCTTTATCCCGTTTTAATGCTTCTTGCAGTTCATATTCAAAGTTTTTAAGATCTGTAATATCATTCTGTATCGCTATATACTGTTTTGGTAGCCCACTCTCATCTAGAAAGGGTACAATAGTTGTCTTTACCCAATAGTAATATCCATCCTTTGACCTATTTCTTATTTCCCCTTCAAATAGTCTTCCAGACATAATCGTTTTCCGCATTTGTTCAAAAAAGCTCGCTGGTTGATAGCCAGAGTTTACTATTCGAGGATTCTGACCGATTAATTCTCCTTCAGAGTATTTTGAAATTTCAGTAAACTTTTTGTTTATCTTTGTAATTCTTTCGTTCCTATCTGTTACAAGAACAATTGCGGTCGCATCAAGTGCGTTAGTCATATCTGTAAGTTCTTTAGTCCTTTCTTTCACGAGCATATTGAGATTCATATTAGTTTCAAGGACACTTTTTCTCATCTTGTCGAACTGTGCTGCAAGATGCCCAATCTCATCATTAGATTTTATCTCAACTTTATAGTCTTCATAAGGTTTTATAGATTTTATACTTTTAGTTACCCTGTCTGCTTCATCTCTTAGACGTATAATAGGTTTGGAAATTGTCTTCGATACATAGAACGCAATGGCGACTACAATGGCGCTAATGGCAATTGATGCCACAATAATTTCATTTTTCAATTGCGTAATGGGTCCAAATATTTCTGCTTCGTCAATTTCTGCAAGCAAGACCAATCCTAGATCTTTAGCGCAATATGAAAACCCAACAATTGGTATATTTCTATAATCATTATATATAGCATGTATTTCTTCGCCTTTTTCAAAACAATCTCTAACAGGTAACGTGTTCACAGTTTGATGAAATGCTGCATTTTCAATAAATCTAGAATCTGTGATCATTTTTTTATTTTGATTTACTAGGTATACTTCACCCGTTCTCCCAAGCCCTTTTCTGTTCAAAAGGATTTCATCAAACGGTTTCGTATCCATAGTAGCAACGATTTTTCCGATTGGAGTTCGATTTGAGGTCTTATTATTTCCACTCATCTGTAACACCGGTACAGTTACTATGGTTTTTCTTTTATTATCAATCGAGTCGAAATGAACATTCGGTGTAACTGACTTGCCTGTTGACGTATTCATGCCTGAATAAACTCTTCCATTCTCTGAATGGTCTGTTGATAACAATATTTTGCCGTCTGTTCCTACGAGCTTAACATTCTCGAGGTTAGCCGAACCTCCCAGTACCTTTTGAAATGACTTAATTTCATTTTCGAATTCAGTCTGATAAGCTGTCTGATTTCTCATATTGTTAATGGTTTCGTTTTGTTGAAGTCGAGAAACAATATTTTCTATCACATCATTTATGCCCAAAAGACTTATTTGCTGTATTCTTGTCTCCATTAAAGATCTGATCGCTGTACCTCTTCCTGTCGATTCACTTGTTAGTTGATCTTCAACTCTTTCTTTAAGTAAGTTATCAGCTGCGATAAAGCTTATTGACGATACAGTAATTAATGTTCCTAATGAGAGTAGTAAGCTTACAGCGATTATCTTAGAGTTAATACTTCTTAGAAAAATAAATTTGGCCACTTCTATTAAATTTAAGTGTGAAGGTAGAATAAAAATTAGCGTATCTATTGCTGGCTTAAATTCTCTTTATAATCTCACATTCAAATAATAAATAAGTAAAAAGAAGCGGATAAAGAAGCAGGGACATTGTCTAAGATTCATCCAAAATCATCCTTATTTAATAGATAATAATGCAATCGCCACCTTCTCCACACAATTAAATTAAGACAGAAGAGGTGATGCTATCAATTACCGATGATTGCTCAGTCGTAGTCAAACCGTTATGAATTAAAAATAGATTTGCAAATTAGATGCGTCGTTCAGAAAAAAACACATTGGATTGGATTGGATTCTGACAAATCAAAGTATGGTAATGATAGTGACATATTAAATGTGATAATAACAAAGGTGAATGCCAATTCTACAAGGACGACCTTGCACTATACATTCTCAAGACAATTCGATAACTTCGCTAGCTAGAAAATGTAAGAAGAGGTGGAAATTGGAATGACGTCAACAATGACAATAGCAGTAGCAGTAGTAACGACTACGAATTACCCCTTAGAAATAGAAAGTACATGGTATTTTGCCAAGAATATTGTTTATTAGGTAGTATTCTATTTCTTAATTACATATTGATATACAAGACAAAACGTACTTCAATAAAATCAGTTTTAGGTCTTACTGCTTTATTGATATTAGCAATTATCATAGCAACAACAAATTCCATTCAAACAACGTTAGCACAGCCAATTATGAATGCCAATAGAATGAGTACGACTAACGGCGGCAGTGGAATGAATTTTAATCCACTAAACATCGCAAACAATATGCTCAATGCGTCTTCTATATTTGGATCTGTCGGTGTTAGCACGGTCAACGGAGTAAAAGTGACATCAATTAATCTTCTAGGGAATAATGAAATATCTGTAACTTTGAAGCATTTGGCACCATCAGGTAATGACGTAAATGCAAGCACAGTGTCCTCACCACCCCGTGTTACAGTGACTGCAATAAGAGCACCAATGAATCTTAAAGATCTCATGACATTAGCTTCGGAATCTGGTAGAATGATGTCACATGATACTAATAATACAATGATTAACCCAATGATGATGGGTGGGCCTATGCAAGGATTTGGAGGATTTGGAGGAGGAGCAAATAATGACACAAGCAAAGTTAATCCCTTGTCTTTACTAACTGCTCTTCAAATAGGTAGTAGTAGTACAGCCGCTAATGCAGATTGGAATTTACCGCAAGTAGTTAGAATGGGATTAACAGGTATGCTGGGGACTACTAACACTAAAGATTCCACCTCATCTACTGCCGATTTCGTGATAGTCGCGGTAATTCCCTACACGGGGAAGGCATAATACTTGTATATCTTTACTAGTTGTGCCATTCTCTAGCTAAGGAGGCTGCCAGATAAAATTATGTTGAACTACAGGTACTGTTTGTATCTGAAGTCATCATGTTTATGTGACTAGAATCTAAAAAGTCCTCTTCTTACCAAATCCTCTGAGCCAGTTTTATTCTCTATTCCTAACATCTGAAATGCATCTATTTTCTTATCGCTGACGCTATAAGAAAATACGAGACATGGTGACCTAGTTATCTCAAAGTCTACAGTCAATCTTCAAATGTGAAAGTTTATGCAAATTGCTTACACTTTAAGTATTTCATCTAACCAATCAAATATTCGCTGGTTACATATGGCCGGAGCACCACTTTGACAGTGTTCCTCGGCACCTTCTTGTTTTGTAAATCTGATGTAATTTTTGGAACATGTTAATGCATTGTATACTTTTTTTGGCTGACCTGGAAAAGAGTCGTCATTTTCTGCATCAAGTACTAGTGTAGGACATTTAATATTCTGAACTACGTCTTTTATTGTATAATCCTTGGAACCTTGGATTAGTTCATATGGAGTGTTAAGACCTGTAGTCCACATCCCATGCTGCAAGTTGAATCTTATATTCGAATCAGACTCCATCAAAATACCAAGTGTCATATTAACTGCTTTTGAATCACCATTTTCTATTGCGGTTAGCAGTGACTTGGGAAATCCTGACGCAATGGACTCGTAGCCATCATAAACACCATTGTACAATATGCATGCAGCAATGCGATGCTCAAAAGCAGCTGATCTAGCTGCTAAATAACCTCCCATGCTTATTCCCATTAATGCAAGAGACGTCAGATCACAATGGTCTGCATAATTCTCGCTAACAAAGTCAATCACTGGTGTAACTACCTTTTCCCAATCAGATCTAAATGGTATTTTCTGTTTACGTATCACTCCTCCTTGACCTGGTCCTTCAAATGTCAGACAGCTATAGCCTCTTTCTAACGCCGGCGCTGCTGAAGTATATAATTCCTCAACAGTAGAGTCAAAACCTCCATGAGCTATTAGGATAGGTCTATTTTGTTTTGATGAAGACTTGTTATTACTGCTGTAGAAATACCCAGGTAACGTGGTCTGTTCATATGGTATTTCTATAGCCTCAACTTCAAATTGTGGCGAAAAAAGCTCTGCGGCTATTCTAAAGCATTTCTTGCTATTTCCCCAAGTTGTTTGAATTCTTCGATCTTCTGGATTCATGAGAAGAAACTCTGCCACTCTGTAGTAATTCGAGGCTCGAAGGTAGGCTTCTCGTGCACTTACTTTGTGCCCTCGAGCAAGACTATCATCAGCGTAGCTGTGAACTCTTTGTGCTGTAGCTAGCCATTCTTTATACCAGCTCTCAAAGTCGCCTTCTTTTATACGATATGCGGTAGAAATACACTCGCCTATGTCCGCTCCTTTATAATATGTCTCACCAATGACTCTAAGCAATTGAAGCGAGAAAGTTGAATCTTGAAATAAAATCTTCATTAAATTCTTTCGCTGTCTATTAGTTATCGCTGATTATTTAATCTCTATCCATATCCATGTAAAAATAAATCAATATACTAAGAGCTTTCGGTAATCTATTGCGATCTCAAATCAACATTTTCCGACTGGAGTGGAGCATGCAATATATAACAATGCTGGTAGAACATACCCTAGTTCTAGCGTCAATCTATACGCGATCTTCTAGATTATGCGCTCAACTAATTGTATTGTAGCTATCATTAAAACGCGATTTCTGATTCGGTATTAGAATCAGCATTATCTCTTTTCAATGAGACATATTCCTTAATTTTCTCTAATCCTTTAAAAATTCCTTCAACAGCAAAAACTGAAGGAGCTTTTGTTGCAGGTAGCTCACCGCAACAACATTCCTCAAATTTCTTAGTATCATATTCCACGTAGTCTACGCCAGAATTTCTAAAAAGATTAACTGCTTTTATCGAATCTTCGGACTTGTCAAGGAGTAGGATTGGTTTTCGTGTTGTCATTGAAGTTTGAAACAAATCCGCAAGATAAAATTGTATCAGTTCTGTATTAGGGCAATCTCCTCATTGGATATGTTAAAAAATGAGTTATTCGGCAGAGAGATTACAAGGTTTATAGTTGCCTGCTAAGAAGCCTATCTCTATGATTAGTTGGCCCTAGAGATTTGAATATTTAGGAAATATTAAGATCGTGAAGTTCCAAACAAGATAAGGTATAGAAAACTTTGGTCAGAATATCTAAAGGTATGCTCTTGAGTGACTAAAGTTTAGTAAAAAAGACATCATCTCCTATATCAAATGCTTACCTGAGTAAATTACGATCTTCAAGTCCTAGAAGATTTAAAATGTTATGTGATCTCCAGATTTATTAAAAGATTTATCATAATTTACTATGTCAAATTAAGGAGAATTATTTGAAATATGAATAAGTAAACACAAGTCAATTCGTATTTATATATCAAATTCAGTCATAATAGAAGTTTATTTGGTCTGAACAAAAAAGAAAAATCGTCTACAAGAACGATTGTAACAACAAAGATAATTTATGAAGATAATATTAACTTCTATAACTATCATAGTCAAATATTAACAAGAGTCAGAAATATGAATTATATTCGAATCTTTTTTTGAAAACATAAATCAGATTTAATTAGGAGTATTGATGTTCCTAAATTAAATATAATATCAAGTTAGGATAGTTTCACAACTATGAACAACAAAAATATTAACACAATATTATCATGTGTAGTGCTAACAGTTTTATTTATTGGAACAGTGGTAATCTTGACCCCACACACGGTATATGCATCACATAAGAGCTCAGGATCATCCAATCAACAAAACATATGTGGAAATGATGATCTAACAATAAATGTTATTTGCGAAAATGATAGTTCAAAAGATCATGGGAAAGGCAACACTATAATGGTGAATTCCACTCAACATCAATAACAACCGGTTCATATCGTAGCTTATTACTATTTGGCTAGTCTCTAACTAAAAACTAAAAGTCAATATGTTGTGTATAATACTTGATTTAAACCGCTTGAATCATGCAATTTATAGTTGGGGATACACTACGCATAGGAACTTGCATGTTTATCGCATAGTTATGAATGGTATAGAAGTCAGCAAGTGCAAAAGTATGGAAGACATAACAATGTAGATGCAGTCGGGTATCACTTGTAATAATCAACTCGACGGTAATTTGTAGTCAAATATTCGTACCGCAATCTTATCAACAATTATAAGCAGGTTCTAAATGACAAGACAATAACTCTGTAATGCTATATCTAGGAATGTATATCTAGGAGCAGCATAGTTACAAAACTAAACTTCCTTGAGTATACAAATGATGTAATTTAAGCAATCTTCGTTTACAACGATGAGTCTGTTAATACCAATATCAATCAGACTTATAGATCTCGAACTCTGAGTTATAATAAAGTATAATATACTTGTGATATCCCTGAAAGGATGCTCAGAAGTGCCCCAGTATATGATCTGAACAATAAATGAAAAATAACTATATCAATACTAAAAGATTGAGCTGGGATCGAGAACATGGCCGATATACTTGGTAATCATAACAAGCAAGATAAATTATCGTCTAAACAATTTCAATATGCATTCTAATTCCAAACTAGAAACATTTCATCCTTGAGACAGACAAATAAAGAAATAACAAACAAGTATATCTTTTCTCTTAAACTATTAATGCTCATAAATCTAAATATTTTGCATCTTTTCTACCTGCACTAATTAGCTGGTCTATTGTGGAACATGAGAAGTCGGCATGTTTCCCAAAAATAGTATCCCTATCATCTTTCCTATCAATTCTATGTACCTTGACTTTGAATCTTCCCTCCAATAAATCTTGAAATTTTGTTCTATGATATCCATGTCGCTTTTTACTTAGCAATGATTGATCTGCCATGAGTAGGCTGTCTAATTCAGATTTTGCTAAATCTTTATCCCTTGAATGGTCTACAGCTATTTTGCGTATCTTCTTTATCAAATCTATATAATCTGTGATCACATGTGCCATCTGTTCGTCATAATTTGTCCTATCGTGAAACTTGATGTCAATCTCCCTGTCTCGAACTGAATCCAAATCTTGAGGGAGGCTTTCTTCTATTGAAGGATAAAGGTTTACAATATATACATCAAGATCAGGGACTTTTTGCTTGCCTTCATTTTTAAGAGTGCCATCGTCATATTCTATGTTATTGTACTTAAAATAATCAAGCCAGAAATCTCGATGACTTTGTAATAGCTCCCTTAATGGAGTACTACTGATGAAGTTGCCGTCCCAAAATGTTCTTTCTGAGGATTCCCCGGTAGACGATTCGTCTTTCATTTTGGGATGATATAGTGAGTATGGGAACAAGCTGCTTGCCAACACTTGTTCTACCCCAATGCCATTATAGTTTATTCTATGCTGTATGCCACCGTCTATAGATTTTCCATACTCACTGTACCATTCGCAATTTGCATTTGCGTTTGGTTTGGGATAGCTATCAAAAGTGATTGGAGTACTGCAATCTTGGACATCAACACTCACCATGAGAAGTCTAGGCTCATTATCTTCAATACTAGTTTTTATTGGAAATTGATGTACTTCATTTTCCAAAAAGATTCTCAATTGACTAAAGTCGTAACCAAGCCAACTAGAAACAAAGGGATTAAAATCAAGAAATTTGATATCAAACCTTGGAACTGTGAAACACAGATTGCGTGTGAATCCTAATGGAGTATTAGCAAGCTGATTCCACGACCAATACCTTCTTGCAGCCTCTGGAGAAGCAACCTTATCAGGACTGATATTGTGCCAAAAATTCCAATATCCATTCCAATAGTGCTTTAAGAGATGACTCTCAGAGTCTGCAATGGTTAAAGACTTTAGTTTATCCCAGAATTTTTCGAGAGCGTCCGCTGAGCCAATCCAGCTTTTATTATTATTTATAAAGTAATTTACCAATATGGTTGCATTTATGGCCCCAATCGAAGAGCCAGCAATAATATTAAATAGATTTTTTTGCAAGGAAGATTCCCCCTCTTGCTCCAAAAAACCGTCGTACAAAGTACGAAATACACCTGCTTCATAAGCTCCGAGCGCTCCCCCGCCTTGAAATATCAGGGCTCTTTGTTCATGGAACTTTTCATCTAAAGACATTCATCATGTCTATCTTTTTCCAAAGTAATTAAAGATATTTCTGCAAGCTTTAGGGTAATGTGAATTGAACCGAAAGTAACACTTTTCTTCTGTAATGGCATCCCAATGGCATTCTTTGGGATGAGTGGGTTTTCATATTGGAAACAGGAACAATACTTATAGCAGCTGGAATCAAACATATTGCACTACTATGTTAGCTAATGTAGAGATTATAGAAAATTCAAAGGAATAGGTAGACCGCGCATATGATATTTCAATTTCTGCAAAAGAGGAGTTATTGGTGGGTTTTCCTACAATCAACTCCTTTAGTCGTAACGTGCACACAGGCTTATCTGTGCAGATTTTGAAAGATGTTTATTCACAAAATAATGTCAGACTTAAAGTACTTACACCAGTGGACAATCAAATTATGCAAATAATAGAGGATTTGAAGAAGACTTTATCGGGACTTGATATCAGAAGTCTAAAGGAAAATACAGAAAGTAGAAGCATGGTTGTTATTGTACTAGCTGACAGAAAAGAATCCATCATAGTGCAGACAAAAGACGATACAAAAGACAACATGTATGATGCAGCTGGAATTTCTATATACTCTAACAGTAAATTGATTGTCTCATCGTATCTTGCCTTATTTGAAATTATTTGGAATCAAAGTCAGTCCACTGATTTAATATAGGTATTACCACAAAGTGTTCGTACAAAGCAAAGGAGAATATCAATACCGAAATACAAATAACAAACTATTGTTAACCTATACCAATTAAGATAAGTTTCATGACATATTCCCAGTCAGATAATTCCTCAGATTGAGATAGAAATGTTTGGTTCTAAAGTACTGTCCCTTACTACTACTTTCTATACTGACGCTCTATCAGAAATGCGGATCCATAGTGTACTTAAGGATTGATTCAAATTGGCGTTTTTTAATATAGAAATGAATATATTTCTACTTTCTGTGTCTCTCCATATCCCCAATACACCGTTCCGTTTTGGTCTTGGACCGCCCATACTTGTTGGCTTGAGAGCGGCAAACCGCCCAGGGATTAACTGATTTTTTCATTTGACTCTTGGTAATGCTCTTATTTCATTAGCTTGCGCGTTACCTAGAACATAGGTAATAATCTATCAAGTTATAGTTTAGCTGGTTTCTGCGCGCTCTTTCCAATAAGCAATATCTTTATCTCGAGGTTCTAGCTGTTTTTTGGCCACTTATATTATGCCATTGATCTGATGTGTTGAATAACTACTTTTCAAACAAGCTAGTAGCTTTGATGTAACGACGATAGTTAGCTCCTTTTATTCTGGCAAATTAGTATCCAACGGTAAACTATCCATGTTTGTGGGCATGGATCTGCACAAGATCTATCTACAGATAGCGGTAAGGAATAAGAAAGAAAGATACCACAGAATTCTAGAATAGATAACAATCTGAAACATATAAACAGATTTTTCGAGAGCATCAACAGTATACGTTTATTTCAACCAAAGTATCTGTAGACCAATATAGAAAGTTTAAGTTGCTGGCTAAATATCTATCCCAAAAAAGACTGACAGACAGTCATACTCAGTCTGCTATTTTACGTAATCAAATAGAGGATTTGTTAAGTTATTACTTGTTGTACGGCGATCGATCTATCGAATCATCTAGTCAAAAGTGTGGGTCGAGGGCAAGCGATTGTCCGAGTCTCTTTACTCTTGAACTACAAGAAGATAATAACGAAACATTTTTGTAGATCTATCTTCTATAAGACTATTGAAGATAGATAGCTAACCCCGTATGCATACGGACAGGTTGGCTGCCCAAAAGCTACTTGACTGTTACAAGTCTAAAGAAACAGAAAAAATATGGATTGCGCAATCCTCCGAAGCGACTTCAGCGAAGTTAAGCACTGGCATAGAAAGCTACAACTGGCATAAAATATTTGAAGCAAACGACGACAAAAAAACACTCCTGGAACATCCAACACGTGTAGAAAAATTCAGATTTCTCTAGCGTCAGCTATACCAATTAACATTAATTCGCTAACACAGTGTTAATATTTTGAATTCCAATATGGCGATAATTGTCAGCATACTTTTATTAACTGGTATAACTTGTCCAGCTGACAACGTAATACTTACAGATTATACTTACTAATTTCATGTCGTGTATATGAAATCACGATTCTCCAGAAACTTTTGTAGACGAAATCCTATTTATCTCATAAATATCAATCATTTGGATGAGTAGTAGCAGTAGCAGACGCTGCTGTCAACGAGCGGCCAACATGCTACAATTCAAATAGACGCTTGGAAAGAAATCTACTACATATTCTGATTTGCTCATATTAGAATTCAAGGCGAGTTGTCTAACTCTTCCAATTCCCGGATTATTTCGAATTTTAAACTTTTATTATTACAATTATTGCGAGATACAATAAATCCTTGGTACAATTCGTTCAAATACTGTATAGGTATTTTAAAAGTTTTAAGTTTTATTAGAAGTCGAAAATTAAAGCTGATGCTATTAAAGTCTGTCAAAAAAATATTAGTCTAATTTAGTACTCAAAAATTATTAAGACTAACGATTTATGTATCAAATCTGTTATTATGATAAGAAGATGTATGAATAATAATAATAAAATGTGTGAATACTTAAAAATTCATCTGTATTAGTTTTTAAATGTAAAATAACTAGATTGGAAGTAAGAAATCAAGCTGAACAACTAATAAACGAATTTGACGAATCGAATAAGGTCTACTTGCATGTAGAGCAGAGATATAATGCTATAATTTCTTTTACCCTCAAGAGTAATAATAGATATGCATATATAGTTAGGAACTTTGTTATTGCATAAATGTCTACTCATTTTCGTTCGAACAACAAACCTAAAAATATGATGTCATTTTTGGTTCTATCTGCGATCCTAGGCATGGCCGTGGTCAGTACAACTGCAATACTTACCGCTCAAACACTACACGCACAATTCGTGGTAAAACTCGGAGGTCCTGATACCGATCAGGTCAGTAGTCGCATAATTGGTACTCTCTTAAAACCTGGATTTACCAATAAGTATAATCTCACTGTGAATGGAAAGACCGTTCCTATCGATTATAGTGTACTAGATGGTTCACTTGTGGGAATATTGTCAGATCCTTCTAGAAAGAGCCTCGATCTTGCCGTTAATCCCCAAGCAAATGGGGCAGCATTAGAAGTTAACGTACCAAGACATGTCATAGATTCCAAAAATGCTGAAGGAAAGGATGCCCCATTCATTGTCAAGGTAGATGGTAACCGAATAAGTGGAGAACCAAGCGGTATATGCGTTGGAACTTGTCCTAACATACTTAATAGCTTTAAAGAAACACACAATACAAATACTGACAGAGTACTGACTGTTTTAGTTGGTCCAGAAAGCAGATTTATAGAAGTCATTGGTAATCAAACTGCAAACGGTGGTAATGCAAACGGTGGAAACATGACAAAGTAAAAGATTCTTAATTCTTGTCAAAAAAAATCAGCAACTGGATGATCATGTCGATTATGCTTGTTGAAGAGCATACGAAATTCCTTTTTTATTAGTTCCAAAAAGTAAAGGTTAGAATAAAAGAAATAATTTCTTGATTTCACTATATGTAGTTAAAATTTCTAGCCACCAATATATGCCTTTGAATGATCTGCTAAGTCCGGCAAAGACTCATAACTTACTGGAGGTTAACTGTTTACCATAATCCCATGTAGAATAGTATTTTGGACTAATTTCTATGACGACCGATTGACCATTCTTCTGAAAGTCTAAAAGTGCCTTAGCCATTGGATGTTCTAAATTCCCCAAGTACTTTATCATGATCTTTTCTGCAATGGGAACATTAAAGCTCACGTCTTCGTGTATTTTTACGGTTCCCTTACCTCGTACGCCCTTATACGGAGGGTTTGGTTCATCAATACAAAAGTACACATCTTCTTTCTTTCTAAGATTGTACGTTTTCTTTGACTTCTTTGAAGTCTCAATATATATCTTGTTGGTAGGACGGTCATAATAGTACCATGCAGGATGAATATTTGCATCGCCCTTCTCATCCACTGTTCCAATATGTACATTCAATTTTCCGGCTGCCAAAAAATCCTTCGTCTCTTGTCCATCTAAAGGCCTGCCAAATCCTGGACTAGCTTCTAATATCTTCAACGAAATTCAGAATTCATGACTTAAATACTTATTTAAATTCTTGGTCAAAAATCTTCCTTATATTAACTGTCTGCTAGATATTAAAACTTAAAAAAAGGCAATACAATAGACATATTCTACGTATTCTGCATCTATTGTTTGACAAAAGCCGTCAATATCACGTTAAAGTCTCGATCTACCGATACTATCTATGAACTGAACATAGAACAAATCCATAATAATATTGATGATGACGCTGATAAAGATCATAGATCAGCAAAATCCATTCAACTCGAATAAATAACATACCAAATTAAATATCTGAAGAAAAAATGCACAATCTCCTCTTTTCGATATTCAGAAGACAGATTGGGATAAGAATAAAATATAGTATATTAAAATCTATGGAGTGACAAAATCATATCCTAAAGTAATAAATCACATTGGAGTGAGTGTTATTGGCCTCAATAGGGCCGTTAGTTGGTACGAAGAGGTATTAGGCTTCACCGTTCTTAGGCGTGAAATGATTAAAGTAGAGAACTCTTCACTAGCATCATCAAATTTCAAAAAAATTTTTGGTACAAATTTCAAGAGAGTAAATGTTGTTTGGCTAAGCTCGGGTAATTCAGTCGGTTTTGAACTATTTGAATTTGAGGATCCTGAGGCTGAGCAACGAGCAAATAATTTTGAGTATTGGAAAAGCGGTGTTTTCCATATTTGTATTACTGATCCTAACATAGAGATGTTATGTAAAAAAATTACTGATAGTGGAGGAAGACAGCTAACTAACATATTACACGTGAATAATTCCAAACCGCATCATAAATTAGCATATTGTCAAGATCCCTTCGGAAATATCATTGAAATATTCACACATAGTTACGAACAGTTCATTGCAAATACCTAAATCTGTTCGATCTCGTTTCTCTGATGTCAAAGTCTAACAATTGCTAAACAAATAGAGAAGAGATGATGTCATAGCTGGTCATCGATAGTCATGAATCATTAATTATAGGAAATATTGCGGAAACAATAAACAAATAATTCATATACGTAGTTTTCTTTATTTTGTTTCATATCTGAGATACGAGGATGTAATATCACTCGTCTTGATATATAGATTGAAGATTAATAATTGAAATCCAAATTCACCTCAGAATGGGCTAATTGATACCCTGCGAGAGACGATTTATAAAATCAGCTATAAAGACATACACTTGCTTACTACGAAATGGTTCCAGAAGTAGGCATAAAGGTTCGTTTTATTCTATTCATTATTCTTAGAATCTCATCTGAAATCACGATTTTGTCTTGTTTATTCCTATCGTCAATATGTAATACAAATTGAGATCTCTGCCAGGTCTCTTCGTAGTCTGGATTTTTTATAACAGGCGTGTCATCCGAGTCTGATGGGTAGAAGTATAAAGTCTCATACAGATTAGGAGAACTAGTATCAATGTGTTGCCTTGAAGATCTATTCAAATATACTTTCATTTTCCCATCTTCATCATATACTAGCCTGACTCTGCCGGGCAAAGATGTCTTACCTGAAGCAGAGAACTTCATTCTTGGCTTTGAATTTGAAAATGCTGTCTTCATACTGAATCCTAAAAAGTTCCTATCAATGTGTTTATAGAATCCGGCGCCTAACCCATAGATCATATCATTTGGATCAAGATGATTTTTTATCAGCTCCTTATCAAAATGTATTATTCTTTGAAAGTCCATATCTTCTCCAATAATACAAGATAGATGATCTATATTGTGAGATGATTTATATTTTAAAATAGATATTCCTTGATCCAAAGTATCACCAGAGTCAGGTCTTAGTACTAGGTGTACCTTTTTATCAAGAGCAAATGCAACGACCTCTGACATATATTTCTTAATGAACTGCCAAGAATCATACGTATCTATAACTACAGAAAGCATCCGCCATTCCACATTTTTTTTATCTGCTACAGCAGCTATCGCGTGCTTGTATGCATCGACTTCCCTGTCAAATTGTTGCACTACCTTATGGGCCATTGCATTTATAGAGGATATTCTGATACTACTCGGAAGATGCTGCCTTAAATGGAAGTCATCCGTACCAGGTAAAAATAAACACCAAGCCAATCCACCCCAGTAAGCTGATTCTAATGATGGATATCCTCTAAATCCGAACGAATGGATCTTGGTAGGTCTATAATTGCTGTTATCAAGATACCTTCTCATTTCAAATGCCATGGTAGCACATCCAGATGGAAAAAAGGAATGTACAAACATTGCTTCCCACCATGAGACTAGCTCACCAAAACCCTCCACCGTATTAGAGATCTGAGAAAAAGGGGTTCCTCTTGGAACATAGGTACCTTCTGGTAATGCTTCAACTTGTAGTGGAATTCTACCATCTAGTTCATCTACTACCCGTTCGAATATTTTTCTAGGAAATGACATACCCATTCTAGCAGCATGCATTTCAGCACCATCAATCATTTTAGAAGTAATGCAAGTGTTAAGAGTTTGAATCACATTGTCCCAAAATCCAAATAATATCATACTTCTATTTCGATTGTAAATATGAGATGTTTCCCAATCTACATTACACTTCATTAGCCAATGTCCCAAATTGTAGACATCGGTTAGGACTAGTCTGTTTTTGTATAGTCCAGTTATCCCCATCTAGTAATTATAGGCATTTGGAAACTATTTAAGATATAGACTTGTACATTACATTTATTCAATTTTTCACTTTCACTTTCAAGTCCTTCCATATAATAATAAAATCATGTCCGATTTCAAATTATGATTGAGATGGGTTCGACCGTCAATATGAGTTTGCACTTGTACTTATAGCTAATACGTAGAAACTTTTTAACTAACGACAAGATCAAATGACATTTCCACAGACTTTTTGTCAGATCAAAAATGCAAGACCATGTCATTGCACATAACACTGCAGGATCAATCTGGATTCCAGGTTATGATTATCCAAACTAGTCAGTAGCATCAACACCCGGAATATTTGCTATAGCAAGCAAGTGCCCTAACAATATGTGAGGATTTACATAATTATGTAACTAACGAGAACAAGCAAATAATACGACTCATCTAAATGTTGGAATAAATAAAGTATTCGAGAGAGTATAACAACAAAAGTCATAGACTTGTTATGGCTTTGTGATTACGAGCCGATCTTTGTCGATTCTGACAAGTAAATTTTCACCTGCTTTGAATGGAAAGAGGCTATCTTCTACAAAAGCCTTTTCCAGAAAAATCGAATGTCTACAAGTTTTCACTCCAGTTTTTGGGGATTTGGACTCGACTTTATATAATTTTGTTTTAGTCTGTGAGGCCAAGTTAATCTTAAGAGATAATTTGAGACCGATGCATATAAGTATATACATAAGGCATATCTAAAGTCGTACATAAGTATACAATTCTTTTATAACATACAGAATATACATAGGTATGTACTTAAGATTATCGAATCCTGAGAATAGTCAAAGTAGGAAAGGCAAAGTAATTACGCATCTTCATCAATGCAAACAGTGTGGTGTGCTTTTTGAACGTGTAGAAAATGCTGCCCGTTCCAAGCTCGGTGAGATCTCATGGTATTCGAAATTCCTGATAGATAAATGCGATGTGTGTGAAAATTTCAGAATGGATAACGTATACAACTAACTGAGTGGGTGAGATAATAAAATTGATCGCAAGTAATTCTCAATATAATGATACAATTACAAAACTTGTTGAAGATTGTTATGCAGAGGAGAATGTGGACAAGAAGATTCGCATTCTAAACAATATAAATTCGATTATCCCTGAATCATGTCGCGTATATGTTCCACCATTAATTACTAACGATTTCATAGATACAGCATTGTATAAAATAGAGGATATTCTACGAAGATCTGATAAACGAATTGGCAACTGAATAACTTTATAGTGATCTAGCGGAATTTTTAGATTTTAATATTTGTTTGTTTTGCATAGTCTTCGATAATCTCTTCAGAAATACATTAAAGAGTCTATAAATCTGATAGAAACATCTTTATCATGTCTCAGACCACAGATTCGAATTAACTATGTGTAAATTTTGGCATACTCTCCCGCATCAGTAGCGCTTCATATTTAAGGCACATAGTTTGACATACCTCACAAATTTAGACAGGCATAGAATTTATCATTATCCTGAGACATAAGTCTATATCTAGCACACTGCAATTTGATCATATCGATATACTGGCTCTGCTCTAATAATCTACTAAAGTTATTTCCAGCGTAACTTCGCCCGATGTATACATGCAATATTCCAGATAGGTGAGTCAATTGGTGTGTGTCCTAGTGCTTAGGGTTATCTTTATGCTATCTCACCTGCTTAAGTACGGTTTTGTTGATGTCCATTGCTAATGCAGTTATACTGTTGTGCTCCTGATGTTGTCACGGGTACCCTGGTAAGTCGAGGCCAATAAACTCGTCGTTGTATAGTTTGAACAGATAAGGTACGTTGGTGATGGTTCTGTGCAAAGACTATTGCATGAGCAGACCTGCTATAGTCAAAACATGAAACAGATTATAATGAATAAGTTGTTAACGACTATTTATCATAATTGACGCATATTTAGACAAAGTCTTAATTAGTGCAAGATTCTAAAAATGTATCAATGGGATTTGATGTTTACAACCCCCATGAATATTGGTATGAACACGGTAAGACTTACAAGGAACAATTTCGATACAACAAGAACTTTGAGCTACAAGAGAGTTTGGTGATTGACTATTTGAAAAGAAATCTTGCTTCTTCATCTTCCTTTTCGACAGTACTTGAAGCCGGCTGCGGGTTCGGACGCATAACCAAGTTACTACTCACAAACTTTCCAAATATCCGGGAATATCAAGCTATAGATCTGTCTCCAGATCAAATAGAAAATGCCAAACAATTCACTAGATCAGCGACAGAGGCAATGAGTGATAATCCCCTCAATTTTGCGATATCAGATATTCAATCTTTTCAAAACCAAAAAAAGTATGATCTGGTGATAGCATCTGAAGTTCTCATGCACGTATTACCATCTGAAATCGAAAAGGTTATGATCAAGCTTGTCAACATGTCAAATCATCATGTTATAAATATTGATTGGTATGAAAGAGAGAAACCAAGAAAGATGGCACCACATAATTTCATACATGAGTATGAAAAAATTTACAGGAATATCCCATCGGTAACAGAGGTATATCAAATTCCGATAGTTTACAAAGGATCGTGGCTTAGGTCAGTAAATACAAAGCAGTGTATTTTTCATGCCTTGACAAAAATTTCTAATAAATAAACAAATATGAACGATTATACTTCTAGTACTATGATCTTCATGTTGAGAACTAAATAAATATCAATCGTACTAGAGTACAATCCAGCAATATAAATTGGCATTACCAATTTGGGAAACACAAAATATATTAGTTTTTCAAGACATATTCACATTCCAATACTTATATTTCTTCGATGTGGAAAACATTGAAAAGTTGATAATGATTACAAATTATGTCTTGATTGTATTCCTTTTCACGCTTTGCAAAGTGCTATAATCAGGGAAGTATTACGATGTTTTTTTGAGATTAGAAGATCATCTAGTGGTTCAAAGTCATACATTCACCTATAGTATGCAGAAATATGACTTAAGAGATTGTTTTTTTGATCATTTTCAGACTATCATAAAGATAAAATGAATCTACATATTTTGATACCTTATTAATTCTAGTATTATTATCAGATATAGAAAAATAATAATATCTAAATTTAGCCAGGAATATTTCTATCGGACAAACTAATTGAATATGCAATATAAACAAAGTTGGTAAAACCATATAAGGACTCGCGTAGACAGGTCTAGTCGCATAGAGGTGTAATTAACGTTGAATGATATAGAGAAGGGAACGGTCTTAGATCCATTAGACGTAATGACCAAGGATGAAGTAATTAATGACTTGCTTAAACTACTAGGTTTGGTCCAAAAACATGCAGACAAGGAAGGTTGTCAACATTGTCTTGACTTATTAGAGTCTGTCTTTGAATGCTAAGAGAAGTGTCGCTAGATCGCTAATGTACATGGAGTTCACCATACCTTACCTCTTCGTCGCTTCTCTTGTATCAACATAATCACTAGAATAACAAATGCAATAGGGCCAATGATCATACTTATACCACTACCTAATGACGCCAATACAAAGCTCAGAACTGTTACAAAGCCCAGCATACCAATGGCAGATATTTTAAGAATATTCATCTTGCTATTCAAATCCTCTTCGTAGATCTCTGTATAATCAACTAAACTATCTTTGTACCATTGCATTTGTCTAGCATATTAAACTAAGCTTTGTTGAATGTATTGGATCAAGTTCCTTTGACATTAATGATTGATAAAACTTGTCATACCGAACGCGAGGTGTGCTCACTTACAAAATAAGCAGCCTGAAGGAGAGAATGCTAAAATATCATCATAGTTATTTGACTGTTGCTATGGTAGCAGCATACGCAATGGCAACTACTACTTGTGCCTTTCAGGATAAGATGCTAGACTGGAGAATCATAGGAGATGGGTGTAATGATTGTAACTGTAACATACTATGCCCTTGTGAATTTATCCAAACTCCTACATACGAAGATTGCGACGGTATTTTAGCACACAATATCATAAAAGGGAATTATGGTGAAATCACCTTCCATGGTTTGAATGTTTTAGTCTCGGCTAGCTTCAAAGATAATACATGGTCAAATGAAGGAACAACTAAAATAGATCACGCCTTTTTGTTTGATGAGAAAGCAAAAGCTCAACAGAGAAAAGATCTAATCTTTGTTTTCAGTGGCAAATCCGATGGTTGTATATCTGAATTTGCAATATACTTTGGAGGGATTCACGGAATGGAATGTTCAACTATCAAATCTGAAATTGAAGATGATTTGTCTTGTCATAATGCAAAAATACCAGGCAAGATTCTAACAAAAACCAAGACACTAACCGGAACTACGACATCTCTTGATAAGAGTCCAAACAATTATCCACCAGGGAAGCAAAGTACGACCTGGCGGAATAGCAGCTCGGGAGAATCTCTCGCAGATGAGGTCGAAGCAATTGTCTTCAATTGGAAAAGAGAAGAAGGTCAGCAGACGTATTCTGTTCGATTGTAATGATCCATAAAATCTGTTCTATCAGATAAATAGATACCAGTACCAAGTATCATACTCGGGTTAGATATTATGAAAACGGAGACCATGATAATTATTGTGATAGCCATTTCAATATCTGCTCTGACATGGCTAGTATCGATTTGGCAATACAATGCAATGATGTCATCTATGATGATGTTTTCTATCAATCTAAACGCATTCTCATTATTTATAGTAATATGGACAGCAGGAATGGCAGCAATGATGTTCCCAGCCATAATACCAATGATTCTTGTTTATAATAGACTTATAGGTGATAATAAAAATGGCAATTCTGCTAATAATAACCTAAATAATCAACTGACTTATCATAAGAGTAACGATAGTGACAAAGCTGAGAATGTCAATAGTGATAATCGAGACTCAGTGAAAAAAATCAGGGGAAAGAATACCATTTACAATTTGAACTACTTTTTTCCAAAAAAACCATACAATATCTCAGCCTTTGTTTCAGCATATCTTGCGATATGGGCATTAACTGGAATAGTTCTACTTGTTGGATGGTCATTATTATTAAATACACTGCTCTTGCATTTGGGAATTGATCACGTTCTTCAGTTGAAACAACAGCAACATTTGTTGATCAATACGATATACCCTATCCTCATTATTATAGCAGGAATCTATCAATTCAGCCCGTTAAAAACCAGATGCTTAGGCTATTGCGAATCTCCTCTTAGCTTCTTCATGCGAAGATGGAGTAAGGGTATTATGGGAGCAGTGAAGATGGGTGCATATCATGGTCTTTACTGTCTAGGTTGTTGTTGGCCTTATTTCCTGCTTATGGTAGCATTGGGATGGATGAATGTGTTCTGGATGGGATTATTTGCTGCGATCATATTTGCTGAGAAGATATGGTCCAAGGGTGGTCTTTGGATTGCAAGGATTACTGGTGCAGGATTCATAATAATTGGAATACTATCCTGGTCAGGGATAGTAACATTATCAACTAACACTATGAATAATTTTGATAACAACAGAATATCAATGAATATGCCTATGTCTACACAACAATCACACGATATGATGATGTCTCACAGCTCGATATCTAAAGACAGTTCAATTAGTGGGGAGGATGTTGATAACAGTGGTAATGATGTTGATAGCAAAAGCAAAGATATGACAGGTATGGTAATGAATATGATTATGGTCATTACTATATACCAGATTGTTTAGAACATGACTTGTAGTCAAGCTGCCGCGCTAAACACATATAACTCGGAATTATGACATTATTCGCTAATAAACCGAGATTTTTACCCTCTCTAGATCTATTTCACTAGCATTCTAGCCCCATGTTGTAAGCTAGACTTTAGTAATGTTATTGGAAATATAAAAATTCAAATAGTATAATCTTTTTAGCTGCAGAAGGGGTCAGTCGAGGTTAAATAAAACTGTCTAAAGAAGATCAGATCAAGAGAATAAAAGGATTCTGCAATTCATTCAATAAATTCAACAGAGCAAATTGAAGCAATTAATACGCTTTAGCAATATGGTAATAAGGCAACATCATCAATAACCGGAGTGATAGAATCAAGTGAAGACGAGAAGGTCAAGATGTTTGGATATAAAGCGATTCAAAGACAAAGACACACAATTTAGATTGAATTAATTAATTAGTCACTCGTCCTACTCCGATCTGAAATTTACGCCAACGAGAGAAACATAATAGACCAATTGTTTCACACTATAACAATCGAGAGTAGTAGAATTGGAATATCCATCTAACAGAATATTGAACTATTTAAATTTCTACGCTTTACCATTTTTCTTTTCATCCAAAAAAATTGCGTCCGGAATATAAAATTTTAAATCCTTAACTTGGTTCAGCAGCTTCATATACATATGTGCTGTGGAATTGAAAGAAGCTGGCCACTCAATGGTCTGACCAACATTAAAGTAATTACCCTTCCTTTTCATAATGTTAACGAAAGTACATGATAATTTGCTTCGCCGAAGTTATGCACTAAGGTATCTAGAGATCACAACTTGTCAAGACTAATAGCGCTGTGAATGGATTTTATTCTGAAGAGATATAAAATAAAGATATTGCTAGATTTCAAGCTGAGATGTTACCTAGTCCAGCAAACAAGATTCCTATCCAATTCTGGAATAAGAATCAAAAAGTGACAAGAAATTGTGATATATTTAATATATGAATATGCACAGTAATTGCAGATGATGGTGCACCACAACACCTATGTATATTATCTATTATACTACTATGAGTCTTTACCTTGTCAACCTCATACGTTTTAATTAGCTGTGAATTAGGATGCGAATCGGCAATCATGGATGAAATCCGTACAATACGGGGTGTAGAAGACGTTTGCGGTATATATGGTTGCTCGTACGACATTATTATTAAAGTAACTGATGATTCTCAATATCGTCTCGAAAATATAATCAGAAATATAAGACGAATTACGAAAGTGAAATCGACACAGACTATGATAGCTATTGAAGGAAAGAGAATTATTCATTAATTATGAACAACTTCAAAATATATATTTTGAGATTTTGAAATTAACTAGATTATATATGAAAGAACCGGCTTTTAGTCTCTGCTTATCAAATGTACAAAACAGCGATCATCACCGGTGCTGGTAGAGGTATTGGAAGAGAAACTGCGATTTTATTGGCCAAAAATGGTCTAAACATAGTTGTGTGTTCCAGAACTCAAAGCGAGCTTGACTCTCTAACTAGAGAGATCAGAAAATCGAGTAATAGCAATCATGTGGTGGGTGTCAAATGCGATGTCAGTAAATCATCAGAAGTAAACCGCCTGGTTCACAAAACTGTTGATAGTTTTGAGGGTGTAGATATTTTAGTTAATAATGCTGGGATAGCATGTATTAGCAAATTAGTTGATACTTGTGAAGAACAGTGGAATAGGACTATAGATATAAACTTGAAAGGCACATTCTTGTGTACAAAAGCTGTTCTGCCTTTTATGCTGAGAAGTGGATTTGGGGTAATAATAAATGTGAGTTCAGGTGCAGGAAAAGTAGGTTTTCCTAATATTTCCGCATATTGTGCAAGCAAATTCGGTATAATAGGACTGACTGAAAGCTTATCTTGGGAAGTGGAGTGCGCTAATATACGTGTCATGGCCATATGTCCTGGCGAAGTAGATACCCGAATGCAAGAGGATTTAAATAAGAAATACTATATGGAAAATAAAAATAAAATGCTAAAACCAGAACAAATCGCACACAAGATTGTTGATATGATTTTTGATAATCGACACCAGTATGCTAGCGGTCAATCGATCATAATTGATCCATGATAGCACGACTTTTGTCATGATCAGTTTCAGATCAAAATACAAATAATGTTTGACAAGCTACACTTGGTATAACTCTATTAGGACATGTTGTAGTGCGTATCAATGATTTAATTCCGGGCAAGCTGTGGATTTTAAATTGTTCTACCTCTAACTAAGATATAAGCTCATAATCGAATAACTTTAACTTCTATTTTAGATTCTTAAGACGATATTGCTGCAGTTAATACTATATTAGCGACTTGTCCTAATTTACACATCAGCACAATCATATCTATGCTTCCTCCACTTCTTGTAATAGGATACCAGGAAACAGTGTAGTGACATAAAGTATTGTAAAGACCCTAGTTACGCAATTGCAGTAGCTACTGCAGGGCCAATAAAAGTAGTTTTGATAGCTTTGAATCCGAGACTATCTGGTGTTTTTGACATGTTCCACCTTGCTTCTGATTTCGCCGTTTATTTGTGTTGTTACATCGGCTAATCAATACAAATTATCGACGAAATATCATCGATTAAAGAAAGTATTTTTAATGTATTGTTCAGATTGTGATTGCTAATCCGTTATGCTTCTCTTAAACAATCGCAATAGCAATGCAGTCACACCGACCGAGAGAGCTACTATCGACACGAACCATAAAATGTCATTCTCGATCAATAAAAGAGGATATCTTGACAAGGATAAAAACATGAAGGTCATATCGCATCAGTATTATACCACTTTCCATTTTGAATCTCAATATATTTAACTAGAGTAACACTACGCTACTTTAGTGAATTTTTACATAGATTCTAACCACAGAACAGCAAGCGTACTTACAGACACTTATTATATTGCATTAGTATCTTTGGTTTTAACAGAATATTTAGTACTTGCCGGATGAACCAGGGTGAATCCAGGGATATTTGTGAAAATACTCAATTCCACTGACATTAAGACTCGAATATGCAAAAAAAGGACCAAAAATTTTTAATAAGGATTATATGCTCATATGTCAGTTGCTTCTTGCATCCAGGAATAGAATAGTTTTAGTACTTTTCTAAAAAAGTAGAATAAAGTAACAAACCGCTAATCAAATATTAGCCATGACTTGGGACAAATATAGGATAATCATAGATTATTTTACGATTAGATTTTAGTCATGTCTAGTGCATAACTTGTAACAAGATCGCTCTTGATCACCCTATATAATACATTCTGAAATTGTTCTCGTTTTAATGTCGATTGGTTAACTATTTTCATGTTAACTCGCACGATAGCAACCGACACTATCCATTATTTAATAGCGAAATTATAGCGGACAATATTCAGGGTAACATAATAAATTAGCTAGGTGTTACAGCAGCTGTTTCCTCTGTCTTTCGTTTTTTCTCTTTCGTTTGTATTTGTTTTGTCATTAACCGCTTAGCAATTCTAGGATTATTTTTTTCTAACCATTTTGCAAATGCTTCCTCCTCTTTCAGATTCTTCTGTAGCACATTGATAGTTTTCTTGTCAGTCTTCAATAATTCGAGTGCTTGAATTCCACCTTGATACATGATTGCCTCTGCTTTTTCTATTATTAAGTCGTTTATAGACTCCCAAACTTCTCTTTCACTGGGAGAGCTTCCAGCTTCTATCATACTTTTCAGTGAGTGTGGGGGCTCAGGAATAGGCAATCTTCCGCTTTCTGAGATCGGTTCACCACCCATTGCGTTTATTCTATCTTTTAAGCGTTCCTGTTGTTCTCTGGTCTGGGCCAGGTGACGATCAAGTCTATCTTTTAATTCCCCATCTATAGTTTCAGAAACTCTGTTTTCTAATCTCTTCACCGCGGCATTTTCATATGACAAGGCAAGATTGAGTCCAGCTAACGCAATCATGTTACTCTTATCAACTGGATACATCATCCACTTTTAATGCAATATCACATATAATGATAGCGTATTTACGATTGCTAGGAGAAATTACATTAGACCAACCTATATTCCCAGACCACTTGCCATTATTATAGGCAGGGAGTATTGCCTACAACCTCTAGGATTTGATAAATCGTAGGCAATACGCTATAACATATTGCAGTTCGATTTATCACATATGGTTTACCGGCTTGTAATTCACGTTACCTCAGACTGAGATACAAGCAAACCATGTGAGTTACGTTTTCGAGTATCTTCCAATGCTTGCATGTTATGCATTTTGTGAATTTGATTAATCCCCATCTTACGTGATTCGGTATCTAATGCTCCAAGTCTCCAACAAAATGATATAGTAATTAAGTCCCATTACCTACCCCATTATTTCGAATCAAGCTAACATCCATAGAATCTCGCTTAGCGCAAATGTCTGGATTGTTATATTGATATCTGCAATAATAGCAATCATTTGTACTAATCTTCTTTTTTGAATTATGTGTACATATTTAGCTCTATATTATGGATGGATTGGAACCGATATATTTATGGCCAAAGACAGCAAATTGTGTGACTATGATATTTTTCAAATATAACTTCAGTCCCTTAATAATCTCTGTTTTAGATGATATTCTGCATGCTCTATAATACACAGTATAAGTGATTTTATAGCAATCTTGAGACATCAGTCTCTATACCTATGACACAGCATTATTGATGATCCTTATTACCTGGAATCTCGCATATTGAATTATAACACTGTTTCTGGGACAGTTGCATCTGATGTTGTTAAATAGTTCGACATGGCCAGGTATCTTACTTATTGCGTAACGAAGGAATTAGTGTGTTGGTCGCATTGACTAGCTGTTAGTATCTGTAGGTATCATCAGTTGGAAGTGATAGATATCAAGTTCTTCACTAGTCTTGATACTTGTAGCTATCAATAGTTTCAACTGGCCTCGTATGCATCAGATATAATTAGCCTGCAGATGCTGACGCAGATGCTCCACCACTACCTGCCGATGCTGACGCAGATGCTCCATGACGATGGGTACCGAAATGATGGCTATCGAAATGATGGCTACCATGATGACTCTTAGTTCTTCCACCATGGTCATTATTATCGTTAGTAGATGAAGACTTGTGGTGGGTATTACTGGAATGGCTTCCTCCATCATGACTATTGTCGTTGCTGCTGTGATGATCACCGTTATCTGTGCTTGCATGCTCAAGTCCGGCAGAGGTCGTACTTGTGATGGGATTCTGTGAACCTGCAGGAGCAATTGGCTGATATTTTACCAACGAAACTGGTTGAACAATACCCGAAGTATTAGTCGAGTTAATCATATTTGCTGTCGATATCGGAAAACTGTTTATACGGGGTTCATTAGGAATGCCTGTATAATAGTGGCTAGTAGGAGTTATAGGTTGGTAATGTACTAGTGAGTCGGTTTGAATCTCGCTAAAAGCTGGATTGGCCTTATTATCGACCGTATTGGATGGTTCGATGGCTCGATAGTTGCCACTATAATTGGGCAGTACTGAATTTTGCTGGGCAAAGGCAAGTTTACCAATAATTTGGGATGTAGAGGAAGTATTTAGTGATATGGATATCGAAGTGATTAGCACTAGAGCAATTATTACAAGTTTCAGTTTGGTACTATAATTAGTGTACATAATAATGTTCCTGTACAGCTGTTAATGTTTATGAGTATAAAAATAATCTATACCTAAAGTATAGAAAAAAATTCTATATAGGATAGGGGGGTTCTTCTATGTAAATTGTCCAAGGGAAACTATAGGTTGAACATAGATCAGGTTATTTCTTTATGCTATATTGCCAGTTTATGTACGCCTGCACAAGTGTCTTAATGCTTCAAGGTTGTTTGCTAGACTGGAACAGTTGCCTCTATTACACACCAATCGCAACATGGACTAGTTCGGCAACAGCCTTATTCCTTGAGAATCAGCCACAACACGCTGGCAAATAACTTTTTGCTTTCATCTCTGAATAAATTGTTAAATAAATCTACAATCCGGAAAGTAACTAAGTGAATCAAAACCGGCATTCAAAAGGCTGTTTGTTTGTTAGGCACTTTCTAATTTCAGTCCAGCAGACAAACATCATTATCTTTCAAAGACAGTGCACCAGTTGTAAAAGGCAATTATTGAGTCTTCGTAACATTCCAAGTGAAGAAATGGTCTACGTATTTAGCGATTTATACGATCTTTTAGCTAATAGTATAGATAGATTTGATTTGCGGATTGATTATGATTAATCTATCTAATTGCCTAAGTAGATCGCTGTATTATAATCTATATCTAAAACACAGACAATTACTTTCCATATGTCAGGGTTGCTTTTTGCTAGGTGCTCTACAGCCTAGCATAGCAACCTTATCCATATATCTTATTATAAACAGTTTAGTCTGTAATTATTTTTAGTGGATTATAAGTTCAGCTTAGCTAAAGGCTGATGGTTAGAATGGATAGATTAGGATAACTAAAATTTAATATCAAATCATGACAAGTTCTGCATGCGGATAGGTGAATGAATAGATAATGAAACCTAAAGGAAAAGGACTGTTTATCTTGATTGCAGTAATTGTAGTCCTATCAGGAATATTTCTTGGCGCTTATTTCTGGAGAGAACAACATAGCAATGAATTGGTAGACAAACGTTGTACGCCTGCTACTTTTGATCGTGACGGCCTTCCTATGTTATGGAAATGTCCGCCTGGAGTTAAACCATAGTTGAGGTATGGCATATGAATCTAGATTATTGTTGCAATGACTCAAGAAGGCAGTGAATTACCATGATATTCGGGATTAAAGATCTGAAGACAATAGATTTAACGCAGTAAAAAAACTGATCAATACGTATTTATGGGCTATGAGCGACCAATTGCTAGTCTAGAGCTTTTCAAATACTGTCTTTGGAGTAGCAAGAAATTAGCAATGCCAATCTTGTAGGTTATCCGTTCTATAAAAACCGCTACTTCTTAGGACTGCCTGTAAGCTGGTAACTTAACACTAGCAACTCAAAAGATAGACTCAAGACGTTCGTCATTTTTGAAACTCTACAAAGAACAAAAAAGAAAAAGATGATAAATTTTTTTTCCTATTACTTGTTGCATCATCTAGATATATCATTACATTAATTACTACCATGGATTATTTTGAAGACTTCCCATCATTCCCATTCCATGATCCATCATGCCAGGACCTCCCATCATGCCACGCTGCATCATCATTCCATGATCCATCATGCCAGGACCTCCCATCATTCCCATCGAAGGATGCATCATTGCCATCATTGCCATCAGGGACATTGGTTGGTTGAATAGCACTTTTCCGTTTCCAGGATCTACTTTTACCCAGTGAATGTTGTCGTTAGTATCTAGAACAAATACATCATATACTAGAAATCCTCTCTCCGGATGAATAAACGCTGCAACAGCTGACGTGTTTGAGCCTCCACCAACTGCTTTTAATGCGTTTGTAGTGGCATCATTTAATGTCGTATGTATCTTTGACTTTATTGCATCTATAACGGGGCTGAATAGAGATACAGAGCTATTCAAATTCATTGTATTCATTTTCATAGAATTCGAATTCTGGGCCATTTGTTGACCACCGGGCATCATTGCCATCATAGTGCCTTTAGCAGTATTGTTGGTTTCTTGCTGAGCTAATGCATTACTACCGTTTGATAACATCACAAATCCGAGGGCTATTGCAATGCCTGACATTACTGCTACATGACCCGCTGCGTGTTTTGATTTCATAAGTAAATAAATCATGACCTTTGATTATAATAAGGTTATAGCACATCAAAGGAACAATGAATTAATAAAGTTCCGCTATGCTTATTAGTCTTGCATAAATCTATCCAAACAAATTTTCTTTGAATGATACTGCCCATTTTACTCCTACTTTTATTCCCAAAAAGACGGAGGTGTTATATGATCCAGACGAAATTGTCAGAAGAGTAGTAGAACAATGCAATGCTATCAAATATACTATGGATGCTTGTATAGATGCCAATGGTCCTTCGATGCTTGTTATACCTAACCATCCAGTAACGCAGGCCATGATGGATATGAAGAACAGAGGTGTAAGGTTAAGGTTCATTTCAGAAATTACCAAAGATAATACATCATACTGCGAAGAATTGGAGAAGATCGGAGAAATAAGACACTTAGACGAGGTCAAAGGAAATTTTGGAATTGCTGACGGGAAATTATATCATGCTAGTGCAACCAGTCAGGAATCAGCACCACCGCCTCAACTTATAGTGAGCACAGTTAGGGCATTCGTAGATCAGCAACAATACTTCTTTGATATGTTATGGAAAAAAGCAGTACCTATTCAACGGCGAATAAGAGAGATCAAAGAAGGATTGACAAGAGAGTACGTAGAAACGATACAAGATTTTGAGGAGACACTTTCTCTAGTTTCAAAAGTTGTGTCCTCTGCTACAAAAGAAATACAGATATTATTTTCTCACATCGACATGATTAAACAATATGAGCAACGTAAAATATTAAGCATACTAAGAAGAAAGGCAGATAACGGAATAGCTGTCAGGATATTAATCGGTACCGGAATTCCTGCTGAAGGAAGAATCATCGATCTATCATATCTATTTCACAATATGGAATTGCGTTACCTAGAGAGGTCAATAAGGACTAGACTCTCCATTGTGATTGTAGATAAAGAAATATCATTAACAATTGAAGAAAAGGAAAATGAATGTGCAATTGGGTTCGCAACTTATTCTAATAGCAAGCCAACTGTACAATCTTATGCTTCGATATTTGAAAGTCTATGGAAACAAGTCGAATTGTATGAAAAGGTTAAACTTCATGATACATTGCAGAAGGACTTTGTCAACATAGCTGCTCATGAGCTTAGAAATCCTATACAGCCAATACTTGTTTTATCTGAATCTCTTAAGACTAGAGTAACAGATAGCGAAGGGGTTAAAATGGTAGACATCATTAATCGAAGTGCTCTTAGATTGCAACAATTGTCAGAGGACATATTGGATATTACAAGAATCGAGACTCATTCCTTGAGAATCAACAAATCACAGTTCGATCTAAATAATTTAATAAGAAAAATAACTAATGACTTTAGTAAGCGCATTACCAATGATTCAAATATTAGATTAAAAACTAATTTCACCAATGACAGACTTTTAGTTCAAGCAGATATAGAACGAATCACACAGGTAATTAATAATCTAATAAACAACGCCCTAAAATTTTCCACCAAAGGAATCATCACTATAGGAACAGAAAGTAAGATGGACAAGGAGCAGTTAGTAGAAAAGCAAACTCATAACAGAAAGCTGGCAATGGTATATGTTAAGGACACTGGTTTAGGAATAGATTCGGAAATACTTCCAAGGCTATTTGAAAAATTTGTAACTAAATCTTCTGGCGGTACTGGATTAGGACTATATATTTCAAAGAGCATAGTAGTAGCTCACAGCGGAAGCATATGGGCTAAGAATAACCTTAACGGAAAAAAAGGAGCAACTTTCACGTTCACCATACCTCTATGATATCTCGGCATCATTATGATAAATAATAGAAGTAAAGTTAGAGTAGATAGAGTTCTAGATTCATATACACTGCATATAATAAGTTAATGTGATCATTTCTTTTGAAATGAATACTGGCTAGGATATTAGTTTGACAGAGAAATTTGATTGATGCACCTCACGTTTTCTGAGTAGTTTTTACTTCCACAATCCAGTCGTATTTTACACCAATTTTATCATGATCTTTTTCGACTGCCTTCTTAACTGGTGCATCCAGAATGCAACAAATCGCTGCCGCTTCTAAATGGGTGAGGATATTTATCACCTTTATTCATAGCTTCTCTTGAAGCATTTTGCGCATTTATAAGGTTCTCCTCAATTGCTCACTATAGAATGAACGTATAAGAAAACTGGCAAGGTTAGATATCTTCATGAGAATACCGTCTAATAGTCCTTTAAGTTAAGATGGAATTCAATTTGTACAAGTCAAATTACTGACAACAATATCACATTTTCGCACATTATCGAACTCTTCCACAAAGATATGCGTGTTGATTTGGGTATCAATTTCCGGTTTTTATGGCGACATTTGATTGATATGTATACTACTGCCAACTAATCTCAGAGCTTATTTCGAGATTAGAAAGCACCACTAGGATATGTCTAGAATTCAGAAGGCGATGAAAAGCTACTCGAGGATAGTTGCGATACAGACCTCATCGTATCTTATTATGATCCTTATTAAGACGGAATTTCCTACATCTTTCTCACTTCATCTATAGAATCTTTGAAAAAACTTTTGTGTAAACCAATATTTGTAACAGATGAACATTATGGATTGGTGTGAGTCTTGATGACAGCAAAATTCTCATGCTGGTAAATTAGAAAGTCGTCAGGCCGAGTAAATTCGAAGAAACAATTGACAGATTTCGGATCCGGACAAGAAATAATGCTTGTGGCCATAAGATCCATTGACACAACCTCACTGAATGAACCTTACCATCGTGTAAAATTCTACATTATATATATATTGTATAACTTAGTTAAGTCTGAATAATATAGCAGTTACGTTGTCATTTTGTTTGCGATTCTGGTCGCTGGTACAATCAGAGCAATCAATGATCATGATTGATTGTAAGGATCCAGCGACCTATGTTTACAGGAAAGCTCGACGGTTGAACTATATAAATTCTATATGCTATATAATTCCTAGATCGTAATATGCATATTTTTCAATAACATTTATAAATATCACGAAAAATTATATAAATCGAAGGTATGAGATTCAATGAATTCCATTAACATAGTAAAACCATTTCTGCATGAATGTGATTGTCATTTTGCTCTTTGTGAATCATGTTTTTGGTGCGCAAGTTGTTTTCTTCCCAAGACAAACAACGAAGCACATAATAGTGAAAAAAACATTCTAATCTGTCCTTCCTGCAAGATCCCATCATCACTCATTCCATTGCACAGGAATGAAAGTTATGTGATATCTATGAATGCTTCCAGGGGACTCGAAATCCAATTTTCCAAATTAAAATAGGAGATTATGTTTTCATTATCCACTATACCGTGTTATGATTTTTAGCATCGTGACTGAATAAAACAATATTCTCCATACTGGGAGACGTAATGATATCTACATGAAATAGATAAATATGTGACCGTGGAATAAAACAAAAAGTTGTATAACTAGTACCCATTCTCTGCATCATTAAATAGAATTAATATAGTTACTTGTAATTAATAACTAAATATTCATAAAATGAAAATTCAGGATAGAGGAATATGTTTTAATAATAATTATATGTTGAATTAATAATAATATAAAGCAGCAAGTATGAATTATGTCTCGTAACTAAGCGCATTAGATTTCCGTAACATAGATTCTGTAGTCATTGTTGCTTCTATGTATTTTCTACAAGGTCTCTGTTTATGTATCTATGACAATAATCGTCAGACGCTACTGTATTACAGTGACATAGTAATGCTATATCTTTACGGTAATTCACAAGTTGTTTTAGTTCATGAATTCGCTTTTGTGAATCCAGAGATTTTATTTCAATTAAAATCGTCTTTGTATTCAGTTCAATCAATCTTCTTATCCTTTATATAATTCTTAGGCAAAGTTTTACTTGGGGCTAGTTCCTTCCATGTTCGTTCCAGTTCCCATTGGATTTCGAAAGATATTTTGGTCTATAACGAGTTACTAAAACAAGACCAGCAGAATTTACCTCTGTTCTATCTTTCAATGATTTAACTTGTAATGTCATTACTTCTCTCCATGTACATTCTCCGGTTATAGATATAGTTGTCAAGCATCGAAGTCTATCTTAGGCTATCATTAATGTTAATACTTGATAGCTGTGACAGTCTATTCAAGCCGTCTGATTCTAACAGAATTACGACACGTCAACAAAGATACAAAAGGTACTGCTGTGGCTTGAGAATTGCTCAACAAATATATGATAACATCTATTGCCGGACCCAATCACTTGTACTGTGAAGATTGTTTTAAAATTGTGAGGAATCTCATCGACGTAAATTGTCTGTTGTAGAAAGAAATGATTATAAGAA
Organism: Nitrososphaeraceae archaeon; assembly: GCA_040414675.1. Lineage (GTDB taxonomy): Archaea > Thermoproteota > Nitrososphaeria > Nitrososphaerales > Nitrososphaeraceae > JARBAU01. The sequence goes on along the minus strand of JBEDUN010000008.1, from coordinate 3,100 downwards.
TTATATTCCTTTTAAAGCATAAAAGAAATGAAATATTGTGAAAAAATTATGCTAATGCTAATTCATACTTATGACGAGACTCACGTGGATACTGCTTATCTAGATGCCATGTTGAACTTCTTAGTAAAACAGGACTCTAAACTTAAGCGATCATTGGATCGATATAAACGAGATCTAGATATTGGAAAGTTAATAAAGACATAATTCTAATGACTATTGTCAAAGTATTTATTAATAATCAAATGATAATTGCAGTTACTAATCCACAGAAATATGTTTATATCAGACTGATCGGCTAGAAGGTATGGATGGGTCAATGAGTATGAAGGTATCAAGGATATGCACATTTATTGATCAAGACCTCTTTCTCTGTGGTTGGATTCAGTCAGTAATTAATTGAAAGAATAATCAACTAATCGTTATTGAGATGCTGTGGATTAACTAATATGAGAATGGCACATGGTGTTGGTGTATCGTAACATATAGTTTCATGTAAAACCCAAAAAGTACTGTGAGATGCAATGCATTAATGATCAGTTAATATAATCATATGAAAAAAGTAGTAGTAGTAATGACAAGTACTGGGACAATAACTACAAAATTTGGCGACATCGATTTAGAATTTTATACTGAGCAAGCACCAAAAACTGTTGATAACTTTAAGGAATTAGCTAAAAAGGGATTTTATGATGGTCTGATATTCCATAGAATAGTCCCTAAATTCGTAATACAGGGAGGAGATCCTAATACAAGAAATTTAGATAATAGAAATAAATGGGGTACCGGCGGTCCAGGCTGGAACGTAAAAGCCGAATTCAATAAAAATAAGCATTATCGTGGTGCTTTGTCAATGGCAAGGTCGCAAGATCCAGATAGTGCGGGATCCCAGTTCTTTATAGTTCTAAAGGACTCTGGTTTTCTAGACGGTCAATACACTGTTTTCGGAAATGTTACGTCTGGAATGGACATCGTAGATAAAATAGAGGCATTGAAAACTGATTCCGCTGATGCACCTATAAATCCAGAAGAAGCGAAGATGACAAAAGTAACCATTAGAGATTAAAATAAGTTATCAGAATCATAAATCATTTAATTCCTTGGTTTCAATCTATAATCTTCAGAAAGGATCTTTTGAGCTCTGTAAGAATGTATAGTAAAACCAGGAACTTTTATACTAAAGCTATCGAGGATACTAAAGATGGACGATGAACCATATCTTTTCTTATAATGACATCCTTGTGGCAATACAATCGTATATTGGGGTATTTCAAGTGCGATTTTCTATAGCAATTAAACAGGTAAGTATAACTTAGTGCACCAAATTCTATATGCTAAGCATGACTTAGTATATTTAGTCTATGATCTATAATTTAAGTTGCCAAGAAAGCATCGGAAACCAAGTTTCAGGTATGATCGAAAGTACAATTTCCAATAATACTTCACCCGTATCTCTGCAAGGATTTAATTGCGTCTTCGATGAGTAATCGTATTGAATTGATCGAAATTGAACTTGTGTCGTGAATGGATATCAGACTTCCACGAGCTAAATTTAAACACATATGTACCCCTGCATCGCAATTATTAATTAATGTCTCCTTATTTGTTTCATTAGATTCCTTTTTTTATGAACTTTAAATCCAAACTAGGTATGGCTCAGTGCTACTAAGTGTTGGCATTAGTAAAACATACCTCGCATCACTGGGCCCTACTAAGTGTTCAACAGATGAATCTTTTCCATAACCAATGCTAACACGACGAAGAGATTTATTAAGTATCACTACGTATTACCTAGTGAGAAGTCTTGCCAATTAAACGCGGTAATAAACTCGTTGAATTACGTGAGGAAGTAGTCAAAGGCTTGGAAAGAGCCTATCAACTCGGCTTGCGCACAGCACCAGACTTCACCAGTTTTGTTAATGATCTGCTTCTTGATGTCATAAGAAGAGAAGAATTTCTTGCGAAATACAAACCGTTCAGCCATTTGAATTACGCTGGAAGTCATGGTGGCAGTCTTTTCATAAGGGATACTCAAAGAAACCTAATATCAGAAATAATTTTTAAAGATCAACTCCTTTACTGTAACTCGCCAGATTCAACAGCAGATTGTGAGCATACTAGATTCGCCACATCATTAATTGATGTAGCCAAATACTTGGAAGAAAAATAAAGAATACTAATTGAATATTTTATGCTGGCAACGTTCAGACCAAAACATTCTTTCAAAAATTTAGTGATAGAAATATTATAATGTTGAATTTAGCATCATGGATGTCAAGTCACTATCTGAAATAGTACGTCTGAGTGTCAGCTATAACATTTAAATCCATGTATCTTGAGAAGATTAAATCAAACAACTTTATACTAATGGCGTTACTAAAATGGGGATAATTTTCGATAGCATAATATAGAATCAAGTTTCATCACAAGGGAATTAAGATGCTGGAAAATCAATTTTGTTGATTTCGAAGATATTTAGCTCGATGCAATTGCCTGTTTGACCGTGCTAACAATAAGTGCACGATCCGCCGGTTTTTTAATTACAAGATCAAGTGTCATATCAGGTAATATACTTACCAATTCATCCGCTGCATCAAGAGCAGTAACAAATATTATTTTAATATTATGATTTATGGCTTTAATCCTATAGTATAATTGTAATCCATTAAGCCGGGGCATTCGTATATCCAAGAGAACTAGACTGTAGTACGATGAATCTATTTCAGCAAAACGCTTCAATGCAGCATATGGATCAGTGAAAGTGTCCACATTGTAGCCTTCATCTAGTAACATTATCTTGTAAGTGTATATTAAATCTGGTTCATCTTCTACTATTAGGATATTATGTGTAAGTCTTTTTTCAGTAACTTGTTGTTGATGCTGCGTGTGCTGCGTGTGCAGTTCAGAATGTTCGCATTTGGTATTGGATTGGCTTTCATTAGTCGAGGTTGGTATTCCCTCATATCGTAATTCCATTAATTGCTTACCTATCCCCAGTTCTTCTTGCGGAGTTCTCTTATTATCAATCTGTAAATTCTGGTAATAGTCTTCATTAGGATATTTACTAATGACTGAATACACAGGATATGCGTTTTTTAAACCA
>JBEDUN010000007.1:0-139658 GCA_040414675.1 Nitrososphaeraceae archaeon | reverse complement strand
CTTTTCAACTATGGATAGTAGACCATCTATTTGTGGAGAAAACATGTCATCTGGCTTGTGTGTAGAAACACAGACAATAAAGACATCAAATTCACTAAAATCGTATGCATTAATGTTATTATTATTACTAGTGTTACCAATACTTCCATTACCTCCAGGTCCGGCACTTCTAGTAATCTCGCTATCTCTACTACAATACCCAATTCTCTTTATTCCAGCTATTTTCTGTGCACGGTCTAATGCCTTTGTACTAATATCATAACCATACACATCAAATCCTCCTCGGTCTTGGACGTACTTTGCTACAGGTAACCCTAGTTGACCCAAGCCTATTACAAGAACTTTTTCTTTAGGGAAATATGTTTGAGAATAGTAATTCACCAGCACGTTGTCACACTCATCATGGATTTGTATTGAATTAAGGTTCCCGAATTCGTCCGAACACCGGTCACGAGTATCCTTAAAGCTAAAGTTCATATATTTTTCACTCAAGTGGTTTATTACTTGGCATTTAATATACATAACTGACCAGTCAGTTAGATTTATTATATTGTTTAGGTATAATACGACAGAAAGGTTGTCCGAGCATAATGTAACACTTCTGAATAACAATGGTACTATGGGTAGACACATACTTGTTTTGTCTCTAGCATGCGTTGGTTCTATTCTTCAGATAATCGGAGTTAGCTGGGACGTTACGTCACATTTAATACGCACTCCAGAGACTTTCTTTACTCCATCACACACTTTATTATACTCCGGAGTTGGCCTTCTTCTTGTAGCCGCCATTATGGGCACCAAATTAATACTTACACGCAAGATCGACAGTATGAACCCCGTTATCACCTCATTCAAATTGTTGATAATAGGTTCGAGCCTAGCGATTGTAGCCGGACCGTCAGACTATGCTTGGCACAAGGCATTTGGGATAGATGGTCTCTTAAGTCCTACTCATTTCGTACTCGCAACGGGGATAATTATAAACTCATTAGCAGTGATCATAGGTCTGAAAAGAATGCTTATGCAGGTTCAATCCACATTTCAGTTAAGCATGATAAAATTCCTAGCCATACCAGCCTTTGCAGCATGGTGGCTTACTATGATTTGGTATGTTTACTTATTTGTGCTTCCTCTTTCAAACGGATCACACTTTAATTTTAACCTAAATCCAGTGACTGAATCAATAATTGCAATCACATTATTGCCCATCATTGACGCAGTTGTGTTGTTAATTGCCGTCAGGACCTTGAATATGAAATGGTCAGCAACCATGATAACTTTACTAGTGGTCTTGATAAACAGCTTTACTAACATAATTCCGTCCTATCATTTAGTGCCTTTCTTGCCTATGTATATCGTATTGGTCGTGGTAGGTTTTCTTTATGATTGTATGGTTCAAAAGTCAAGGTCTAGAGTAACAGGTCTCAACTTAGAAAAATCCTGTATCATTTCGAGTGCATTTGTGGGATCAGTTTTTTATATCCTTGGTTACCCGTTACTGCCAATCACTTTTGCAGAACCTTTAGGATTTTCCTTTAATTCGATGTCAGAATTGCATGATAACTTCATGGTTACGTTGCCTGGAATTCTGTTGTTTACAGTTCCATTCGGAGCCTTAATGGGTTCGATAGGTGCGAGTGTCTACTTCTATGCTACAAAGTTTCTTGGTTTTAAGGATCGCATTGAAAAGACTTTAGACACAAGATCAAGCGGAGAATATAATTAGACCATGTGTCCAAAAGTGACGTTACAATACAAGCTAGAAATTAGAAATAGGATTGTTCGGGCAGCGATCGAATGCTTTTCGATTACCGGCTTTGACAAGACGAGAATGGATGATATTGCTGAAAGAGCTGGATTGAGTAAAGGCACACTATATCTTTATTTTAGGAACAAAGAGGAATTGTTCTACGCAATTTGTCAAATTAGCATAATTGATCTAAATGAGCAAATGTCGAAATTATTCAAAAGAAAAGAAGATTTAGGTTCAGATGCTGAAAAATTCTTTATTAATTTCAGAAGAAGTTCTAGAAAACGCGATCGTGTGTTTATGGAGACAGTAGCCGAAGCTTCACGTAATCCAAAGTTATGTAAGGTTCTCTTCGAACATAGAACTAATATTTTTCACCTTGTCTCTAAATATTTAAGTCAGCAAGTAGAAAAGGGGTATTTTAAAAGCGATATAGATGTTAAGGCTATCTCCGCTGGACTTGTAGCCCTATATGATGGGCTTACTATAAATATGCTTCTGGGTATGAATGAAACTGCTAACAGGAAGATTTGGACGGAAATGATTGCAGCATTATGTGCTGGCATTGGACAAATTCAAGAATTCATGCCCTCTTCTGACTATAAAAATCAAATCTAAGTTGATAGTGGTCGTGTTGGTTGAAGGTTACATAATAGATAAGAGGGCAGATGCTTTGAGGATCGGCGCATTATTCAGAATTATATAAATTAGTTGTTTCTCATATTAATACCCAGACAAAGGCATTAGAGAGACATTTTTCAGATTTTCTGTGGACATTCGGGGTTAACAACAGAGAACTAAATTATCCAGATAGAACTAAACTATCTATTAGTAGTACCTGGTAGCGATAATGTATAGAGCTAAAGCTGTTAAAAGAGTGTTTCTATATTATTATGCCAACCATGATTGAGGCTTTGATTTAGCCAGAAAGCTATTTTTGACGAATCAAGCACGCCTTAAGTTTTGAAAATGACGTAAATCAGCCATTCATTACTATAGCTCTGGTGTTCACAATCACAAGTAGGTAATGATCAGACAATGGATGACATGAGAAAAAATTAAATTGTAAGGGAATATTTGGATTTATTTCTTATTTCCTCCACCAAATAGATTCTTTAGAGCCTCGCCTAACTTGGTGAATAAGTTATCGGAATTCGGGTTGCTTGATGTTGCACCGGCTGGACTGTTTGTAGATTTCGTTGCTGATGAAACAGTCTTGTTCATTTGGGCTAATCCGCCTTGAGTATTGTTGGCTCCTGTTGCATTGCTACCAGCATTTGCTGTTTTATTTGCATTCGAAGAGGCAGCCGGAGCTTGGGAAGTGGAGTTAGCACTGGTTGCGTTACTTGAGCCTTGAGGTTGAGAAGTGGAGTTAGCACTGGTTGCGTTACTTGAGCCTTGAGGTTGACTGAACTGCTCGAAGTTCGTAGCGAAGTTGGGCTTTTTTCCTACTGTAGCACTACCTTGTAAGAACGCAGAGTTATTACCCATTTGTTCCAATTGATTCGCAGTTGCAGCAGGCTTGGCGGGTTTAGACTGACTAGCCTGATCCGATTCGTTGGTACTACCATTAGTATTATTAGAAGCCTTTGTAGCATTACTTTGTCCCATAACTTGAGGTTGAGCGGAACTTGCTGAAGCAAGTATTAGTCCCAGAGATAGCGTTAGCACGATTGCTAATACTAGCCTATTTTCCATAGCAGATAGCATATCAAATGCTTTTTAATAGTTTTCTATTATACATTCTCAACTTATTATGACATATGCTTCAGTTTACACGTGAATGACTTTGCCAATTGAGGGAATTAGCGTTTAACGACCTGCAAGTAATCCAATTCAATTGTTAAATTTATTCTAGGTAAAGGTTCAAGATTACAATCCATTAAATTAGATTTTATAATATAACGAAATAATATTCGAACCGAAATAAATCTATGACGTGTAACATTTAGGTCAATCATATTTTTATCCTAAATATCATAGATATCCATTTTAGAAGTCTTTAGGAAAGAATGATAAGGTCATTTCACTATTAATACAGGACAATGAGAGTAGTTCACAACCCCAGATGCTACACTCCCTAAAAGAAGCTTCTTGAAGCCTGATCTCCCTCTTGTTCCGATTACAATTAATTCGACCATCTCCTTTTCAGCAAATCCTACAATTCCACCTACAGCAGATGGGGAGCCAATTAGCTCTAATCTTACCCTTGTTCCATTATTATGCAAAGCACTATCTATGGAAACTTCTTTTACTTTGTCTAAGATATCCTGGCCTTGTTGTTTCAGCACATTTATGTGGGTAGGGGTCTCAGGGCCTAAGATGGAAATATCTGAGAGAATTATATTCAATACGATTAAATCTGATTCGTATTTGTTTGATATCTGGGTCGCATATTTAGCAGCTTCAATTGACGCCTCGGAGCCATCAACAGCTACAAGGATTTTAGAAATTGAATTTACTTTGTTTTCGTGCATAGTTGATTAAGAATTGCATTAGATAAAAGGATCTGTATTTACAGGAACATTCAGACAATCGTGGTATCTTATATGCTGACACTCGAACATGAGATAATAGGCACGTACAATGTCAAATTTTTGGCGAGTCAATATTTTAAACTGTGATCAGATTTCTAGATTGGTTCCACATACTATTGAAGCTTTGACATGGAGGTGAGGAAATTGAAATATACGATTTGAATAATCGCGTGTGATCGATCTTCGGAAAAGCATACCGACTAGTATAATCGGACGATCACAAATCTTAAGCTTACCTCCTTGTTTGTGAAACCAGTGTCATCGACATAACTTCATTGCTCACAATTAAATTTTCTAATCCTTGTACAGATTCTCTTCCTTCAAAATTCTAATTACCTCAGGGATTTCTAAATCGAGTTGCATGGCAATAAACTCTTCTGCGATACCAGATTCGTATAGATTCACAACGATTCTCATCTTATCCTTAGAAACGCCCTTCTTAGACGTTAGTGGTGGATTTTGCGATGGAATCTCTCTATTGCTCATCTATCGCCTGTTATATATAATGATCTTATAAATGTTGATTTCTTTTCAACCATTACATAAATATCCGAAATACTTGAAATAAGTTTATAATATTTATAATTGTATGTAAATTTTTGGGGCAAAGTTGTTTTCTACGTAACGTCCTTAGTAAATGTTAAACTACATCAATTCTGACACATCTTGGATAAGATTATCTATCGCGCCATGATGTCAATTGTCCAATACAAAGAAAATTGAGAATTCCAGAGTTCCTGAACTTGTATGAACCTGGCAGGTGCTATGTAGGCGTAATATGCGGATTCTTCCATTCAATGAAGCTGGCATAATTTAGAGATCTTACATCAGACAAATAATTAGGTAATATTTTTATAAATCTAAAGCCGTTATCCAATTCAAATGATAGGACTGGATCATGCATTTTTCCAGCTACTACTACATTTGCATATTGCAGGGCAGACATCTTACTAGCCTGCTCACAATAATTAAATAGCCTGCCTCCGGCGATCATTCTCCTCAACGCCAGTTTCAAGGCTAATTCCTTTCTTGCTCCGTATAACATAGTCCCAATCCCTTCATGCCTGTATTTAGGATGAGTTGATATATCCGCACCGTAAAGGCTGTCTCCATTAGGATTATGATTCGTAAACAAACCATCTGCTGTGATCTCACACCAAGTATGTTCAGCGTATTCTGGAATGAGTGACACAATAAGTGTACTAGCAGAACCTACTACGGTACCATCTGGCTCTGCGGCTATAAATTGTCCTTGAGGAAATATTCGAATATGGCTCTCTAATTCTTCAGTGTGCCAAATGTTACCATATTTTGCCAAATATGGGAAAGATTCTTTCTGAAGTCGGATTATCCTAGGTATATCATCTACCTTTGTATTTCGTATGGTAAGATGTGTATCAGTGTTTGTACCTTTATGTTGGGTTGTTAGACCATCTAGATCCAATTTAATTCCTAATAATAACAAGTCCTAGATATATTTCAATGAATAAAAATATCTTTCCTGTCATTATCCTTGCATAGTATAACATCAAATGCAGACGATATTTCTTTCGGACTAAACACAAGAGCTATGCAATAAATGTTAAGAATCTAATGATACTATGATGGAATGAGAAAACAATGGCTAAAGCATTATTTAATAATGACTGGCATATATTGATTAATAGATAGACAGATGTTATAATTCTAATGACAATATATTCAAAACAAATTCGGAAGTACAGGAGGCCAAGCAATGAAAATAGCAACAGCTATTTGTAAGATCTGTTGTAAATGGCAGTTTGAACAAAGAATGGATAAGAATAAAAATGCTGCGCGTACTTTCGTGATTTGTAAGAAATGCAGACACTGAATTGTTAATCTCACATAGTACACCAGACACACAGAGAAGTTGACAATATGAAGAGCCGTTAACACTGAGAAACTCAAATATGTTTAATTGAGACGTATTGATAATCCCTATCAATCATTCTGATTTGGAACTAGGTATATTCTCAACATTCTGTGTGTTTATCAAGTTGAATCTTCACTGGCCGAATAGTTCAGTAGGGAATATAGGGGATCAATATTGCTTTAATAATTCGATTTGTGCAGTTATTAATGATTGTAGTTGAGGTTTAAAGGAATAACCCTTCTGCTCTTACGTAGCCAATAAATAAGTATAATGAATAGATACTTCCACACTTATCGGTAATATTATCTGATTTCCGAAATCTACGAATCTCTTCTATAGGATGTGGTAAACGTATCATGTTAAAATACGAAACAGATTCTTTCTTTTTTTCGCTAGCCTGCCTACGATTGGGATATGATAGCCACAATTCATACAAGAGTTGTTTCTGTCAATGTTCCAGGAAACGATATCAAATCCAAACCGTTGTATCGCGATTGTATTACACCCTGCGCAATGCGTATTTTCTAGTGAGTGGCCAGGCAGGTTACCAATGTACGCATATTTTAGTACTTCGGACTTTGCAATTGCATGATGCTTCTCTAAGGTTTCAAGAGTCACTTCAAACTCCATCATTTTGTAATCTGGAAGGAATCTCAGGAAATGGATTAGAATATCAGGGCCAAGATGATCATATATGAATCTACAAAGCGTTCTTGCAGCTTCTAATTCGTCTCCAACTTGAGGAACTACCAGACCTGTAATTTCGATGTGGATAGACGTTTTGTTTTTTAAGCCAGTTAGAGTTTGAAATATTGGCTCTGCGCATCGAATACCTACAAATCGTCTTATAAAATCTTGCTTGCCACTTTAAAATCTACAGTGATACAATCCAAAGTTGCTAATCATCCCGACGGATTCTGGTGTATCATAACCATTCAAAACAAAAATGTTGAAAAGACCCTGCTTGTGAGATTCTAGACCACAATCTCTTGCAAATTCTATGAAAAGTGAGGGTTCATTCTAAGTATATGCGATCCCATCAGCACCTGAACCTTCGGCACTATTAGATACACCTGACGATGTCATTTCGATGCCTTCCACATTTCGTCTTTGTGAAATTGAAATATCATAATTCTGACAGTATTTACACAGCCAGTTCCATCCCGTGGTGGCTATTTAATAAATCGCCAATCCTAGCATATAATGGGTGACGGGTTCTTTCTCAATGGTGTCTATATGCCCTGCGATAACTCTACCATACACATATAGAGCTTATCATTGGTCACGCCTCGCACTCCGCACAATCCAATCTTACCATTCGGAATCTCGCAAAGTCTAGCACAAGCAGCACATCTAATTTGTCATTAGGAAGATTCACATGCATGCATCTCTGCCTGCTTGCCAGTATGTTCATAAAACACTATAGATTTTAGTGCAGCTGAGTAATATAAGACTACAATGACACAATCTGCAATTGCTGGTAAAGTAATATTTGGTGATGTAAAGTCTATCAAATATATGGCTAAAATATATCTAAATGTCAGGGAAAATGAAAACCTTAATTGTAGACTATCACATTTACTGATTCATCTTGGGAAATCATTAACTTTTAATTACTGCTTTTTGTATCCACTTTTGGAACATCAGTAAATGAGGACTAACGTCAAATTATGTAGATCCCAAATCTGTCACAACGACTGATATTATTAATTGGATGTCATAGTCAAAGATATAATGCAGGCTAATTGGATAAAGAATGTGTCAACAATATTTTTTATAACTACATTTATCAGAACTCCTAGAAATTGATTGTGTCTTAATCTAACACAGAAAAATTCAGGATTCTTTATCTTGAGGCTCTCTGCGCTGTACCTAATAGTACTAGATCATCAACGTTTGCGATCGAAGAGATTCGAAATCTTGCAAATAGGTCTTACTGAATCTTCGGACAAGCAAGATAGAATACAATAGGCCAACAACAGCCCAACCAACTTTCAGGCTACTAGGAACATTTGCTTCAATATATCAATTCGCATAACTGTTAATAAATTATTATCAGATTAATTGGAAATAATTATTCTTGAATACAAGGGCTAAGTCCTTGAGCATAGAAACGACTGCGGTAGAGATGAATACCATGATTTCAATTGTTAAACTCCTAGATATAATGAAACAGATATATTTAATGACTCATATGACTCTGGCAAACTGAATATAAGTTGACAATTCAGAGTTCCATATGGGGTAACACCTGTTAGTCTATACATATTCGCATAGTTAGCAACATCGTATGAATTAAGATCCTACTGAACATATGAATCAATTACTGAGGGACATCTAAATAACGACTTTAGTCCATTGAAAATTCTGAGAGGCGTTGAGATTTAGATGATGTGTCTATAGTACAAGCGCATCTATGAAGCCAATTGCACATCAGAGAATCGTAATAGGAACCTAATTAACGGTGATTTATCGATCGATCAACATTTGCATCCAGAATTAAAAATCAGGCCTTACGAATTTCCATGGTTCCGGATATCTTCACGTCTACTGACGAACAAAAATATCATTTAAAGATTTGTACGAATACTTTAGCTGATTTCTGTCGATATTGCGTGCTAGAAAATACCTTGATCGACAATAGTACACGGGGCCTTGTACTAAACTATGTTCTTATATCAGGATATACTCTTCACACCATACGAAAGATTGAGATAGTACACTCGCAGTCTAAAAAGGGATAAAAATTAATATGTATTGTATGTTGAGTAACTGAGATGAAACAAGATATCGATTTGATATCTTAGTTGCTGATTGGAAATATCGACGCTAGGCAAAAGAATCATAGTGGCAATCTGATTTATCCCATACCTGCTGTAGAAGATGACATCTTGTGTCAAAATGTTGAGAAGCTTAATGAAATCCATTTTGAAATATACCAATTGCCGTTATCAATAGCTTCAGATTATTTGAAGAATTCTAATAGTATACTAATCACTAATTTTAGACTATATTCCTCTTTGTAGTATTAAAGAAAAAGGCGATTGTATCATAATCCGATAGTCGATGAATATTATACAAACCTAATGGAAATAATTACGATTCTAGGCTAGAGAAATGATTACAGTATAAATAACTGACCCATTGGCATTGCCATTAGTAGTCGATTACAGGTAATCAGATCCGCAAAACGGAGTTCTGGAGAGTATAAGAGACGAGGACATATTTTGAACTACATATTAGTACTAGGCTGATGGTTAAAGTTGATGAGTATTTTCTCGATTTCTAGAGTAGTATATAACAAATCACTTAAAAGACTTCTTGCTACTTGCCATAAGATCATAATGTAACTCGGACAAGTAGTTAGTAGGTAAATCATTGGACTCATTGGAATAACCCATATCAATTGTCACTTGACAAATTTTCTATTCTTGGATTTTTATCATAATGAGCGGTTCTTTCTATAATTATATACGATATCGTGGTATAAATTGTAATATTTGCAATCCTAAGTTCAATATCCTATAAATATAACCGTAGATTTTTTATAATGCTATTAAATACGAATATCATTGATCGATGAAAATTAAAGTAATTTTTCGTATAATAAGATGCAACCTCTACAAATAATGGATAGCATCCATTTTTATTCTAGACCATCCCATATGAAATGTAGGTAGTGGTAGAAGGAGATTAAAAGTTTGTCTCAGGCGATAATTGCATACTGCCGCCAATGAGGCTTTCTTTGCTGCCATCGATCTTCCTCCTCCCTACTACCACTGGTATAATACAGTTTAGTTATTATTTGATATGATGAAAAGACAATTTCACGATCCCTTAGAAACACCTCTAAATTTATTTTGTACTAATTCTAATTTCTTTTTACAAAATATGACCTGAGAGAATTTTCTGATTAAAGATAGTAGAGAAGGATTAAGAACAGGGCTATATACGATAAGATAAAATTTTGTCAAAAATTCATTAGCAAATACCAAAAAATGAAAATCAAACCTAGCTATATAATTTCACTAGCGATGATTGCCAATATGTTAGTTTGGAAGATTCTTGTGAAGTATTTGCAGAGGAATTCGGAGTATTGATAAAACTTACCTACGGCGTCTTGTTTCTTATGCATTAAAACACAATGAATTGCTAATTCATTCTTGAATATCAATTATTGTTTGCTCGCTTACTGTAATAAATAATATTCAATGATACTCAATGTTACAAGAAGATCAATCTAAGATTCAGAACTATGAAATCGACTGAAAATATCAGATAAAGTAAATGAATAAATTATTGTTCTCTAAAAAAGAAACTACTAGAATTGGTGTTCGCCAGAGAAGGCTTATATATCAATCGTGATACAAAGAACAATTGATGGCAGCAAAGAAAAAAACTGTAAAGAAAGTTTCAAAAGGTAAAAAATAAAAAATACATGAATTCTTATTTCCATTTTTTAATTTTTGAAATTCTTTTCAAGATTTGGGCAACGAGAATTTATGGTACATCATATCTATTGCCAAGATGGTAGAACTACGACGGTATTATGAGGGAACATTAAGTTGATTAGTTCAACTAAATATTGCACAGAATATCACATAGCGATCCACCTTCGAGTTTTTCAAGATCCGAAATAACTTACAGATACTCTTATTTTGGTACAACTAGCAATCTGGCATAAAGATCTCTCTCTGTTTTACTACTCATAACTATACTCTATACGATAGTAATCATAACCAATTTTTTGTAATTAGATTGAAACCAACCGTTCATGCTTTCAGCTAAAAATCTATAACCAGACAAGAATTTCTGGCAATTGTGAAATAAATGGAGACAAGATCTCAATCTGGCAGTAACTTGACTTTAGCAACGTATAAAAATAATTAATTTAGATCTTGAAAACGAAATTAGGGGTGTGTTAGGGCGATCTAGTTTTTTATTTTTTAAGTTTGATACTACAACTAGACCTCACATTCATTACTGTGTTTTTACTGAAGCAGATAAATAATTTATTCTAATGTTTGAGCAATCGACAATTTTCGAAATCGACAGTTCGTAACAAATCCTCATTTGCTGAAATCTCAGATTATATACCAAATCTTGAATCATGACTTGACTTTAACCTTGAAACAGATTCTGGCGCCGGGAGTGGGACTCGAACCCACGAGTCCCGGAGGACATCAGCTTGCCCATATTATAGATCTCGAGGCTGACCCCTATTAAGGTCACTGCACTGACTTGCCTAGCTTGGGTACCCCGGCAATTTTTTAAACATATCTACTCATTTAACGGTTTTGTAATAAGCAGATAATTATTCTATTTTGACAAATTTAGACACTACAAGTAAAGTTGCAACATTGTTTTTATTATTCAACAATTTACGGTAGAATTCAGTAGTAGACAAATCCGATAATATCATCTATAATAATTTAGCAGCTTGTATAAAAATGAAAATTGTTTGACTATATCCTAATGTCACGCTCTTCTGCACGCAAACCGTCAAAGTCAAAGATGATACTTTTATTGACCGCTGCTGTAGCGTTAGTCGTTGGTAATTCATTGTTGGTTACACCTGTGACACCGGCCTTCGCACAAATGCTAGGTAAACAAGATTCATCTAAAGCAATTACGCCAGTAACCCCGTTCGGACCTTTTTCAAGTGACTCCCGGTCGTCAGGAAGCGATACTAAGGATTCATTCACAATACAGTTGAAAATCAGGGGTATCGACTACTCCGATAAACTGGCTCAAGTATGGGTGACGGTTAACAACCATACGTCTGCATATAATATTAATCCTATAGCATTACTTGACCCTCAGGATGATGGAGATGGCATTATACATGTTCCCGTAACATTTCCGCACGGTGTAGTTAAGCCAGGAGACGAATATACCGCATGTATCAAAATTTTGGTCCACTCTGATAACTTGGGAGATACATATTCATGCCAAAAGGGGATTATTAGTGCGCCCGCATCATCGGCATCTATTTTAGCAAATGGCCAATCTAATCAGACAGGACAGGAACCATTTACTGTAAGCCTCTTTTTATAGAGCGTTTTGAATAGGCTATACGATTAGGTAGCAGACAAATAGTTGTAAACAGTGTTTGAAAAGGAAATAACTTTTTTATTTTGTGCATAAAAAGGCAAATGACTTATAATCTTTGAATGACCAAGTTGACTTAACTTACTTTGAAATAGAAGAGTCTTTGCTTTAGTTCATGTATTTGAATTAAAATGAATACTCTAGAGTTAATAATTGTCTTCGGATATCCATATAAATCAAAATCTAGGTGGATGGAAGTATTCGTTGGGTTTTGTTTATATCTTGAACGTCATCTATTATTGGAAATGCGTCATAGAATATGATTCCTGTACTAAATAATTATTAATCCTTGTAGCAGTTCGTTGTGACTATCTGATTATACATCTACTGCAATAGACCTTTGTTATAAGTCCATACTAGGACAAATCGATTTGAGTCCGCCGGACGAATGAAAGAATTCAAAATTAACAATTTAGTTCTACACTGAAGAACCAAGCGACGCTATTGAGTGATTTAGGAAGTCAATAGATAAAATGAGAATAACATTTCAAGATGTTTTCGACAAGCAGAGTATTACGGAAAAGGCAAACTAAATGGAATATCATCCTTGGAATCGTGTCCACCATTCCTGTGATTGTCATCATGATGGCCATCACCTAAAGCGTGATTAGAATCTTCGTGCTTATCGACAGTACCTGAACTACCATCATTTGATCCATCCTCACTCTGATCTGAGGTCTGAGTCCTACTGTTTCCGTTGTGAAACTCTCGTGAAGATCCACATGAAGATTGTGGCCCGTTGCCATCGCCGTTGTCATTGCAAACTCTAGCATGCACCGAGTTAGTCTTTTCTTGAAAATAAGAGGAATAAACTAACAACATTATTAACGAATAGCTAAGCAATATATACTTAATCGTATTACCCGCAGAAGAATCCTTTATCTTTTGTAACGTAATGCTTCACAGTATTTGGTAATGAAGTAATATATTTAAATTAAGGAAACAAATGCTGTAAATTTGTACAGAGAATTTTTACCTGAATTTATGCTAAGAAATTATTCCTGACTAATTATTATGGACCGCTTTGATTCGTTAATTTGTATGAGTATTTTCTATAACAAAAGACATTAAAAGTGTTTGTGATTTGTAGTCAAGAATGTAATGATTTATTTCGTTATTACGATAATAGAAGATCCGACTTTCAGAGAACTAATCATCTTTTGAGCCGTAGGTAAGTCTTTTTGTATTCTGAGACTGAGAATTTTCATATTGAACAAAATATACTTTATTTCCTATAATAGTCCCCGATTCTAATCCCTTCATAATCTGCCCGGAATCTGAAAAGGTATACAATATACTGTACGCAGGAAGCGCTGCAAAAGTAACATTTCAGACTTCGGTTTCAAGTACTTTATAATCTTTTAAATCTTCCCTATTGGAAGATATAGAATCTAAGACATATTGTTTCAGATTCAAACCAGAATCGACCATGTCAACCAATAGATCGAATGATGCTGATGAATTATTTGCTCTGGGTAACAGCGTGGCACTGTCTATGGTCGAATCCGCACTACTATTGTTTTCTCCTGCACTAACTTGCCAATTCTCGGGATATTGCACACTGACTCCGTAAGTATCATTTCTATATCCTAGCAAGCTCGAAGAAGCAGGATTATTCGTAATCGCTCCGATATATCCAGGAGAAATACATGAATACAGAACAGGCAAATACAAAATCGCAATAAGGAAAATAATTAAGTGGCGGATAGGTTTGTATCTGGCAATACTACGTAGAAAAATCAAAGAATGCTTATCATTATTTCTCAATCTCATTCAAATTGATTAGCTTAAGAAGCTATTAAAGTTGTTATATTTCATAAACTAATCTTACATCTTATCGACTTAATTATCATCTCCATATTTAGAGAAGAAATTTGGTCCTATCTAGACATGAACCGTGTCTCCCATAGATCCTGGTGCAGTGATCACGTTAGCAATTGAAATAGGTTAGAGATTCGGTGCCGATCTCAAAGCTCAACACATATCATGTCAAATTGGAAGTTAGATCTTTGGCAGCCAACTTTAATCCATCCGATTACAGGAAATGCCAATTAGACGATCCCTAACTTGGTCGAATTCGGTAAATGCTGCCATCATAGGTAAGCACGTACAAGTACCCGTCTCCAGCCCCGACCTTAATATCAGTAATTACGCCGAAGCCTTGTCCAAATATCACAGGTTGTAGCTCATCTCTACTATCCGCAATCTTGTCGGAGAGAGCTCCACTTAACGAGAGACTCGTTCTATCAGGAGTCAACTTAAAGTTATACAAACTTCCAGTATTAACATCACCGCTGAAAATTGTGTTTTCATACTGTTTTCCTAAGACATCTGAATTCAAGAACTTTAGTGCCGTGGGGCCAATAGTTTGTCTCCATACAAATTGTGGATCATGATACTTGCCATTACCGTTAAACATTACCAGCTGTTCATTGGGCTCAAACCCTTTTGGTGCAAAGCCCATAACTTTAATCCACCCGCTATTAAAACCTGGTTGAATGAGATTGACTTCATCGTTATCATCGGCACCGTTCTCAGTATCCCAAAGATTCCCTGTTAGAGGATCAAAATCGATACCGAAGCTATTGCGTATCCCGTATGCATAATATACTTTTGTGGGATCATCGTTTCCTAAGGGAATCGGAAGTACTGGTTGACCATCTTCTGTTACTCGTAGAACTCCACTTGTTCCATCAAGCCTGGTTCCATCTCTATTGTTCTGAGACTGCCCATTATGACCACCAACATCTCCTATAACTGTATATATGTTGTGATCAGGTCCGATTACAATCTTACCACCATCATGATTACTTTCCCCTTGTGGATCTGGTGAATTAGCTGGAAGATTAAGCAACAATAGAGGATTTTCAAGTCTAGTACTATCTGCTGATAGAGTATATCTATAAAGGTGATTAGCTGGTTTTTCTCCGTTCGATCCTTTTTCCGTATAGTAAAGGAACACATAAGTGGGGCTAGAAGCATCGTTACCTTTCTTATCAATTGCTATTCCTAACAGCCCCCACTCAACTTCCTCATTAGCAATATTGGGAATTTGTAATAATGGTTGTGATAGTAGCTTTCCATTTACTATCCTATCAACAGTACCCTTATTCTTTTCCAACACTAAAATGTCATTGGGTCCAAGAAAAGCCATGCTAGTAGGAACTTTAAGTAGTCCTGAAACCACACGCTCAACCCTCAGAGATGGATCATTGACCGTAGGCCCATTAGCTGCAGGACTAGCTTTTACATATGCGGCTTTTGCGATATAATAGCCTGTCGGCACAAGAGCGACTAGCAAGTTGAACACAAGGAATACGCATGTAAAAAAAGTCAGTATAGTTAAATATCTATGCTGAAACAAATTGTTTTATCCTCACTTCCCCAATAAAGTGCCCGATTGAGTATATTTTTAGGTTTCTCATAAATTTAACTGTAGAATCTGAGTTCTGCTGAATAAAGTATACAAAGTATACTTTTAATAGCTGCCAAAAGCTGCCGAACGAATCTCGTTATAGAATCAAATATTGGCCAATTCGACAATTCCAAAAGTTAATTTCTTCCGATTGATGGTCTTTCGTTAATGTCATCTAACTGAAGCTCAAATGATAATATGAAAAAGCATTCATCTTGTTTACACTCAGACCCTTGGTATATCCAATATGACTGAATATGCATTACCGATGAGAACATTCCCGGTACCAAGGCCAGGAACAATAATTGAAGTCGACATTCCTAATTGAACTGTTACTATTGCCGGTTGAGTCTGACCATTTAATCGATCAATTGTTAACTTGAATGTCCCGCCATTCAGTTGATCCAGAGTAAAACTCGCATATCCAAACTCTGTTGCAACATCTGCGGCCTTACCTGGAATTAAACAAATTGCAATAGGTCTAGTTTGACTAGGTAGCCCACTTAGTGTTACTGGAACGCAAGGGCTATTTTTCCTTTCGCTACTGTGATTATCATTTTGTCCATTGTTCCCATTATTACCACTTTCGCCTCCTGTACCGCTGCTGCCGCCATGACTGCCTCCACCTCCTGTACCGCTGCCGCCGCCATGACCAACAAGAGCCGGCGAGACACTCTCATTATAATTTGAGTCTCCACTGTTTGTTAGATTATTGTTTTGATCAAAATCTGATAGTCCTAACTGCTCCTCTTGGTACTCATTATGATGTTTTATTATTGAGCCAATATTGGTCAAGGGACTAGCCTCATCAGCATAATGCCCTCTTGTCTCAGCATTGTAGTGTTGGATTTCCGAACTTTCGAATCGGCAAAGTGAGATGATTTGAGGAACTTGAGAATGACATGAATCAGATTCAGCTAACTTTAGGTCCGTGTCGCCATTTTTACCAATCACATCCTGATACATTGTTAATTTAGTTGAAAGGATAAGCAGAGTAGATAAAACTACAATAACAAAAATTGCCATGATTGAATCTCGAGCCATAATAAGTAAAAGCTGGTGCAATTGACTTATTTCGATTAGGACGGTTATTATGCCTCGAAATATCTCAATTTATTTTATCGTAGATAGAACGAAATTTTATCCTCAAATAGGATCTTGAAATTTTTTGCTGTAAAATAATAGCTTCAATTCACTTATGTTATTCTATATTCTGTACGATATCAAAACAGTGAGTTGTAGGTATGATTGAATTTACAGGTCCATAAAATAAGGGTAATAGAGTCAGCATCATAATAAATATCTCATCAACCCCTGCGATGGAAGGAAATGTCGAAGGATCTCCATACACGATTACAAAATCAGCGATCCTTGGCTTAACAAAGTGTATCGCAAAAGAGTATGCAGAAAACAACATAAGATGTTATACACTTGCTCTTGATAACGTCACAACCCTTGCAACATTTGGCACTATGAATGAATACGAAAGACATAAGGCTTCCAATGAATCCCCGATGAAAAGATGGGGCAGACCTGAAGAAGTGGTCCAAATAGCTGCATGTATTGCTAGCGACAATTTTTCCTATGCAACAGGCAACACTATATTAATTGATGGCGGCACAGTCATTGTGTGACCGGATTTAGTTTTACTCTATAAAATGTGAATCTGGTATGAAGTACACCTGAGATCAAGGCATCGTTATCTTGTCTAGCAGCAAATGGAACTCTCAGCGAGTCAATAGATCGATACGGATTATAAGCGATATGTACTATCAAGATTTTTACCAGATGTGCGAGAAGTTCCATGAGATATGCTTTCCTCATTCGTCGATAGTTATGTCAATTATCTTGCTGACAAGTCTTGTATCCTATTTTTGTTCTTTCGAGACAGAGATTATGGCTTTAGGTAATCATGTGCCTAACGGAAACTCGTCAGCAAACCATTATTCGTTTGCGAACATTCAAACTGAAAATAATCGACAAGAACATTCAGCGAATACTACAACAGAAGGTTCAACACTAGCAGGCATAAAGGTTGGCAGCGAACCTAGAAGCGTTATCGTAAATCCCATCACAAATACAATTTATGTTGCTAATTATATATCAAATACAATATCTGTGCTTGATGGCAAGAATATGGATCAAGTTAAAACCACTATCAAGGTCGGCAGATCACCAGCTGGTCTCGCAATCGATCTTGCAAGAAATCTCATATTTGTAACCAATGAACGTCTGAATAGCGTTTCAGTTATCGATGGACAAACGAATCAAGTTAAAACCAATTTCACAGCAGGGCTTTCACCGACCAGCATAGGCATTAATCCAATTACAAACCTGATCTACGTAATTAGCTCACTCACGCACTCCGTAACCATAATAGATGGAGAAACATACAATATACTAAAGATGCTTACGGTTGGTGATTCTCCATCGGCACTAGGAATTAACCCATTTACTAATAAAATCTACGTCGCAAATAAGGACTCCAATACTACATCTGTTATAGATGGAAGATCGAACACAGTAGTTACGAATATTCCTGTAGGTCATTCTCCGTACAGTGTAGGTATTAATCCTAAAACTGATGAGATATTTGTCACTAATCGAGGTTTCCCGATCGACGGGGTCATAACAACGGTGACGGATTCAATGTCAGTATCCGTGATAAATGGTGGAACTAATAAAGTAATAAAAACTCTGTATGTAGGCAAGTCACCAGAGGGAATAGCTGTCGATCCAATTAAAGGGACCATATTTGTAGCAAATTCTGGCTCATACAGTGTCTCAATTTTGGAAGGGTCAGCTGAATATTTTCAGGTTTTAGCCAAAGTTGATTTAGTCTCTGAAAATTTTACTAGCTTACCTCAAGTTTATAACCTAGCAACATACATTGCAGTCAATCCTGAAACAAATAAAGTCTATGTCACTAATGAGGATGCTGATGTAGTTAGTGTTCTGAAAATCGAGTATAGCACTCTAAAAAACCTTGAATCTGTAACACCAGCCAATCAACATAAGATTTTAGTAACTGGAAAGATTATTCCTAGTCAAATAAGACAGCCTGGAACTACACTGCCTGGAATTTTAGTTGGCGTTGCGCCTCATGGAATTGCAGTGGATTGTACTACCGATTTGATTTATGTGACCAATCAAGAATCTGACAGTATTTCGGTTCTAAACGGTACTACTCGAAGTGTAGTATATAGAAATATCCCTGTAGGTACTTATCCTCATGTTGTAGCTGTTAATCCTATCACAAATAAGATATATGTTACCAATTGGGGAACTACTGATATTAACTCAAGTATAGTATCAATTATAGATGGTAGAACAAATAGAGTTATTGCACAAGTCCCTACTGGCAATTCTCCGCACAGTGTAGTGGTCAATCCAAAAACGAATATGGCGTACGTGAGTAACGAGGATGATAACACTGTATCAGTTATTGATGGCAACACGTACAAGGTAATAAAGACAATTAATGTTGGGAAATCACCTGAAGAAGCAGCGATCAACACGCGAACCAACTTAGTATATTTTACCAATGCTGATGATAACACTGTATCAGTTATTGATGGCAACACGTACAAGGTAATAAAGACAATTAATGTTGGGAATTCTCCCGCAGACATAGTTGTCAATGAGGTTTTGAATTTGATCTACGTTGCAAATCAGGACGATGGGACTGTTTCAATAATAAACGGGTCCAAGGATCTGGGAACAATAATTGCATCAATTAGCTCAGGTAGTCAACCACATGGTGAAGCGTTTAATCAACGAACAAATGTGTTATACGTGAGTAATGTAGGTTCCAACACCGTGACGGTTGTTGATGCAACCGCAAATCGCCCCATTGAAACTGTTTTTATTGGTGACCCTAATCTGGCCGATGATTTTGATTTCGCGAGTCACATAGCTGTAAACCCGAACGACAACCTTGTGTATGTCACAAGCCAGGATGCAAACGCAATTACCGTAATAAACGGTACTACAAACAGAGTTATTGGTCAAAATTAGATGTTCTCAGTCCAATTACTTCAAAAGATCATCTGAACCTACGCGGTGGATTTCGAAAAATTACTTATTACACTTGTGCAAGGTGTTACCATAAACCCATAGATTTCAAATCTACTAAGAATCGCAGTTCAAATAAGGATGCAGTCATTGCAAGAGGCAATAAGCCTATATTATTTGATGATATAATTACCGTAGAAAATGACGACACGTGAAGGGGATTTGTCAAATGTCAATAAGAGAGGATCGATTCTAGTTGTAGATGATGAACCAGATATTGTAATTACATTAAGAACTGTGCTTGAAAGAAACAACTTTAAAGTAGATACATACACAGAGCCACGCCAGGCAATAAAAAATTTTGAGATAAATGCTTACAATCTTTTGATTTTAGATATCAAAATGCCACAAATGAATGGATTCGAGCTCTACAGACAATTAAAGAAGATTGATGAAAATATCAAAGTATGCTTTTTGACCGCCCTAAGTGAACTGCATGACTATGATGCATTCAAGAAGGAAGTCTTTCCTAAAACTGGACAGCGGTACTATGTACAAAAGCCAATTGAAAATGACGAAATCCTTGAGAGGATTAATGAGATTCTTGATTCTGCATAATCGAAATAAAGCTAATATTCATGGGTTTATCTTCGTATCGCTTTTTCAATTGGCATTCCAGCAGACTCATTTTTTGCAAATAAGGTCCTTCTATGAATGACTAGACCTAACTCAAATTTGTTCATTAAACTAAATTAGAAAATAGTCCGATCTATCTGTTCTCTTGTAATAAGTTAACCCGAATCAATATTTTCACTATTAGATGGAATCTTTTTCATATAGCTTAATCCCTATTTAGTAATTCGGAGTAAAAAGCACTTTTTGCAAGTCCTTGTATGAAGTGACACTACATGTCAAGCAATTCCGTCCATCACGATATTAACCAGTTCCCGACTTTTATGATTAAGGATTAATTGTGAATCTGCAATCAAAATAAACGGTAGCAGATATAAGACAAAGATTAGTCAATATATTCATACCCTTTGGTTTTGTATTTATGTCTTGTTAAGTTCATTCAAGAAACGTAATTATATAGTATAAAGAGATTTATTAATTGATGAAGACATTATCATGTCGCGAAGCTGGGTTTGATTGTGATTATGTTGTAAACGGTGAGACTGAAGAAGAGATCTTCAAAAACGGAGGCGAACACGCGATGAAGGAACACGGAATGAAGCCCGAGGATGTTACTCCAGAGTTTAAGGAGAGACTAAAAGGACTGATTAAATCTTCGTAGTTCGGCTTTCCCGGAAGCTCGTAACGTAACTGCCGGTAGCTGCCAGTAGTGTTTTGATTAACAATCGCTACGTTTAGTACAGTTGTTGTGCCATTTTTGGTCAGTGAGGTCTGATCTATTTCATACATCCCTGTAGAAGTCACCTTCTGTCCATTACAGAAAATTAGTTAATTCAAGATGATTTCTTAAGGCCACCAATTAATTAGTAAGATCAAATACGTATAACTGCAAACATGGTTTTCAATGAGCCGTAAAGACTAATAAATCACAGTCATAATACAAGGCAAGCGACCGTGGTATCAGGATTGTTCTTGGCTGGACACTTAAAACCAAGGAAGCATTGGGTGATGTACATTCTACTCTTATTCATACCAGCTGCATTAATATCTGAACTAACACATAGTGACCATTATGTAACTTTTGTATTTGCTTGCATTGCCCTGGTCCCGTTGGCGAAGATGATCGGAGATTCCACTGAACATCTAGGCTTACATTTTGGTGCTACTGCTGGCGCACTACTTAACGTAACTTTTGGCAACGCGCCGGAGCTAATTATCGCAACATCTGCTATGAACGCCGGTCTTTTCACGTTAGTTAAGGCATCAATAACAGGATCAATTTTGGGGAACATCCTATTAATCCTTGGATTAAGCCTGATTGCCGGAGGTTTCAAGTACAAGGAACAAACATTCAACAAGGAAAATACGGGCATGCAAACTTCGATGCTGTTTATAGCGATAATAGGACTCATCATTCCAACAATATTATCTGCAACCTCTTTAAATTCTACTACAGATGTCGGTTCTAACGGACAAAAAATACAAGTCTTAAGCGAGTCTGTGGCTTTTATTCTATTGGCGGTTTACATTGCAGGCATAATATTTACATTTGTTACCCACAAGCATTTATTCACTCAGAATCACGAAGTTGTTGAGTTAGAAATCCAAGGGAGAAATCCAAAAGGAAGTTCTACTAAGAACCAACAATCTACTATGTGGAGCAAAAAAAAGTGTTTCATAATACTTTTCTTCAGCATTTTAGGAGTCGTAATAACAAGTGAAATACTCGTTGGAACAGTATCAATAGCAGCCAAAGAATTTGGATTTGGTGAAGTATTTATCGGGGCAATTATTGTAGGTATAATCGGGAACGCTGCGGAACATGGTAGTGCTCTGATTCTAGCTACAAAAAACAAACTTGATTTATCCATTGGTATTGCCTCCGGATCTGGAACCCAAGTTGCGTTGTTTGTTGCTCCAATATTAGTAATAATCGGAATGATCAGTCATCATCCTTTTACACTGGTTTTTACAACTTTCGAATTGATTTCATTATTATTAGCTGTAATAATCTTGAATTGGATCGCGCACGATGGCAAGAGCAATTGGTTTGAAGGAGTCATGCTGACTTGCGTATTTATAATAATAGCTATAGGATTCTATTTTGTGGGTTAAGTGGTAGCCAGATTAATACAAAAACTAATCTCATTGATAATGCTAAGCTAAATTTATATTGAAACCATTTATTGTAAACTAGCATCATTGAAATGATCGCCTAAATTGTAAAGTCACTATCTACTTAGCATTTTGCGACCACCCGGGGGTAGGACTGGCTTGGCATTTCCTCGAATATTCAAAAGTTACCAAAGTTGAAGAGATTTAGATTTGACTAATATCAATGATTTTATAAGTAAAAAATATCGATAGTTACGAATGAAAATTGGAATCATAATAGCCAAGTTTATTTGTTGGCTGATGAACATAAGGCATGCTAGATGATCTTGTCTCGTGGATCTAAAGTTAGGCGATGATTTCATGAAATCCAGGCTTATGTGATTCATATTGATTCACTTATGATAGTTTCAATTCGAACAAGTGATTCTAATTCGATTTATTTCCGATTTCACCGCATTGGAAAGATAAAAGGTTGATATTACCTTATCGCAAAAGTATATACGGCAACTAATAACATTGAAGAGCTGTTATACATGTGGTTACGATGAAAGCATCCCTTTCAAGTGTACCTATTGTGACGAATGGTTTTGTCATCTGCATAGGATTCCTGTAAACCACTCATGTCCTTTTGTTAATCAATACATAGAAAAAAGAAAAATTATGATGCAAGATGATTTTGTTGGAAACTCCAGAAATACATCATTTCTAAGATCACTGGCAAGGGCAGCGAAGATAAAAAGCTCCAAAACTGAATTATTACATCTATCTATTGCTACGCTTCTTGTAATGGCTGTTGGATTATCCTTCAATCACTACAGATACATTTCTTGGCAGTTTCTTGCAATTTTTGTGAGCGCTTTTCTTATTCATGAGTTAGCCCACAAATTTTTAGCCCAATATTATGGTAGCTGGGCAGAGTTTCGTGCGCAGTTATATGGTCTAATAATTACGGCGATTTCTGCATTACCAATTATGCCATTTAAATTCATAGCGCCTGGAGCAGTCATGGTGGGTCTTTCTGACAAAAATAGATTCGGAAGGGTTGCTTTGATCGGTCCTATTACTAATTTGGTTATGGGTTTTGGATTCTTGATATTAAGCTATTTATTTCCTTATAGTTCCTATATGTACATTGGAGCTTCATTTAATGCATGGATAGCGATGTTTAATTTGTTACCCTTCGGAGTTTTGGATGGACAGAAAATTTTTGACTGGAATAAGATCGTGTGGGTTTGTACTATGGCCTCGACAATGGTTCTATTCATCGCATCTTATTTGTGAATATTTAGAATTATTTTTATAAATTACATACTGCATAACATGATCGAAGTAACTAAATAAATTTGATAGATGATCCAGAAATCTCAAAACCGACAGTATCCGGCTTTGTGCATGCCTTAGATGCTGTGATCCAGATTTTACGGGAAGAGCAAGATACTGGACGAGCAACTGGAGGAAAAATAGCTAATAAAATTGTAGAACTAGAAATTCCGGAAAAGCTTGTTATAATTGGTGACCTACATGGTGATTTAAGAGCTTTACTAAAGATATTTGAAAAAATTAAAATCGAAGAATTTGTCATAAATCAGAATAATAAAATTATCTTTTTGGGAGATTATGTGGATAGGGGATCGGCGTCAATCGAGTTATTATATACAATAAGTTGTCTAAAGATCCGACATCCTCAATCCGTCATACTTATGCGCGGAAATCATGAAGCTCCTAATGAGTTTCCGATTTCTTCCCACGATTTACCCAAGAGAATGATTGAGAGGTTTGGTAAACGATTTGGGATGGAAATTTATCAGACTAAGGTAATCGAACTCTTCCATATGCTATATCTAATAGTAATTATTCAAGGAACATTGCTCCTTGTTCACGGTGGGGTGCCAACTAGAGTGAACAAGATTGAAGGTAAATTGGATGTTCTTATTTCTAAAGATGGTCCATTTAGTGAATCATTCGAAGAAATATTATGGAACGATCCCCGAACATTTATACCAGATAAGAAAGAATGGGAGTTTTCGAGGAGAGGCCTGGGCAAACACTTCAGTTCAAGTATCTCTGAAAAATGGTTAAGCATATCCAATACCAAAGTGATTGTTAGGGGACATGAACCATGTCACGGATTCAAACTAGACCACGAAGGCAGAGTTCTAACTTTATTTTCATGTAAAGAAGCGTACCCAAAATTTGATATAGGTTATATCTTGATTTCTGGTAAGCAATTACGTTCAATAAGAGATGGCTATGATCTAGCAGAAAATGTGGACATACTCTAATATAGAGAAGTTTGTTGGATAGTATCTTTGTTTTAGTTCCGGACAAGAATTCCCGAACTTACATCTCAGTTTTAGCGCGGTATCCGTACAAATTCTTGTAGATCATGTATGATGACCTCATCTTCATCCAACTGCTGCGTGCTGAATTGTGTACAATACATAACTGCAATCGTAGCAGAGAATAATGAAATTGTCAAAGTCGTCAAGGATTTTTATACTAGTATATAATCAAGCTATCTAACTACAGAAATAATGTTAACTATCATGAAGGTACTAAATAGAGAGTGTAGATTTAATTTCCTTGCATCGTTTTCGTAATGATACTGTAGAAATATCGGCCACTTGACAAATTTCGACCTGTCTGAGAAATTCATTACAATTCTGTGATGCAAGGTATATTACTGCACCTGCTAAAGCTCTCGGATTTTTTCCAATAGATATCCGGTTCTGTTGAACTTCCGAATAAACCTTCAAGGCTTCCCTTTTGGTTCTTTCGCTTAAATTCAACCTATTCGAAATTAGAGTTACATAATCAGGTCCGTGAAGAACTGGCATTTGTAACGAAAGCTCTTTAAGTATAAGCTTGTAATGCGACATGACATCTTTGCTGGACAAGTTGCAGACAGCAGCTACGTCAGATATCGTTTTCGGGGTCGCAGTTTCTCTACAGGCTGCATACAATGCTGCTCCCACCAAGCCCAAAGTTGATCTGCCTTTTGCCAATTTTTTGACAGCAGCCTTTCTATATATATATGCAGCGCTTTCCATAACAGCCTGACTCAAGTATAGTTTGTCTCCAAAATTATTAAGAAATTTCAATGCTTTTTCTAAATTTCGAGAAATGGAATCGTTTAGCTGAGATCTATTATTCCAAGTTCGTAATCGCTGCATTTTCAATCTTTGTGAGGGTTCTAGAGCCTTACCTCGAGCATCAGTATCACCTAATCCTATCAATGTTGAGAGGCCCTTATGATGTATTGCTAACGATTCTGGTAATCCAGTTCTGGACCTGTCACTAAACCCTGATTGTGCATTAAATGTAGCCCCACTTTCGTTATTAAAAAATTTATCATTTGCGACACAACCGCAGGAGCTGCAAACATATTCGCTGGAGACCATATCAAAAATAACCGTGTAACTTTTACATTGATCACAATAAGTGGCATCATTGGCATTATTTAACTTGCTCTCTGAAGGCATCTAATCGTTAACAGGCTCCATCAAATGAAGAGGCAGTTTGGATTTTTATCCATAGTTTTTCTAGAAATGAGAATTTCGAGTAATTCTGTGGCTATTATGGTATTTTCAGATATGAAATATGGTTTTATATTAGATATTCTAATATTACAAATAGGCCTTGTTTGTTGCAAATTGTCATTTTCTAGAAAGAGTGTATTCATATTGAGTCAAAGTCACAATCTTTTATGGTACAGAGCTTGATAATGGATATTTTGACTGTTATCTGGCTGTTGAATATTCCTATTGCGTTTATTGCAATCGTGAGATGCTTCACGAATTACCAAATCTTCATACATAAGGACCCAGTTAGAATTCATAATGACCCCGCAATAATTTTTCAAATCACAACAAGGTCGGCCACCAATACCCCAGTTGTACTACGCGGTTTGAGTTCAATTATCGATTCATGTTCTCAGATTAATTATTCAAATTATAGGATTTCTGTCGTTACGGACGATATTAGAGACATCCAAGTTTTAAGTAAAAGAAAATGTGAAGTCGTCTTTGTAGACAAATCATTCAAGACTTCGGCAATTAAGAAAGGCAGAGCACTTCAATTTGGAGTTAATCATCGCCGAGAATCCTTAGAGAACACCAAAGACTACTGGATATTTCATATGGACGATGAAAGCTTTCTTACATCTCAAACTGTCCTCTCACTCTTGAAATATATCAGAGAAGGTGCAGGAGTCGCTGCAGAGGGCCCCATATTTTATCCGCTAAAATTTGAATCTGCAAATCTCTTGACAGCACTTGCAGAATCGGTAAGGCCATTCTCTTGCTATGATTGCGTATCTCAAATGACAAATGGTTCAATCATCAAAACACCTCCATTACATATGCATGGCAGTAATTTACTGGTTAGGGCAGATATTGAAGATTCGATAGGATGGGATTTTGGACCTACGCTAGCAGAAGACCAACTATTTGGATACAAGGTATACCAGAAATACGGTGCAGAATCGTTAGGCTGGCACGGTGGCATATTATTAGAACAACCACCTCTAAATATAAAAGACCATTTCATGCAAAGGCGGAGATGGGTAGTTGGTAGTCTCCAGAACATCGATGAATTTTCCAGAGTCCACAAGCTCAAAGTTATCTATAAACTGACAACATATTTTCTTGGATTCGCGGCTGGAATAACATCTATTGTACTCACTGGACTGATGCACTTACCCCTCATAATTACAATTTTGGCTGGTGGTTGGAGTGTGGGAGGGGTCAATACTGAATTGATAAATAGCACAGTTAGCAAGACAATGGATGTATTTTATAGTGAATCGTTTCTGCACCTATGGGTTGGAGGTTCATACTACGAAGCGGCTATAGCGTCTTTAATTTTTATGTCATCAATTGTATGGCTTTTTTCATACCAATTTGGATTATTTTTGAACTTACGATATTCTAAAATAAAATTCAGCAGGAAGTTCATAATGCATTTCCAGACCCTCGTACTTTGCCCGATTCTTGGCCTGATCGAAACGTTTCCAGCTTTTTTTGCAATAATTGAATATGGTCTAAAAAAGAATTCAGCAAACAAACGTACAAACCCTGTTTATGATTTTTATGTGATAAATAAATAACAATCAGATTTATCGTCAATATGAATCTAAATTGTCCACAATCATAAGTTTAATTGCAAATATACCTGCCAGCTTAACAGTCCAATCCACCGGATAGTATTAGAAGTCTAGTAACTACAATAACACAGGTGAAACACATTTTTGAAAAATCTATTTGACAAAAATACTCGCGCTAATTTTGGAGGGGATGGGATTTGAACCCATGAACCCCTAAAGGACGGGATGACTCATCCATTTCATCTTGACGCGTGTGTTCTATTACAAACCTTGACCTTGAGTCCTGCGCGTTTGACCGGGCTTCGCTACCCCTCCACATTATCGTGACAGCAGAGATCATTATTTCTTGCTTACTATTTAAGGTTCTAATACGTCAATATTCATGACTTTTACCAACCTCAGACATACGTAGTTCAATATCGAAATTTTGTATCCAGAACCTTTATTATTGCATTATAATGATCTGAAACAAGTAATGAAGATCACTGAGTTAAAACCTGGGATGCGAGGCGTAAATATAGAGGGACGAATAGATAGTATAACTGATCCAAGGACTGTAAACCTGAGAACTGGAGGAACAGCACAGGTTGCAGATGCAATGATATCTGATGAGACAGGTAGTATAAAATTATCACTCTGGGATGATCAAATCAATTTGGTCAAGGACGGGGACACAGTCAGTATAGAGAACGGGTATACTCAAGCATTTAGAGGAGAAAATAGCCTCAATATAGGAAGATATGGAAAAATGAAGAGACTCTAAAATTTTGCTATTTATGGTCAAGTTGCATATTAGTATATGCCTTCGATGCCATCTGTTTTAGAATCTAGAATAATATTGGGTGAAGTAATACATGCGTTCTAACTTATATATCCCATATTGGATGAACTAGTTCGCGCAACTGATTGATTTTCAGCTTGTTGGATTGAATTGCTGGTCATCTCCTGTTCGATTGTCTTTATTAATACTTCAGTATCTTTTGCTCTTTTATCAATATTAGTCATATCGACCTTTAGGTGTAGGATAGACATTAGCGTCTTTAAGATTGACTTTGAAGCCTTGGCATCTATCACAAATCCCGAAGTCTCAGCTAATAAGCACGTTCCCTTCATTCCATGACGCTTTGCGATTCCAACTAGTATACCATTCATTCCAGTTATACTTCCGCCATCCATGGTATGCACATTTTGCTCAGTGAGGCTCTTTACTGTTTCTAGATCACCTGCAGTTCCGAAAATGCGCGGATCAGTTACAAATGAACCCGTAATATAAGCTGCAAGTGTAAATACTTGGCTACTGTTGAATCTAGAGGCAATATCCAAAATCTCTTCTGCTAGAAGATATTCTGAATCGGGCGCGATTGGTTGCGAGTCTCCGCTAAGCAGAAGCATTCCAACTCCCATAGAATTAGGTGTGTCAGAGTAAAAGAGATAATTTTTTAAAAGATCCGCAGTACCATCAGATTTTATTAACAACTGGGCAGGAAAAGCTGTAGAATATATATCTGCCAGATGTATAGCATCAAGTTCGTATATCAAGTGATCTACAGCCAGTTTGCCAACATAGCCGCTCC
Organism: Nitrososphaeraceae archaeon; assembly: GCA_040414675.1. GTDB lineage: Archaea > Thermoproteota > Nitrososphaeria > Nitrososphaerales > Nitrososphaeraceae > JARBAU01. The sequence continues at coordinate 110,511 of JBEDUN010000007.1, read as the reverse complement.
CTGGAAATCCACAAATCAGGACGGGAGAGTGCATAGTCGGAATATCTTTTGTAGAGTAAACAATGTTGATTTCATGATGATTGGTTCGCACGTACCATGTGATAGTAACTTCTACTATAAACTGTTTGTGAATTTTTTTAATGTTTGATCATAGATTATTTGCTTTAGGCAAACACTTTGAATATTTAACTAAAAATTATATTCAATTATGGAAGGAATTTAATTCCACTTCGCTAGATACTAAAGACATTACATCAGGAAATCATGTATCAGACAATTTTCCGATCTTTATCTCTGTGGATTTCCTTTTTGCCCTTGAACCAAACAAAATAGCCGTAAACACCACAAAAACACCACAAGTTATTGCAAACATGAATATTTCATCTACCATACCATCATTTCTACAAACACCTTTTTTAAAGGTATTGCATAATTCACATGCCAGAAAATGCAAATATGATAGTAAGTTACATAGTAATAGAATGTTGAGTTGGTCAAGTTTTAGTAACACATGAATACCTACCGTGAATGATAGGCTTCTACAGATTTCAAGCCTAACCTATTATAGAGTTTGAGATTAGTTGCATCATATGTGTTTCTTTGACCATAGGACCATATTATGTCTAATCTAGTCATATCGAATTAATTCCATATGAAAGCAAAACGTAGTCTATTGTATGATGCTTAGTATTATTAGTAAGGAGATCTGATCTATTTTAAGAATTGCCTTTAAGGTCAACTGGTTGGACTAACAGAGGATGGTTGGAAATAGTTGAATTCATACTGTCCATGTGCCTAGAGGGCTCGCGAAAAACTCATGTCATGTATAGGTGTAATCTCAACTCCAAACAAATTAATGAGTATTTAGATTTCCTCTGCCAATGTACAATGCTTGAAAAAACCCCTGAGCATCCAAACTCCAAGAGATATATCTACAAGACAAGTATCTTGGGAAGACAAGCTATTGAGAGTTATCATAACTTGGTTAGTTTATTCAATAAAGATCCGGCTTCTTTACGGTCATTTAATTAGATCCCGTGAGATCCGAGGCTTAAAATAATTCTATCTGATAGTTCCACTCTTGTTATATTGAATGTCAGTTTAGATTTGTTGTCTGAGATGAAAAATCGTAGTCGTTACGAAGTGATTGCTGCTATTCTAAAATCTGCAAATAAGGAGGAGACAAGAACTAAGATCATGTACAAAGCAATGTTGAGCAATGATCAATGTAAAATTTACCTAGATTCTCTTCTTCAAAGTGGATTGATCCAAGAAGTTGAAAATGGAACAAAAGTGGTTTATCGAATTACAAGCAAAGGAAATAAATTTCTGTCATATTATGATCAAATGAAAGAGCTGCTACCTGTAGGAATAGAGGATAACCTTACTGAAGAATATTATCGTCTGAGCGTATAAATATTTTATACTAAGCAATCCAAAGTTATTATAGGATAGCCGAGTGACCTTTGTACTGACAATGCGTGCCAATGATCACTAGGAATTACAGATTCTATAAGAAGAGTACTATGTAAAAGCCTTAGTTTCAAAAATGCATCTACGTGGCGTACAATATCCTTACGCTTAAATGGTTTGGTGGTGACCAATATCGAGAGGTTTAAACTAGATCTGAAGTATGGAAGTATATTTGAAAACAGCAAATCTTCATATGAATTGCCACCAATTTCGTCGACCACAAACATGCCAAGCAAATTGTAGTTGTTGTTCTTTCGTATCCGAAGTTTAGACACGGCCTCTTGAAACTTTCTTAAACTATCTTGCAACATAATAAGTTCAATTTGTTCATCTGTTTGCTTCGAAATTCTACTCCGAGCTTCTATGGGATAAAGTAACTTGACGTTTTTTTCGGCCTTTTGGCCCAAATATGGATGTAGGAATTCAGAGATAAGCTTTTGCTCTATGCTAGACGCTGGCTGTATTATAATTCCATTATCATAATCGCTCATAAAGTGGGAAGCTATTTTTGCCAAGAATGATACATATGCATTTGGAGAAATTATTTGGTCTATTTCAATAAGCATAATTTTATTTTGTGCCGAGTTATAATATTCGATATTTGGGCTGTCACAGAGAATCCCAGTAATCTTTTTTTCTTTTTTTAGACACGAATTGGAACGCGACAGTAACCTTGTGTGATCATGCAGATCCTTCTTTGCTTGGGAATTTGCTTTCATATCAACTAGATGAAAATCAGACGGATTGTAATGACTATAGCTTCTAAAAATACCATTGCTCAGGGTGAACATGTACGAAGATCGATCAATCTTAGTTCCTCTCAATTTTGTTAAGAAAACCTGTCGAACATCGGTATTCCTATATGTTTTTTGCCTTAGTTCAACTATCCCGTCAACTATAAAATCGAGCGTGTTATTGTGAGAATCTTCGCTTGTGAAGATCAATTTAGCTCCAGCTCTTTCGCGCCATGTTTGCAAAACCCTTTCGTTATTTAGTCGAGCTTCGGTATCCATGAAGGAGGCTATCGCATCCCAGCTGTCGATGATTATGATTGGAGCCTTGACATCCATCAACTGATTTGTTATTCTTTCGAATAGCGACTCTGGCTCATCGAGACGTGCGTCCTCGAAACTAGAAAGACTTGACCGCTGGTTCGAAGGATCGTTTACCTCCATATTTTCTCTAATCACAAACTTATCTAACCATGGATAGTTTACGAAAAGTTGTTTGGGTGAGAGCCTTGTGGAGATATAAAAGAAATTACTTCTAATTTGCAGCGCTTTCAATATCGTTAGAGATAAGGTACTTTTACCTGTGCCTGAGTTTCCTTTAATTAACAACGAGTAGGTATCACGTCTTACGAACTGCATCAGTTCCGGTGGTATTTGCATCAGGATATCATCTTCTTTGAGAATCGTGCCATTTTTATACTATCCATGTAACCCAGATAATGATCACAACGAATTCATTGTAATAACATATGAAACTCGCAATATACGCGTATCACAGCTCGGCATAATTAGATTTAACAAGCATGCTTAATGGTACTAAGACCATGGATTTACTCCCATCTGAAACCTTGATGCGTCAATCAGTCCTTCTGCATAACCTATGCTCAATACTGCTAGTTCCAATTTCCCCTGTCCCATGAATCGTTCAGCATCATAGATATAGTGCTCCGCATTATCAAGTGACTCCAATATACCTTTATTGTGTGTAGCTTTATCGTCTTCGAATATTTTTTTCAAATTTTCGAGTGCCAGCTTAGCTTTTGGAGCATATCGTTCGATCATCTTTACAGAAAGTTTATAGATATTCAAAGTGTTGTCTGATGGTTTGTCCAAGTTATGGGTCAGATTGATAATACCGTCTTCCTCCATAAAATGTAGCCGTCCTGTAATAATCATCGAATGTGGACCTTGACCAAAGTTCAACTTGATCAAGGATTGAATTTTTCCAGAAATTATATTCTTTTTGTTTGTTCCTATTCCCGAAGCAACGATAGCGAATACATCATGACTCATAATCCCGTATTTGAGATCATTTTCAACTTCCAATAGAACTTTTAAGGCGTAAACAGGATCAAGAAAGGAAGGTTTGCCAGAATCCTTTTCAGAATATTCGGTTAAAATCAGAGTGTGGTTTCCCACCATTAAATTGTCATGTATTACGTTATAGACACTTATTGCTGATTGAGGATCAGACATCATGGTGACGCTTCTACCACATTTATAAAAATGCAGGCCCGATTCACCTATTAAAGAGGTTAGTCCTGATGCCGCGTGAATAACCTTCGTTTCTATTGAATTTTTCTTGGCCCGAAGAAATAATTCTGAATGCGTAGTGGCGATCAGCGGATCTCCATATGATAGTAGCACTACGTCGTTGTGTTTTGCTTCCTCTAAAAGCATTCTCCCGTCTTCTACAACCCATCTTTTGACGGAAATTATATCTATTCCTCCGTCTTCGACCAATGCGCGTATATGTTTCATATCATCATCTGAGATTTCGCTTGTGAATCGCTCTACGAATATTTTCTTACAGTTTTTCAACATATTTATAGCGTAGAGGCTAAGGCCTTGGTATCCATAGATTCCTAATCCAATGAACCAAAGCATAAATAATCAGAAGAACAAACCAGAATTAAATCTTGTTCAATGATTTAGAAATGTTTCCGCGCGAATGTAGTCTTGAGATATGAAACATAGCCCGTGAAAATATGTCTATGCTAGTGAGGTATTCTTCCAGGTTTACTCGTTCGTCGATTGTATGCGATCCATGAGGCTCGCCAGGCCCGTAAGTTACTACAGGTATCTTGTAAACGTTTCCCAAGATATTCATATCACCAGTGCCTGTTTTTCTTAGAAGAGTTGGTCGAACCTTTCTAATGTCAATAATCGATAATGACATAGCTCTTACCAAGGCTGAGGTGTAATTTGCTTCAAAGGGTTCGGTCTGGTCCTGTATTCTATAATTCGCTTTCAAACCTTTCTCGTTTGCAACTTTATCTATAACTCGGTTGATTATTGACAAAACCTCCTGAGATTGAATCCCTATCGGAATACGTATGTCAATTGTCATACTCGCCTTCCTCGGAGTAACATTGTGACTTGATCCGCCAACTACCTCTGTAAGGCTGCAGCTTACCATTTTACTTCTGCTATCATGATTTCTAATACTTGTTACTTCTGACTTTATATTAGTCCAGAAATCATAAATTTCTTCAATAGAATTCTTAGCCAACCAAGGTGCACTGGCGTGGGCACTGTTCCCAACATCGCACGTTAGTCTAATAGATATCCTCCCCTTATATCCAATTGTGATGTTATGAATGCCACTAGGTTCGCCAAAGATCGCATAGTCAAGTGGTAACCTTGATGATACAAGATTCTTCACACCTGTTGCGTTTCCTTCTTCATCTACAGCTCCCACAAATGAAATAGTCCCATTTTGTTTGGGGAATTCTGAAGCAGCGAGTAACATTGAAATTAATGCTGCCTTGGCATCTGATGCACCTCTTCCATACAAATAGCCACCATCGATTCGGACAGGAATTCGTCCGGGGACAGTGTCCATGTGGCCGCAGAGCAGAATCCTAGGTTCTCCAATGCCTTTAGTAGCTATAAGGTTCCCCACACTATCAATATATGTCTGCTCGAAACCTAATTCTTCAGTACATCTTGCCTTAAGCATGTTAGCTAAAGCCGCTTCGGATCTTGATGGAGTATATAGTTCTAAGGCACTTTTTAGCAACTCGATTGCATAGTTACTTGAGACCAATTTGTTAGGGCCTTTAATACTTTCCTACTTCGTGCACGAAATCTACAATTTTTCCAGGAATATCGATGTCAGTGACTTTAACGGTATTTTTAAACTCGGTCGTGTTATTGATTTCATGGACTACCAGTCCGTCATTCTTGCTTTCCATTAAATCAACGCCAACAATTTTGCCATTCACTACTCTGCTAGCATCTAGACATATATCCTCGAGCTCACCAGTAACGGGACAATTTTCTGCCCGGCCACCCAAGGCCATATTCGTTTTCCACTCGTCATTGCCCGAATATCTATAGATAGCAGCTATAACCTGTTCGCCAACAACTATGGCTCTTATATCTCTAGGTGGTCTATCTACAACTTCTTCAAGATAATACACTTGATACAAGGGAAACATGTGCTCCCTATGCTCAAGTATACCTTTAGCTGCCTCCTTGTTACCCAAAATAGCAATTAGCCTACCCCAACTTCCAACAGTAGGCTTAATTATAGCTGGATAGCCTAGCTGATCCAATGCTTCAATAGCCGATGATTCAGAGAACGCTGCAAATGCCTTGGGAGTCCTCACGCCAGCTTTTTGAAGTAGCATGTGCGTAAAGAGTTTATTACCACATATTGAATTTGTTGATAATGAATTAAATACTAGTGCTCCAAGACCTTCTAAGGCAGCAGTAGAGTGGATATTCTTAAAATAACTAACACATCTTTGGATGATCTTATACTGCTGATATTGAATTTCTGATTCGTTTAGATCTAGAATGAGGCTTTTACAATCAATATTTATGGGGTTAAAACCACGTCTTTTTGCAGCTTCATATAATGCTTTTTCTTCCCATCTGATCTGATCGTAAAGAATTGCGAGATGAGGGAAAGTCTTAACTTGATCCTTCACTGACCCCAATCCTCACCGACTGTCTGGGCCGGCCTAAGGCTAAATTCTTTTCCCTCTTTTACCAATTCGTAACTCGCGCCACAATCTTGACAAGTCACAATCTCTCCTTCGATGGAGTCTGATGGAGGCTTAATTTCCGCATCGCATTCAGGACACTTAACCATTTTCTTATCAACTACTCCTTAGCTTTTAGATTTGGACTCACATTATTAAGTATCTTTCTTTCCAGTTTATCGTCCAAGTATAATTCCAATATGTCCCCCATTCTTAGATCCTTTAGTCCTCTGGCTAACTTTTCAGCTTCATGAATGTTTGTTTCCAATCCTAGTAAAGACAGAAGATAAGCTGCTCCATTTTTTCCTGCGAGTTCGCCAAATACAATTTTTCTTCTATTTCCTACTATACTTGGTTCTATAATCTCATATGCAGAAGGATCTCGTAGAATCGCAGCGAGGTGAGTGCCAGCTTTATGTTTATAAGCACTATCTCCTACAATAGGTTTTGACTCAGGAATTGATAGTCCAGTATACTGTGAAATAGTTCTTGATAAATCCTTCAACATATGCAATCTAAGATCATTACTGGAATTATAGATTAGCGTCAATGTTACTGCAGTTTCAGCCAGAGACGGAATTCCTGTCCGTTCCCCTAATCCATCTATCGTTGTGTGGATTTGATTTGCTCCAGCTTCGCATCCGGCTAATGCATTTGCCAATGCAAGGCCCAAATCGTTGTGACAATGAACATCTAACATGCTTTTTGACGAATCAATGTTCTGATTAACAACACTAACTAGTTTATGCATCCCCTTAGGCCTCATAATGCCAACCGTATCTGGAATGCTGATCCTGTCTATCTTTCGATTGTTCATTTCCTTGCACATTTCTATTAGGAATGAAGGATCTGTTCGACTGGCGTCTTCCATCGTGAAACGCGCCTTCAAACCATGTGATTTTATATAATCTGCAACATCTAATGCTCTATTTTTTGCTTCTTCCCTTGATATTTTTAATTTTGCTGACAAGTGTATATCGGAAATTCCCATGTATGTGGCTATCCACTCTGTGTCACAGCTTAATGCAACATCAATATCCGATCTAATTGCCCTCACATGTGCTACGATATCTGCTTTTAGTCCCTGTTTAAGGATTGTCTTAGTGGAAACGAAATGATCAGAGGATACCACCGGACTAATCTCAATTTGGTCTACGCCAAATGAATCGAGCATCCAAGCTATTTGAATTCGCTGTTTTGTTGTGAACGAAACTCCGGGATGTTGTTCGCCTTCCCTGAGCGTCGAGTCTAGTATATGGATCCTGCCTTTTTCCTTATCTGATTCATTATACATAAACGCATAATGGTTCGGATCTGACGATTTTAGTGACATTATATCTACATAAGACATATTTTCGTATAAAATATAAACCTTATCGCAAGTGAGTTCTCATTTAAATATCCTATCAAATCTGGTGAGATCAGGTCAGGATTCTCACCTGCACTAACTGGCAGATTAGTGAATTGTCCTCAGGATTATGACTGTATTAGTATCTACCACTCCTTCGGTCCTACGAACATCGTCTATGCATCTATTGATTTCGGCTATTGAGGCGGATGAAATAATGGCTGCAATGTCATATTGACCAGTAATTTCGTAGATGGTTTGCACACCAGGTAACTTCTTTAGGTTAGTCGATACAACTGAGGTGTCAGAAGTTGAACTAACCGAAATCAGTGCAATTGCACTAGTTTTATCAGCGCTTTGTGTCGCAATAGTAAATTTTGTTATAAATCCATTTCCTATCAGATTTCTTATTCTTCTTCGAACAGCAGATTCAGAATAGCCTATTTCATTTGCAATATCTACAAAAGACTTTCTTGCATCGTCCTGTAGTATCTTGATTATCTTCTCGTCTATTGAATCTTGATTATCTGACATATTTCCTGTCCTCTTCCTTAGTAAGTATTTTGTCTATCTTTTCAAGTGCCGAAGAGACCATAGATTCATCAATCACAAGCGGTGGTAATAACCTAATAATATTTCTTCCAGAATAGAGCATAAGTATACCGTTTTTTATGCCATCCAGTAGTACATCTCTTACATCAAAACGTAGTTCTACGGCAAGCATTAGCCCCAAACCTCTCACGTCTCTAACTATTTTGTGTGTGTCTTTCAGACGCATTAATCCATCCTTAAAGTATTTTCCAATTGAACAGGCATTTTGCACAAGCTTATCTTCTACCAAGGCGTCAACAGCTGCTGATGCTGCGGTACAAGCAATAGGATTGCCAGCAAACGTTGAAGAATGTTCTCCTATTTTCATAGCATCAATTATTTCAGGTTTAGCTAAAGTAAGGGCCATAGGTATGCCACCCCCAACTCCCTTTGCTAGGCACATTATGTCTGGTGTAGTATTCCAGTGTTCACCAGCCCACATTTTTCCAGTTCTTCCAAGGCCAGATTGGATCTCATCGTAAATGAGCACTATTCTACGATTGGTACAAATTTGCCTAATTTTTTGCAAGAGTCCATCTGGAGGTATTATAATACCTGTTTCACCTTGAATAGGTTCAAGTATCACAGTCCCAACAGAGTCGTCAATTTCATTATCTAAATTTGCTCGATCGTTGTAAGGAACGAATTTTACGTAGTCCAAAAGTGGCATAAATGGTTTTCGATACTTTTCATTGTAGGTAACGGATAAAGCTCCCAAAGTCTTGCCATGGTAGCCACCAGTCATTGCAATTATTCCGGCCTTGCCAGTGTACTTTCGGGCAAATTTCAGCGCTGCCTCGACCGATTCAGCACCACTATTACTGAAGGCTACCTTTGAGAGTCCTTTTGGAGAGATAGATGACAATTTTTCCAGAAACCTCAATCTGGTATCATTGTATGCCGACATGTGACAAACAATTAGCTTTTCTGATTGGTTCTTAATCGCCTCAACTACACGATTGTTACAGTGGCCCACTAGTGCTACGCCATAACCAGCCATACAATCAATGTATTCTCTTCCTTCATTGTCCCAAACTCTGGCTCCCTTTCCGCGCGATATATTTATTGGAAATCTCTGGTACAGATTTCCAATAAATTGATCTTCTGAATTCATCATGGCGTAATTACGGTACATCGGTTGTGAGAAAGGCAAGAAGAGATAGGATTTTCGACTAGTCCAGATCCTATAATAGACTCATTTACTCCCATTTCTAATGCCTCGGTACAAGCTAATACTTTCTTTTCCATACCAAATCCGATAGAGGGCAGCAACTCCTTGGCCCGCTTCAGAGTAATAGTAGACATAACTTGGTCATTTATCACTAAACCTTCAACATCAGTCATAAACAATATTCTATCTGCTTTTACACCACCAGCCACATATGCAGCTGCTCTATCTCCATCTATATTAAGAAATTCGTAATTATCACCTAATGCAATAGGTGAAATAACCGGCACATAACCCTCACTCACCAGCAGATGGATAAGATGAGGATCTATTGAACTTATTTTACCTGTGTAACCTCCCTCTATTATCATCTTCCTTCCTTTCTCATTGATAATGACAAGCTTTTTCTTTCGATTAGCCCTTATAGTGACACCATCAATCCCAGAGATACCGATGGCTTTAATACCATTCTGAATGAGCGTGCCGACGATCATCTTGTTTATTTTTCCCGCCATGACCATTGTATATATTTCGATTGTCTCTTTGTCAGTATACCTACTTCTAACTCCTTGGGGTGAAACGATAAATCTTTGTTCCTTTCCCAGTCTACTTGCAACATCAGTTACATCTTTCCCACCACCGTGAACAATTACTAATTTTTCCTTTCTCAGAATTAGTCTCATGTCCTGAAATGTACTAGGGTGTAAACGATCAGATACAATGCTACCTCCTAATTTTATGACTATCATACCGGAGTAATCGGGGTTTGCCTAAGTCCATCCATTTCATCGTACTCCAGCATGACGTTCATATTCTGTATCGCAGAACCAGCAGCTCCCTTAACCAAATTATCTGAAGCCGAAAGTGCAACTAATCTTTGATTGTCGTCATCAACCTCAAATCCGATATCGCAGAAATTAGATCCAATCAAGAACTTTGGATCTGGAAATTTGTACAATCCTTTTTTATCTCGTATAAACCTGATAAAAGGTTCATTCCTGTATGTAGTTCTATAAATCTTCCATAAGTCAATTTCATGCACTGCTCTCTTAAGAAATGTATGATTAGTTGTTAAAATACCTCTTACGATGTTTACAGCATGGGGTGTCATTCCTATTCTAATTGATTTTTTGGCAACAAGCCCCAATTCTTGTTCAATCTCTCCTGTGTGTCTATGTTTCACTGGCTTATACGGACGAATTACTCCATACCGCATCGCATGATGGGTACCAGCATTGGCTTTAGATCCTGCTCCAGAGGATCCTATCTTGCTATCAACAATTATATGGTCAGTATCAATCAAGTCGTTTGCAATCAAGGGTTTTATTGCAAGAAGAGATGTAACAGCCATGCAGCCTGGACATGATACCAATTGGGCTTTCTTTATTTCCTCACGATGAAATTCCGGCACGCCGTAAACGGATTTTGAGAGTAATTCAGGATAGGGATGTTCCCATCCGTACCACTTTACATAATCCTTCGGATTCTTTAGACGGAAGTCAGCTGACAAATCTATGACCTTAATTCCTAAACTATAAAGCTCCTTTACAAATTCCTTAGACTTTCCGTGTGGCAGAGCAGTAAATACCAAGTCACATGTATCACCAAGTTTATCAATATTCATATCCGAAAACGTAATATCCATAAAACCCTTAAGGCTAGGATGTACACGATGTACGTATTCACCAGCCTTCTGTCTAGAAGTAACTGTGCTTATTTCAATTTTTGGGTGGCCAACTAAAAGACGCAATAGCTCCCCACCTACATATCCAGATGCTCCAACTACGCCTACTCTCATGCTACCCATTGCTATCCTGTTTCCTTGATTAGCTTCTTATGAATTTTGTCATAAAAAAGGATCCAAGCTTTAAGTGAAGGCAGCCTTCCTAGGTCATTTTTGTCAAATATCAAAGATTACACCTATTTCTTGGCAGCGTCAATGCTGTAGTCTATTATAGTATTTGCAATATCAGTTTTGGCAACTTTGGAGGCACCATGAAATTCAACAGTACTGTTAATTTCATGGACTAACAGACCTCTCACATCGTCTTCCATCAGATCAACTCCCAATACTCCTCCCCCTACAGCATTAGCTGCCTTCAATGTGATGTCCTCTAATTCCTTGGTAATGCATGCTTCTTCCGTTCGACCTCCTCTCGATACATTAGTTCTCCATTCCTTATCTGCAGAATACCTGTAAACAGCAGCAGCAACTCGATCTCCCACTACAATACATCTAAGATCGCGTGGTGGTCGTTTAATCATTTCTTGAATGTAATAAATGCGGGATAAGGGATTGTCATCTTCCTCTCTTAACTCAGCAATCATATTTGCGGTTTCGCTATCACGCAAGGGGAACACACCTCGCCCCCACGAACCAACTATCGGCTTGACTACGATAGGAAATCCAGTCTTCCTAATCAAATTGGATAAAGATTCAGAGCTAAATGCGAAATGGGTAGTAGGCGTGGGGATATTTTCCTTAGCCAGCTTGATTGAAGTTAACAATTTATTCCCACAAATTTCACCTACTTTAAAGCTATTGATTGCTAAGAAGCCTAAAAATTCAAGACAGGCAGTTAAGTATAAGCCTCTGTAGTGGCTAATGCTTCTTTGCAATATAATATCCCCTAGGTCGAATTCGTTCTTCTTGTTATTAGTACCGATACTAATGCTCTTTGCATCTATCAAACGTGTGTCTAAGCCCCTTTTCTTTGCTTTGTCATACAACTCCTTTTCTTCGAAGCGAATTTTGTCATAAATAATGCAAAGTTCTGCCATCTATTGTCCCCAATCTTCGCCGATTGATTCTGCCGGTTTTACATCTATTTTTTGTTCAGACTTTTCAATTATCTCAAAATTTGCTCCACAATCAGGGCAGGTTATGATTTCACCTACCATTGAATCGTTAGGGACTTTGATTTCCGCGCCACAATCATTACAATCCTTTTTCATATATCTCCACCCCCTATTGTTATTTGCTTTCGAATATAGAGTTTGCAATTATCGATTGCAATCCCCACAATTCTGAAAATCCCTTTGCTAGATTTTGATCAAATGTGGAACCAGCGTCGTATGTTGCAAGTGATTCTTTATATATTGAATAAGGCGACTCCCTTCCTACTACCCGCATTGAGCCTCTGTGAATCCTTAATCTGACCTTTCCGGTTACCTTTCTCTGGGAAGATTCTATGAATTTTTCTAAGTCTTTTCTAAGAGGTTCCTGCCAAAGACCTGAATAGACCAACCATGCCCATTGCTCATCTACCATTTGTTTAAAACGAAATTGGTGATTTGTCAGAACCAGCTTCTCGAGGTCTTTGTGAGATTCAATAATTGCGATCGCAGCTGGAGCCTCATATATTTCTCTAGACTTGACTCCAACTACGCGATCTTCGATATGATCAATTATTCCCACACCATTTTTGCCTACAATATCATTTAGATTATGTATGATTGACACCAAATTCATCTTTGTTCCGTTTAATCCAATGGGCAGCCCTTTGTCATAGTCTATTTCTATATAATCAGGAACAGTATCATCTAACTTCACAAAATGAAACAGGTCATCTGGCGGTTCAACATATGAATCTTCTAGCGACCCTCCTTCAATAGCTCTACCCCAATAGTTTGAATCGATGCTAAACTTCTTCGCATCTAGTGTTATTGGTATATTCTCTTCTCTCGCGAATTTTAATTCAATATCCCTTGTCAAATTCAGGTCTCTTATAGGCGCGACAATCTTCAAATTTGGATCTAGGCTTCGTATAGTTACGTCAAATCTAATTTGATCATTTCCCTTTCCTGTACACCCATGAGCTACGGTTTTGGCGCCTTCCTCACGCGCAAGATCTACGAGCTTTGATGCAATAAGCGGTCGTGCCAGCGCGGTTGCAAGAGGGTACTTTCCTTGATAAAGCCCGTTTGCTCTTATAGATGATGAAATGTAGTTTGTAGCGAATTCCTCTTTTGCATCGATATGTACGTGTTTAACAGCACCTAATGAAATTGCCTTACGTTCAAGATTAGTGATCTCCTCATCTTGACCACAGTCTACAGTAAGTGTTATGACGTCGAGGTTGTGTAGCTTCTGTAAGTAACGCACACAAACTGACGTATCTAAGCCACCAGAATATGCCAGTATAACTTTGTCAGTTGTCATATCAGGCCTTCCGATTAATAACACTACATTTATATTTTATGGTCAATAATGACCAAAATACATAATTTGAGGCCAACCTTGGTCGGAAAAAAATCCATAACCAACATCGTTAATGACATCATTGCTACGGATCTATCATATCAAGACTGTCTTCAAAATGATTATTGCAATTTTAGCGGTTTATCAAGAGTAATTAAACCTGAAATCGAAAGATCTTTGGAAAAAGAGGTAAACTTGGAAAGTGTTGTGACTGCCATTAAACGAGCGAGGAGATTTTACTATATTCATGAACAAACTATTTCTTCGATCATAAGTGAAAGTACAATTAGTGTCAAGACGGATGTCGCGAAGATCTCAACAGTTAGAAGCAAGCGTACAGTAGAAAGAGTTGCTAAGGCACTCACAAGGAACGTCAATAGCTTCTTAAGCGTTTCAGAAAGCTTGTCTTCCATAACTTTGGTATTTGATGACAAACTTATTGATTCAGTAAGAGAGATATTCACTAACTATGACATATTGGAAATCGATGAAGATTTAGCAGCGATCATAGTACACAGTCCAGGACAAATTATTAAAACTCCAGGTTGTGCAATAGCATTTTACAACCAGATTTCTCGTAGACATATCAACATTGAAGATACATTAAGCTGTCATACTGATACAATAATAGTAGTGAAGATGAATGACATCGGTAGAGCATTCGATGCAATTACCATGTTAATATCTAAAGCACGACGATATACAAAGAGTAATAGCTAAATTAGTTACACAAGTGAGAGAGGTGAGCTTTCATGTCTAAGAGATACACGATGGATGAGGTGAAGCGACGCATAATTGACGTTCTTAGAAGCGATGAAACAGGGATGTCCGGGATTGAATTAGCAAACAAAACAGGGATAAACAGGATGACAATTACAAAATATTTGGACGTACTCAACACGATAGGACTAGTTAACAAAAAGAAGGTGGGCTCGGTAAACGTGTGGTCTGTTGAACAGGATGCGATAGACTTTGTGTATCCGATGGAATATTTTGAAATACAACAGCGATTTATGGAGGCGGTTTTAGTCGGTAATGAAGATTCTGCTCGTAGGATTATGCTGAACATAATCAATTCTCATGCAGATAGAGTTAGAATTTTATTAGACGTGATTTTGCCTACGTTAAACACTATAAATGAACTCTACGACAGAAGCAAACTTGGAAAAACTGAAAAAGTTTATCTCATTAATGTCATCATGGAAATATCAGAGTTTTTGAAATTTGGATTGGCCAGAAACAGTCTAAAGCAAGATGTTTTTGCAATCTGTGTAGCTGGTTCTGAAGACTCTACATATTATGCGAAATTTGCTGCTCTGACCTTCCGAATGCTTGGTGGCGATTCAATTTTCGTTGGAAATGTTGAAGATCAGCTAGATCCTTTTTTTGACATTGATATTCAGAGGTTTATTCTTAGAACCTGTAAAAACAAGATGGGGCTAGTGGTTATAGTAGTTTGTTCCTCTAAAGAAGGTTCTTTAAGGTTCTTAACTACTGCCGTGGTTTCTGTTAGAGCCAGATTGAAGGAAAAGTTACGGATAGCGACGATGACAACCCCGGATTTAGAATCATTATCCGAAAGTATTGGCGCAGACTTCGTAACCGATGATCTCCAATCCCTCATAAACTGGACTGAAACTGAGCTTGGAAATATAAAGTCAGTTAAATAAACAATCAGAACACATGAAACTAAATCATAATAACAGATTATGAATTCAATTGTAACGACATAGATAACGAATTAGCTTAATAATCTATATATGCCAAATAATTGATTCTTACTATAATTGTGGGTAATGGCGACAATTATCAGGAAAGTCACGAGGACAGCCTTGAGAAAGTAGACGTCTCAACTACTGAACGCGACATATCCCACATCAAGTTCAAGGCAGCCTTTATTTCGATTTTATTCTCCGTAGGACTGACTGTTTTGAAATTTCTAGTAGGCATTTCTACAAACAGTCTTAGCATTTTAACCGAGGCAATGCACTCCGGACTTGACATAGTAGCAGCTGTAATGACTTTATATGCCATCCATATGGTTGCTAGGCCTCCCGATATGAAGTACACCTACGGATATGCGAAATTTGAAAGTATTTCGAGTTTTGTCCAGATTGGTCTCCTATTTGCTACAGCTACATGGGTATGCTATGAGGCTTTTGGACGGATTTTCTTTAAGACGGTGGAACCCGAGATAACAATATTCTCATTTGGAGTCATGATCGTATCCTTGTGTGTAGATTACATAAGATATCGCACATTAAGCAGAACTGCGAGAAAATTCGGCAGCCAAGCATTAGAAGCTGATGCGATCCATTTCAAAGCGGATATGTTCTCATCAGGGATTGTTATCATTGGCCTGATTCTAGCATTAATATATCCGATAGAAAATATTGATGCCTATGTTGCACTTACTGTAGCTGGGATGATAATATATACATCATTAGGGTTGGGGAGAAGAACGCTTGACATATTATTAGACAAAGCTCCCAAAGGTGTGTATCAACGCATAGTAGAGACCATTTCGGGATTGGAAGGAGTAAATAGTGCTCACGATATTCGTGTCAGACGAATAGGGACAAAGGACTTTGTTGACATGCATATCGAAGTACCAAGAACTTGCACTCATCAGACCGCACACAGGGTAGCAACAAAGGTAGAAAACAAGATCAGAGAATCGTTTCCTAATTCAGATGTTTTAGTGCATGTTGATGCTATAGAATCTCGTAGTGAGACGATTAGCGATAGGATAAGGTTAATCGCAGCAGAAACTGATGGTATTACCAATATTCACTCCATTTATTTTTCTAGAATTCTTGACCCAGATCATGATAATCGTTATAGACCAACGCAGGACAACTTTCGTGATATGAGTACAACTACCAATAACAAAAAGCCGACTCTACTACACCTTTACATGGACGTGCAAATGAACAACACATTGGAATTGAAGGCTGCGCACAGAACAGTAGATGAATTGGAAAGGCGAATTAAATATGAAGTCCCTGAAATACAGAATATTACCACACACATAGAATCCGAAATCGTGAAAGATACGACAATCGGGGTGGAGAAACAGGCGAATACTACGTATTTAGAAAACATCAGGAAAACAGCTATTTCAGTCTCTGGAGTGATTGATTGTAAAGATATAGGCGTCATAGATATGAATCACGATATCCATATAACTTTGGCAATAAGGATTGAAGCATTTCACGATAATGTTGTGACTACAATTGAAGATGCACATAAGATTGCTACCACGGTCCAAGATTTAATTATTAAGCAGACTGGAGCGTCTAGGGTCATAGTACACACAGAGCCATGAATAGATCTACATAATATAGAAAACTATGTATGGAGGCTATATCATTCATCTAGTCTTTTCGAGACTTTTGAGACACCGTCTAACATTAATCCTGTTCCCAAGATTCCATTATTGCTTTGTAATTGTGGCTTATCCATGAGGTATCAGCAATTGGATAGTCTCAATTCCTAAAATTGATGACAATCGGTCCGTCCTAAATTACAATCGTTCAGGATCTTGATATTTTGATGCAACTTCACTGGGAGAATAATCATGAATGTCTAACCATTCTTCTTTAGTCATCCAATATTCGCAGTACCAACACTTGGTACTTTCGTCATAATCTCCATGACTAGGCATAAGGTTCATTAGACCAATACCTATATTTCTGTTGCCTCGGACCAACTTTAGGATTTAGCTATACAAAAAATTACCTATACATATTCAACTGAAAAGTTTTAAAGTGATATTGAAGTGTAGTCATAAATTATTCTATATTTTCAATAGCTGAAGCCATATTCTGATCTAATCCTGATGTCAGATCTGGTAGAAAATAGAGAGAGTATTGTCTGCTAATTCGGTCGATCACACATATTGTCATGGTTATGTCATTCTTACTTTGTGATACAATTCAATAGTTAAGAGATTGATAGTCAAAGGGATTAGGAACAGATTCCAACCGAACTGAACTCATATACAATTGAGATATCTTATCCAAGATATTCCAGGATAGAAGTTTGTTTTATATCGTCTTTTACAATCCGTCTCAACTTGTTCGATGTAGGTGACGAATCCTTCGATTCTAATACAGGTTCAAAAAGTTTATCTGAAGCGAAAAGGACGTCTGCTTCAGTCCTATGCGCGAGACTTTGAGATCGAGGAATGGTATTAGGAATGGGTTGATTACTGGACGAGTATTCCCTTTGAAAAAGTTGTATCTTGCTGCTTCGATTCTTGTTTTCAATTCGGCTCAATTCACACTCAGTGTTAACATATGTCCCATCGTCCAATAGAACCTGTTGTTCAGCTTCGACGTTTAGAATTCGATTTGCAATAATTGAATTATTTGTTTCCATCATACTAGAAATTGCATGACCAAGATGCAATGGTCCTTGGTCAGATTCAAAATAAATCGTTATTCTGTACGTTTTGTAAATCCCATTAGAGTAGTCCAATTACATTTTATCCTCCTTGAAATTGATCAATGCCATTGTGAACAGATATAGTTGCTAGAGAGCTTGATCTGACTTAAGTGACAATCATCTTAGATTTTAATTGTAGATGTAGTTTCATGATGTATGTCGAATGCACGCCCAAAGAATAATATGTTCGATTTGTATGCTCAATTTCTCGAGTGTCATAAATCACTTGTTTTTAAGCTTAAGACAATATAATTAAACTCTCTTGTCAATAACGCATAATTTGCATAAATCTAAAAATAGGTTGAACGATCGAGCCAAGTTCGATCTAAAGCAAAAAATATAACAGATCTATTTCCTTTTATTCTTTGCTTTCGTTTTAGTGGTCTTTTTCACAGCCTTTTTACTGGCGGGTTTTACTTTCGCGGCAACTTTGGTGCTTCCGCCTCCTATTTTGAACATTTTTGTACCACATGTAGGACATATTCCAGTAATGGCTGGCCGACCATTTTTCATCGTTATTTGCTTGTCATCTTTCATGTTTCTTTTAGATTTACATTTCACGCAGTATGCCTCAGTTACCAATTTATAATAATTCCTCACGGTTAGATATAAGAATAGCTATTTTTGGCATACATTTCGTTCCAGTTTTTTAGACTCGATATGGAAATGTTTCAAATATTGAATATCAATATCGATCAAATTTTCGATCAGGTTTAATGCTACTTCAAAAGTAATTTTTTAATTAATTGCCACGGTCGGGAGGAACCTCCAGAACCATCCTCTACCAATATTTTGGATATTTTGATATATTTCTAGGACAATGATGAATTGATTGAACGTAACAATAGACTCAAATTGAACTCAATTTTATACAGCCGATTGCGAATATTTATATAGATACAACTTCACTGATTCTGAAGAATGGCGACACCTTCGATCGCAGATCTGATGACTCAAAAGTTAGAGACCATAAAGTCCTCTTCCAGTGCTCAGGAAGCTGCAAAAAAGATGAGTGACAAGAGGATTAGCTCGTTAGTTGTAACTGATGAAAATGGGAATGCAATAGGAATAATCACCGAGCGGGATTTAGTTTGGAGAATCTGTGTACATGATGCTAGTAGTAAGCTAACTACTGTTCAGCACCTAATGTCATCTGCTCTAGTAACTATCGAAGCTGATTCACAAATAGATGTCGCAGCTGATATAATGTTACAAAATAATGTTAGGCATTTGTTAGTGGTACAGGACGATGAGTCAAATAAGCCTGTAGGTATAATCACTCCAAGCAATTTCGTAGGATATTTAAAAAATAATCTAGACATGGACGAAGTTAATGCAAGAATAATAGAGTCTATGAAAGACGTAGATAGTGTCAGTAAGTGATTTAACCATAGTAATAAACTAGAGACTCCGTAATAGAAACGAGTATACAAAGAACATATCTTGATATTCAAGTCAATTTATACATGTAATACTTCTCAACTCAATAAGCAGTTTGGGTAGTAAAAGTAACTTTGATTATTCTACAATAGCTTCAAAACATAGTTTTAAGGTGAGTTGAACTAGTCCTCATATTCAACTAATACATGTTCTATAGCATCCTGGACCTTGCTGACGCATTATGTACACTAAAATTATTATTTTATCTAGGATTCAATTCTAATCTAAATTGGCATTAAGCTTTACGTAGAATCTTAATACCTAATAATTTTAAATAGGATTCTTAAAAAAATAATCACTTTGAGTTGTTTTTATTGTTCGAACTATGGCATTTCTTCATCGTGAGTATCTTGGTTGCGTGAGAAGATTTCTCAATTACTGTCGCAAGTACTGTATTTAGTATCTACAGGAAAAATTCGTAAAAATTATTTAAAGCCGTCATACGAGGTAATATTTAATATCGGTGGTCACTTCAGGGATAGACATTACAATAATTCCTTCTTTCAATGATGTATCTTTGTTAGTAACATATGATCCATATCTAAGAATTGAGCGATTTTCGTCCTAACACTTAGAGAAAAGTCTTGTAATAGCAAGAATGAAATTCCGTTTTATAATGTTAAGGCAGTTACCTCCAGAGTTAAGCGAAAAGGGGTTTGAACGATTATCCAATACTAAAATACAAATATTATACGCGATCTCGATTTCAAGAGAAATGTACCAAAGGCAATGAAAGAGGAAAATAGCCATTCAGAGATAAAGGTAAAATTACTCAATATTCTCAGTGAAATAGTTACCTACCATATATTATTAAGAATTACATCCAATCTTATATCTAATGTAAAATCAACGATGCACGTCCAATTGTAAAAACCGACCCAGTATAACATGGTAGCCTTGGCCGGGATTTGGACCCGGGACCTTTGCCTTACCAAGGCAACGCTCTACCAGGCTGAGCTACCAAGGCAATAAGAATTCTACATGACAACGGGGCTTCATTAATGTTGTTATCCTCTATTCGATTTACTTGTTCAAATACCACCGAAGATTAGATCAAATAGTAAGGTAAATGTGAATGTACGATTTTCGTTTGTAGACCTTTAGATGGTAGAATCATGTTTACCCTATAGAGTTTAACTTGTGATAGCACTTCAAAATTCTGACGAATAGACAATGGACAACTCAAGGTTTTAATTACGTGTTCTTAGTTATTTGAGGTACAATGCGGGGGTTGTAGAGCCCGGCCAAATATTATCCTATAATTGGAGACGCGGGACTTAAGATCTTACAATGGGTTATCCCGTCCTTTAGCGGTTCGTGGGTTCGAATCCCACCCCCCGCATATTTGAATTAATTTTCACATGTCCTCACATAAGGATTAAACCTTAAATGCGCGCTTTAAAAACAACAAAAATAGTCTATCATCACTTAACTCGGGATGAAATGAGGTTCCGATAATATTATCCTGCTTTACAGCAACAATCTTGTCCTCAAACTTAGCTACTACTTCCACTCCTCTGCCTACTTCCCTTACTATAGGAGCTCTAATAAAAATCGCCTTCACCTTACTTTTACCAATTAGAGGTATACTCAAATAGGTTTCAAAGGAATCGTTTTGTCTACCAAAGGCATTCCTTTCAATGGTAATATCCAAAGCTGACAATAAATTTTGCTTTCTATCACCTACGACCCGATCATATGCACTTTTAGAAAGTAATATCATACCTGCGCATATGCCCAGAACTGGCATACCTTCCGAAATTCTTCTCTTGATAGAATCAAAGGCTTTTGCAGAAATAAGTGAACTCATTACAGTACTCTCACCGCCAGGAATTATCATTGCATCTAGCTTTTCAATGTCTTCAGAATAACGAACTGAATTTATCTCTCCATTTAGTCTAGCTTTCTTCAATGCTGATTTGGTACAGATGATGTTTTCTTCGATATCACCCTGAAGTCCCAAAATTCCGATATTAATCGAATTACTCAAATCGGTCCTCTTTCTTGCATTCTTAACTCAAGATTTTTTGTATCGAGTCCGAGCATTGACTTGTTTTCGTCAATCATATTTTGCGCTTCGGCAATTATTTCAGGTCTATCAAAGTGCGATGTTGCAAGCACTATAGCTCTTGCTCGTTGAGGGGCGTCATTGGCTTTAAAGATACCTGATCCGACAAACACACCATCGCATCCCAAATTCATGAGAAAAGCAGCATCTGCAGGAGTCGATATACCACCAGCAGCGAAATTAACGACTGGTAACTTTCCTAGACGAGAAACCTCCTCGACCAGAGAAAAGGATGCCCCCATCTCTCTTGCTACTTTTATCAATTCCTGCTTATCACCACGTATGGACTGAACTTTGCGAATCTCATAATTCATCAATTTTATGTGTGAAACAGCTTCTGCAACATCGCCAGTGCCAGGCTCACCTTTGGTTCTGATCATAGCACAACCTTCCTCGACCCTACGTAGTGCTTCGCCAAGATTCTTTGCACCGTTGACGAATGGTGTAGTAAAGTCCCATTTCCATATATGTCGATGTTCGTCTGCTGGTGTAAGCACTTCGCTTTCATCGATCATATCAACACCGACGCCTTGAAGGAGCTTAGCTTCAGAAACATGGCCAATCCTACATTTTGCCATAACTGGGATAGTAGTGTTATCGATTATCTCACTAATCACATTTACACTAGCGGTTCTAGCGACACCACCCATTTTTCGTATGTCGTATGGTAGCTTGTCTAGAACCATAACTGCCACTGCACCTGCCTCTTCTGCTATCTGAGCCTGTTCAACATTAGTTATATCCATAATTACGCCATGTTTTTGCATACGAGCAAAACCCCTTTTAAGTAGGGTTGTTCCACGGTCGATAGATAATTTTCTAATCTCTAAGGATCTAGATGCCCGCGATTCTTGCTGAGCAACAGATATTACCATGTGAAAGATTTCTTATGACACTTATATAGAGATTAGTCTTCAAATCTGAACAAATTAACTAGAATATCAAGATAGAAGATTATTTCAATAACTCCACAGTACGTAGTTCTACATCAATCTTGAAAAATATATTAACGGTAATTGTGCATGATAGAAGGAGCGAATCCAAATGACTGAGAGAGGATCTAATGTCGATGGAACGTTATGTGAATATTGTGGAAACTCGATGGAAGCTTGTGTGTGTGCGTGTCCATATTGTGGCGAATTAGATAGCTGCGAATGCTGCTTGTATGATGCTGTTACAGGTGGGGGATGAGTCCGATGGTACAATACTAAACCATTAAAAGCAGGAAAAAGTCAAATTTATAGTGATGACTCAATTTGATTACGAAGACAACTCGATAACTTGGGTTATTGGTGGAGCACAAGGCAGTGGTGTTGATTCTGCCGCGAATATATTTTCTAGAGCTTGTGCGCAAGCAGGACTTAATGTTTATGGCAATAGGGAATACTATTCCAATATCAAAGGTGAACACAGTTATTTCACAGTAAGAGTTTCTGACGAACCTATACATTCACACGTAGATCTCATTGATTTCTTGGTTTCCTTTGATGCTGAGACAGTGTTTGTTCATGCTATGGAGGTTAAAGAAGGAGGAGCGATCATTTATGATTCAGATTTAGTCGAAACAGGCCTTCACGAAGTGCCTACTATTGATGAATACGCGGTTGAGAGAATTTCAAAAATGCTCGAAGCTTCTGAAAGGCCACTGTCAGTTAGAGGTATGCTAGAATATGCCGAAGAGAAGAATCTTAAACTTTACGGTATACCATACTTTAGTCTGCTCAAACAATTCGCAGAGCAAATTGGAGATCATACGCTAAGCAAAGTGACAAGAACAGTTAATGTGATGGCACTTTCTGCGTCAATGGCTGTCCTCAATTTTGATCAACGTATACTATCAGAGTGCATTAGGTATGTATTTCGGGCCAAGCCAAAGATTGCTGAAAACAATGTTTCGGCTGCCAACTTTGTATACGGACATGTTGAGCAGCAGTTTAAATCCGATCCATTTAGACATACGTTGAAATGCAAGCAACCAATGACGAACACAATCTTAGTGCAAGGTAATCAATCTTCAGCATTGGGGAAGCTTGTGGCAGGATGCAGATTTCAAACATATTATCCAATAACTCCTGCAAGTGATGACAGTGAATTTCTGGAATCTAATCAAATTTTAGAGCAGACGAATGGTAAGGAAGGTTCTATCTTAGTGGTACAAACCGAAGATGAAATCGCAGCAATAACCATGGCAATTGGAGGAGCTTTGACTGGTGCTCGTTCAGCAACTGCTACTTCTGGTCCAGGCTTCTCATTGATGGTTGAAGCATTAGGGTGGGCAGGCATCAATGAGGTACCTCTAGTAATATCTCTATATCAAAGAGCAGGGCCTGCAACCGGGCTTCCTACAAGACATGAACAAGGAGATCTATTATTTGCCATTCATGCTGGCCACGGAGAGTTCCCAAGGATCGTATTTTCCTCGGGTGATATAGAAGAGAGTTTCTACGATACAATAAAGGCATTTAACTTTGCTGAAAAATATCAAATGCCGGTAATCCATCTATTGGATAAGGCAATCGCAAATAGTGTTACAACATGTAAAAATTTTGACCAGCACAGAATAAAAATAGATCGAGGCCAAATTGTGGACAAGCTTCCTATATCTGGACAAGGAGTAGATGAAAAATACTTGAGGTTTAAGATAGCCAAAAACCCTATTTCTCCTCGTGCAGTTCTTGGAACATATAATGGAATATTTTGGAATACGGGCGACGAGCATACTGAAGCGGGTCATATTACAGAAGATCCTTATAATCGTATAAATATGATGAATAAACGTATGAGCAAGCTAAAGATCGCGTTGGAAGAAATACCTAACGAAGATAAAGCAATTATGCACGGCAACGTTGACGATCAAAACACATTATCTATTCTAAGTTGGGGTTCTACCAAGGGATCCATTGTGGATGCAGTGGAGCGGCTCAACAAAGAGGGCGAGAAGGTTAGATTTATTCAACTTCGTCTGTTACATCCATTTCCATCAGACCTTGTGGATACTATGATAAATGGTTCCAAACCATTGGTTGATGTTGAAATGAATTATTCTTCACAACTCGCATCACTAATTCAACAACATATGAAGCGTAAAATCGATTATTCAATAGTAAAGTATAACGGTCGGCCTATGTCTTCTAGCGAGATTTATAATGCGATAAAGCATATTATTACTGGGAATGCCCCAAGGAGACAGGTCTTAGAAAATGGCACTTAAATTTGCAGATTACAAAACGAATGTTCACAACGATTGGTGTCCTGGATGTGGTGATTTTGGGATTCTTAATGCTATTCAAATGGCCCTTGCAGATCTTCAAATCCCTGCCTATAAATCTGCTATATTTTCTGGAATAGGATGTTCGGGTAAAACTCCTCACTTCATCAATACAAACGGTATACATACCTTACATGGAAGAGTTTTACCATTTGCTCAAGGTGCAAAGCTAGCTAATCCAGATCTAGAAGTTATTGCTGTAGGCGGCGATGGAGATGGTCTGGGCATCGGAGCGGGTCATTTCGTAAGCGCAGGAAGAAGAAACATCGACCTAACTTATATTGTCTTTAACAATGGGGTTTATGGCTTGACAAAAGGACAAGCAGCACCTACACTAAAGTTAGGTATGAAGACTAAGTCACTGCCTAATCCAAATGTAAATAATTCAGTTAACCCTATCGCACTTGCTATAGTCTCCGGATTTACTTTCATTGCACGTGGCTATTCCTATGACGTGAAACATCTCAAAGAATTGATTAAGAAATCCATACAACACGCAGGGCTTGCTTATTTGGACGTCCTTCAACCATGCCCTACATACAACGATATCAATACACGCGAATGGTATCAAGGAATGAACAATTTCGACGAGATCACTCATAAACAGAAACCCAGAATATACAAGCTTGAGGACACAGGTTACGATGGATACGTTAATACAGAAGAGACGTATCCTAAAATGATGCAGGCTATTCAAAAGTCTGACGAGTGGGATGACAAGATCCCAATTGGGGTATTCTATCAAAACGAACTCGTTCCTTCGTACAAGGAGCGAATTGATTCTAAGATCCCAAGTTACATAAGCAATCCTCCAGCAAAACAGTCGATAATGGACCACAACAATTTGCCATCTGCAGACATAAGCAAACTTCTCGAGTCTCTTAGAATAGATCATTAATAGATAATTAGTTATCTCAATTTCTCAACCTTTAACGTTTAAGTTTCAGAAGTTGGAGACTTTTTCCCAACTATTGTTATCTTTGATTAATCCAAACCTAAGATTAATATTGCAATAATAATCTATTTTGCTTGTATAATTAACTTTAACCTTTAGAAATTACTGAACAAGAGTACCTTTGATGTTTAGATTGTGCTTCAGCTAATACAGATGAGATTTAACATAAGTGTTATTCGCTGGAGGTAATAAAAATATAAAAAAGAAAATTAGGGAGACTTAGTCCCACTTACTCCACGCGGCCATCCATCTGTATGTCCACGTGTTTAGTTTAGCGCCCAATGCCGCTATTGGTACGGATAGCACTGCTCCTGCACCTGCTCCTAAGGCTACAGGACTGTTGTAAAACTTACCCACCTGAGGTTCTATTGGAGTCATGTAGGGCGGTAATGTCGGACGTGGATACTTAAAGGCCACTTCCAAAGGATCTCTGATCAACAGAAGGTTAATCATATTGAACATCGGAAGAGAAAGACCTACGAGTGTTCCACCTATTATGATCGCAGCGTGTTTATTCCTTCTCGTCGCCCAATAAGTCAGGTCCAATAACATTGCCGAAGGTATCCAGACAGGTACTGTAACAAAGTCGTATGGGTAGCCTAATGCAAACCAGGCACCTTTTGCAACCCACGTGTATATCGTCATTATGGTTGCATAATAGGTAGCTGTACCTGGCACACCTGTAAACAGCATATAGTATATTGCCCCCACCACAAGCATTGTCGATTGAGAGATAGAAAATACCACGAATGAAGTCCATGCCCAGTCAGTGTAGAAGATATAGTCTCCAGCGTTAATAGTCAATAGTGTGCTATTTACAGCAACTACTACTATGAACAGATAGTGCGTTGTGCGTCGAAGCCAGACCATTAGTAACGTACTCTGGTAGGTAGTATATAAAATTTATGAGTATCAAGATTATGGCTAATGTAAATTAGTTTTTGCAAATCGATAATAATTGCCTGAGATTACATTAAAACTTGAAATTTAACCGGTAAAAAAAGTTGGCAGCTTAAGTGCCTGGCAAGCTATGAAATTACGACTTTAATATGAATATCCAAGCTTTTCGCGAGTAATCTTCATTATAAAGAAGAATCCTAAAGCCTCAATTACGGTCAAGACAGACAAAGCATACAAGCCGCTAGGTAAAGGATATGCCCATGGATATACAGTAACACCAACATACACACCTCCGGCAGTTGCTACCCAACAAAGCGCAAATCCTAGGACATATATGCCAGTCATATTTTCAACTCTGCGCCCTATCATTTTTTCAATATCGTCTCTACTTTCGCCTCTTCTTCCACCTGTACCCCATCCCTTCGGTAATGTCATTTGATCTACTAATCAGACAAATCCTTTTTAAATTTTGCTATTGCATTTTGACCAGACTCAATCCATTCCCTTGACTAATATCAAGATGATATCATCCAAAATAGTAACGTATTATACAGAAGATTGTAATCAAACAGATACTTTTCTACGAATCTAGAATGCTGTTCAAATTCGATTAGGCAGAACCAAGACATCTAGCGTATTCAAACAAAATCATATTCACTTATACACAGATTTACAAATTTACACTTGAGAGTAGATAATTTTATGTGCCAAAATGTCTCCCATGTCAGAAATTCCGAACTTAAGATAATAATAAATCAGTTTCGCATGTTCAATCTAGTTCGATCTGGAATAGAAATTTTCCACAAATAATGTATTGTGGAACAGCTTATGTATCAAAGCTAGAACGCCGGACAGCAAAATATATATCTTTGAGTCTTCTGGTATCGCTAGATACAAAGGCATGATTAAGTGCAAGACGTATATAGTGACGTCTCTCGTTGCAGCAACTGTGTTGTCTACAATACTTGCTTACTTCCCTATGGCACATGCCCATGGAGTTCAAGCCCAGCTACAAAGCAGATTCGTAAGGATAAGCGACGAATCCTTTTCGACTCAAACTATGAAAACAGGAGATACACTTACAGTCACTGGAACACTTCAGAGCTTAGTTAATCGACCGTTAAGGGCATGGTTGTCCTTATTTAGCGATTCAACAAACGCCGGAACAAGATGGGAGTTTATCTCCAGAGATCCTCCAGGAAACATATTTGATATACCCGCGGGAGCAAGTATTCCATACTCAATAACAGTAAAGGCATTGGAACCTGGTACCTACCATGTTCATACTCAGTTGAATATCGAACACATCGGTCCAGGTCTAGGTCCGGGTCAAACCGTACAGGTAACTGGCCCAGTAATACTGAAACCTGTTCCATGGGGCAATGTTGCCTACCAAGTGATTTTAATCGGCGCTGGATTAGGTGTCACGTTCGCTACACGACCCTGGCAAGTCATCTAATAACCACAACTTCCTAACTTTTTATTTTCATTTTCTTTAATTGGCTAGATTAGATCATATCAAACCTATTTTCCAGAATCACAAGGGACTTTTAAATTTCAGCTGTGTAAAATCACGACTCAATTTCTTTACGATCGTTCATATATTTTCTAAGTGCATTAGGAATTTCAATCGTGCCTCTACTAGTCTGATAATTCTCCATTATTGCGACCATACATCGTTCGGTTGCAATTAAAGTGCTATTTAGTGTATGAACAAGTCTTGTTTCTTCATTAGTTTTATCTCGAAATCGAATTTGAAGTGCTCTAGCTTGATAATCTGTACAGTTGGAACAGGAGACAATCTCACGATAGGCGCTTTGGCCAGGCATCCATGCCTCAAGGTCAAAAGTTTTTGCAGAAGTCTTTCCTAAATCACCAGAACACAGCAACATAGTTCGAGTTGGGATTCCTAATTCTTCATAAAATTCCTCGGTAAGGGATAACATGATATCGTGTTGCTTTTCAGAATCTTCCGGACGTGTGTAAACAAACTGTTCGACCTTTTCAAATTGATGAACTCTGAATATTCCTTTCATGTCCTTACCGTGTGCCCCAGCTTCCTTCCTGAAGCAAGGACTTACTGCCCCATACTTTATCGGAAGCTTGTTGCCCTCTAAGATCTCATTCATATGCATTGAAGCCAACGCATGCTCAGATGTAGCTATCATGAAAAGATCTTCATCTTCAATCTTATAGATTACCTGCTCGAAATCTCCTAGCATAACTGCGCCTTCCATGGCTTGTCTTCGAATCATATATGGTGGTTGCAATAGGATATAAGATTTACTTGACAAAAAATCAAGAGCCATGCGGATTAGTGCTTGGTTCAACAGGACCAGACCATTTTTCAGGAAATAAAATCTGGCACCTGCAATCTTGGCTGCCCTTTCTAAATCAATTAAGTGAAGCGATGTACCTAAATCAACATGGTCTTTAGGTTTAAAATTTGGATGCCGTATTGATCCATTAGATCTCATGAAGACATTATCAGATTCAGATTTTCCGGAAGGTGTTGAAGATGATACTAAATTTGGCAACAACATCATTAATCTTTTAAATCTCATATCAAGGTCATTTTTTTCCTCTTCCAATCTGCTCAGATTATCATTAACCTCCTTTATCATAATTTTCAATTCGGCAATATCATCATCTATCTTCCTCTTCGTTGAGATCTGATTTGCTAGCACATTTTTCTTATGCCTTAATTCATCAACCTTGATGTTAACACCTCTTCTTTTTGAATCTAATTGTAACAAATTCTCCAACGGAAATTGTAAATTCCTACTATCGATCATTTCTTTTAATAGACTTGGATTCTTTAGAAGTTTAGTATCAAGCATCGACAATAACCTGTTTTGCCATTATAACATGCCTAAGAATTTCGTCGATAGTGCTCAGTATGACGAAAATTCCTTTTCTACACATGATGTCGAATATCAGGCAACTAGGCTCGTTATACATTGTTACTACTAAACCTTCAGGACAGGCAATATTATCTGGAATTAATGCTTTCATAACTGCAGACAACTCTGATTTAGTTTCAAATAGGAGCTCCAAATGGACATGAGTTTCAACATTAGCCCTCAACTTTTGTATCCCTAATCCTTGATCTAACTGATACCATAAATTCATCCAAGTTCGTCAGCGGAATCTCGCACGTAGCTGAATTTAGCCTCCCCGAGGCAACAACACCCCCTATGGATTCAGAGCAGCTTTTCAGTAGGTCCTCCAGATTGGGCGGAAATTTGGACCTGAAACCTCTGATCATGCTGAACTTGTAGCGTGAATTGTCTCTAGTAATTGTTCTTACCAGTAAGAGTTTGTTGTTCAATGTTAGACAGCCGACCAGAAATGAACATACTGGGTTAATCATGGTTTCCTGGACAGCTCCCTCTCCAACAACGAACAAACACTCTCCATAGTCATTAAAGCGCCATTTTTCTGAAAAAATTCTAGTTATTATTTTTTGCAATGATGTCTTGTAGGCTGAGAATATTCTCTCGCCTTCTTCCAATATTGTGTTTCTATCACCCATGCAAATTCCTACGCCTAATCCGCCCTTGTTGGAAGATCCACATGCATTGAGCAATTCAACATATTGTCTGGCGTCTCGAATTGAAGTTTGTGGATCCTCCCTCAGTTTGTATAAAGATCCTGTTAGATCATCTGCAACTGGCAGTGTGGTGCTAGCGTTAGTTACTATGAACTTTATAATCGCTTCAGCCAAGATCCCTTGTTCTTCATGATCTAGATCGGTGAGTCGACGCCACTGTCCATTGAAATTTCTCATTTGAAGGCCGGTATTTTTTACCAGTGAATATGAATTTTCATAATTCCAAGTTAAGCCATCTATGTAAGGGCTCAGATTAGTAGCTATTGCTTCATGAATCGGCATTGCTTCTCCAGCTAGCAGCAAACCCGACTTAACTGATAGAGCACCTATTGATATAGAGGATTTGACTATTTCGGAATTTAGTCCTACGAGCGATTTTTTTTCACCGACATCCTGTTTTTCTGCCAAAGCGGAAACAACCGCAAGAGTAGAGAGGTCTTTATTCTTATTGCTAGATTCCAGAGCAAGGAGATAAACAAGTCCACCTGATGAAATTTCCCTCTCGGAGTTAATTCCATAACTTGTCAAACTATCATTTTGGTCCGCGAGAGTATTTTCCTCACCACCATCTATGATACTTTTATGATCTACGAGTAGCCATTTATTCCCAAGCGAATTGCGTAATTTATTAGCCGTAATGTTATCAAAGTCCATAATTATGGATAAATCGTAACCAGAGGATTCAAGATCGGCTAAAATCTCTGGAGTTAATTCGCTAACAGTGCGTACAGAGCATTTGCCGCCAAGCCTAAATATGTACAAGGAGGCAATCCCACAGGCACACATTCCATCAGCATTCAAAGAACTAACAAGAGCAATACTATTCTCATTTTCAACGGCAGATTCTATTCTTTCATTAAATTGTGCTAGTCGATCATAAAGGTTCTTCTTACCCATACCAATTTGTTATTCTAGCTGTGCGATAACAGTTGCATACTTCCAATTCTTTTGAAGTTTTCCTTTTTCCTTGTAATATCTTGAGAGTCTGTGTATTTTCGACTCTATCAATTCGAGTGAGCGAACATTCCTATGATCAGTATTATGAGATCGTAGATGCTTTTGCAGGCCCAATGCTTTTTTCACCAGCTGATCCAAGTCTTCGGGCATTTCGCGCACAATCCCATTATCACCTAGCACCTTTGTAACAGATTTGCCTATGATAGGTTTAGCCAAGGGTATGCCATGTTGATCACGTAAGCGAATTCCAATTTCGCTAGGCAATAGTCCTTCTTTTGATAGCTGAAGAATTAGAGAGGATACCTGAGCATAATCATGTGTCAGCCAACTAGGAACATTTATGGAAACGGGGCGAACACTATGCGACTTTCCGTGAGTGTGTGAATGCATTCTCGACATTATTAGTTCAGAGCGAGAGTTATCTTTTAAAGGTTACTTAAATTTATCTGTCTTTCCATGACCTGTTAGCTTTTATTAAGACATAGCTGTGAACATCTAACAAGGAGACATTGATTATTGTCAATACAGCTGCACATTGAATAACATGAAGCGGCTGCATATTTAATTCGTTTTGATGAACAATAAGGTAATAGAATCTAACAACAATTTCTGTGAGTCTGAAGTAATCCCGAACATTGCTTCTGTCTGCATAAAAGTTAAATAATTGAATCATGTCGTAATGCTATGAACAAGCCTACGTTGGTAGCCGTTGCAGTCACGGCAGTACTGATAACTTCCGTGTTTGTGCTGCCATCTGTCGAGATAGCAAAAGCTCAATATGGTTCCGCAACAGGGGGTAATATTGAAGAACAATTAAAGCTAGCGCGAGAAAAAATAAACAATGCGAAACAAGCAGGAGCATATGGATCAGGTACACCTATGCTAGGAACTAACGTTAACGAAACCGTAATATTCATCATTATTATTGCAGTGATATTTGGTGGAGTAGCAGCAGCATTCTTCATTATGGGCAGGAGTAAAAAAAGAGAAGTAGCGAGGTAATCGGAATAATCTTTTTTATATTTTGTCTTTTGCCTTGGACTCTTAACTTAACCTTACGCTAGATTTTCATAATCCTTATTTTGTCCATATTCATATGAACGTACATTAAATATTTTAACCAACTCCAGATATGATGTCTGCTGCAATCTAGCTTTCTACATGAGAAACGGTCATCGAAGCACTCTGCCGAATGAACGTTTTTCATCATGTTCTTAATTTGGTGCCACATATTTGATGATTAGACAGTTTTACCATCTGCAGGCTGCAGTGTACGAATGAATATTCATATGTAAAAAAAGACTTCTTACCCTAGCCCTTGTCTTAACTGCTTGAAGAATTGATAACTTACGAAAATTATCCTTTTCCTTAATCAAATGAATCATAATCGAACAGACACTTGTTTTAGGCTCGTAAGCAAACCATATCCAATATTCTAGACTTCCTATTTTGACTAGAGTCTCGTCAACAAATTCTGTTAATTTTATGTCTATCTATTCGGAATCCATCAACCAAGAAGATACACCTCAACTCATTCCCACATAATTATAGACTTCCTTTCGCGAGGAGCCATGATGACAAACCTGTGGCTGCTGACATGATTCTTCTGGAACCATGATAAAAGTAGAAACCATAACTAACTACTCTGAGTGATTTCTGGTTCTATACATAAGCTAAACTACGACATGCCAAGCTATTTAGATTACCATAAGTTGATAGAACCCGACTTGATTTGTAATTTCTTTTAATAAGATCATACAGCATGAGGTAATCAAGAGATAAATAACTTTGGAAGTGAGTAGATAATAACTTAGGAAATCGTACTATACGAACTATAACACGTTCCAAAGCATAACCAAAATGTATATATCGAAGACCTTATTTGCTGTATATGATAATGAGCGCTATCCTAGGCATTGTGGCAATGGTAAGTTACGGATTCGAAAACTTGATGAAGCAGATTGGACCTGCTTATGACCCACTGTTCTACGATGTAATGGTCTACATCTTTGGAACAATGCTGTTCGCAGTATTTTTGCTGAGTGTTATTGCATTTTGGTTGAGGAGAAAGGGTCTCGGTGGTGGTGCAGCTAAGGAAAAATGGACTCAGGAACTCGAAAGATACTTCGAACGTGAACAGATTGGCCTAATCCCTGACGAGAAGCACCATTGGTAATATAATAGAACATAACCTTCGCCTAAATTTCTTTTTCTCTACCACTTTTCAAGTAATGCAGCATGAGTATAGTTTAGTTCAGGTATTTATGACAGTTAAGCCGAAAGTCGCAGCATGGGTAGCATTTTGTAGCCTCAGTCATACAAGCTGGGTACGACTTTGTACGACTTTGGAAACCACATCGAACATCGATGCAATCTGGTGCATAGTCTGGTTGTTTTAATGTAATCGGGCTAAAATACGGGTGGGAAAATAAATAGTGGTAGTATTTACCAAATAGCAGACACGACTATTTCGCAACTTTAAAATCTTCTTAACCTTTTGTCTCTTAAGCGCCCTGGATCAAGTTTCAATTCATTAATCAACGATATCAGCTTTTCTTTATCGTCTGGAAGTGTCCCACCAATTGAATAGACATTAGATGCATGATTTGCTCTAAACGTTATTGGATACTTGGAATTGACACCGTCTATTAGAACACTTAATTCGTTCAATATTTCTATATCATCTAACGCTTCAAATTGTCTAGAATACTTGTACATGAATTCATCATGAATGCCTTGCTCCAAATTCAAGGTTAGCGCCGCTAAATAGTCCGGAGAAATTTCATTTACTGTTTTTGCCGTATCGACAATGTGTTGCGTAGAATACATCTTACCACCAATCCCTAGAATGATCATACATGATAGAGTAAATCCATTATCCTTCGCTTTCCTGCAGCTATGGATTATTTGCCTTTGGGAAGCTCCTTTTGTGATCTTTCTTAACACAATGTCATTTCCACTTTCTATACCAACATAGAGCATAGACAACCCAGCCTCTCGTAATTTTTGTAATTCGGTATCTTTTTTCTGTAGGATATTTCTAGGCATTGCGTAGCATGATACCCTTTCAAGATTTTTGAATTTCAGGTATAGATATTCCAAAATTTGGAATAAAACAGTCGTTTGAAGATTAAGAGCATCTCCATCCGCCAAAAATATGCGCCTAGTCAAAGGTTGATCCTCAGAGACGAGGTCTATCTCTGATTTTAATTCATCGAGTGATCGTTCAAAGTACCTTTTTGTTCTATACATATCACAAAATGAGCACTTGTTGTAAGAACATCCAATCGTAACTTGAAATATCACCGAATTGGCTTCAGACGGTGGCCTGTACAGTGGATAATCATAAACGATTTGCATATACCGGATAATCATACTTATGGTTATTAAAATGTGTTTGAGGTTCTAGCTTCACCCACTCGGTGGAGATCAGATATGAACATGATACTGAAGGAATTAATGATTTAATACAAAGAATTGCTTAGCATATTAGGTCAGTTCGTCGCGAGGTCCTCATAGTTTTGCACTCAGATTGGAGCAGCGAATATTACGTCATCCCCTCATTATTAGATTAATTACGATATATAGATATATCGGGGTCTCAATTCATTATTTAAATTTGCTGTTGAATCTAGATGATTAGTTGTAATTAGCTCATGAGGTCATTTGATTGAGCTAAGACAATAGAATCAATTCATCTATGTTCTTTTCATGGCACGTAGGGCAAAACCACAATACACATTTTGGGATTAATCTCGACTCATTGGTATTGAATGACAAGGTTCCGTTACATTCATCTCTTACGCAAGGTATAGTTATATTTTGTAATACAGACATACAACGTATTCTGATTTGTCTTACGCTGTCTAATGAATGTTCGATAAAAATGTTTAACGCTTGATTATATTTATCTATTCATCAATGCATTTTGAAGAGTGGACTACAAAACCTCATGATCACAACTCAGACATCTAAAACCATAAATTGAATAAGTTTCCTAGAGAGATTCAGCAAATCTTCTTACGTATCAAATAGTTGTCTAGCCTTATTAATGAGCAATTTAGTAGGATTTGATGATTTTCAGTCTCGGATTATGGGTAAACCTATATAGCTTTTTCCTGTAAATCTCAGTTGAACAAGCTTGAATAAAAAGACAATCGTCTTTGTCTCCATAGGCGCAGCGATTGTTGTGATTTCAGTTATGCTCTTAATGTCCATATTTTCCGTCGCAACTAAAAATTTTGCCGTTGATGTAGATCCAATCAAAGATAGCCAAAATCTCTTTAATACTGCGAGGGTTACAGTTACAAATACTGGTAAATCAACTTTGAATCATGTTAAGGTAATATATGATGATAAGTCTACAGAAAATATCAATTCACTATCTCCTGGTGAAAAGATAATGCTTTCACCACCGACTAATTCGTCGTTAAAGTCAGTGACTGTTATCGCAGATCACGGATTGAATGTTACCAAAACATATAGAAGCCCTTTAAAAATACCAGGTATGATGGGTTCTTAGAACATCCTATCTCCAAGTTGTATTTGAATCGGGAATTTAATGCTAATTAATAATTATTCAAAGATCATTTTAACAAGCTCGTTTTCTTATGTTAGCAATAGATTCTCATCACTAAATCAGGAATATCGATATGATTCAATTGGATTTGATACTTTTTGTAGTTAAGTCTTATGCTTGATATAGGATTTGGCCCATATGTTCCCAGTTACAGAAATAAATAAAGGGATGAAAACTCAATATAATATATAATTGAATAATATTGAGTTGACTAAGCTATGATGAAGGTTTAAAGTGGAAACATAACGATAACTTGTTAGTGCGCCACATAATTATACAAATTGCCAAAGCAAATAACTCAACATATCAGAGATATCTTCTTAACTTTTAGTGTCTATACATTGATCTGTATTTAAAATGTTGAATAGACGTGCAGATCGGACACAATTAGGAGTTGTAAAGCTTCATTGTCACAATGATAAAGATCTGACCCTACAGGACTTGTCCCCAAGATGGCACAGACGTTTGAAAGAAACAAAATCCTTGCCATTTCCATTCTCCATTGAGTGGTTCAAGTGGTATGCTGAGATTAGAAATTCATCGAAATGCATAGTGGGTGAAGCATATGGGTTCTCTTCATCCTACTTGGATTCATGTAAACAATGCAATAAGATATGCGTGAAATTTATGAACTGTTTTATGTTTCATTCACAATCAGGATTAGAAAAAAATGTTGGTTTGTTTGTGCGACACTGGAAAGAAGAACATGTATTGATGATGAGATAGGATATTCGGAATTTAGTACAAGGAATTGCTAGCTGTGGCATGATAGCAAATTTAAGCCAAAAAATTCTTGTTTATGGTACAAAGAATACAGAGCTTCGATTATAACATGACATCATTGTATTTAATAGCTCCAGATAGTACATATGTAATATCGAATAAGGGCTGGCTTTCATCTACTGCTAAAACCTTTGTCTCTTTTTAGAGTTAGGTTTGTCTTTGAAATATTTTCGCTATGAGAGATCTTATTCTGCTTACTCCAGGTATTGAAAAGCTTTTTGCAATAATAGTTGGGCAGTTAATCTTATCCAACATTGAAATAAAATGTTGGTTGTTGAAAACATCATATTTACCAATATTTGCTCCCGTGACCAATAGATCTGGTTGAGAGGCGTTGATTGCTGAAAGGAGTAACTTTGTAAGCTGCTGGCTATTAGTTTCGGTTGTTTTCGATAAATAGATTTCGTTGAATTCTACCCCAATCTGCTCTAGATATTGTCTATGTTGGTCTCGATCTGTCAAAAGGTCCTTAATCCCCTCATGTT
Source organism: Nitrososphaeraceae archaeon (assembly GCA_040414675.1). Classification (GTDB taxonomy): domain Archaea; phylum Thermoproteota; class Nitrososphaeria; order Nitrososphaerales; family Nitrososphaeraceae; genus JARBAU01. Next base: position 73,510 of record JBEDUN010000007.1, on the reverse strand, counting down.
TGAAACCGGGTGTTTTTCCAATTGTGGTGCTAAATTGTTCCTCGTCAAAACCGTTAATATTTTCTTTAGTATTCTTGGCATTGGAATGGTTCTGCCTTTCCTCTCGTTTTTCCATTGATAACACACTCACTTTGAACTTACCAGAGTGCTCCAACCAACTAGCGGTTTTAAGTACTATATCTGAGTGGTTCTCGCCATCGTATAAGACAACCAAATTTCGTTTCGTTACGGGGAAAGATATCGCACCTTGTTCAAGTGCATGTCCATTCTCAAGAGATCTAGGCAGATGTCCCTCTGTTTGCAGCTCTAGGTTCCGAGGATCCTCCATGACAAGGTCTTCATCGCTGGTCCCACCTGTAAGAATGGCCAGAACATTGCACGTTACTAGCGTTTGTAGAGCTTTATTGTTGCGATAAGTTTCAAAGTCTGTTATCATCAAATCGATTCTCTGTTCCTCAATCGTCGCCAATATCGCCTCCGTTGCATCATGAGATATCCTTACTAGATAATGGTTTAGTATGTTTTCTTTCTCTATCATATCTTCCAGCGGTTCGAAAGCGCGTCTAGCAGATTCCGTGAATGCTACTCCTGCCGAAAGGGGTGTTTGATGTGGGACTGTAATAGTACGCAAGATATTAATTTCGCCGGAGTTCTCTTTAGCTACTCTTATGGCATATTTTATCAGCCTATCCGGGTTCTCTGGAGTATAAGGGATCAGAATCCGAAAGTCTCTCCGAGTAAGATCACCCTCGCTTGTAATCAGAGGTGCATAGTGATCTATCTCCCGTCTAAAAGTGTAAATTCTGTACAAGAAAAAACCTACACCTATCCACAGTAAACTTATTACCCAACTCATCGGTTGTGTAATTAGCAGATAAATTGCTAGGCCCAGTTTAAGAAATACACCTATAATTGGTATAACGGGAAAGAATGGAGTCTTGAACCCATAATCTAACTTATCCCCGTACATTTTTCTAATTGTGATTACTGAAATATTTACCTGGGTAAAGAGCAACAAGAAAATCACGCCAGAAGCAACTGCAATTTGAGTAAGTGGAAGTGAATAAGCCATTATAACCATTATTACTCCTGAAATTATTGTTGCGATATAGGGCGTTTTGAATTTACTATGAATGGTGCTTAGCTGATGTGGAAGATTATAGTGTCTACCCATTGCAAATGCTACTCTAGATGAAGAGTATGTAGTTGCGTTCAAAGCAGCCAGACTGGAAACTATACCACCAGCTAATATAATGAAAGAGCCATAAGGTAGGAACAGTTGTGCAGCCTTCATTATTCCAAGATCTCCGTTTTCGCCTATGAACTGCCATGGAGTTTTACCTTGAATGTTCTTGTCAAATATAGCCCCGACTGAGACAAATGCAACTAAACAGTAAAGCAATACCACGAGTGTTAGGGAAATGAATATGGCCCTTGGAATGTTCCTTTTCGGGTTTTTCACTTCTTCACCAGTTTGGACTATAATTTCATATCCTTCAAATGCGATAAATGTTAGACCCATCGCAGCAACTATCCCTCCTATCCCATTTGGCGCAAAGTTAGAAGTGAAATTTGTATACCAGTTAGGATTTCCATGCATAGTCAATATTCCAGCTCCTATAAGCGCAAAAATTGTTCCGAGTTGTATAATTGTAATAATTATACCAGCTTTTCCCGCTTCAGAAACACCTTTGACATTAATGTATGTGAACACAGCAATTGATAAAACAGCTATAAGTTTGTCGATAGGTATAAAACCGAAAAGTGGTTCATTCCCAACTAAACCTAACATCTTCAATAAACTGTACTGAAATGTGCCGTATCCTACTGCGTATAAGCTACCAGCTACTATGTGAGCAAACCAAGCCATCCATCCACTTATGAAGGCATTTGGCCTTGGTAGGCCCTCTCTTACCCACAAGTATCCACCTCCTGCTTCAGGCATAGCCGAGCCCAATTCTGCATAACCCATTGCCGTAAAGAGGGTGATAATTCCATTGATAACAAATGCTAATATTACAGCACTTCCTGCAAGCCCGATGGCAGGCCCAACGAGTACAAATATTGCTCCACCAATCATTCCAGCTATACCTATCATTACGACATCCACCAATCCCAATGTGCGGACTAAATGATGTTGTTGTGGATTTCCAGATGTAGAGGAGCTATCGTCATCGCCGGTATAACGACGGAAAGCCAATAGTACATCTACACAAGTTAGCTGTAATCTATTAAAGTTTTGTATTCTTATATTGGTGGCAAAAGTTAAAATAATTGCATAATTAGATTGATGACTACTAAATATTTAGTGTTATCCAATTAATGACAAATCCAATTTCCTTAATGCAGTGTGCTATTTCTCACAGGTGAGCAAATTACAAGATTGTAGAAGCATTTTTTGAGGCACGAGACGCATTGCAACGAATCATTAACTAATCTATTCAAGCCCTGAATACTAATTCTACATGCTCGTAAACACTTTTATAGGAATCACTCTAATTCAATTTATTTATGAATCCATTGAAGCTTGTGCTACAGTTTCTGTTGACATGACTACACAATGTGATAAAATTGAGAAAATGTCTTGATTGTGGGACTGTTATAAATAGATCAGAAAGCAATAAATTAGAAATATGTGATTCATGTGACGGAATACGTAAGCGGGCATTTTGGGGCTCAGTTATAATGTTCATGAAAAATAAAAATTGAAATGTTTTATTGTAGATAAAGTACTTATCTATATCATTGAATTTTAATTCAAATTACGAAGAAGAGATGGAATATAAATCAGTGATGTCCAACCAAATTTAAACAACACAACCTAATTTCTCCGCTTATTGATTTGATTTAATATTATCTGTATCAATTTGTAATGATGGTTGTGTTTTAAGATCGTAGAATATCTCAGGCCTAAGAACTTTCAGATGATCACTCAATCAAGGTTCTGTGATAGAATCTTAAGTAGGCGTAACTATGACTCAGTTACTTTGCATATCGAATATCAATAGAGCAATTATCAGTTTATGGAATGTAATTTGGAAGGCAATAGAACTAATCCAATATTTTCTCATGAAAGGTGAATTTCTTGTTTAATAAGAAATTATTGGCCGAGGCGAGGGCGACTGCAAAAATTAAGGAAAGTCCGAATTGAATGCCAGATTGTACGAAAATGTAAAGTAAACCAAGCTGAAGAGCAGCACCCAATGCGCTAATTGAAGCAAAGAGGGCATATTGACGCAAAGTTGATCCAATTCTAAATTTTTTATCTTCGAAGGTCCAAATTTTATTTAAAACAAAGTTAGTTGTTACGGAAATTACTATTCCTACAGTCGTCGCATGGATATACCACATATTTGTTATAGAATTTGAAAGAACATAAGATATGAAGAAGTTTATTGCAAGACCACTAGCTCCCACGGTATAAAATCTGCCGACTTTTGAAAGGAAGCGAACTGAACTACGCTTCTCAGCTTCTGATTTTTGTTTAACTCGAGATTGCTGACCATAGCGGTACAATCGCCAAACAGATCGTACATAATCTAGGACGACTGAAATATCGAGTTTACTTGTTCCTGATCTTCTATCGACAAATGTGTAAGGAATCTCTTTGACCTTGACCCCCTTTACCTTTACCAATATTTCTAACAAAATTTTGTAGCCCATGCTATCAATATTCACATTTTCCACAACATTCCGAGATATTGCAAAGAAGCCGGAAATAGGGTCACTAATATTACCTATTCTCAGGCTGTGTTTGGCAATTCTTACAGCGCTAGTACTAAGAAGGCGCCTTTTGTATGGCCACCCTTTAATTGAACTTCCAAGCATGTAACGCGAAGCTACTACAATTGAATCTGGATCTCGGATTAATTCCCGTATCAATATAGGGATAGTTTCTGGTGGATGAGAAAAATCAGCATCCATTACCAGAATATATCTTCCGGTCGATGCGGATATCCCGTTGAGTATAGCAGGGATTAAACCGAATTTGATCTTTCTATGTACTACCCTCAATCGAAAAATTCTACTTTCAAGATCTCCTGTGGCACATATCTTAGTGCTTGAAGAACCCAAATGCGAACTACCAGAGAACCTAGAACTCTCACAATCTCGAATATAATCGTCAACTATAGTACCAGTACCATCAGGCGAATTGTCATCAACAATTATGACTTCGACATTGATATTGACTGGAAGATTGCATTTAACTGCGTCAATGAGGTTCAAAATGTTTTCGGATTCGTTATAAGTAGGAATAATGATTGAAAAATCAATTTCTTTGAACTTTGAGATTAGCTCTCCTCCATGGAACATGGTAATGAATAATCATACCACCATGTATTCCATTTATTAATATTTGTAGAAAATATCGATGGAAAAATCTTAAAAACTCAGTAACTGATCCAAGAGGAGTTTCCAGTTTTAACGCGAGAAATTGTCATCAAAGCATAAAGCGTGTTTAGGTTTTATTGTATTCAATAACTTTAGCGCTTCTTTGCCCTATAATCAAGAATGTTAAATAATTCAAATCATAAAAAATAATCAAAAGCAGGTGATCTTCCTAAAGAAATATGTCATAAATCCAGTCATATGTTATACGCGAGCATACATATTGATTTAACTCGAAAATCTATTGGAAGAGACCTCATAGTTACCCACTATTTCCTCCTTGCTTTCCACGTCCCAGAATAATAAGAAAATTTAATTGTTCTGCATAGAATCATAAAGTATCAATTAAAACGCGAAGCATTCAGAATCCCTGGAGACTTTCATTCTGCACCCAGTAACCCCAAGAGATCGAATTCTTCAGAGGGTTTTGATTTTATTTCGGCAATAGATATCAAATGTCCGTCAGGGTCTTTGACTATCGCGTGTTTGCCAAATGATTCATTTTTAGGCTCCTTGAAAAACTCAACGTGATTTTCTTTTAATATTTTTGCAGTCGAATCTAGATCACTAACCATAAAGCCTACCAAAGTCGCCATTCCAGTCTTGATTTCTTTATGAACGGACTTATCCTTGCCTTTTTTTATCGGATGGAGAGCCAATGTCGTTTCTCTGTTGAAAAATTCTACCCAATCAGCTGATTTTGTCTTAACCGGTAGTCCAAGAACATCTTTGTAGAATTTGACAGACCTTTCGATGTCTGAAACTAATAAAATTACTGTACCCACCTTTGTGAATAGCAAGTCAGATCGAGTTCCTTCACTCATTATTTCCTTACACGACCACTAATTGCAGTGTTAACACGCCTAAGTTAAGAATGTTCCTATTGTAGCATATTGTAAGTTGGAATATTCCAAATAATTGCCGTACTTCAATCGACAGTTCGACCGGCGTTAATTAAGTCATTAAATCTACGCTGCAAGACATTGGTAATCTACGTAATTTTACGCTTACATTGGTAAATGAAATGTTCACTGTTCAATGAGTTGGATAGTGCTATTTAGGGCTTTGATTCTGCTGTACTGAGAAGAATTTCCTTGTCTCTCCAAGAGTCATCACTTCTACTGGAGATACTCTTACTACTACTGGCAAATTGTACATGGCTTTACCAATTGCCAAGCAGCTCCTCTGAGGTAATGTTTTTACTATAGATCTAATGGTGTCATTGTCTGCAAGTGACACCCTCGAAATTTTGTCTAAATCGTTATCATTAGTAAAATTAAAGAGAAAGATATTATCGACCTGTCTATAGATTCCGTCATCAATCGCATCTGGCTGGTTTGTGATAAAAGTTGTATAAATTCCAAAATGCCTCATTCTTGTAATTATATCTTCCCAATAAGTATCCTGAATGTACAGATGTGCCTCTTCCGCAAATAGAAAGACTGGCGGTATTTGCGTTTTTTCTAACAGTTCTACAAGTTTGCCCAGAGTTAATTCCACTATCATTCTCCTTACAATTGGTGGAACTTCTGCCATGTTGATTATTATTGCAGCTCCGGATTTCATTCTGGATAGTATTTCCTCAAATTTGAGATTGCTAGCCTTATCGTCAGAAAACAATCTCGATGTCTGAATCGTGTGAAATCTGGAAATTAACGCCTCTCGCACAAATTCATTAATGTTCCAAGTGTTAATCGCGTTCTCAATACTAGTCAAATTTAATGACTTCTTATGCTCAAGGTGATCCCATATGCGCATAAACTCCCGTAACGAAGCTGAAGGCATATCGAGCGCATTTTTCAACAGGTTAAAGATAGTAACCTTTCCACAATACTCTAAAGAGAATCTCAGAGCTTGTCCCACTTCAACTCGCAAAATTTGATGAGAGATATTCGACGAGGATCTGTCTGTATTATAGGCCAACCCATGATATTCATCATTTAAGTCAAATACAATTACATAGCCTCCATGTTCCAATAGTGTCTTCACAAGTAGTTTTGATAGATGTGATTTACCGCATTCCTTTCTTCCAGTGATAATGTTCAGTTTTCCATCGAGATCTTCTGCAGATATAACTATTGTTTCGTTCTCCATACCTCCTGTTCCTAATGTAATAGGATGATTTCGTGCTTTATCTACGAGAGCATATAGTTCAGATATTTTCAGAAGACTTATTATAGAATTTACCCGTGAAGGTAGACCTCCGCTCTCCGTGGTAAGGACTCCGCTGCCATCGATACATCCTCTTATCTTTGTGTGATAGATTCGTGCGTCTCTTAGTAAATTGGAAATTAAACCTATATTTAGAGGATCATGAATACACTCAGAGCTTGATGCCGCGGCTATTTCTTCTCTTATCATATCATCGATGAGTGATTGGAAGGGAAGGTATTCTTCATCATATACTTGGACGATCAGTTTTATCCCTGAGCTCTCATCTTTGATTAGGAGGTATTCGCCTTTGGATACAGACTCCGTTTTCATTGCCAACATTAAAAATCCATTGTTACTCTTTGATAATATTCTCATTTTCACATAGATCCCAGCAATTTCGTCCGATTGTCATCCTTTTGGATATTCTGAAGTTTGTACTTGCATAGGAGATGACCTCTAAGACATTCAATTTCTGTCGAAGTGAATTTTGAAATGTGGTGAGCTAGTCTCAATGATTCTGGATAACCAAGGCCTGAACAATCGTTGTCGAGCATACTACCTAAGGCAAGATTTATTTCTTCATCCGGATCGACTATATCTGCACGGAGTATCGGACTATAATAGTCTCCAAATTTGACGAGCGTCGTCCTACCGAATGGATTTCCAATTATTTTATTTATGTAACCCTCCAAGTCCACGTAAGCTGGAGATCTACATTCCTTTAGACAATAAATGATGCGTTCATCAAAGCCAACATTTGTCTCTTTAGCTATGGCCATCAGTAAATTTTTGTTGACTCCGCACCATTCTACTATATTCTTTATATCATGTGGACTACTTTCTAGGACCGAGGCATTAAGCGAACCGTCGAGAAGAATTATAGAATCGTGATTTGCCTTGGCTAGCTCATACTGAATCGACCGCTCAGTTCTAACTCTAATTAGCCTTTTGGCAGATTCATGGTCGGATAAGATAATATTGGAGAGATAGGTATCTAAGTTGGCCTCTCTGACAGTATTTCTAGTAAAATAAAAAATTGTTGGCCCCACTTTATAATGATGTAAAGAAGTATTATTCGACAAAACGACAATGCCACATTTTGCTGCATATATCCCTCCATCATCTGTCTCGCCAAGCTTCACACTGCTCGAATCGATAGCGTAAATATTTTTCTTTATTCGTATTGGTTCGAGTATTGTTATTGATGGTGCACAATAAGGATTATATCTGTTGGTTTGGTTAACTAGCGATCGAATGTTGGTTTTCTCTTCTCCAAATATTATACCCTGGCCACTGCGAAGCTGTTTTAGCCCAGACGAAAAGCAATGTTCAGTAGCACCTTTAGATAAGACGCCTATTTCAAATCCACAGCAAGAGTCGTTGCATACAATATTGCTCATGATGGTCAAGATTATGGTGTAGAGGTACCTAATTAATATTGCGCAACATGAACAACATGATTGAAAAGCGAGGAATTCGCACTGCAGAAATGAAAAATATTAAGGTCACGTTATGAAATGACTAGTGAAGATCATACTCTTCAATCACAAAATGGAAATGTGCAAATTCGCTTAAGGCGAGGAGAATGGGAGATAGAAATTACCTGTGGCAAGGATAAGGTTAAAGACGTGGTACGAGACGTGCTTTTTGGAATTGACACATCAATTGGTTCGAAAGAGATTATAGCTAAAATAGAAGAAGCTTTCTCTGAAATTGCAAATCTAAAGTCAAGGTTGACGATAGGTTCTGAAAACCTGGGTTCAGAGATTTATTTAGGGCGTCCAACCGAAGGTAAGCAGCTAGGTGCAACATGTAGAGGACTAATCTGGCAATTATGCTATGAAGAATATTTTGAGCTGGAAAAAACCTTGGGCCAAGTTCATGAAGAGTTATCTAGACGTGGCTACAATTATGACAGAACTGCCGTGTCCCATTCTTTGACAGATATAGTCCGGGAGGGAAGTCTGAGACGAGTAGGGACTGTGCGAAGCTACCGTTATGTTCAAAAGAGCAAATTGACGGATAAGTCAGAAAACATGGCTGGAAATTCATGAGCTATTTTTGTAATTAGCCCAGACTGATGCGTTTGGGCTATTACAAAACCTTTTGTAGGACATGATCTAATCTAGCAATTCAGTACAAGTGGAGATTTAATAATATTCTTTGTATACTAGATTGCAAGTCAGACTGACTCGAACCCTATGAAAAGGTTCTTCAGAAATAATCTCGAATATATAATAGGAAGATTGGGATTATGATTAATTGTCTTAACATTTTGAAGTGCCAATGGGGCGAAATCAAATAGATGTGTTCCGGTCATGATTTCTTTATCAGAATGTATATTTGGTAGGGAAAGAAGGGGTAAATGAAATGGGCGTATAGTATTTCCTTCATGCTGCTTTGATTTTGTTTCAATTTTGAAATTTATTGTAAGCAGACCAGCTTCATTCCCTCTGGTTTCAGACTAAGAATAGTTAATATTTAGACATAGTTACTAAATAATGGTACATCTCAATGAGCTCTGAGTTAATTCATGTTGGTATAGACGATACAGATTCACTAAATGGGAGGTGTACCACGCATGTTGCATTCAAAATTGTCAATTACATATTACAGAACAGATTAGGCGAGTTTGTGGATTATCCCCTGCTAATTAGACTTAATCCTAATGTACCTTGGAAAACTAGGGGAAATGGTGCTGTTTGTCTACGCTTGAGATCTGACAATTATGCTAGAATAGTTGACTATGTCGCGAAGTACGTGGAGAACAATTCTGCATTGGATTCAGGGGCAAATCCTGGTGTGGCAATTTTAGCTGGTAAGATCGTCCCTGAAATGATCCAAGAATTCGGAAGAAGGGCCATGTACGATATCCTTAGTTTAGAAAAGGCAAAAAAGATAGCACGAAAATTCGTCAACATGAAATATATTCTCTATGGAAATGGTCAAGGGCTGATAGGTGCATTGGCAGCAATTGGTACTCAACTATGGGGAGACTACACATTTGAAGCAATTGCTTATAGACTGAGAGAAAATTGTAATGCAACTCGAAAGTTAGATCCATCAAATGTCATACGCTCAAGCAATGAGACCTTTCCCAATACTTTTAACAATTATGACTTTATCCATAACCGGGTGCTTATAGCTCCTCATGGACCAGATCCTGTATTTTGTGGCATAAGAGGAGAAAACGCTGAAATTGTCGTATCTGCATTAAACATGATAAAGCCTGAAGAAGAATTGGATGGATACATGGTCTTCAGATCGAATCAAGGAACAAATATGCATCTTCTAAATGAATTAGATTTTGGAGAAATTAAGCCTCACGTGTCCGGTTTCTCAGTTTGCAGAATAAGCAAAAGTCCAATTATTATACATGGTGGACATGTAATATTTGAAGTCGAAGATGATTGGGGGGAAAGTATTGCTGCAGCAGTCTATGAGCCTACAGGGATCACAAATATAGCTTCGATGCTCAGAATTGGGGATATTGTAGAAATAGGATTTGGAGTAAGAGAAGCAACATCTAAACACCAGATTGTCCTGAATATAGAATATCTTTCCGTACTTCGACTCGAACAGACTTTTAGTTTATCGAATCCTATATGCGAGGATTGCAACAGGAAAATGAAATCAGAAGGTAAAAATAAAGGCTTCCAATGTGAATCATGTGGATCTAGGAATAGAACAGGTCAGAAAATTCGTATTGCTGAAGAAAGAGAACTAAAAGTGGGACTTTACATTCCATCTCCAAAAAGTCACAGGCATTTAACAAAACCTTATCATAGATACGATTTAACGAAATCCCTTCTGGCTAATTTCCCGAGAGAGAAATTAAGTGGATCTTGGATTTCCTCGTCATTGTATGGGAAACAGAATTGGCTACATGGTACACATAGATAGAATTGAGAGTTTGATCACTTCCAGTAAAAACTGAAAATCAGCCACAATAACAATGTGGATTGATTACACATCATTGTAATATCTGATCGAAGTATTAGGTCGACCAATACATAGTTGAAAAGTGGTTCTTTTAATTTTGCTGCATCGTTAAGATTTACGAGAATTTCGGACTGGTATCATTGTAGGAAGTTATGAATGGTCGTAAATTACATCAAGATCCAAACTTTAGATCTACAGATTTACAATATTCAATCCCATATCATTCTACAAGCCATCGCTCTACAATATTAAACTCAACTAATTGCATAGGTATATACACATACTCAAGATAAAAGGCCATTACCTTTCTATGCATAAAACCAACATATAGTATACGAATTTATTATGTTGCTCAAGCAATGAAATTCTCTCATATTTGAACATGAATGTGACCAGATTGATTCGAATTGAAAAAGCCTTGTCCCCCTCCACTAATTTTAGTCAGACATATTGTTTCGGTTATTCAAAAAAACAAGTAGTCGGATGTCACACTAGAGATAGAGTGACCAGTTTCTTACTGAACATGTATCAATTGGCGTCCTATCTATCCAATTGTAAAAGAACTAAAAAACCATATTGTTTACGCCTTAGCATAGAAACCTGATTTGCGTTCATAAATTTGACCATTCTGCATTGCCTTTTTTATGTATGTCTTTGCCTCGTCTTCAGTAAATTTGGTCGTTCGAATCAATTCATCAATAAAATTCCGTTCACTAACTTCATTTCGATCTTGTCCAGAAAGTGCATTAAATACTTCTATAAATATCTTCAATTTGGACACCTCGCTATGTGGTTTACCATGAAGTACACCTAAATCTACTCTACCAGTGTTAACATCAATTCCTGCCGTTTCTAACATTCGCTGAACAAGATATATTGCCCGCTCCGCATCCTCAACTTCTACTCTCTCCCTTAATAGCAATCTGGCACGTGCTGTAGAAAGCCTTACCAACCCTTCTAGCTGACGAGGCGTTACAGTTATCATACCTTCAGATTCTACGTTTCGCATTTTCATGTAGTAATTCCGAATAATATCGATCGCCTCACTAGTCAAGGTAGGCTCAACCTGTTTGGAATAGGAAAGATATTTACTGAAGAGATCGATATCAATCGCTGATTGGGCCGCACGCTGAGAATCTCGATGTATCTCTAGTATGTGACTCGCAATCCGACTATCCTTCTCTTGTTCTGGCGAGTCTCTAACTACATATATAAGATCAAATCTTGTCAACAGTGGTATTGGCAAGTTAACATTTTCAGTTATATTTTTGAAAGGATCATATTTACCATACATAGGATTAGCTGCAGATAGAATCGAAGTCCGAGCATTAAGTGTAGCAACGATACCGCCTTTGGCAACAGAACATGTTTGCTGTTCCATGACCTCATGTAATGCTGAACGGTCTTCTGGTCGTATCTTGTCGAACTCATCAATGCATACTAACCCTTGATCTGCCAAAACTACGGCACCTGCCTCGAGCATCATGATGCCAGATTTGTCTCGAATGACTGCAGCAGTTAAGCCGGCAGCAGTTGAGCCTCTTCCGGAAGTATAAAGACCTCTGGGTCCAATTTTTGCAGCAAACTTCAGCATTTCGGACTTTGCTGTACCAGGGTCGCCAACCAAAAATACATTGATATCACCCCTTCTAGATGATCCATCGGCAAGCTTCTTTGTCACGGATCCTACGATCAGCAGCAGTATTGCTTCTTTTATCACCTCATGACCATATACATGAGGAGCAAATGACGCGATTAGCTTGTCGTAGGCGTCTGGTTTACTAGCAATGGAGAGTATTTGCTTCTCATCGGAGCTACTAATGGCGATACGTTCAATGCTTCTAGTTTCTTTGTTGCCAGCTCTCCCCCCAAGATATTCAATATTGTTACCCTCCATCCTTAGCCTAAACAAATTGGTCTTCAGTTGCTGAGATACCTGGTCTTGTTCTATCCTTACTATGCCCGTGAGCATGATTCTATCTCCCGGTCGGCATTGATCTACCAAATCGCCCATCACAGTTACCTCAATGTAATGTGGTAGTTGGCCAGCAGGCAAATCTTCTGGAAGTTCTTGAAGGCGAACCATTTGAAAATCAGTAAAAACACTATTTTCAGGATCCATTTCCAGTTCTCTTTCACTACAGTTGACACACTTTACTGGTTTCTTCAAAAGGAGACCTTTCAATATAGCTTCGACGATAGTACTGCAATTAGTACAGCGATAGCCAATTTTTCTCGCAAGGGGTTTGACTTCTGAGGACCTGACCACCATGCCAGAGACACCTATTAGTTTGTCAATTACATCTGCACTTATGTCCCTTAATCCCTTCTGAACAGTATAGTTGCCAATTCTTACTCTGAGCTTGTCACGGATCTCGGCTGCGTAATCAGTATGGATTTCACTCAAGATCGATAGAACAGCCTGATTAAATCCCAAGAGTATTTCATCTGGATTGTGTGTGATCTGCTTTGCAAAATCGGGACTGTATATATCAAAATCTATGTAATCTACGATAATCGAAGACGAATTTAATGACATCATATGATTTATTCTATCAAAATACTTGTAATTTCCCTCTCTATCTTTGAAAGAACGTAAAAATTTTTCTAGATCATTGGCAAGTGCTGAAGTCGTCTGCTGCTCAGCCATTCCTATCCAACACCAATTCCTTGAATAAATCTGATGCTTGGTGAATCATAAGATAAAGCTCATATTCTTCTACAGATAACTTATCTTTTAGATCTGGGGATAGTGGTGAAGCTGCTGCAAGTTTCGCAATTTTTTCGAGTCTGGAGGCTATGAAGGAGTTAAGTGAAACACCAAATCTTTCTCGATCAAATTCTTTAGAATCCTCAAGGTAATCCTTCATTCGTATATAGAAGTCAGGATCAATACCTGATAAATCATGAGGTCTTGCTATACGTTCGCGATTTAATGACCTGGATACATAAGAAGATGAATCAATATCTTGAATATCAACAACTTCTTTTTTATTCAACAACTTGGCGAGCCATCTAGGTATCATTGAAATATCACCATCCTTTGCATCAATATGAAACCCAACCACATCTAACTTTAGATCATGTTTAAATGTGACTCTAGTCTCTTCCAACATAAACTGAACAAAATATATAAGTTGACTAGAAATGACATTTTTAGCAGGAAGACGATGACAGTCAATCAACAATTCTCTGATATCGACTGCTTTCGTTATATCCTTTATTGTTTTTTTCGTTGACTTATAAGTTAACAGCTTTTATTGATAACTTTGAGATTATTTTTCAGTGAATTGTCTCAACTGTTCAAGATTGAACATTGATGCGGTTTTTCGATGGTATTTGCTAGATACATTTCTGACCCGATATCTTTATGCATCATTAAATAAAGAAAAGATGCATTGGTATAGTATCTACTAAGCAACAACACGCAATCCTAATAAGCCGTAAGATTTCAATTCAGGGAATCAGACACTTATGTCGACTTTAAACAATTCTCTTCGAAATACTATGTGGGTCGAGAAATATCGTCCTCAAGATTTGGAACAAATTGTTAATCAGAATGAAATAGTTGATGGAATTTCTAATTTACTGAAGAATCCTGAAGCTCTTCCTCACCTATTGTTTGCTGGACCGCCAGGAGTTGGCAAGACTACTGCTGCCTTGTGCATCGCAAGGCGATTGCTAGGTGAAGATTGGCGAAAAGACACTCTGGAACTTAACGCATCAGATGAAAGAGGAATTAAAATGGTCAGAGAAAGGGTCAAATCATTCGCAGCAGTTATCAAATTAGTCACAAGTGCATCCAATGAGCATAAGATGTATCGGTTAATTATTCTAGACGAGGCAGATGAGATGACTCCTGAGGCTCAGACAGCTTTGAGAAGAATTATTGAGGACAGTTCGAAAACAACGAGATTTATAATTATATGTAATTATTTATCTCAGATTATAGATCCACTTCAGAGCAGGTGTGTGATTTTTAGATTTACGAGATTGACAGAAAAGCATGTTGTTGATCATATGAAGATCATATGCAAGAAGGAAGAGATAAGTTTCGAGGAGAGAGCCCTAGCAAAAATATATGAAATTACCTCAGGTGATCTTCGATTGTCAATCAACATACTCCAGGCCTCCGCCGCAACAAGACACCTCTCAATCTCGACCATACATTCAGCAATGGGAATGTCAGGCAAGGCCAAAGTATCGGAAATTATCAGACTGGCCATTTCAGGCAAATTTAATGAATCTAGAGTTAAGTTAATGGAATTAACTACAGTTTACGGGATGTCGCATGGTGACTTTTTAAAGTATGCTTATCAGGAAATCTATTCTTTGAAGTTGCCCAATCCAAACAAAATTGCCGTTTTGATGGCGGAGTATGACTTTCGACTGGCGACTGGAGCACATCCTGATCTTCAGATAACTGCATTTTTGGCACAGCTGGCATTACAGGCATCTGACCAACAATAAATATTTATTAGAATCAGCATCAATACTCAAACAATTCCGTTTGTTGATGAAAAATATTAGTATTCATAACCATCATGATAAAGGTTAATCGGACGTACAAATGCCCTGTTAAGTTAAGCTTATTCATCTCTCATTATTCGCATTAGATTCACAAATCTGATATGTAAACAGGCATTATGCATGAACACAAACATACTGAGCCAATTGTGTACGTGTGACAATTTGTATTCAATTTTGTGTTTACATGGATAGCAATCCTCAAAAGTTTCAGCTCTTTCTTTGAAATACTCATTTGTTCTTTCTATGATACTTTTTTTAAAAGATGTATGAATTAGGTGTTTTAGACCAAGTACATACTTAAGTATACCATGTTACACCATCCGAATACGGTATGCTTATCATAGATTTTGATCAATTGTCTCAGGAATGGCTCAGCAATAGCATATACCTATGTCTTGAGACGGATACTCCAAGAACTTGCTTATGTATAGGTGCGATGACTACCCATAACCATGACTACTCTGCACCAACCTGCAACATGGTTTCATCAATATTATGGGCAGTAACCCTGATTCGTTTCAGGTAGAATTTATTTTGATAAAATAAAAATGCCCAATTCCATACAGCAACATGACTCCTCCTTTTTACAGATGGATTCAATGCCTTTGCTGTACTTCTGAAACTCAGTTCTAGAAAGTACAAGTACAGTGTATACATAACTAGTCCTGTGGATGTTTTCTTTCGTTGGAAGATTAATTTATACAATAGAAGAGACATTCAGAGCTAAACCTCTATCGGCTTAACTAAACAGGAGCGAGTACAAATGGGGTTAGATAGATATACCACAGTTCTCTTTAGCAAGAAGAGTCCAATGCTTTGATTATTATGTAAGGTCAGATTGTAGATCTTTTTTATTACAATATATTTAGGTAGATGCTTTGTTGCATGAATCTGATATTAGTCAACCAAATTTGAAGCCATTGGTCAAGAGAGAGGGATTCATTATGGTCTATTCTTGAGAATTGCTAAAGTCGCCACCTTATAACGATTTTTCTGAATCATGCAACAATGCATAGATAGATAACAAGTATACACTGAAGGCAACACTAGGGGTTAGATGGCATTAAATGATTGTCTCGCTGTCTCAAGCAATATTCATCTTAGAGTTTCAGATGCTAGATTTACGAAGCCTGACGACAAAATTGAGTTAACCTAAACTAGACTTTTACAATCGGCCTTCTAATGGAAAAGTCACAATATTTTATTGATTAAGAACACGTAGTAACAAAAGGAATCTAGCCACAGAAGGCACTTTAATTCCATTATTATACTCTGTTGATAATCTGCTACACGCTTGTTAAATATTGAAAACCTTATATCATAATCTCTTTTTATAGCACACCATGAAACGTATTGAGGCAATTATTCCACATGAGAAGACAACGGAGTTGAATGAGGCTTTGAAAGAAGCTGGGGTAGGAGGTTGTACTATCTTGGAAGCAAAAGGTCGCGGAAAAGGTGAAAAAGCAGTTGTTGAATCGGGTAGGGGAACAGCAAGATTTGTATCAGAATTCTCAGTAAGATCTAATTTTGTCATAATTGTTGGCGACTCAGAAGTCGATAAAGTTATCAATACAATACTGAGTACAGTCAGCACGGGATCGACTGGGGATGGCAAGATCTTTATATCGGCTGTAAATGATGCTATCGACATCGGAACAAAGAAAAAAGGAGAAACGGCAGTAGTCTAGTGGGTTGCAAAGTACTTACGCGAACCGTGTTAAAAGATGGCCAAATGGTGATCACTACGCTAGCTAAATCGGCTTATGTGCAGTACACCAAATTCAAAATGCCAATTGGTTTAATGTCCAACTGATATTACCATCTGCAAATGTATCATCTGTTCAAAATTCCGTTCAATTCAACAGCGTATATGAATATGCAGACTGACAAGCCTTGGTAGACTGCCATTATTATATATGTAATCATATTTCTGCGACCATCAATAGAATCAAGTCAATTGTGCTAATCTATACTACAGCTTAAAGCATATCGCCTTGATATAATTGATCTATGCGGGCCCGGAGGGCTTCGATCCCTCGCCCTGCGGTTCCGAAGACCGCCACGATGTCCTGACTACGCTACGAGCCCAATTATGATTGATCAGGTGGTAGTCTTAAATCTATTCTTCGAGTAATGCTCTCAGGATCAGCTATATGCTGTTAAATATGAACGTCTCAAGTTTACCAAAGCATTATCTTTTTGCACATTTCATAGTGGGCTTTAATTGCTATTTCCACAAAATTATACCCTAAATTCTCGACAGATTTCATCTTATATTATCATGAGGGATAATGTGAGAATTGTCATTCTTATTGAACATAACCATTTATCTCGGTTCAATTGCTTGTATCTACTACCCAATTGAAAGTTTCAGAAAGAACAAGTGGTGTGGAATATGCAATCCGTGATATTATCCTACATGCAAAGCAATATGAGAAGTCGGGAAAGGAAATGATATATCTCAATATAGGGGATCCCGTTAGGTTTGACTTCAAGACTCCAGACCATATCAAAAGGGCGTTAATAGATGCTGTAAATAAAGAAGAAAATTATTATGCGGAATCAGAAGGTATTCCTGAACTCAAAAAGGCAATCGTCGAAAAAGAGAATGAAAAGGGATTAGCAGTAGCTGAAGAAGACGTGATTATTTCAAATGGGGTTTCTGAGGGCCTAGACATGGTACTAGCTTCTGTCATAGACCCTAACAGTGAAGTTCTAATGCCAGGACCATATTACCCTCCCTACGCGTCATATGTGAAATTTTATGGAGGAAAGCCCGTTGAATTCCAGTTGCATCAAAATGGTGGCATTGACGTTGACGATATAATTTCGAAAATTACCCCTAGATCAAGGGCGATATGCATTATCAATCCAAATAATCCTACAGGTGAGGTATTTGACAAAAAGAATTTACAAAAAGTAATCGATCTCGCGACTGAACATGATCTTTATTTGATATCCGATGAGATATACGACAAAATCGTTTTTGATGAACAATTTGTAGGAATAGGAAAGGTCTCTAAGGAGGCTCCAGTGATCTTATTGAACGGGTTTTCAAAGTCTTACTTGATGACAGGGTGGCGCTGCGGATATATATGTTTGAATAGTGAATCAAAACGCCTTGAACCACTGCGTACAAATATCCCCAAATTGGCAAGAGTTCGAATAGCATCAAATCTACCTGTTCAAATAGCTGCGGTACAGGCTCTACGTGGACCACAAGACCATATTAAAATCATGGTTGAAAAGCTCAAGCGAAGACGCGATTATACTGTCAAGCGTCTAAATTCAATAGGTGGAATTAGGTGCAAATGTCCTCGTGGAGCGTTTTATGTATTTCCAGAACTAGATCTAGATCGCAAATGGAAAGATGATAAAGAATTTGTATTGGATTTTTTTGATAGCACAGGAGTTCTTACAGTGAATGGATCAGGATTCGGTACAAAATATGGATCTAGTCATTTCAGAGCAGTATATTTGCCGCCTGAAGCCGTACTTGAAAAAGCAATGGATAAGTTAGAAGACTTTATGAAAAGGTCAGCTGCCAAGAACGCCGAATACCCTCTGACTTAATATTGGATCTAATATTTTGAAACCAGATTAGTGAGGAAACGTTAGATTCTTTTTATAGCTAATAAGGTTCGCGTACAAACATTGACGTCTAATTTCACTTGTGCGATCTTTTGGTTAGTCAGACTGTTATTCTTTAGAATTTCTTATATTGCAGTACGAAATTTAGAGCTTTCAATCATATTTCAATAACGTCGCCTGTTTCTGGCGCAGTTGCATCAAAACCGTATTTTTCATTTATTTCTTCAGCAAATCGGATACATGAAATGCCATCCCCATGTACGGTCAGCACCTTTGGAGAACCTTCGATACGATCTAGTATTTCAAATAACTCGGTTCTGCTATTATGAGCAGAAAATTCGAACTGCTTTACGTCTGCCAAGCAGCGTTTCTCTTTACCATTAACTAGAGTCACTCTTTTTTCTAATAGAATTCTGCCAGGAGTATTGTTAGCTTGATAGGAAACTAAGGCAATCCCGTTACGTTCGTCCTTTGCCACTTCTTGCAGATAAAATATCGCAGAACCTCCTACTAACATCCCTGCTGGAGATATAATAACGCCGGGCTCCCTTATGAGTTTCTTCCTTCTGTTCCATCCTCTTACCCACTCCACATTCCCGATAGCTTGCCTGAACATATCGGGGTTCCTTAGAAATGATGGATGTTTCAGCATGATTTCGTTAGCCTTAAGGGCCATCCCATCCATTACAATATTATGCTTGAAGTTCTTACTTTTTAATACATATGAAATCTCCTGTGCACGCTCCACTGAAAATGCTGGGATAAAGAGCGTTCCGTGTCTCTCAACTACTTCGTTTGCAAATTCAACCAGGTTTCGTTCGGACTGATCTCTAGGAGTCTGTTCTGATTGAGAGTAAGTGCTTTCTATTATTAACAGATCAATTTTACCTATATCCAAATCTGCTGGCCTAAGTAAATTTGAACCCCTTGTGTTAACATCTCCGGTATAAAATATGCGCTTAGAATTACTTTCCGCGAGCACGGTTGCTCCTCCAAGTATATGACCAGACTCATGGAGAGTTATATTAATATCATTTTTAATGGAAATAGGTTCACGATACTGTAAAATTTTTGAATGATTCATCATTGTAATTATGTCAATGTATTCGAATGGAAGATAGAATCCGGAAATTTTTATCATGTCTTCCAATAAAAGTCGGGATAGATCAAATGTTGGATGAGTTCCTATCACTTGCATCTTCGTATCTTTCGACAAGAACAAAGAAGGCACAAATCCTGAATGATCTAGGTGGGCATGAGTTACTACAACTGCGTCTGTGTCCCTTGGCCTAACATGAACGGGAAAAATGGGCTCTCTCTTTAAGAGTACACCGTAATCTAACAGAACATTCGTCTTGTCAGTTGAGACCAAAAAGGCAGAACGACCAACTTCCCTTGCTGCGCCTAATACAGTCACTTTCATTATTTTTACACTGATTATAGACAGTCGATTAGTAAATCGACTATGACGAAAATTGTTGCGATATGTAGTCCAAATAATCGCTCACAATATCCAAATTATCAATTGTCAAAATAAATCTCCCAAAGACGTTCACAAGATGTAGGATCCCCTGCACTTTCTAGATATTTAAAACCACACTCATCTAGCACGTCTTCAAAGTCGTAGCGATTGCTAGATGCTTCTCTCTCCTTTTGCACATTCCGTATAAGCGTCTTCACTATAACCTCTGACTTTGTCTCGTTGCTGCAATATATATACCATAGATTATGTGCCCTTCGCATTTTTATGAGCTTATGGTAAGTTTTCCGTGGTACTTTTGTGTAATAATAATTCATGATCTCTTGATTCACGTCTTCCCACGATGGCGTTCGCCAGTACGCAATCCTCTTGTATCCATGTGCATCATACTCTGCTGCAATACTGAGACCCTGATCTAGAGTAGTTATGACCACCTCAGTCTTAGTCTTAACAGCATCTCTAAAATCTACACCGGGGTCCATCCAACCAACAAATATGATATCATAGTTTTGTTTGATCCCCCATCGGGCATCAGCTATCTTAACAAAGTCAGGTTTTGCAATTCCACATTCATAGAAAATATCAGAATTTTTTTCCATACCTATCGCATTTGGAATATAATGTCTAATCCTTTTTAGAAAATCCCCATAACCACACCCCACATCTAAATATGAGGGATTACTCGAAATTGAATAAGCTATGGAAGCCAGTCGTTGGACATCAATTTTTCTATATGAGAAATATGTACCGGTCAGCAACGGGAAAATATAACGTTCATGATGCTTTGATATCGAGTTCAATCTATAGCTTTTCAAGGAATTCATTGCTTCCTTCAACGCGTGCGGACTGTAGGACATTATGAAGATGTACTACGGATGGACTAAAAATCTTATTAATCTACATTTACCTGACTGACATATCATAATCTAAACCACTTTACAAATAAGTACTGTCAATATTCACCATGTCTTTAATCTATGATGTATCACACTCCGTTTGTCTGTTGCTAATGTCACACGTATACTATGCTACCAGGAACTACATCATATCGAGTTAATACAATGGCTTTGCCTAGATAAAGACCTCAAAAACGACCGTCTTCAAAGGCGGAAGGACAGACCAGATAGAAATTAATAGGCACTATTTCCTGCCGTTTATATAGATGGATGTTCAAGGGCGCGTTGATCTAGTCACCAGGTGTCCAACTGAAGAAATTGTTAAGATCGAGGAACTGACTGAATTGTTTAAAGTTAATTCTTCTCCCAAACATTATATTGGACTAGAAATCTCTGGCAAATTGCACCTTGGAAGTCTATTAATAACTGGTTTTAAGATTAACGATTTTATTAAAGCCAATGTCAATACGACAGTCTTTCTTGCCGACTGGCATAGCTACATAAATAATAAGCTTGGTAGTAGTTGGGAAAAAATTGGCTTAATGAGCAAGTATTATAGTGATGCATTTAAATTCTTTTGTCCAGGAGTCAAGATTGTAACCGGCAGTGAGCTCTATACAAGATCCGGCGTAGAATATTGTGAAGACTTGATTAGATTTAGTAAACATTTGAGCTTAGCCCGAGTTTCACGAGCCCTCACCATCATGGGAAGAACCGAGAAAGATGCGCTCGACCTATCTCAGCTATTTTATCCCCCAATGCAATCAGTAGATATCAAAGCGCTAGGAGTTGATATTGCTCATGCCGGAATGGACCAGAGAAAAATCCATATGATCGTGAGAGAAGTTTTCCCTAAACTTAAATGGAAAGTTCCCATTATGGTTCACCATCATTTGTTACCAGGATTGTCTGAGCCGACTACACTCGAAAGCATTAACTCGGAACAAAAGCATGTTGTTGGTAAAATGAGCAAGAGCAAACCTGCTAGCGCGATTTCTATTCATGATAACGAAAAGATAATCCAAGATAAAGTGCTTAAGGCATATTGCCCTATGGACACTATTGAAGGCAATCCAGTCCTCGAATTGGTCAGGTATATCATATTCCACGAATTTTCACAGTTTACGATCGAACGTTCAAAATCACATGGTGGGAATATTACTTACTATAGCAGCAAAGATCTTATAACAGACTTCCGGAGTAAGGAAATTCATCCGCTAGACCTGAAAAATGCAGTAGCTATATATATAAATAAAATAGTTGAACCAATTCGCAACTATTTTGTAGATAGAGAACCGAAGTTTGACTAGTTAGTATACAAGTAGGGTATTTTTATGGCAGTTGTAGGACTGAATATTTACTATGGATGTTAGAGGAGTTCTGAATGAGCTCGTTCAGAGTACATTTTTCACCACAGGTTCTCGTTCTAGCACATCGTAATAAGCAATAAGTATCAGAGGTTTGACCATGTAGTTATTGACGCCACGCCGATATACAGATAGACCTTACCTTGCTATACTTTCATATTCCTGTTAGATTTCCCGACGACGATTCTGTACTTTTTCATGATCAAATATCGTAGTTCTTAGCCACAGGGTAAAGGATTAGTTTAGCTAATTGGAACTTGCATATGAAAGAATGTTTTATACGTTTCGTCTAGGAAAGTATACATTATAATTCATGATATATATTTATTTAATAATGAAAGAACTTAAGAATTTAGGTGTTAGATTATCACCTTAGAACATCAATCCACAAAACAGCCAGAACTAGATCGAAAGCGATGGTTCGTAAGGTATCTGCTGCTGGCTTCAGTTGCGGTTGTACTCGCCCTAAAAGTATACCTGTTATTGTTTGTTATGGACTTTACGTTAGGTCTTTATGGCTTCTTTACGAGCTTTGTACTGTTTAATATCTTATTCTTTGCCTACACCAAATATAAGGATCCATATTTCGATGCAGCAAACATCCCTATAAGCTCTAAAAATATGGCTGACATCCCCATGTTTTCAATTGTAGTTCCAGTGAAAAATGAGGAAGAAAATATCAGAAATTGCGTACAGTCTTGCATCAACCAGTCATATCCAAACAAAGAAATTATCATTGTAAATGATGGTAGCACGGACAGAACTGCAGAGATACTTGACGAAATGAGACGAGAAGAGAAAGCAAAGACTAATGATAAGCAGCAATTACGCATTCTTCACTTGTCTAGGAGCGTTGGGAAGAAAAAAGCTATAGAATTTGCCAGTCAAATATCTAAAGGTGAAATTTATGCCTTTATGGACAGTGACTGCGATATGGCGTACGATGCTGTGGAGAGGGCTGCCAAGATCTTTATGTCCGATCCACAACTGGGTGCACTCACTTCACATGGCAGAGTTAGGGGTGCACACTCAGGCAATATTTTGGAAAAATTTCAAGATGTTTATATTGATGGTTCATGCAGGGCGATAAAGGCTGAAGAAAGTTCGTTCTCTTCGGTTACATGTTGCTCCGGGTCCTTAAGCTTCTATAAGAGAGCAGCCGTACAACACTTTATTCACGAATGGGCACATGATACGTTTCTAGGTATGGATTTCAAATTCTGTACAGACCGGCGTATGACTGCATACGTTCTCGCAACTAGACCAGGCATGCATGAGAGTAGCATAAACAAGTCATCATCGAAGAGTAAGAACAGCGATGCACTTCTTAGCCGTAATACTGATGGGGATATCCCTATTCTAGCAACTGGAAATGACGAGGTGGAATTGTTGCAAAAAACTACTGACCCTGATCGCGAGTATGACAAACGCGCTACGCCACCTCGCTGGAATGTCAAGTATAGTTATAGTATAAAGGTAAATGTAGGGGTACCTAACACAATCTCAGCACTAATACAGCAACAAATCAGATGGAAAAAGAGCTTTATTCGAAGTTTGTCTTCTACCGGAGGATCCTATTGGTGTCGCCCTTCCTATGTCGCAATGCTGTATTACATCCAAACAGCTATGAAATTTCTTCGTCCATATCTGGTACTTCATGCATTAGTCATCTTACCACTAGAAGGGGATTTGAGATCTACCATTCTTTGGGTAATGGGCATTATGTATACGGGTATGATTTATGCTGTAGACTTTAGATTGCGTAATCCTGGCGACAAACTTTGGCTATATAGACCAGTATTCACGTTCCTCACTACATTTGTATACACCTGGTTGCTTCCAATTGCCGCAGTTACTATAAGAAATAAATCATGGCGTTAGATTAGGTCAATTGAGCTGGATCAGACACATTTAGACTCATTCGGTCTCACCTAAAAATTCTGATTATGCATAATTTAGCTTCGGACTTGACCCATTTGATTACTGAGATATACGTTGGATTATCGTGTGACAGAATTATACACGGTAACAGGATCAGAGATACCGTATAGTAACATGGTAAAATACGCGATATAATATAATGAGAATATAAAATTAGAGGATGGAATAATGCTTATAATCAATACCGAACTATTTTATTTGTATTGTACAAATCTCTCCAGCTAAAGCCAATATTGGGTCTTTGTATAGCATCGATGCTGTCAATTGTATTCATTTCCTATCCACTGATAGCATTAGGACAGAATTCGACTTTGACCAAGGCCACTTCCGGAGGCAGCTTGAAAGTTCAGATAGAGCCTACTCCAAAAGTTCTCAAAGCAAATACGCCAACAAAATTTAAGATTACCTTCGATAAAACACCAGGGAGTGTTCAACCTCATGTTGATTATGATTTTCTTATAACCAATAATGGCAAGAATGTATTTTCAGCATCTTCCTCCACGGGTCAAACTGGAACGCCTCTACATACTGCAGAAGGTATAGTTACTATACCTTATGAATTTAAAACACCAGGTGGCTATACACTTACTGTAAAAGTCTATGGCATACTTTTTAATCCGATCAAACCTGAATCTGCAGACTTTCCTATAAAAGTGACATGAACTTTTTTATGCACTAAATACCATTGACGAAAGATTGTAACAGCATTCGGCATGTGAATAAATTAGGATATGATAATTATAGCAACAAGAAAATAGCAATCTGTGAGCACTCTAATCATAGTCTCCAAAATTCATATATAAAAGCAGTTTCAACATCAAAAAATGATTATGAAATCTTTATTCAATTAAGTTTTCCTCTAATTAATCCGTGTCAGGAGACCATTTGTCATAGACGATTCCAACAATGGTCGTCATTTAAGATATTTCAAATATTATGGACTAGACTGCTAAAAGAATATGATCATGTAGTAAGCATTCAATGGAACTGGCAATCTCTTGACAGTATATCTGTAAAGGCATCTTTAGGGGGAAATGACAGGATTTAACCCTACGGACAGAGGCAAATTAGATATGAGAAGAAGATGGAAAACTATTTTGCATTAGTTTGTTTGGGTTGTTGCATTATTACTTACAGGAGGATAATTTTGGGATAGACTCCTAGGGAGGTCTATATTTTTGACAAGAACTGTCTTTGTTGCTGCTGAGCAGTTGAAAAAATCGAATTCCAAGCTCTCATAGCATTGTTATTAAATTCTGCGATAGTATCTATTGTCCTATTGCAGACTTTCAGGTTCTCTCTAAGAGTATCAAGACTATTTATTAGGAATTCATTATTAACGTCGACTGCTCTAATGGTACTATTAGTAATTTGATTAGATTGATGTAATAATTGTTCAGTATATGGACCAGAGGATGGGATCGTCCAATTATTTCCAAGCAATTGTTTCTGTGCAGATACTGTAGTTTGAATAATATTCTTCGCAGTCTGGATATAATCAAGCTGAAGATTAGAGATTGATTGATAGTATTGTGGTTGGGCCTTTGCCATTTCATCGACTGTCCTCAATAGGTTTTCCTTGACTGAATCGTATACGTTAGGACCTGCATTAGTGTTATCTACTCCCGGTTTATACTCTACCATAACACATATACCATCTCTGTCCTATATAAATATTGGTAGTCAATACCATTGTTTACCAAATAAAACCGTCTGTTATTTGGTAGCCTTGAGGTCCTTCCTATAAGTGAAGCAATCATGTACTGCAAATACAAAATTGCATGATTAGTCCCGTTAGCAAAATACAATCAACTAGTCTAGAGCACATTAGCTTTGCTTCTTTCAGATTTGTAATCTCTCTTTATAGTCCTGATAAACTCTTCCAATTTCTTTAAACTCTCTGGATGCAAATGGTGTTCAATACCCTCTGCATCACGATTAGCAATATCTACTGTTACGCCAATCATTTTGAAAAATTCTGCAAGAAGACCATGTCGCTCCCTAATGCTTTCTGCCACTCTTATACCCTCGTTAGTCAGACTTATGCCTCTATATTTTTCATATTTCAGATATCCACTTTCATCTAGTCTTTGTACCATTTTAGTAACACTTGGTGAACTTACATTGAGATACTTGGAGATCTCGACAGTCGTAGCATATCCCTTCTGGCAAATCAGCTCGTAAATAACTTCTAAATAATCTTCCATTCGGTCTGTTCGATTTTCCTTTTTCATATTATTGGCATCGCGAATAGATTCTAATCTTGTTCCTTTAGTCGAAGTCTCCATGCAAATCCCAGTAGTACATCTTACAATAGGTTTATTCCTAAATATGCTTTTATCAAAGCTTGCCTCAAAGATAATTCTATTTCATTTCCATCGACATTTATTAATTAATAATAGACTGGCGGTAGTTATGTCATTATAGATTTGCATTGATCTAGACGATATAATAAATTATTGTACTATGTTAGGAATTTCAAGCCGACTAAACACAACGTTGCGTACTTGGGTTGGAAATGTCATACGGCGTAAGGAACGGTGCCATAATTCAGGTTTCGTAGCTATCCTGTATAATATGATGGATTAAGGATTCAAGATCTGCCGTAGCGAGGCAACACACCTTGTCTCCGGCACCATAATAGACAAATAACCTTTGGCCAATTACGCAAGCACCGGTGGGAAATACCACATTATTTACATCTCCGTATATTTCATAAGATTCCTCAGGTTGCAGTATAGGACTTTTTGCTCTAGCTAAAATCTTTCCTGGTCGATTCAAATCCAGAAGCGCTGCACCAGCCCGATATACTCTATCATCACTTACTCCATGATAGATAAGCAACCAACCATATTTGGTTCTGATAGGTGGCGGCCCAGCGCCGACCTTTAATGCTTCCCAGTCGGACCTGGGACTCAGAAGAAGGGCATATTTGCGATTGGCAGTTAAGGAATCTGCTTCCCCAAGCCAAATGCTTGGCCGATCAACTTCATACTCATTGCCGACCCAACGACTTGGCCTGTGCAACGAATAGTATGGATTAGGCCCTCTTTCGGTTAAAGAAGACATAAAGTTGTGAGGGAAAAAAACTACATCTTTATCGTCGTCGGCTTGTTTTGTTATGATACCCAACCTAGTGAAACTACGGAAGTCAATCGTAGTAGCCAAAGCTGACGAAGTTTGAGGGCCTTCGCGTACGTACTTTGAAGGAACTACATAAATAAGGTAATTCTTGGAATCGATATTTATCAGTCTAGGATCTTCTATTCCGAACATCTCATATTCGACATCAGGAGAAAGAGCTACGTCACTTTGTCTAACAAAATTAATGCCATCGGTGCTCGAAGCATATCCAACCCTTGAAATATAATTTTCATATTCTCCTACTGCTCGATATAACATATGGATTTTAATCCCGTCGTACAGTATTCCACAGTTAAAGACCGCCTTAGATTCCCACCAATTATTTTGGTTAGGAGTCACAATGGGGTTATTACTATATCTCTTCAATATACTATCGTTCGTGGACAAGAACAGTGCATAAGTCAATGTCTTCTTTTATTAATTTACCCGCTTTGCAATTATTTACAAAATAACATACAGAGACCACCCATGCAAGAAGCTACCCCTACTTTCTTTGTTTATGGCGAATAATTTTTGCATCATATTACTCTATCTAATGATATCGATGACAAGACATTTAGTAAGATTATGGAAGTAAATTGAAGTGAAGTTAATTGACTGATAAATGATCATCCCCAATTGAGTTACAGTTCTGTGCCGGAAGTATCTGCTAATTGAAGGCTCTAAAGTTAAGACCACAAATTACTGTTACAATGACAGACAGATGAATTAAACCCTATTTGTATATGTTGTAATTTACATTTACTTTTTCTTCAAGGAAAATAGTCATCGAAACCTTCCGTCCTATCTATGATATATTGTACTGTCCATTCTAGATTTTTCCTTAACTTTACCGAGCCGAAATTTGTCTTATTTGAATAGATCGAGGAATACTCATTTGATATTTATTAAATTCCTCCCTGATTGTATGCCCCATTAGATAGCCAAGAATACCTCCCTGATTGTATGCCCCATTAGATAGCCAAGAATACCTCCTAATCAAAAATACAAGATGGTATCAGATTAAAGTCCAGTCAATATGTACCCGTAGGGAAGCAATTAGCTCGGGATATTGCCAAACAAAGTGATAAGATGCGGGTACTGTTCGAAGAAATTCTGGTAGAACTTTATCCTTGATATTGGATTATTTACTAACTAGACACTGGCTTTCAAGATTGTCTTTCAATTCTGGATTGGCCGAGGAATATACATCTCTAATGATGTGGAATCTAGTCTCTTAGTTTGATCGGCATGATTTTTACGCTTGATAGATGAATGGATTAGTACAATTTTTGACGAATAACTTACTTCATTAATCTAGCTATATAATGAAAAAATAATAAGCCTTCTTTTTCTCATTTATTCTAAGGCCAAAACCCGGATATTCAGAATCCGAATTCCAGATACATCACCATAGTACGGATTTTATATTATGTTTGATTGAAAACAGCCTCATAAAGCACATTAACTAACCGAGAAGTAACTCGGTAACTCAAGGCTTACTATACCATTTATATGTAATAACTTTATTATATTAGATATGGTGATGTTAGCGTAGATACTGTTGGGCCTGACGAAAATTCTTTAAACAATCGAAGGGCAAACCATCTTACTCCGATAAGGTGCCCTGGATGTATGAATGAAAGTATAATTACGGATTCTGAATCTGGAGAGATGATTTGTAGTAGGTGTGGTCGCGTAATTTCTGATAATTTGCCTGAGATTAATTCAGATTGGCATAGATACTTTATGGATGAATCTAAGGTGGGAACACGTATCGGAAGTCGTAGTTCATTGGCTCGTCACGACATGGGATTGTCAACGATAATAGGCAGATCAGGCAGGGATGCTAGTGGAAATAGACTTGACACTGCTATGCGTACTAAGATGAACAGATTGGCTACATGGGATTTGAGATCTCAATTGCATACTCCCAAGGATAGAAGTCTCAGACAAGCTTTCTTTAAATTAGATGTTTTAAAAGATAAGCTCGGGCTCTCCGACACAATAGTTGAGAAAGCAGCATACATCTATAGAAAAGCCCAATCGAAGAAGATTACTCGTGGCAGAACCATCTCTGGTGTTTTGGCAGCTGCAATATATATCTCATGTAGGGAGATGGGAGTTCAGAGGACATTGAATGATATTGCTATAGTTTGCAGCGTAAAGCGTAAGGAATTATCAAAAGATTTCAGAATATTGTGTACTAAATTAGACCTTAGAATACCACAAGCTGATCCGATGAAATGTATAGCAAAAGTTGCAAATAAGGTCAAGTTGAGCGAAAAGACCAAACGTCATGCAAGTCTCTTAATGAGTAATGTTACAAAAGAAGAAATTTCTGCTGGTAAAGATCCTATGGGATTAGCTGCGTCTGTGCTCTATTTATCCGGTATTAAAAATGGAGAAATGGTTACGCAGTCAAATATCGCTGCCGCAGCTGGCGTAACTGAAGTAACCGTAAGAAACAGGACAAAAGAATTGAGAGATAAACTCGTTCTCAATTGATACCTGATCTTCAGCCTTAGCGGCATTTTTTGTGATAATGATAGTTATTTATTTTGCAATTTTCATAGGATTTTGACCTGAATTGATGGAATTGCTCTGCTTCATATAACTAGCATCGCAGTTTAAATCCATTGACTATTACTGTATTAGAGTAGTACTCTGTGATAAGATTCGTGAGCTAAAAAAATCTAGCAATACTTCATCTCATCGAACCTTAATAGAGTTAAAAACCCTGGTTGAATACTAAGGCCTCTTTTTTCTCGGGGTAAATTTCAATTCTATCCCACGTTTTCCTCCGTAATTAATCACAAATGATTCATTAGGCAATATTGGAAAACTGGAAAGATCGGTGTTTTGGCAGTTTGGACACTTACCTCTCTCTGGGAGTACCAAGTTACCAAAGAAGGTCGCAGACCAGTAACATGAATCACATAAGATAAATATCGTCTCTTTTTGCTTAGGGTTCACCTTGTCTTTAGATATATATTGATTTCTGGATGTAACTCCTAGATTTGTATTATCCGTAGTTCCCAGATCGGTGGTCAATCCCAATAACTAGATAACTCTCGTCATTATTAAGTATCACCAGATTATAGGAGGCTTGTTTTCGTGTGATCGAAAATCTAGCCGTCAACCTAAGTCTTATCATTAAAAAGAAAATTAAATGAACAAGAAATTTACTTGAACTTGCATACTGATTCTCAAGGTCTTCGATTGAGTCTATTTGAGATTTGTTCTTTACTAGATCAGATCCTAATACTTAAGTCAATCGGTGGGTGACAAGACATAATTATCATTACATATAAAATGCTAAATTACTGTAAATGAATCACTGCCATTTTCCTAATTGGAGGAAATTTAGACAGGGTTATACTTTTCAAATATGTCGATAACCCGCCACGTCTTTGAAACGTCATTACCTCCAACTAATCTGGCAATTCTAATGCAATCACGTATATTACTGGTCTTAAGCCTGTTGAATACAGCATCCGCAATTATTACGGCTACGTCTCTATCTATCCCCTCTTTTTCTAGAACCTGAACCGTGATATCGGCAAATTCATCTTCCGTGTAGGGTTTTACATTAATGACTGTGAATCTTGTAACTAATGGATACAGCAACTTTTCTATACTGTTCGCACTGGCGAACACCCAGGTTTTTAGTTGGGTAGACCTTGAATGGCTATGTTTCAGCTCCGACAGTATACCAGATTCCATTAAATTGAGTAGACTAACTTGATCTTTCTTGTTCATTTTTTCGATTTCATCAATTATAAAAAAACGAGGCCTATTTTCAAACAAATAGTCAAATATCCCTGATTTAGTAGAACTACTTCCTACGGCATAATATGATCTTTCGAGTCTATTAAGGCAAGTCATAAATATAGATTTGGCTGAGGCAGGCGGCCCACACAAAAGGATATGAACTGGTTTTTGTGCGTTGATTGACATGTAAAATAGTTCTTTTATGTCATTATAACCAATAATATCATAGAACAAATCATTAGTCTTATTGCTATCAATCCCTTGAGAAATATCAATTTTTTGATGAGGTCTTCTTATCCACGACTTGAATAGATTCAATTTCTCAGTACATTAATGAAGACATGCATATTTAAGATCACCTTTAATTTTTTCTGAAGGAATATGTATCATATTATATAATCTTCTAGATAACTGACAGGATTATTGGATTACAATTTCCTAATTAGATACTAATAAAAGGTCTTAACTTGCAAATAGCCTTTAATCATTACTTCCTTCCAGAATTATAGATATTTAGAACATTATTCTTTTATATGATATAAAAGGTTAAGAAAGTAACTACAGAATAGTCCTCGTGAATTCTAGGATTGACGGCCCCGTCATATATACTATATAAGATCTTGTTAAGATATATCATTTATCTCCCGTAATGTTCTAAATTGTCTCTTATGATGCACTAGTTAATTTGATAATGTACTTGTGTAATCTGGGTCACTTAGTACCTTTCTATCTATTTTTGGAATGGGTACTTAGCAGCTTCTCAAGAATACGGGTCATTTGTGCTGAGAATTGGACCAGATGATGTATTAACCTGGTTTGTAGTACTCCTAATATTGACAAAATCTATAATAGTTACCGGAGCTTCTACTGGTATTGGTAAAGAGACCGTCATTAGATTAATAGAGTCTGGTTATCAAGTTTTTGGATTGGCCAGAAGGTACGATAGGCTAGCAGCGGACCAGTTACTGCCATCACATTTGTTGACATCTAAATCAGGTAATAAATCGACATATGTGCCTCTTGAATTTGACATAACCAAACCAGAATCATTCGATGAAATCATAGACAGAATTGTCTCTTACATTAACGATAGTGAAGTTTATGGCCTTGTGAATAATGCAGGTTACCTTGAACCCGGAGCGATTGAAGATCTAACTATGGAAAGCCTGAGAAACCAATTTGAAACTAATTTTTTTGGTCACGTAGATTTCACGAAAAGAGTATTGAAACTAATGAAAGAACGAAACAGATCAGGATGTAGAATTGTAATAGTGAGTTCGATGGCTGGTCTTATTTCACTCCCATTGATTGGTGCTTATGCAGCTTCAAAACATGCACTTGAAGCAGTGTTTGACGCCCTAAGAGTTGAGCTTTGGAACACCAGTTTCAAAATAATAACCATTAATCCCGGTGTTATCAATACTTGCATTTATGAAAATATACAACATAAAACAAAGGGTCTACTTGATGTACAGAATTATAATAAAACGAGGTTTGCTGATGCGTACGATAAATATTTCCTGAGAACTAATTACTCAGGGTTGAATCCAGCTTTCGTAGCAAATATTATTGTAAACATAATTGGTTCACCTAGACCACGCCAGAGGTATTTCATAGGATCGAAAAAAGAAATGATATCCATAAGACTACTGCCATTCATACCTAAGAAGATTTTATTGCCTTTGCTTGCCAAAAGAATACACTCCAAGTCTTGACAGGTATATAGTATTGACTTTCTTGAACGTGCTAACATCTGACATTTGTAATGATCATTAGTATAGTACCAGTAAAGAAGAAATATACACTGGCCAAAAGTGAATATCTCAAATGAGTAGGAGTGATGTTTGTCAGTGAGTGATATCAAGTCCCCCGAAATGCACGTAAAGGAGCACGAGAATTTTAGAACCATTAACGTGAACGGCGTTTTTGGTGGGGCTAGAGGAATGTATTTTGACCTAGTGCTATTCTCTGATGAATGCAAGGTCGGATCTGCTTTATCGACGATAAAGGCGGCACCAGAAAAGACAACGATTAATCGTACATTAGAATGTAGACTTATAATAGACCCATTGAATGCCAAAGCCATTTCACAATGGCTAATGCTAAATATTGCTGAATATGAAAAACAGTTTGGGAGGATCCCTTCGCCAGAAGAATTGCTAGATAGACATGAAAATATGAATCTAGAGTTTAATAAGAGCTCAAAAACGATTTATCAGTAACAATTGTCCCACATTCCTTTTAAATACTCATAGATAGTCTATGTGCTTACTCGGACGTCAGCTTTGCTTTGTTTTTTAGCAATGTTTCTATTTGAATAAAGGATGCAGATTCTTACCGATTCGAAATTGTCTTGTTCGATTTCATTTCAGAATTTACAGTCGATTTCTGGCTCATAGGCTTGAGTTTGGAGGCACAGTATCATAACTTTCAGCTGGCGAAAATTTTCCAATTCCTAATTGTACTTGAAAGAACGGGGCTAGAAAAAAATAGCAAAATGGTAATCACTAAGTGAATCATGGCAATCCAAACGCAGCTATGGATCCTCCACCGCTAGTAGAGCCTCCATCTTGATTTTCATGAATTCTCCCGGTAGGAACGAATAGCATGCCACCTGCTATAGATGGCCCAACCTGTCCAATTGGCGCATGTAAATCATATTCCCATAATTTGCTTCCAGTTTGCTTGTCTAAAGCTAAAACTATACCAGACCGACTCGTTTTGTCCTTTTCAGAAAATGGTATATATCCCACGAAAACGATCTTGCCAGTTACCAATGGAGATACCCTTGGCGGAAATTCTGTCGGCAACTGCCATTTCACTTTGCCACTTCGCATATCCATTGCAATTATAGTACCGTTTCGCATCCCATCTTGTATAGTATTGGGCGCAGTTTTCTTATGTCCGGCAATTCCATCTAAGAAATAATTCACCCCCCTATTTGTCGCAGAAATATACAAAGAATTGGTAGAATCATCTACGGCGTGAAAGTTTGATATTCCATAAAACCAGATCATCCCACTACCACTTCGTGAAGGCAACGAATCTATATTGTAATTGGGCCCAATAGTTTTCCACCAAACCGGGTGGCCAGCAGTTGCATCCATCGCCATTATGTTTCCCATCTTATCATGTCCGATAACTAATTTTTTCTCTGTTCCATTATCATAGTTCACTCTGCTAACACTGCTTCCCCACGACGTATCCCAGTCATGTGTATCTGGAACTCGTACATTTAGAACAGTGCCATGTGCAATAAAAGGTGTGGCCCATATTATTTCTCCATTAGTTATATTCACTGCAATCATATAATTTGAATATAGGTTTGGTGATTGACGACTATCAGCATTAAAGTTTGGCGATGCACTCCCTATAGGCATATAAATGATCCCTGTCTCTGGATCTATGGATCCTCCAGACCAGTCATTTGCACCAGCGTTATATTCTGGCGCAGAATGACTTACCCAATCTCCAGCTGTAGTGTGAAGGTTCCATATAACATTACCATTTGTGCGGTTAAGTGCAGTGATATTTCCTTTTACAGATACAACACCACCAGAGCTATCATCATGACCAGCAGATCCAACTATCACATAGTCTTTCCAAACGATTGGAAACGTTGGGATGTTATAGCCAGCATCAGGATTCCCTAGTACAGGTGACTTCCAGACCACGTTACCATTTGTAGCATTAATCGCCAGTACATCGGCATCGAATGCAGCACTAGCAAAGATTAATCCATTGTTAAATGTTAGTCCCATTGTAGGGCCATTACCAATATGAAGCTTCCATATTACTTTTCCCGAATGAGTATCAAATGCGATCACAGTACCGGTATAATCTTGCACGTACCCTTTGCCATCAATGACAATCGGAGGGTCTTGTACCTCAGCGTCGTTAATTAATATCCACTTTAGCTTTAATTTAGCTACGTTACTTGCATTGATCATCGTTTGAGCGCTGCTTCTAGTTCCGTATATATCGTGGTTGACCATAATCCAATTGTTGACATTGCTAGATTCTGTTCCTAGTTCTGATTCAATTTGGAAAAGTTTTGCATTTGAATGATTTGGTAGTCTTAGTGAATTGGCGTTAGCAACCACATCATCTGAACCAACTGTTGTCTTAATTTGTATTGACTTGGCGTATACAGAATGAGCTGGTGAGGTTAAATTCAAACCAAGGTCAACCTTAGGCAATATACACATAGCTAATAATGAGCTCATAATTGATATCACTGAAAGAAAAGCAACAAGTTTGCGTAAGTATGCTATCAAGTAGCTAGCTAACCGTCGCGACAATAATAAAATATTTCGAATCATCACTAAATACTCGTGCTCTCTTTAGCAAGTGCACTTCATAGTTAATATCTCATAAAATTCCCCCTTTTGAATCAGAATTACCACGGCATTTAAAACAATATCGTTATAATTTACTATATTATATTGTTTAAAAAGATCAATAGGTCAAGATACTACAATGGATTATTTAACTGCGGCTACTTCTAAAATATGTTAAATATAGTGTATTTAAGGTCAGAAACGAGTCTAGAAGATTATTCAATTTCTTGTCATTATAAATTTATCTGAAATTATACTGTATAGTACCTATAAGCTAAGACAAAAAAGTCAAGCTTGCTTGTCATTTTCTATCCTGAAGACATAACGGAATGAAAGTCATAAGTTCCCTGTTGGTGTGATACGGGAATGAGTAATGTATTGCTGCAGCTAAGTTTAACTCAACTTAGGATAATCCGCACATATCTTATATATAGTAGGTCTCAATTTGTGCAGGGATGTACTCAACTAACTAAGGACTTGAAGAGCACGCTAAAAGCAGTAGAAGAAATAATCCGAGATACCGGTGCGTGGTTACGTAATGAAGATTCACAGGAATTACGACTGTCTAACCGGAATGTCAATGCGGTAGTTACCATTACAGCATCATCTTTTCCGTTATTAGGAAAAGTAACATTACATGACGAAGATAGAGGAGCCTTCTTGCTAGTTTGTTGGTTACTTCCATTCCCAAACCTTCAAATGGAAGTTACCTTCTTCGTCGATGTCCAACTCCCAAACTCCTGGCAAGCTATTTAACCTTGCAAATTTCGGTGAGGAAGCCTGCCAGATAACTCCACCCCGCCAGCTCGCCTTTAGGCCGCTTCCAATAGGTCGCCCCCTCCCATGAGCCCACACATTTACAGAGTCCCCATCTTTGGTTGTACAGATTCCATTGAACTCTGCAATCAAGGTTCCTCCATGGGGTGTTGCGACGCCTGTATAGATAGATGAATAGTCTGCACCGAACAATTTGCCAGTTCCCTGATATGTCGCTTCCACTTTTCCGCCGGGGAGTGCCCTTATTCCTGCGAACTTTCCAGTTTCTTCGAATGCTAAATCTCCTAGAGCCATGTGACCGTGGAATCAATCACTACTATTTATGCGTTCTCAGCTTCCGAAAGGCTCTGTAAATAGACTCATACCATGTGATAATTTAGATTAATGTACTTTTACTGTGGTATTCCAAGTCCGCGCTTTGGCAAGATTCTGGTTGGTGTAGATCTATCTCTCGGTATAAGGACTACTAGCGGGTCTGGTAATTACTGACAGATGACATTGATATTCGCTTAAACCCTATGTTACTTTATGAAGATAACACATGAGCATTTAAAGTCCTACTAATGACCTCAAACCAATTAACGGATGCAATACTCTCTTCTGAAGAATGGGTGGACGTGTTGTTCATTTACCAAAGTATCTTCTAGTTAGGGATGTCTCGCCCTTAAGTATGAGATTATCAGCGACTTTGCCAAGTCCGACCTGATAGATTCCTGTAGCAATATGCAGTTTGGCTGTATTTACGTCGTAATGCGCCAGTAGGAAAGGGATCTATTCGCATCATTATACTATATGACTCATCCGGTCGCAGGTCGACCAGCTCTAAACCCGGTAGACGCATTCATTTCCTGTCTTTTTAGTTAAATAGAGCTGAGGTATATCTATATCAGCACCGTTGCGGTCGCCAAGCTTTGTTAAAGTAAAAAATGGTGTTTAATATAGAATGGAACACCAGCAAATAAGTGAGCTTGTTGAATTACTGATCTACTGTATCACATTGTGGGACATTATGGAACCATGTTCTACATAATAGTTACAAGACTTGATCTAAATGATATATCAAATAATGCTTTGTTCCTATTTTATTCTAATTAGAATCTTCTACTATAACTTGATATCAAAATATACAATAATATGAATCTACCACAACTATGATCAGTTGAAGAGTATCGTACGCGAGCATGAAAGCAATGCATTGCGCTGGGTTCCTGGCGAGCGACTCGATCGACTTCTCGAGGAAGCCTGCCTTCGTTTTGCTACAAATGATGCCGTCATAGGAAGCGGCATCGTTCTGAGCTATAGTGATCTTAGTCGCCGTGCCAATCAGCTCGCGCGTCATCTACTAGCACGTGGAATCAAGTCCGGCGACCGCGTTGCACTGATGTTTGACAGATCGCCTGAAACATACGTGGCGATGCTTGCGGTGATGAAAGTCAATGCAGCGTATGTGCCCCTTGACGCTGCATTTCCGTTTGAACGCGTCCGCTTCATCCTAGGGGATGCCGACGTTTCCGCCATCGTCTCCACCTCGAATTTCGCTGAGCGCCTCTCCGGTCTCCGGCAGGTAGATAAGATATTTCTTGATTTTGAGCGGCCGGCGATCGATGCACAGGCAGCCGATCCATTAACCGATATTGCGCCGCCTATTGAACCGCTCTGCTACATCATCTATACATCGGGCACCACCGGTAATCCAAAGGGCGTGGGCATCGGACACGCAAGCATTTGCAATTACGTGCGTATAACAAGGGATCTTTATGGCTATGGCCCCGGCGATCGTGTCTATCAGGGCATGACGATCGCATTCGATTTCTCAGTCGAGGAGATCTGGGTGCCACTGATGGCTGGCGCAACGCTCGTGCCAGGCCCACCTGGCATGACTCTGATGGGCGACGAGCTTGCAGATTTTTTGCGCCGACGCCGTGTGACGGTGATGGCTTGTAGTCCGACTCTGCTAGCCACAGTCGAGCAGGATGTGCCGGACCTGCGGATCCTGCTGGTCGGCGGCGAGGCTTGCCCACAAAAACTCGTGACCCGATGGTATCATCCAGGCCGCCGCATTCTCAACGGTTATGGCCCAACTGAGGCGACCGTCGGGGCAACAATGACCGAGCTGCGGCCGGACAAGCCGGTCACAATTGGCGTACCCCTTCCGACTTATTCGATTGTCATCCTAGATCCTCTGGAGGATAAGACCGTTCCGACCGGCGAGATCGGCGAGATCGGGATCGCAGGCGTTGGATTAGCGCTTGGTTATATCAATCGTGATGATCTGACGAAGCAGAAGTTCATTCGTGATTTCCTGAATATCGAGAACAATCCCTCTGGCCGAATCTATCGCACCGGCGATCTTGGACGGATCGATGAGAATGGCGAGATCGACTATCGCGGCCGGATTGACACGCAGGTCAAGATCCGTGGTTATCGCATCGAGCCCAACGAAATCGAGGCGGTGCTGCTCGACCTACCACAGGTCTCTCAGGCAGCCGTGACGACATTCGAGCACGAGGGAATCGTCGAAATCGTCGCCTATTACGCTCTCAAGCAAGGTACAGAGCTGCCTCGTAGCGAGATCTCGCAGAAGCTACGCAGTAAGCTTCCCATTTACATGGTTCCGGCCTTCCTGGAACAGGTCAACGCCATACCTATGACACTGAGCAACAAGGCCGACTACAAGAGGCTGCCCAAACCGCAGCAGTTGCAGCGTTTTTCTGCCACGCAGAGGTATATCCAGCCTAAAACCGACCGCGAGTGCATGTTGCATGCTGCGCTCACTGGGATTATTCGGGCCGAGCATGTCTCGACCGAGGCTCACTTCTTTGATGATCTCGGTGCTAACTCGCTATTGATGGCTCGCGTCTGTGCGGCAATTCGCAAGAATCCGGGCATGTCGAATGTGTCAATGCGTGATATCTACTTACATCCGACTATTGCCAAGCTTGCGCATCATCTCGATTCGTCAATCGACAGATCCGTAGTCGAAACCAAGCCGGAACCCTTCCACGTTCCGTCGACCCTGTCGTACGTCACATGCGGTGTTCTGCAGATAGGATTCCTTGCAGCCTATCTGCTATTCGACCTCTGGATCCTCTGGAGTGGGCTTCTATGGGCATTTGCCTCCGACAACGTAGTGGATCTCTACTTGCGCGGAGTGGCCTTAGGTGGAGGATTGTTTGTTGCGTTGTTCGCACTTCCCATAGCGGCAAAATGGCTGTTGATCGGCTGCTTCAAGGCACAATCGATTCCTATTTGGAGCTTTGCATATTTCCGCTTCTGGGTTGTCAGGACCCTTATGCGCATATCGCCTGCGGCTGCCTTTATTGGTACACCGCTTTATAACGTCTATCTGCGCCTTATGGGGGCCAGGATCGGTCGCAATGTGATGATTATGTCCCAAGCTCCGGTCTGTACTGACCTTGTGACAATAGGCGACAACACTATCGTCCGCACCGATGCGAGCATGCTAGGCTATCGCGCGCAGTCTAACTTTATTCATATCGGCCCTGTGACGATTGGCAGTAACAGTTTCGTCGGCGAAGGGAGCGTGCTTGACATCGACACTGCGATGGGTGACAACACACAGCTTGGTCATGCCTCATCGCTGCAGAGTGGCCAGCGTGTGCCGGATGGCAAGCACTACCATGGTTCGCCTGCAGTCGAGACGTCTTCTGACTATTGTACAGTCGAGTGTAAGAACGGTGCGGCTCTGCGAGGAGTTGCCTATGTGTCGCTCTTCCTTGCGACACTGATACTGATTGCCATACCTGTTGCTACGATTGTCATCTACATTATCTATGATCTGTATTCGCCGACGATTGGCGACAGTGATATCTTTTCCATGTCTACTCCCTCGCTGCTCGTCTTTTCAGCGGCGTGCTTCTTCGCAGCGATCGACGTCGGCCTGGCGGCCGTGTATATCATACCGCGACTCTGCATGAAGATGCTGCGGCCAGGCAAGACCTACACGAATTTCGGCTTCCACTACTTACTGCAGAACATCGTTAGGGGCGTCAGCAACCCAAGCTTCTTTACTTCGCTGTTCGGCGATTCGTCATTCATCACGACATACATGCGCTACGTTGGCTGGAACCTAAACACGGTCTATCAGACTGGCTCGAATATGGGCACCGAGCAGGGGCACGACAACCCTCTTCTCTGCAATATCGGCAGCGGCACGACTACAGCGGATGGACTGAAGATGATCAATATGCAAATGTCGGCAACCTCATTCCGGCTTGCCGAGTCGAAGATAGGCGACAACAATTTTCTGGGCAATGGCATCTCCTATCCGCCGAATGGTCGCACCGGAACCAACGTCCTGTTAGGTACTAAGACCATGGTCCCTATCGATGGCCCGGTGCATGAAAACGTCGGGCTGCTCGGTTCGCCGGCTT
Source organism: Nitrososphaeraceae archaeon (assembly GCA_040414675.1). GTDB lineage: Archaea > Thermoproteota > Nitrososphaeria > Nitrososphaerales > Nitrososphaeraceae > JARBAU01. Next base: position 32,809 of record JBEDUN010000007.1, on the reverse strand, counting down.
TCGAGATTCCGCGCAAAGTCGACCGAGATCGCGACATTATCGCGTCGTTCGACGAGCAGACGCGTCTAGCCCGTCTGAGCCGGAAGAACTCGCACAATTTCTTTACAGCCTTAATCTTCCTTGCCAGCATGGGCGTGCCAATGTTTGTCGCGTTCGTTATAGGACAAACCGCATTCGCAAACTTCGATCGTTTCGGCATTTTCGCCTTCTTCGCAGCCGCCGTGGCGATCATGGCCATCAATATGGCTTTCTTCATCGTGCTTGAGCGCGCTAGTACGGGCTTCAAGGCACTCAAGCCACAGCTTGCCTCGGTGTACGATCCCTATTTCTGGTCACATGAAAGGTACTGGAAGCTATTGGCTCAGCCTATCTTGGCCATGGTTGCCGGCACCCCGTTCCGCGGCATGTTGCTGCGTGCCTTAGGCATGAAGGTCGGTGCCAAGCTGTTCGATGGCGGCGCGGGCTTACCGGAACGCTCGTTGGTCGAGGTCGGCGACTACGCTAATCTGAACGAGGGCTGTGTGTTGCAGGCACATTCACTCGAGGAAGGTGTGTTCAAGTCTGACTATATCCGACTTGGTAACAGATGCTCGGTCGGTCCTGCGGCGTTTGTTCACTACGGCGTCAGCACAGGAGACGATGTCGTGATCGACGCCGATTCCTTCCTGATGAAGGGTGAGATCCTTGACTCTTGTACTGGATGGTGTGGAAATCCGGCTAAGCTGGTGCGCTACCAGGAGGCTCTGGCCGAGGTTTGCATCCAACACGTCACCGACGCCACCGACGAAAACAAGCGATCTCTGAGGTGAACAGGATATCGATCCGCTACCGCAACTACATGCCAGACAATCCAGTCGTGAAGCTGTTCTAAGCCAGCATATGCTTCGTGGAGATGGGGTGACTAGATGAGACAAGGATATGACTTCCGATAAAATACATTCCGACGACGAGTATTTTGAGCAAATGCTCGACGAGGAAGAATCTAGAAGTCATAAGAAAATGAATCAACATGCCAGACTGACGATAATTCGCAATGCAAAGCTACAGGCTGAAATAGTAAATAATAAAATAATAAAGCAATTTCCAAATATGCCTGGCCAATGGATTGCTGCTGCACAGTATATTTTATTTTCAACCATATCTTCATACTTACAGGCAGCAGATCAACATGGACTGGAAACAGAAGATATGACTCTTATTGAGGCAAGGGATATGATTAGGCGTTCGGTACTAGCTCAAACTGCCAGAATAATAGCAGAAATAGACACTTACCCGGACATTGCTAATGTTGAGAATTGGTACCAAAGTCATGATCAACTGCGTAAATATTTTGACGACGAATCTAACAAATGATGGACTTGAAATAAGAATGACAAGCAAAAGTCGAGATGATGGGTCGCTGTGTTAAAGTAAGATAATGAATACATTTCTATCGACTACTGGTATAACGTCATCTAGCTGATGAAGCAAGGTATTGCATTCCTTGAATGATACTAATGCCTCTCTGTTTTATGATAGTAATGTTAAATATATTATAGTAAACCATGTAGATAAGGTATAGTCATTGACTATGATGTAAATACAGACTGAAATAAAAATTACCCTTTAGTAGTAATGATAATATTTTTTTATTCTATCATCTATCAGAATAAATAAATGCTTAACAAACCAAACGTACACTGTCATTATTCTCGTGCTGTAAATTCACTACCATCGGTTGTCGTCTACCTTAGCAAAAGCTGAGGCAAATATAAGCAAACGGGCATATTGATAATCATAATAGAAACCAAATCTCTTGTGCCTTGGTCTGTTACTAAAATTAATAGATAGATGAGATAGCCTTGATATTTTTGAAGAGATCGGATCATGGAAGGACTCAAGACATGCTCTAAGGGAAGAAGATGCACTTCTCTTTAAAAATATGCTTTCTGAATATTGATAAGATAAAGACTTCAATAGAGTTTCTATTCAAAGGGGAATACTATTCAGCCGAATCATTACTTTTCCTCATAATATTATAACGGCAAAAGATGACAAATGAATTGATCCACAAATTATCCAAGTGTAATCGCACTATGGAGTATGATTTAAACTAGACGTATAAGAAATTGGCGCGCTCCTCATAAGAGAGATGGGTTTGAGATAGCTTAATCCATACGATTGTAGTTGAACTATTGTCGATTATCCGAACGTGGATCGGTTGGCGTACAACTGAGATCTATCTATCAAAATATAAGTAATTAAAAGAATTGAGCAAAATTTTCTAGAAATAATTACAGCACCCTCCTGAATATAATATATCTTATATAAAAATTATTCAATTGTGTATGAAATGAACATATAAACATCAGATTAAAATATAAACGTGTAACTCCAGGTGTTAATTAATGGAACTTGACAAGCAGCATTTGCAAGCCCATAATGACAGCTTCAAGTTGTCGATTGCAATCCTGATTGAAAGCAAAGGCGTAATATTGATTCATTCAGTTAGGAGTTTATTATTATGTTAGATTATTTTGAAATGGATCGTGTGATTGAAGGACTAGCGAAAGCATATCCTGCTCAATGTGCAACTACATGGTTCAAGATAACAAAAAATTACAAGCCTACCAAGGAAGAATATCGTGATAAAGTAATTGAATACATGAAGCAATTTGAATATTTGTTAGCTACTTATCCGCAATGCCTTGAAACTGACAAGCTCAAGGAACTAGTTAAGAAATCTCTAGATAACGAAATTGAAAAGGTACTTCAGGGAAATAATGTCGATGTTGAAAGGCGTTACAAACACTATGTTGAGAATTCTCCATCAGAACTGGAAAATATATCTGATAAAATAGATGTTGAAAAACATTCCGACAGAGATGCTGCTATGATGGAAAAAGGTCTAGAACTTGAAAATAATGCTGATGAAGCATGGGAAGAACAAGAAATTCATTATGAAAAGAGTGTAGAGGGACGTCGGCGAAAGAAGAAAATGACTGTGGTATCAGGTTAATCAAAGATTAGAAGTATCAAAGAAATACCTTCTAACTGTTTCCTATTAGGAATTAAGTTTATGCCATTTTGAAAATACAGCTCGATACAAGATCAATATTAACAAGCTTGTTGTAATAATAGTAGAAATCAGAATAATGAGCGAATTTGCCTACTTTCGATTTAGAAGTCATAATATGCTAACTATAGAAGAAGAGCAGCATAAGGATGAGATTATTGAGATCACGGAAGAGGTTCTAGATGCAAAAGGTATGGAATGTGACTCTAAAATATCAAAGATTTCTGAGGATCAATTAAGGGAAATACTTGAAGAAGTGAGGAAATTACGAAGGAGAAGAAAAAGACTATTCCAATCTGCTGATGATACTGTGGAAACTGGAATGGAATATCAGAATGAAGGAGAAAGCCCATATATAAGATAGTAGTCATACAACAGTACAGGCGTCTGATTTCTGGGTATGGTGGAAAGCCTTACAACACGTTGGCTATTAGCTCTAGGCTTGGCTACGTTGTGTTTTGGAATATCGTTGGTTGTCTTGCATGTTCCAATACGAACAATGGGCATATTCTTTGCGTTAGGAATACCTTTGATTTTATTGTGGCTGTATGTTAGTGATAAATCAAGACGACAACAACAGCAAAAGGGTGGAAAGCCAACTAGTTATCCTGGTAGTAGTAATAAGTATCACCTTGACCAACAACAATGCATCTGTTCCATCTGTAGTCATGAAGAAGCAGAAGACTGTCTGAATCAAAAATGCGCATGCTGTACTCTAATGAAAGGTGATCGGGTAGTCGGACATTCTGTTAATCCATTGCAATAGATAGTAAGTAGATACAGATGTTGTAATACACGCTTGTCTTGAATATTCTAGTATCACAAGTGCGCGCCTTTCAATATAAAACATGCATAATTATGCCACCATCTTTCATTCATGTATAAATATATTCCGCTTGCCTTAATCATAGGGTCTGTGTCTTCTATTTGGTACAAGCCCACATATGTCAGATTGATAACGAACATAATCTGAAACCTTTGTAAAGTCTAAATCCTTATGATAAATCCATTCGTTGGGTATTATTGGATCTTCTTATTCCGCTTTTTAAAGCTCTTCTAATCTTCGAATTATCTCTTTATCACGTCGTGACTAATAGTGCTAATTCCCCTTATTAGTGGTTTAGTTACGAGTTCGACATACCTCAATCGATTATTACCATCCATTTCTGAAGAATTGCCATAATGTCCTTTATTTTCCATATCTAACTGATAATCTAGATAATTGTTCCTATTCTAAACACTCTTCCATATCTGAATGCAATGTGTAAATCACTTCAAGGTACTTTTTCAAACAATTTTCCATGAATTCATCCTGCAAAATTTCATAAAGTAGGGGAAGATCTTTCCGTCCATGTTGTACCTACTGCTCTAACCATAAAATATCAAAACGTTATAAAAGCTACGTCAATGCCTTCTTTCTTCGTACTCACACCTTCCTCCGTCACTACCTCCACCTCCTCATCTGACTCTCAGATCTTAGCGTCGTTAGGCCAACCTGTGCAGAAAGTCTGCGGCACCCCTGATGACGAATATATAATCGGCAGTGAAGGTGATGATATCATTTTTGGTTTAGGAGGTAATGATATAATTTCAGCTCTTGGAGGTGACGATCTAGTGTTTTCAGGTCTAGGTGATGACGTCGTGTATGGTGGAGGTGGAAACAATCAATTATTTGGAGAAGCTGGTAATGACAACATTATCGGAGGAATGCAAGACGATCTTCTAGTCGGAGGACCAGGAAATGATCGCTTGTATGGTAATTCTGGCGATGACATTCTACAAGGAGGGCCAGGAGCAGATTATTTTGACTGTGGTGATGGAGTAGACACAGTAGTAGATTATAATTCTGCGCAAGGTGATATCGTATCAGTTAATTGCGAAAATGTAAATTCGGTTCATTAAACTTCTAATAGTAGCTATCTACAGTAAAATATTGTTGTTTTAACCGTGAGAAAGTAGGGAAATTAGTCTGCTTGAAGACTAATTTACACGTGGTATTTACAAGCTGACATCATTTCAATCAGGAAGACTTTTTTCTGGAATTGTTTATTATTTTGCCACACACATTACAATAAATCTTGGAACGCTTTCCGTCGCTTCTTTCCACCCCTGTCTTAAAATAGAAACCTACCAAGTCATTGCAAATTTCAAATATCACTATAGCCTGGAAATGGCACACCATACTCATTGATCAGTTTGTTTATTCGCTCAAATCTTTTCTCTCTTTTTGATCTGAGATATTACGTTGATGGAATCAATCGTATCTATATAACATACACAATAGTGTTATGACTGGTCTAGAAAGGATATCTCATCAGTAATCATAGGACTGTTAACCATCAGACCCTCACGAGCTGAACCGAATTCTGGCTAGCATTCTCGCTGATATTTCATATCCTTAAAAATTCCCTTAGTCTTTCTTTATCTTCAATAATCTCATCAATAGGAAAATCTTCTTTCTTTGCAATCTCGTATATTTTGTCGAACGTATCTATGTGATTCATAATATTCTTCGCTAATTCATCAATCTTCTCTTCAAGTTCATCAGATACAGAAGGTAACATTTGTATGGCTTCTGTTTGTTCTTGTATCTCTGGCTCTTTATCTATATCGTAGTGATAATCGTTATTGTTTTCATACTTGGATTGTATTCCTTCTAATATCAATTCACCAGTAAAGTTTTCTTCGTTGTCCGATTCTAATTGTTCTCTTGGTTCATGTGACGATAATGTCGGTAATGGTGGTGTCGGTGTAGGTAGACTGCTATTCATAGTGCTATTCTCACAATATTCATCTAATTTATCCTGATATTCTAATAGTAGATGTTCAATACTGGCTCGGAGTAAAGCAGACGGAGTATGACCCTGAATTAATCCAATCTTGTAGAGATATTCAGCCAAAAATGTTAAACCTATTATATTGGGCTATTGACACTTTAGTAGATATCACCTTGGTCTGTCTCTGCCTTACATCATCAATGTTCAATAGTTGTACTATAGTGTCCAAAGCTATAAATATTTAGCAAGTCGGGTAACAAATATTTAGAATCTACAGATGGTAGACCAAATAATAGTTGCCAACAAAATCTACAGATGGTAGACCAAATAATAGTACGTAACACGATACCCATATTAAACTACGAATCACACTCCGTTGTTCTGAAAATACATTGAGTTGCTCTTAGTTTCACTCTATACTATAATTTTTATGGTCTACCAAAATGTCTACTAAGATGCTATCTTGAATAGTACTGTAGACATTAGAAATGCAGGGGTATACACTAAATTGGTTTCATATCAAGTCTACCATTTCTGGAATTCGTTCAATGACTTGAATTGGCTGAATAAATCAATAAATTCAGAATTCCTTGCAACTGTAACTGACGAGCTATAGCAACAGGTAATGCAAGCCAAATACAAGTACCATGCACTTGAATATAGACCTACTTTTTTATTAGTGCGAATTTCTAGTTTTTATTTCGTCTTAATTGAACGATATAATCAGTTATCAAAGCCTAAAGTCTACCCTATCAATCGGACAAACAAAATTTCATGAAGTAGGGCAATGTTTTCTGTTATTTTGCTTCGTTGCCTAGCTGTCAATGCTATTAATAACATTCTTGTACGCTTCTGAATCCTCATGAAATTGCTGCTCTGACAAGCACCATTATAATATTCTGGGGTATTTAACAATAGTAACTTCTAAGATTAAAAGTATATAACATAGAAAAATAATATGTATAGCTAACAAAAATGTCATGTCCAAGCTCGTCCCAGTAAAAGTGAATCAGCTAGTTTCAAATAGAAAGTTAGCTACTGGAATTGGTTTTGCAGTAATTTTTATAGCAATAGTTGACCTGCTTATGACCCGTCAGATACTTGCTTACACTAATTTCACTGAACTTGTTATGTTTATTTTGACAATAGTTTTAGGGTATGGTATAGGTTCTTGGGTTCTTTTAGGATATACACAACAAGTTAGCAAGGAGCTTAGAACAAAATCACGATTCATCAACCTTAGTCATTGGAGCGTAACGATCAGTCAATTTTCCTTTTTAGCTTTATTATTATTCATTCTTTTTAGTAGTACTACCGGATTCATGTCTCCATTTATTTTTGGAGTCAGTTCAATACTAGCCACCATAATCATGGGGATAATGACATTAAAATTTTTTTCTTGGTATAGATCAAGTACCAATAAAAAGAATCTAACCCTCTTGCTTTATGGCCTAGCTGCGTTGACACTTGCAATGTCAATTGCAGAAGATGCTGCTACTAAATTATTAATGATTCAAGTAGTTTACGAAAAATCAGCTCCTGGGGCCATCCCGAAATCATCTTTCCTGTACAAGCATTCAGATAAATATAATGCAGAAATTGAATACAAGGTAGTAGGTCCGAAAACCACCACACTCTACTTACTGCCAAAATCGAATTTAATGTACTATAATCTCTTAAATTCAATAGTCCTTCCGGTAGGATTTGCTTTTAGATGGATGGCTTCTGTTGTACTTTTAAGAAGCGTCTATCATAGATTAGCAAAGATGCCTTTATCGTTTTGGATAATCCTTTCGTTACCTTTGATATTTTATCTAATAGGAAAGATGCCTGGATTCTTTTCTGGGGAAAGCCTCTCAGGTGTTGATGAACCCTATCGATACTTTTTTAGGGTTTTGTTTAGGGCAGGTACTGTAGGTGGGAATATACTATTTGGTATTCCATTCTTTATAGCCGCAAGAGGTATGATCTCATCCAAAGTGAAGGATTATTTAATTCTCTGTGGAATAGGTATTACTTTGGTGGGCATCAGTCTTTCAACATCTGCCCTTCAGCAGACCTACGGAATTGCTGCTCATTCATTAGTATTGTTATCCTCATACTTGTTCACAGTTGGTTTCTATTCATCAGTTATTTCTGTTTCTCAAGACAAGTCTCTGCGGGAATCGATAAAGAGGTCTGCCATGGATGCTCCGAAGCTGTTCGATGTTCTTGGTTCTCCTAAAATGAAACAGGAGATTGAAAATAGAGTTCTAAATATGGCAAAAGAGCAGCAGCAAGTTCTTACAGAAAAAACTGGCGTATACCCCTCTCTTACGGAGCTTGAAATGAAGCAATACCTAGGTAAGGTATTGAAGGAAATAAAAGTTCTAAATAATATTGATGAAATTCTGAAAAAAGGCAGGGACATTTTAGAAAAGTCAGTTGATTATATGGCATGTTCAAAGATAGGGGGCCTCAGACTAGTCTACAACAATTACTTTGATTTATATGAAAAAATAATGACAACAAAATTTAAAAATAAGCAACATAAGGGTATTAGGTTAGTTACGTCGATAGACTCCGAAAGTACGGACTTGGTAAAGAGTTTTGTGAGCTTAGGTATCCAAATAAGACACGTAAGAAATATGCCACCCATAGACTTTTCCATCTCAGATAAGGAAATGATTGCAACAATACAAAAAATCGAAGGAGGGTATGAGATACAAAATCTTTTGGTTAGTAACGAGCCAGCATATATGAAACACTTTGTCTCAATTTTTGAAGAACTGTGGAGTGGTGGAATCGAAGCAAAGGAAAGAATAAATGCACTCGAGCAAGGTATTGAATCCGAGTTTCTTGAAGTTATTAGCGATAGAGAAAAGGTAAGTCAGATCCTTTATGATCTTTCCAGGGCTGTAAAGATAGAGGCGTTATTGCTTCTTCCTAATGATATAGCTATTTTGAGAATGGATAGGCTTGGAGTAATTGGTTCTCTTATAAAGGCGTCAACAGAGATAGGTGCATCTGTAAAGATAATTTGCCCTATATCGGCTAAAAATTCGGATATAATTCAGCATATTACTAGTAATGCTCCTAATATCAAGATCCTTAATGGCGCAAATTCATCATCCGGAATGTTTATAGTTGATAGTATCAAATTTCTAAGGGCTGAACTTAGGGACCCAGATGCAGTGCAATTTTCTGAGGCTATAGGATTTAGTATATATTCTAATAGCAAGACAAGTGTGGAATCTTTTAAATCTATATTTGAACTGCTTTGGGAGCAAACTGAATTGTCTGAAAAGCTGCGTAAAGCTAATTTGCTATTTGAAATTGCAAATGAACAGTTAAAGACTCGTGATAAACAACAACAGGAATTTATTAATATTGCAGCTCATGAATTGAGAACACCTATACAACCAATACTTGGACTTACAGAAGTTGCGTTATCTAGAACTAGTGACAAGGAGCAGGCGGAGTTGCTAAATATTGTTAACAGGAATGCAAAGCGATTACGTGGGTTGACAGAAGATTTGTTAGATGTAACAAGGATCGAGAGTCAATCCTTGAAACTGACCAAAGAAAGAATCGAATTAAATGAGATCCTGCAAAGTTCAGCTACCGATTTTCAAAACCATCTTACTAAGATTCAGGGCAGCAGTAATGGAAGGATAGAATTCATTTACAAATTAACAGAAGGCATTTTTGTGATGGCTGACAGGCGTAGAATCGCACAGGTTGTCTCGAATCTACTGAGCAATGCAATAAAATTCATTGACCATGAAGGTGGCAATGTTCAAATAATTACAGAGATAGCTTCTTTCGATGAGAGAGAAGGTAACAAACAAATAATCATAGCTATAAAGGACTCGGGTAAAGGTATAGACCCTGAAATCATGCCCAAGTTATTTTCAAAATTTACTACTAATTCACAGCACGGGACAGGTCTAGGTCTATATATTTCCAAAAATATCGTGGAGGCTCATGGTGGCAAAATATGGGCAAGAAATAACGATGGTGAATATGGAGCTTGTTTTTACTTTACGCTCCCTGTTACGTCATAGAATTTTAGTACTCCTAATGATTGTTTCAATTTATACAATTTAATGAGACTATTTTGAAATAAGTGAATTCTCTCATATTAGTAATAACACCAGAGGTAGTCTATTCCAATGCAACCATCTCTTGTATCACAATTGATCTTGCTGTGCTTTACCCGAATTATGATATAGTGGACACACTAACTATCCTGATTATAAGCTATGATTTCCTGAAAGTGATAATAATACGTTGCAGCATAACACAATTTGTGAACTTCATAGCCTTGGACTGGCAGAAAAAGAATCAAACGTAACATATGATTGTTCATTAACATATTACATGTCTGCATCTATCATCTCAGCCCCAATCGTTTTCAAAGTAGTTGAAATCTGAGGCATTAGTATAGTACAAGATATATAGAGCATGCACTATCGGCTCTCTTTTTTCAGACTTGGTAGAACGATGTTAGTGAATAGATCTATTCTTCTTATAACTTTCGTAAGATTGATTTAATTCGTAAGTAGCAGAAATTAACCGGTTTGAAATTTCTGTCAATACGTCTGGATCAAACTTTGATTTATCACTAACCATCTCCTGTGCATACGTCTTGAGTTCTTCTAATTTTTCCTCCAATATTATAACACTTAAACCTAATCTTCTGAAATTTTCATCTGAACTCATGTACATTTTTAATTATTAGGAGTATTAAAACTCGCCGCTAGATGATCATTATTACACCTTACACCCACTAGGATCGTACCGTCTTAGAATTTGATATCGTTAACTTCACTTAATAGATTGACAAAGAAGTTAATTCACTTTAGGCTTATGTTGTGCCAGAATCGTTTCCAACCTATCTTTAAACTTAATGAAGATACACAATTTGGACTTGTCATTGTATCCTGTCTCTTTCTGGAGCACTTCTTTTGTGTCGGAAATAATGAAGGTTTTTGCCAAATTATTGTGATACCCCTCTAAATTGAACTTAGAATTACTGCATCAGTGGATACTGCCAATACATGCCCTGCCTCGTCGATGCATCAAGTCTGCTAATTTAGGTAATCTTTTTAGTATTGCTTTCCGCACAAGACAAATGCTCGTTCCATCTGCAAAAATCACTAATAGGCTTCCACTCTCTACTTAATATAATAGCAGCCTCCATGAAGTGATCATAATTGGTGGTAATATATTACAGAAACGAAGTGAAAAACCATCAGCTGCAGGAATAGGAAAATAAGTGATCTATATCCTATATCATATTAAATTGACACATCGACTTAAAATATCTCACATCTTGTAGATATTTCTAAGATACTGGTCATTGATGCTGTCTCAAATGTTCTGCAGCACAATAGGTAGGGGACAAAGTACCCGCTTGCTTCTGCTATATTTGAAAGAATACCTTCTATGGATCTTAATGAAGTCGTTAGAGCTATGTTCTTAGTTGATGGTGTAAGATGGCTGCTGAAAATTCGTACGATGAGATTAAGCTTGGTAGAAGACAAAGAGCCACTAGATCTAATAGAGGATAACGTAAGTGATCAAAAAGTTCAAGATAAGATCAATGAGTTGAGAAGAAGACATCCTACTGCTGCTGATATTCTTGAAAGAATACATAACATGGATCTTAAAGAAGCTACAATGGCAACTTTTGCTATTGATTCAATGGAGAGGTTACTAAAGCTTAGAGCAGCACTTATTCTGCATAAATGACTTAGTAATTGCAATATGTTGTCTATGTACAGTATAGCATTAAGAAACTTTGCTACTAATACTAAGTATTAGCAACAATACTAATCAGTTTGATCATATATACGAAGATACGACTGGATTATTCCCCCAGAAGTTTCGGTTTAGTGAGAGAGTCTGGAAATTGATAATTATTTAAAGTTCCATTGAAGTTCAAGAAGAATGACTAAATTGTTATTCAAACTAATATTTGTGTCGAATAGGATCATTTTCTCATTTCTGTTGTACTTGTTCGAACACTGTCTACGTATTTTATGCCTCTACTTGTAAGACGGTATCCGACGTTCTTGCCGCGCTTTTCTCTTCTTATGAGACCGAGATCGCTTCATGGTAGCGCATGTAATATTCCTTGAGAACTGAGTTTAGCTCTTGCCTTGTTTGTTTTCCAGTGGCTATTGCTATTAGAGCCATCGTCATATGTTCAAATTCCTCAGGAAGGTGATCGCCTAAGTGGTCAAGTAGAAAGTTTACTTCCTCCTGTGAAAGCGACTCCGGATTCCTTAAGTCAAGAACTGGGTTTTGGGTCTTTTTCTTCAATATTGTACAATTTTAGTTGTCTACGGTCAAAATAATAGACGCGAGCCTAAATAAAGCGACAAGATTGATTTGGGCCGAAAGGGAGTTGAACCCTCGACCTTTCGATTATCAGTCGAACGCTCCACCAAGCTGAGCTATCGGCCCATCCTACACAGTTAAAAATTGCGGATATTTAATGTTGTGGCTATGGAGGTGAATTCAAAACAATGATTGCAAAAATGGAATTTGCCATTTTACGCAAGGAAATCATCATGTTCACTATTCCTATCTAAATGCATTTAAGTGAAACAATGGTGATACATTTGTCTCGCATGGCAAGAGAGATCAAAAAAGTGGCCATATTTACAAAACTCAATAGTACTGAGGCCGAAGAATCAGCTAGGAAGATAATCAGTGTTCTTTGTTCGAAACAGATTGAAAGTTATTCTATAGTTTCATTCGGAACAACAGGCTGCACGCTGGTATCTCCTGACAAATTGAGAACACTTGATCTCGACTTGGTTGTGGCTGTCGGTGGTGATGGTACTACACTGAGATCATTTAACCTTATTCCTTCTGGAACACCATTATTTAGTATCAACGTTGGAGGCCATAGGGGCATACTGTCAGAAGTGACAATAGAATCGATCGAAGGAGCGCTAGACTCAATACTTGCAAAAGATTTTGTATGCGAATCTCGACTACGAATCGAAGCTACAATTGGGGATAGCACAATTGCTCGTCCTGCGTTGAATGAAATCATTTGCACAAGACAGAATATGACAAGAACTCCAGTTTTTTCTATCCAATTGATGGATGACGAGATCACTCAAAGAATGGATGGAATTATCGTGTCTACTCCAACAGGATCAACTGGACATTCCTTGTCTTTAGGCGGATCCGTTTTGCATGAAGACCTCGAATGTCTAACCTTAGTTCCTGTCGCATCAGTTAATAGAATGCCGCAGCTAGTAGTTCCAGTCCAACAGATAAATATTAGATGTAGTCATGATTCGTTTTTGATACTGGATGGACAAGAAGTTTTTGACATTATTGCGGATAGGCTCATCAAGATCACACGTCATACCTATGACGCACAATTTGTACGGCTAAAAAAAAGGGGAATGAGACAACTTAGAAAATTGGGCTTCTGATACTGAAGCTGTATTGGATGCGTCAGCTTTCTACGCTGGGATCCCATTTTCATCGGGTTTAAGATGGATTACCAGTAGCTTGGTCTTTAATGAGATACAGCATATCAAGAAATCCTACAAGGTCCTAGACGCTCTAATCGACTCAGGCAATCTTGTCGTACTTCAGCCTGATGATTTATCAATAACAACTGTCGAAAATGCTGCAAGGCATAGCGGAGATATAGCCAAGCTTTCCAAGGCAGACATCTCTATATTAGCTCTTGCCTATCAATTAAAGCGAATATTAATCACAGATGACTATAGAATCGCAAACGTATCCCAAACTCTTGATGTTGTCGTAAAGACAATAGGCAACCAAGGCATAAAAAGGATTAGACGATCGATCGCAATTTGCCCAGCTTGTAAAATAACGTTTTCTGCACAAACTACAGAATGTTTGAACTGTGGAAACAAGCTAAAATACAAGTACACAGATAAATCAAAGGACCAAGGATAGGTTCGTTTTGTCTTGTGTTGAATAGTCACAATTATTCTACTTGTATAGATAGGATTTTCCGAATTTAGCACTGATTTTGTGCGTTATTTCAGGCACTGTGGCCTTTTATCGATACAAATGAATATTACTAAAAATAAGGTAAATCAGATCAAGTCGGTTGTCAGTTGTAAGAATAGATCAAGATTTGCTTAAAGACTACATTATTCCAAGAATGCTCAATTCCAAAAAAGGCGATAATGGAACAGTCCTAATTGTAGGCGGCAATAGAATCTACCATGGAGCACCAATTCTTGCTTCGCTATCTGCTTTGAGGTCTGGCACTGATTTAGTATACACTGCAGTTCCTAGATCAAATATTATCCCTGTTAGATCAGCATCACCCAATATAATCGCCTTGCCATTGGCTGATGACAAGCTCACAGTTGGTTCTGCTAACCGGCTAGTTGCAATGCTTCCCAAAAGACCAGACTCTGCTGCCATAGGTATGGGGCTAACAATTTCAAAACCAGAATCTCTTTTAGCACTTGTGAGAGGAATGCAAACCAATAGCACTAAGCTCCTGTTGGATGCATCTGCCCTAATTCCAAGTGTTTTGAGCCAAATAGAAAATACGAATACGATCATTACACCTCATGCCGGGGAATTCAAGAGAATTTTTGGCAAGGCGGCCGGAGAGGACAAGGATGAGCGGATATCAACTGTTCATAGAGCAGCAAGGCAACACGGTATTACAATCATTCTTAAAGGATGGGTGGACATTATATCGAATGGCGAAAGAATTGCAGTTAACACTACTCATAACTGTGGAATGACTGTTGGAGGAACTGGAGACGTCTTGTCAGGATTGGTCTGTGGGCTTCTCAGCAAATACGCTCCTTTTGAAGCATCAATGCTTGGTGTGTTTATCAATGGAGTTACGGGAAATATCGCACAAGAAAAAATGGGAATACACTTAGCTGCAACTGATCTAATTTCAAATATTCCGGAAGCAATGAAACCGTTTGATTTGATCAAGGAATAGGTTTTGTAAGCTTTATGTAGAGTACATCTTCTAAAGAACCCGAATTCTGCATAATTTTCGACTTGCAGCCTTTTTGGTCCATCGAAAAGCAGAGCAACAATGCCCATGGAAATATTTTTCTTTTTTCTACTAGGCATCTTACAATAATGCTACAATTATTTCTATCATATTTTAGACTACCGTATGAAATCGACTTCAAAGAATGATCTATTATTCTAATTATCTCTTCCGGATTCTCACCCAAAGACTCTACTCCATTCCTTTCAAGTATGTTCAAAATGGATTTCGGATTGTCAGAAGGTAAATCAGAACTCTGAATAAATGGTTCAGAGTAAAAGTATTCTTTCATGACCCTGACTAATTTAGTAGCTTTCGATGCTAGAGCCATGTCAGAATTTTTAGATAGATTAACTTGTGACGCGTTGGTCCAATCTTCCTCGAAATGTCTTATATGGGATACACCTATAACATCCAAAGAGTTAAAGAGAGCTGCTTTTCCATTTTTACTATCCATCAAAATCATGCTGACTGAATCGATTATTATTCTGCTTGATCTTATATTTCCAACCCGAACAGTGATGTCCTCTGGCATAGCTAGAAGACACTCATCATCTATCGAATCATATCCCACAAGTAACCTGAATTTTACATTGTTTGTCATCGCCTTAACAATTGAATCCTTACATTGTGAAAGAAATCTTACCCCCCATGTATCCAAGGATGCATTTATGGAGGTCTTGCAACACGCTATCAAATCATTCACTTTCAAAATTGCAGACTTTGCATTTAGGATGGTATATCTTTTCTCCTCGCATCCAACCGGTCTATGAAATTCGTCATTTATCTTTTGTAGACTTTCAACTATTCTTTTCATGTTTTTAATCCTTCTTTCTGAAAGCTGTAAAATTTCATGAAATGCTTCTTCAGGAGGGATTGGGCTAAATATGAGGGGTTTTTCTTGAGAGATGATCGACAATCTCTTTTTCTCCAATTTTTTTAACACCGAATAAACCTTTGTCCTTGGCAGATTGCTATAGTAGGCAATCTCGCTCGGAGCTAGAGATCCCTTCTGGATTAGTGTGAGGTATGCACTTGACTCATATTTTGATAATCCCAGTTCTTCCAGGTTACCAATAATGTCATTATCATGTGTTTGATTGGAGCGCATCAAAATTAAGGCTAATTGTTGGTATACCTGGAGATAAAATGCGATAGTTAAATACATTTAGTCAATGTTAAAAAAATACTAAGCTGTTACCACGTCATGGTGTAACTTTAGTGACAAATATAATCACGACATGCACTATATTATATGTACCTTGCAATTACCTTAGCGGGAAAATAAAATATGCAAATTAGGTCTAAATGGGTCAAATCCGAATCAATGTTAGAGGAGCGAGAGTATACCTGGAGGAAGACCGTTGCATTAAAACCTCGGATTGAAATCGTTCTTAACAAAATCAAAAACGAAGTTACCAAATTGGCATATATATATACAGAATTGGAGACAATTGAGGTTGAAATTCGGGAATCAAATAGTTCATTCTCCATTAATCACGAACTCTATAAACACCCCGTCAGCAGTCATACGGAGCTATTTCAGTCAAAAAGGAGAGGTATGACTGTTATAATGTCAATGATGTCTTTTGAAACTGTCGCGGATAGACTTCAGGCTGCGAGGAATATTAATGAAGTAGTCAATGCCTTAAAGCCAACCATAGCAGTAATGAAGAACATTAGATCAGCTCTTATTCGATATGTGTCTGGAGCACAAGAGCAAATTACAGATATTTGCGATATGCTTGAACTCATACTTATTGACGCGTGCCAGCTTTCCAATGGCGTTCTTGACTTTAAGGAGGCAAACCACGAGGCAATTTTGCTTCTTAATGAAGCGCATTTGAAAGCCGAGGAAAAGATGCGGGAAGAGTTTCCTGGTCTCATGAGTTTTTTTATTAAGCGAACATCTTAAGCCCTGACCAATCTCACAGATAACTGACTAGAAGCAAATTTTATTTTCAAACTTCTTTCTCAGGGTAGGAATTGTATTTATTTAATATGTAAATAATCTAAATTTGTGATTATAGATTCGATAACTCGAATAATCATAAGCGAGATTCTATAAATTCCATAGACTTTAATTGCGTGCTGGAGATACTCAATCATATCTTGAAAGAAACTCTTTTCACTTAGTGCAATTTTTTTAGTTCTTTGCACAATATAGATTTACATCATAGTAATTCAAAGGCTTATTCGATTTTATAACGCAGTTAAAATTATGAGTTTAGCTCCTCAGGTGTTAGAAAATAGTGCTAGCAAGTGTGCTGCGGAAGCTATCAGACTAGATTCCCAAGGTTCTCATACTGAGGCCATAGAATATTATCAACGTGCTATCGAAGCTCTTATGAGATTGGTTCAGATATATCCTGAGTATAAGTTAAACAGGATATACAGTGAGAGGGCTAATGCTTACCAGAATCGGATAAAGGCACTTGTAGTATCTCAAATCCCTATGACTGAGAATTCTTTAACTAGAAGAGAGTCCGAGTCGAGGAAAACCATAGTTACTAAAAACAGTACTGAAATCTCAGATCGTAACAAAAATGCGGAAAATCGTTTTTCTGACAAACAAGATAATACTAAATCAGACGGGGATAGAGTAGATTTTGATGACCTTGTAATGAAGGAAAGGCCAAATGTGTCTTGGGCAGAAGTTATCGGACTCGAAGATGCCAAGCGTGCAATAAGGGAATCGATCGTATATCCTACCAAAAGACCAGACCTCTTTCCGCTTGGTTGGCCTAAAGGCATTCTACTGTATGGACCACCTGGATGTGGCAAGACACTTCTTGCCGCAGCTGCTGCAGCAGAAATTGAAGGATATTTCATAAACGTTGATGCCGCTGCGATGATGAGTAAGTGGCTAGGTGAAGCGGAAAAGAATGTTGCAAAGTTGTTTTCTATGGCAAGTAGTTTAAACTTGAATGAAAGTGTAAGCGTGATACTCTTTATAGATGAGATAGATTCACTCTTAGGTACTCGCAGTAGTGAAGTTGGCGGGGAGATTAGGGTAAAAAATCAATTTCTTACAGAAATGGACGGTATTAATGGCAAGTTTAAAAAGTCACAATTGTATGTGATTGGAGCTACAAACAAGCCTTGGAGTCTTGAGGCTGGATTTCTTAGGAGATTCCAGAAGAGAATTTATGTCACACTTCCAGACAAGGCGTCAAGGTTGAATCTGTTCGGTC
The DNA here is from genome assembly GCA_040414675.1 of Nitrososphaeraceae archaeon. Taxonomy (GTDB): domain Archaea; phylum Thermoproteota; class Nitrososphaeria; order Nitrososphaerales; family Nitrososphaeraceae; genus JARBAU01. The sequence continues at coordinate 14,767 of JBEDUN010000007.1, read as the reverse complement.
AATATACTGCTGCATTACGAAGAGAGAATAGCATGAAAATTGAGGAGTTAGCGAAACTCGCTGAGGGTTATAGCGCTAGCGATATTAAGGACATGTGTCAATCTGCCCAGCTGCGTGTTGTTAACGAGTTATTCGAAAGTGGAAAAGCATTAGAAACAGATGCAAATCCTAGGTCGATCACAATGTCTGATTTCAAGGAAATATTTAAGATGAGAAAACCTAGCGTAAGTATCGAAATGATTAAGGCATATATAGGATGGAGTGAGCAGTTCAAAGCACTCTAAGTCCATATTTACCAATCTCAAAAGTAATCAATCTTCAGTTTTATTTCTTTGAAAACCGTCAGTCGTATGTGTGTCAAATTTCAACATGCTTTAAATTTGAATGCGTTATCAAGTTTGATAGTATGCAATTTGAAATTTCATTTAATAGAAATTCAAACAGTATATTAACAGCTAACCAGTTTGGATCTGCAAAAGTACTATAATAAAATTATCGAGTATTGCGATTATTAACAATAACAGGTTTGAATAATGTTAAGAAAACAGGTAGTCGGAGTGGAAAAAAGTATACAGAATCCCAGCGCAGCAAATAAAGTACAGTGTACATTCGAATTGTTTCATTGGCGTTGCTTGGATTTTGAATAGTTTTCTGCTGCGGCTTTGATTTTTTCCTTTGCAGTATCCGCAGTGCCCCAACCAGTAACTCTAACATACTTTCCTGCTTCCAATTCTTTGTAATGTTCAAAAAAGTGCTTTATTTCATTTTGAATCCTAGTTGGTATGTCCTTTAAATCAATAACCGTTGAATAGGTAGGATCAACCTTGTGATGAGGTACTGCAATAATCTTGGAATCTTGGCCTTCCTCATCTTCAGTAAGTAGAACAGCCACCGGTCTAGACTTAACCATCGATTTGGGAATAAACGGATCTACACCAAGCACAAGAACATCAATTGGATCGCCATCATCCTCTACTGTTTTTGGAATTATGCCGTAATTATAAGGATAAGTCATTGCAGTCAGGAGTCGCCTATCTACATTTAGAGCTCCTGTTTCAGTATCAATCTCATATTTAATATTGCTGTTCTTTGGAATTTCGATCAACACGTTAAATTCATCAGGTATATTATCTCCCGCATCCAACCTATCTATAAAAGACATTTTAACTTGGTGTCTAGGTAATAAAATATATTCTTATTGTAACTGTAACCAAAAATATAAACAGTGGTTTCTACATCGGCTTCTCTATAAATGGTGCTTTCCAATAAATTTGATATTAAGCTAATAGAAAATGATGTTCGCCAATACTTGAACAAGATTGATCTTAAATCACTTATTCAAAATGATTTGGCACAAAATGGTAATGGCAAGCTGATTGGCTACATAGATGGCCCGCCTACCTTGAATGGCGAACCACACGCAGGACATTTGAGGGGAAGGATCATAAAGGATTTATGGTATAGATTTAAGACACTACAGAAAAATAATATTATTTTTAGGGCTGGATGGGATACGCAGGGCCTTCCAATAGAGCTGCAGGCCGAAAAAGAGCTCGGTCTTACAGGTAGCAAAATTGAAAATATCCACAAAGTGGGGATACAAAAAATTGTAGATATGTGCAAAAAAATAATAGAACACTATGGTGAACGCTGGAGAACAGTAGATGAACTTCTCGGTATGTCATTTGACTATAAACTTGCATATTGGACTTTCAAAGACGAATATATTGAACGTGAATGGAGTTATATAAAGAAAGCATGGGAAAACGGTATACTAAAGGAATGGTTTCGCGTAGTTGCCTATTGTCCATCATGCCAAACTTCGCTGAGTAATGCAGAAATCAAACAAGGATACGAGACTGTAGAAGATCCTTCATTATATTATAAAGTCAAGTTAGACGATGAAGACGCTTATATAATAGTATGGACCACCATGCCATTTACTGTAGTAACCGATGAGTTAGTTGGAGTACATCCCGACGCAAAATATGCTTATGTGACAGTTCAAAATGAAAGATGGATTATAGCAGAAAACAGACTGAAGGATTTAATGAAAGAATTGCGTGTGGAAGAGTTTTCAGTTGATAAGATTATAACTGGAAAAGAACTGGATGGAAGGCATTATATACATCCATTATTAGATTTAATCCCGGAATTAGATCAATTATCTAAGTCAATACATTTTGTTGTGGCGGAATCCTTTGTGGACATAGAGACGGGCAGTGGTATCGTACATATTTCTCCAGCAAATGGCGAAGAGGATTTCGAAATCGCAGTAAGGAGAAAGATACCAATATATGCCCCAATTGACGATTCTGTTCACTTTACAGAAAAGGCAGGGTCTTTTAATGGGATGTTTGTAAGAGATGCAGATACCAAGGTCAGCGAGATCCTCGAAAAGGTATCTTCCTTAATCAAATTAGGAACAATCAAGCATCAATATCCCACTTGCTGGAGGTCTCATCATAAAGTTGTTTGGCTTGCCAGGCGCGAATATTTCTACATGATTGATAAACTTGAGAATGCTCCTTATGATGCTGCAAACGATGTAGAATATTTCTACGATCCTCCACAAAATAGATTTTTGGAAATCATAAAGGAGAAAGTTCCATGGTGTATCACAAGAGAAAGACTCTGGGGTACCCCTCTCCCAATCTGGGCATGTTCAAAATGTGGACATAAGGAATATCTTTTCTCTAGAGACGAGATAGTGGAAAAGGCATCTAATCTCCCAGATGGCCCAGATTTTGTGTTGCATCGTCCTGAAATCGACCGAATAAAGATCAACTGTGAAAAATGCAACACAGACATGCAAAGGGAGCCCTTTGTTTTAGATACTTGGCACAATAGTGGAGCTGCTCCGTATGCTTCATTAACTAACTCGGAATATCAGGAGACAATCCCAGCATTGTTTCTCACTGAAGGTATTGACCAAACAAGAGGTTGGGCTTATACCCTTCTAATAGAGAATGTGATACTAAGTTTATCCCCTGTTGCACCATACAGATCATTTCTTTTCCAAGGTCACGTACTAGATGAAAATGGTAATAAAATGAGTAAAAGTGTAGGAAACGTTATAGATGCAAAAATGTTACTTACAAACAATGCCGTAGATCTTATTCGCTTTTATTTCATGTGGAAGTCATCTCCAATCGAGGCTCTTAATTTTAGTATTAAAGAAATGGCCGGTCGGCCACATCAGATACTTAGTACTTTATATTTTCTCCATATTTATTTTGAACAAAATAGCAGTTACGATAAATTCAACAAACATACTCACAGTTTATCATGGGCGACTGAGAATAATTTTCTTGGTGTGGCTGAAATCTGGTTACTATCGAAACTTCAGACCTTAAAGAGAAATGTCACAAATAGTTTTGAGCGCTGTAGATTCCATGATGGCTCAAAAGCCATTGATGATTTTGTAATTAATATTGTTAGCCAAACCTACGTTCCTATGATAAGAAATGACATATGGCAAGACAATATTGAGACGCTTCAGAGACGCTACGTAATCTACTCTGTCTTAGGTCATACGCTCTTAGAATTAGAGAAACTTCTACACCCATTGGCCCCATTTATTACTGAATATATGTACCAAAAGTGTTTCAAGAAAAAGGAAAGTATTCTGCTTGAAGACTGGCCTATTTATGATGAGCGCCACATAGACATTGAAATTGAACGAAGCTTTAGCATAGTGAAGGATATAATTTCACTTGCAAATGCAGCAAGAACTAAAGGACACTTGAAAAGACGATGGCCGGTAAATAAAGTGCTAATTGGTTGTACCGATCCTACTTTCATAAATACGTCAGGAATTGGAGAAGTGCTCAGGACCCAACTAAACACGGAAGAATACAATATTGTGGCAGTAAGCGAGGTTAAGCAGACTATTGATCACTTAACAAGTCTACTGGATAACAAACTGCCGATTGTAGTAAGGGCAGATCTTGTAACCAGAAATGTTGCTTCAAAGTTAAAAGACAAGAGAATACTACTAGTTAAGCAGGCATTTGATAAGGCAGATAGTACTGAAATCCTGAGATCACTTCAGTCTGCCGGCTCTTATTCATTGAATTACAATGGGGGAGAAATCACACTATCGAATACGGATGTGGAACTATCGTATGAGGCATCAGAAGGATTTGAAATGTCAAGTCAGAACGATTTGATCGTTTTCGTTTCTACTGGACGTGATGATAAACTGATTGCAAAAGGCATTTTGCGAGATTTGGCAAGAAATTTACAACAAGTAAGAAAGGAGAAAGGCTACAACCCCACGGATATTCTGTCTGCAGCCTATGTTGCCTATCTTGACAATGAGGATATAAATTCAATCTCTGATATAAAGGAAGATCTGACTTATTTGGTTAGGGTAAAGTCTGTTGTGGTAACAAAGCAGCCAATTGATAAGGTGAAATACAAAGACATAGAGTTAGATGGCCGAAAATTGCTGCTGGCAGTCGTCTAGTCGAAAGCTTAGAATTTCGTAATTGACAGTCTAGATTGAGAGATCAGATTAAATCGCAATAAAGTCATGGTAACAATTAGGACCTTAGGTAAAAACGCTCTATGAACTGAATATAAATGAGGGTATTGCATCAATCACTAGATATTATTCAGGATCCTTTACGACTAGATATTTGGTCAGGATTTAATTGGATAGAAACGTAGCGAAGCTAGAACCAAAGTAATTACTATAATTTCGTGAAGTTTTTGTCATTTGATAGTCCACTCTCCAGAGGAGGTAATTTTTAATTAGCCCCCAGCCGCTTTTGCGTATGTGGATGTTTACACAGATATAAGACCTTGGGGAAAATTTGAGAAGTTCAATGAGAATGAAGCATGTACTGTGAAGCTGATTTATATCAATTCCAACTCACGTCTAAGCCTCCAATATCATCAACATAGATGGGAATTTTGGAAACTGGTAAAGGGTACTGCTGAAGTAGAACTTGACAACAACAAGATCGTTTTGAAAGAAGGCGATAATATAAAGGTAGATACCGGTGTGAAACATAGAATTAAAGCCAACGAGGATTGTGTTTTGCTAGAGATTTCATATGGAAAATTTGACGAAAATGATATTACAAGAATAGAAGACGATTATGGTAGAGGGAATTAGGAGAATTAACTTTATTTTAGATTTAAGTTGTTATCGCTTCATTTTACATGCGATCATGAATTATAGATTATAACACGAAAACCCTCGGAGAGAATATATGCTGATTATAGCAAAAATATCACTTCAACTAATGATGAATAAATTTAATCATATTATCGAAATACAAATAAAGCCCTAACATTGCTTTACGACTATGAGCGAAAGCAAGAAACCACATATGAATTTGGTGGTTACAGGTCACGTTGATAATGGTAAATCGACTTGTGTAGGTCATTTGATGGTCGATATGGGGGTTATTGACCAGAGGACTATAGAAGCATTTGCTAAAGAATCTGAGGCAACGGGTAAGGGTGATACCTTCAAATACGCATGGGTTTTGGACAGTATAAAGGATGAAAGAGATAGAGGTATCACTATCGACTTAGCCTTCCAGAAATTCGAAACGCCAAAATTCTTTTACACTTTAATTGATGCACCAGGACACAGAGATTTCATCAAGAACATGATCACCGGCGCCTCCGAAGCCGATGCTTCCATCTTGGTAATTTCAGTCAAGCCCGGTGAAACTGAGGCAGCTACTGAACCTGGTGGTCAAGCTAGAGAACATGCATTTTTGGCAAGAACCCTGGGGGTCAGTCAGATGATCGTAGCTCTGAATAAAATGGATGATTCAGGCTACTCAGAGGCACGGTATAAAGAGGTTAAAGAGATAGCTGAGAAAATGTTGAAGCTTGTAGGATACAATACGAGCAAAGTTCAATTTATCCCAGTGTCTGGATGGAAAGGCGATAACCTAATAAAGAAATCTGAGAACATGTCGTGGTACAAGGGACCAACTCTTCTGGAAGCCCTAGATATGTTCGAAGCACCTGCAAAGCCAATCGGTAAGCCTTTAAGGATTCCTGTGCAAGATGTCTATTCTATCACTGGTGTTGGTACAGTACCTGTCGGTAGAGTTGAGACAGGTGTAGTTAAAACTAACGACAAAGTCATAGTGATGCCATCCGGAGTCAGTGGGGAGGTCAAAAGCATAGAAACCCATCACACACAGATGGATTCCGCCGAGGCTGGTGACAATATAGGTTTTAACCTCAGAGGTGTGGACAAGAAATCTATAAAGCGAGGAGATATGATTGGCTCCGCAAGCAGCCCACCAACTGTTGTGAAAGAATTTGAGGCACAGATTATAGTAATACATCATCCTACTGCAATGGCCCCTGGATACACACCAGTTCTGCACGCTCATACTGCTCAGGTTGCTGCGACTCTCTCAGAATTCGTCGCAAAAATTGACTCAAAAACAGGAGGAACAACAGAAGAAAAACCAAAGTTTCTAAAAACAGGAGATGCTGCGATCGTAAAGATCAAGCCAGTAAGACCGTTGGCTATCGAGACGTTTAAGGAATTTCCAGAAATTGGAAGATTTGCGCTTAGAGATATGGGAACAACAATAGCAGCTGGCGTAGTAAAGGCAGTCACCGAAAAATATGATCCCTCCAAAAAGTAAAAGTGAATTTGTGAAATGCCACAGGAAGCCAGAATAAAACTCACTAGTACTAATCTTTCTACGCTTGAAGGCGTATGCTCTGAAATAAAGGGACTTGGCGAAAAAAGTGGCATAAAACTGAAAGGACCGCATCCTCTACCTACCAAAAAAATGAGAGTAGTAACAAGAAAATCGCCCTGCGGACAAGGCACGAATACATATGACAAATATGAACTGCGGATTCACAGGCGAGTAATTGATTTGGGTGCGGATGATAGAGCTATTAGACAGCTAATGAGACTAAAAATACCCGATGATGTCTACATAGAAGTATCCTTAACTCAGTAAGTGACATAGGTCCTAACCTTTTTTAAAGCTGCTGAATATCTGGCCTCTGATGCAGCAGTCGGCCATTAACTGTGTATATCTTTTTTAATTACTTTTCATAATCCTTCAACTAATGGTTGTTGTGGTTCAAACTATCAATTCTTAGATCCTAATTTAGAGATAAATTGTGATCGAACCCAAAATGAAATTATATTAGTAATAAAGAATAGAAATTATAGATTTTGGCCGACATTTATAAGAGATTGCATTGTGTGAAACAAGGGATTAATCTCTGAAATTGGACCATACAATTCCAATTTAGTTAGACATTGGATAGAAATTTTTGCCATTCTAAAGAAAAATCCCTTTTCTGAATACTCTAATCCCTGGATTCTATCCAACCCTTCGCTTACAATGTCATCAGATTTTATAATATACCCACGCTGAGCGTACAGAATTAATCTCTTGTCAGTTATCAAGACTCTATACTTTTTAATCCCATATCGAACAAACGATGTACTATAAAACTTTACATTTTCTGATGGGAGTAGAAAGTCCTGTAATGGCATTATTATGTTGCTGAAAGACATGTCATTTTGATATTTAGCAAAACTTGTTGCAGCAATTTGTTGTTGTGATGTAGATTTATTGATTTGATATAATAGCTGTTGGTCATATCCAGTATGCATTTAGTGTGGAAAGATGAGGCCAGTGAGCTTTGGAGGTTACACAAATATATTTCGGACAGACGTCTCTAGTACAGACAATTAACATATGCCGTCAGCAGATATGACCTTTTACGAACATATCAATGAACTACGCGGTAGGGTTTTTCACATTGCTATCTGCATAACTATCATCACAATATTCTGCCTCAGCTTCGGTTTAAAGCCCCTAAATGATTCTTTGTTATTTTATCCCGTTCCTGATCCCATCAATAACATAGCCGTACAAGTAACATCTTATATGAGAGACACTCTATTGCCACCCGAAGTAAAGCTAATTCAGACCTCACCGGGTCAGGCATTTTTTGCTCAAATATACGTGGGTATGTTGATCGGTGTCCTTGCTTCTATGCCAGTCATTATCAAAGAGATATTCGGCTTCATTTCTCCTGCTTTTGAGAGGCAGTTCAATAAGAATTTGATTGTGAATATCATTTTGCCGACAATTGTCCTATTCCTTTCAGGAATTGCACTCTCTTATATTCTGGTAATTCCATTCACTCTAACCTTTTTATATAACTATGGTCAGGCAATCGGAGTAGAGACATTCTTTAACGTTAACGATTTCATATCGTTTGTTCTACAATTCTTTCTTGGATTTGGTATTGCATTTGAGCTTCCTATAATCATGTATGCATTTACGCTAACTGGTATGATTGACGTAAGCTTTTGGAAAAAGAATTTTCGTTATGCGATTATAATACTGGTTGTTTTTGGTGCAATTATTACTCCTGATGGAAGTGGAATCACAATGTGGTTTGTTGCTGGTCCGATGATAGCTTTGTACCTACTGGGGATTGTGTTTATCGAGAGAAGGGAAAAGAATAAGGCGAAGTTGGAAAATCTAACGTGAAATTGGCGTAAGGATTGATTAGCAGGACGATTAATAGTAGAGCAAGGATATGTTCCTAACCATATTCGCTCTGTTAAACCAAGCCAATTTAGAACTTGAGTGACACCTATTAGCGAATCCAAATGTAGAGTGAGGTCAACATTGGACAAATCTGGATCCAGACTTGATAAGATCCATTTATTCGCTAGGTATAGATGAACGTTTTAATAGGATTCGCAATTCAACCACATACTGCTGTTGGAACATCAAGAGGAATATTTTACCCCTAGAGAAAAAAAATTCGGCGATTTATCAGAGTTGCCAGAAAATATCCCTGCTCTTCTCTTATCGGCAATATATTCAGGAGAAGAGCAAAAGGTGTATCTCAAATTTTATAGTCCCAAAGATGAAGCCGTATACATATGGCGTGATCGAACAAACCACAAGCCTTACTGCTATACCAAATTGCAATACGCAGCCAAAGCCAACGAAGTGGTCAGACAAGAAAAAAAATACACTATTGAAAATGTAAAGAAACGCGATCTAATATCTGATCAACTTATCGACATCTTAAAAATAATTGCCCCTGATCCCCTTTCAATAGGTGGTACAGAAAATAGTATCCGTGAAAAGGTAAGATCATGGGAAGCGGATATAAAGTATCATGAAAATTATCTTTATGATACCGGCTTAATTCCAGGCACATTTTACATTAGAAAAAATGACGAGATCAAAAATCATGAAATAAATATTTCAGACAAAGTTCGAGAAGAGTTAGAAGATTTGTTATGGAACAAGTTGAAAGTTCCATCACAGAAAACAGAAGACGTGGATTATCAAAAGCACATTACCCGATGGGCAAACCTACTTAACCAACCAATTCCTGAAATAAGGCGCGTCTCAATTGATATAGAAGTAGAATCAGAAGAAGGCAGAATGCCCACGCCAAGGGATCATGATCGTCGAGTTATAGCAGTTGGACTTGTTGGTAGTAATGGGTTCAAGAAAGTGTTAGTGCTAGATCAGAATAGAAAACACGAGAGCAGTCGAACATTGGTCCCTGAGGCAGAAATATTTTATACAGAAAAGGAGCTCTTAGAGGAGACATTTAGAATAATTTCTTCATATCCTGTCATCATTACTTATAATGGCGATGATTTTGATTTGCCATATTTGTACGCTAGATCACAGGATCCTAGAATTGATCCGATAAGATCACAGATTATACCAAAGGAAAGGGTACCGATAATCATTAAACGAGAATCATTCATCAAACGTGGCATCCAAGCAGAACCTGTACAAGTAAAATATGGTATACATTTAGATCTATTTAGAACATTTCAGAATCGATCTGTACAGATCTACGCATTCAGTAACAAATACTCTGAACATACGTTAAACGCAATAGCAGAAGCTCTACTCGACGATACTAAGCTAGAATTTGAAGGTGACATATCAGATCTGCCCATGGAAACACTTGCTCAATATTGCCTAAAGGATGCTGAGTTGACCTATAGGTTGACCAGCTTTAACGATAGTTTACTAATGAAATTAATTGTCGTGATTGCTAGGATTGGACGATTATCACTAGACGATATTTCACGATTTGGGGTCAATCAGTGGATTAGAGGTATGCTATACTATGAGCATCGAACAAATGGATTTCTGATACCTCGAAGAGACGAGTTGCAAGAGAAGGGCACCTCATCGACTACTGCCATAATCAAAGAAAAGAAATATCGAGGTGGGTTAGTCGTTGAACCAAAGCTCGGAATTCATTTTGGAGTTGTGGTAGTCGATTTTGCTAGCCTATATCCGAGTATTATAAAAGTTCACAATCTTTCATATGAAACCGTAAATTGTGTGCATACATCTTGCAAGGACGATCCTAATCAGAGAGTACCTGGAACAACCCACTGGATTTGCAAAGTAAATAGGGGTCTGACTTCATTACTGATCGGTTCACTTCGGGATCTGAGAGTAAATTATTATAAACACCTCTCAAAGAACAAATCGATTACACCGGAGGAACGCCAATTATACAATGTAGTTAGTCAGGCAATCAAGGTTATCTTAAATGCCAGTTATGGTGTCATGGGGGCAGAGATCTTTCCACTTTACTGCCTGCCAGTGGCTGACGCCACAGCAGCAATAGGGAGAGTAACCACAACTTCCACAATCGAGAAGTGTAAAGAAATAGGTATAGATGTGATTTATGGAGATACCGATTCTCTTTTTCTAAAAAATCCGTCATCAAGTAAAGTTGAAGAGATCTCAATGTGGGCCAAAACTAGATTAGGTGTAGATTTAGAGATTGACAAACAATATCGGTACGTGGTATTCAGCGAACTTAAGAAGAACTACCTTGGTGTGCTCGAGGATGGTACCGTAGACGTAAAGGGTCTTACCGGAAAAAAATCGCATACTCCACCATTTATCCGCAGTGCATTTTACGAAATCTTGAGTATACTGAGCAAAGTTGATTCGGAAAAAGATTTTGAATCGGCAAGGGAAAAGATTAAAAATATAATTCAAGAAAATGCTAAGGGACTAGAGCAAAAGGAAATCCCTTTACATGAATTGAGTTTTAACGTTATGGTGAATAAGTCTCCTGACAAGTACGGAAAGAAACTGTCTAACAGCAACCATAACACGAGATATAGTGCTTTGCACGGTAAGGAGAGAGAAGTCGAGATCTATAAAGGTCTACCACAGCACATCAAGGCCGCGAAATTGTTATCAGACAATGGAAGAGTGATTAAAGCCGGTGATATTATTTCCTATGTTAAGACGAAGACAGGTGACGGAGTCAAACCTGTTGAATTGGCAAAACCTGAAGATATAGATACTGAAAAATATCTCGCCACCATGGAAGCAACATTTGACCAATTGCTTTCATCGCTAAATTTCAACTTTAAGTCGCTTTTGGGCAAACCGCGACAACGTAGTTTGGATGAACTTTTCTGGAATACCTAGAAATCTCATTTGAACCTGAAAATCTGAACCCTTTCATGTAGTTCATACTTTTCTAAAGCTGCATCATCATTGAATTGTAATTCAGCCGTCTTAATTTTTCGAAATAACTTGATATAAAATATTTTCAACTCTTATTGATTTTATATCATAAATGAAATGTAATATATTAACATATTAGAAATCAAAACCATATTTTATCGATTAATTGCAAATACAATATTTTAACCATTAGCTATAAATAAATCATTTGCCTAAATAGTGTGTGGAACAGAACATTCCGAATACGATGACATCGTTGCTATCTTCTCGTGTAGGACTTTTAATGAAGCCTGATGTAGTAATACTTGAGAGCGACGCTTCAGTTGACGAGGCAACTAAGTTGATGAAGGAGAAAAATAGTAGAAGCGTTCTTGTTTCTAAACGCGGCGAAGTTATTGGAATTGTAAGCAAAACTGATATTCTCTTCAAGGTAATCTCCCAAAATGGGAACCCATCAAAAGTCAAGTTAAGGGAAGTAATGACATGTCCTGTTCGCGCGGTGGGTCCAGGCTCAACGATTAAAGACGCATTGTCGGTTATGGACAAGCATGGTATCAGACAAGTAATGGTTCATGCGTACGCAGCAGTTTTGGGTGTAGTCACTAGGGAGGATATTTACCAGAGTATGGAAACTCTCTCTATGGCTTCTGAGGACACAGCTATATCTGGAACTCCAGCATGCATTATTAATACCAAAGCTATCGCATATATGAAGGATTTGAGTAAGTTTAGTATAGTATGTCCTTACTGCCAATCTCCATTTGATACTAAGGAAGGACTATCAAAACATATAGACAGACTTCATGGCGAATCTGGGATTTTGGAAGGGGATGTCAGACATATTTTTGAATAATCAATCACGAAATTTCTAAAAATAGGACATTATAGTCCTACAATGCTCATTTATAGTAGGTAAATCTCAAAAATCGATTTGCTCAAGGATTAATAATTGCTGGGGGTTAGCGAGCACCGATCGTGACAAAAGCGTTTAATGTGTGAAGATTTAGCCTAGTATATGGGAAATTGGATTTTGATGGATTAGACAATATATTTACAATACCCGAAAAAACGAAATCGGGATACGGATTTGCAGACATACCTCAGCCAATTACTTTAGACAAGGCAAAGGCAGTATTTTATGGCGTACCGTTAGACTTGACGACGACCTTCGGAAAGGGCACAGCGAGAGGTCCAGAAGCAGTAAGAACGACGTCTGCTCTCCAGACAGAAACATATGTTTTTGATGAGAAAGTTGACATCTATGATAGGATAGGAATATACGATTTAGGCGATATCAAGATCCCTAGAACCAAAATAGATAAAAAGAAATCACACATTGAATCCGTCTTTAGGTATCTTGACGAAAAGATTGGTTCGGTTTGTAAAGCAGCACTTGATATGAACAAAATTCCTGTTTTGTTGGGAGGAGAGCATACTGTGTCATATTTTCAGATAAAGGAGCTATCCAAAGAGAAACCTATTGTTATTCATTTTGACGCCCATAGAGATATGAAAGAAGAATATGGTGGGCTGAAACTCTGTCACACTACGCCATTCTATTATCTGATTAAAGAAGGCCATGTCTCTGCCGAAAACGTGGTTCAAATTGGAATTCGTCAAGCAGATAGCCGCGAGAATGAGGCGGCGAAATCTTTTGGTGTGACCACATTCAATGCATGGGATGTTCATGACAGAATAAATGATCTTCTTAGGCATCTGAAAAAAATAACTGAAAATAGAAGTATTTACATATCATTTGATATAGATGTTTATGATCTACCATATGTTCCCTGTACGGGTACACCAGAACCATTTGGACTAGATCCGTTTCAAATTGCTCGAATAATAAAAAGTATAAGCGACTCATCCACTCTCATAGGGTTAGATCTAGTGGAAGTAGGTTTAAAAAACAATGACTATCGAGAAGGCGTTCTATCAACTCAAACTTTGTTTAGAATCTTGGCACACAGATACAAAACAACGAGATAGATCATAGGAGCTAAAAGATGTGAGCAAGATCTATTTTAAGACGAATACTTTCCGTTGTCCGAGTGGTTCTTTAAGTTTCAGCACTGTGATATATTCAATTGGATTCAAAAATCCATAGTTATAGGGTCTTGACCATGACAAATATCATAAATCAGAAAATAGGGAAATCCATAGGTAACCTACGATCCTATCTAGTTCTCAATAATACAAATTACTACTGGTAATGGTTAAGTCTTGATCAAGAATTTGTGACGTTCGCGAATCTGGTTATTCTATTAGATGTAAGTCGTGTGAACATTATTCGCTGCAATACCCAGTTTTTTGATAGATACTCTAAGGGTTAGTCTATTCTAAGAATTTAGTGAATAGTCTTATATGAAACCCGACTTCAATAGTCATAAAAAATGCCAGATTTCTTTGAAATTGATCGATTAATAGAAGACTTGGCAAAGATTTATGCTACAGCATGCGCATCGACTTGGTTCAAACTATCAAGTAATTTGAAGCCTAGTAAAGAAGAATTCCGAGACAAAACAGTTGAGTTTATGAATCATTTTCATTACTCGCTATCAAAATTTCCAGAAAACGAAGATGGTGATAACTTTCGAGAGTACGCCAACAGAATGCTTCAAGCAGAAACAAAAAAGGTAGTTGAAGGAAACAATAAGGAAGTTGAAAAGAGGTACAAATATTTCGTAGGTTGGTCGTAAAGCTAATATCGATAGAATATGATGTTATCAGTTCGACGCTCAATCTAAGAAATATTCGTAGTATTTGTGATTAAGGATAAATTCCAAGATAAAATAAGATTATGCGATCAGAGGCTACGAATCTTATTTCTTATTGCCATAACTGGTAAATAAGTCTGAAATAGAAACAAATAGCCGATTTCTAGAAATTGTTCCAATAGTCTGAATCCACCAAGACATGCGAAATCATTCGAAGTACAGATAGCAAATTTAAATGGTTGTTGCTAAAATTGGATGGATGATATATTTAGTCGGTTTAGTGGGCGTTGTGTATACATAATATCAACTAAAAGAATTGAAGTATATCGAACATTGGGGTAATTAATAACAAGACTACAAATTCTTGAATAGCATATGTCGATATACATAAAAAAATGAGATTCGTAAAAGTTTTAAGAAGCAGACCCAGAAACAACTATTGTACTATTAAATATGAAAATTACGTTATCTGCAATAAAAGCCGACATTGGGGCAATTGGAGGTCATACTTGTCCTAGTCCAGAATTGCTTCAAAAAGTG
>JBEDUN010000006.1:0-4962 GCA_040414675.1 Nitrososphaeraceae archaeon | reverse complement strand
GAAAATTCCCCAATATGGTGAAGGAGATCTTCCTAAAGGCAACTCTGTATAACATGTTCAATCGAATGACATGACCATCAATCAGATAAAGCAAAATCCTATTAAATCATGCAACAGAGCAGAAATTAGTACAAGATTTAGTACAAAAATATATGACAAAAAAAGTATTGACAGTAGGTCCCGATGAGCCTATACAAATCGCCCTTATGCTAATGACTGATAATAAAGTATCCAGAGTAATTGTGACGAGAAATCGGAGGCCGGTGGGTATTATCACAGGACGCGACTTGCTACCTATTAGTTTATTATTTGGGACAGGAATAGACGGACATAGTTGGCATGTATCGGAGCAAGCCAAAGCACGCAGAAGAGAACAGATTCTTATCCCATCTGGTATTAAGGCAATATTTTTAGCAATGGATGTAATGAAATACGATCCAATAACTATCACAAATGATTCCGATTTATCTGAAGCTGCCCACATAATGATGAGAAATAGAATAAGTGGTATTCCAGTAGTAGATTCAGATAATATTCTTACAGGTATAATAACAAAGACAGATATTGTAACTAGATTAGCATCGGAAAATTAATCATTTAGAGACATGAAGTATTCGAAATTACATCTTTCATTTTTACAGATTCTTTCTCTCCTTGTTGATGGCATCTATTCATTATAAATAATAAATGATGTTCTATTTCTTTGAAAAGATCGACTTGTACTTGTAATAATTCCAGTTCTGTCAGACAAGTCATTTCATTATTCACATACATAAAACAAGATTTAAGGATTCTTTACTAATCCTTTTGAATCGCTATTATCTATTTCTTTTATCCAACAAGCAATTTCATATCCAGGTATTTTTGGTAATTGAAGAGGTACGCTTTTCTTCCAATCTCCAGAAATGAGATAGAGATCGCTGTGGCACAATCCAGTAGCTCAACTTTAGCCAATACATGTTCCCCCACGAATTATCTTCGATTTTGGTGTTTGTTGAGTACTTAAGACTTTGATATTGGTGGATTGTTTCAAACAACATTGTATCTAGATTATTTGTATTCTGAATGTTGTTCTAGCCATTTTCAGTATTGATTGTGTGCTAGTTGCCATTGTGCAAGAAAAACTGATGCATTAATCTATTTCGACAGTGCGTTTGCAAAGCAGCGCTTTGTACGCGACTTTAATTAATATATATTACAATTTCTAAAGTGTGTTACAAATGTTGTCGAAAATTCTAGTTGGCATCGATGGGTCAGAATACTCAGACAAGGCCTTCGAATATGCAATTTTCCTTGCTTCTAGATGCAAATCGGATTTGCTTATCGTTAACGTACTTGAGGAATATGGTAATGTCGGATATTCAATTTCTAAGGAGTTGGAACAACAGAGTAAGGAGCTTTTAGAAATGTACCGTCAGAGAGCTGAAAAGTCTAATCTATCCTCCCTGTCTACAATACAGCTCCGTGGAATTAGTGCGGCTGGCCAAATCTTGGAATTAGTTGATACTAAAGGGATTGATACGATAGTAATTGGAAGTAGGGGACCCCATGAAGCAAAGGAGTTTATGTTGGGGAGTACAACATATAAGATTGTTCACAATGCCAAATGTACCGTAGTTATCGCAAAGTGAATACTTGTGACTCACTCGCGGCCCAGTATTTACTTCATTTGAGGTCTACTATCGCACGAGTTCTCAACGCGCAATCGGTTTGGTAAATATCGTGCACTCTGAACGATTACCTATATTGAGTCATATGTTCTACATATAGACAATTTAAGAATATATCATGATAGTACAAAATACTACCATTGTCGTGTATCTCCTTCAAGGAGCCCAGATCCGATATGAATTCTATCTATATGATTTGACAAATCATTTTTATTATCAAATTTCGATCCACAATAAGGACAAACTATCGCAATATTTTTTGACGTAATAATATTATCAGAAATATCAATATCCGCCAAACTTATACTTTGGTTAGACGATTCTCCAATGATTGACATTAAAGTTAAAACACCTAGTATACTTATTTTGCCTTCATCTTTGGCAGAGAAAGATGAATCTGGCTCAGCAGACTTATTTTTATTCGTCACTACTAGTCTTCTTATTCCTTTGTTTCTCATAATCGATACCGCATCTTTTACTAATACATCCCTGCCAACCGTATGCAATGGTGAACTCATAATTTCCTTCAGTGTGATCGTTGATGGATTCTTGCTTTCAGCTACTACTCGATACAATATGTCCCTGTCAGTAATTATACCAATCGGTTCTTCAGAATTTCTGAGTCTAACAATTATAGAAGATGTATTCTTGCTATTCATCAATTGTGTTGCATCGACAATATTGGCGTCTTCATATAGAGTAGCAAAATCTTTATCAATTAGGTCACCAACCTTCTGGGATAATGAATTTGAATACAACTACTGTCAAAAAGGTATAGTGTTATAATAATATATTGTTAAAGTTTGCAGTGCAATGCAAAGCGGTCATAGATTAGAAATATTATATGTACAATAATATTCCTGATTATGAATAAAAATACTGTCTCTCCTGGCGAAGTTATCCCTGTGTCCGATTTTATGACTACGAATGTGGTGACTGCCAATGAAAATCAAAGTGTACGTTATGTGTGTAAATTAATGTGTAATAAAAAAGTTGGTAGCGTTGTTATTTTGGAAAATATGAGTAAATCAAGAGCTTCTACTACTACGAATGATAGGACAGCAGTTGGCATAGTTACAGAACGGGACTATGTGCATTTCATAGGCTTTTCTGATATGTTCCTAGTAGATGTTCCAGTATCTGAAATAATGAGCAAACCGCTAATCACCATAAGAAAATTTGCCTCTATTAATGACGCAATCTCGACAATGCAAGTAAAAAATATTCGTAGGCTGCCTGTAGTAGATAATACTGGCAAGATGATTGGGATTATAACAGACAAAGATATTCTAAAGGCAATTATGACAAATCAGTCATTAGCTATGAATCTGTTAGCCGATCCAACATTCCTTGTCGATCAACACTCCATGTTTGGTAGGTATACCTCACCCTCTTGGTTTAGGGATATTTGCCCTACCCAATAACTATTTGTTGGTCATAAACCTAATCATGATAGTATTAATAATGTTGATATAGTGTGGTTTTGGAAGTTATGAAAATTCGAAATTAAAATAGCTCTGTTATAGTAAATCGTCTGAACAGACAAGTCCTATAAATAGAATCGCGAATACATCAGTAAAATAGACGATTACTTGTACCAAAATAACGAACTATTTTTATAAAGTAGTTACGTCATAAAATTACCTCAGCAGTAGTGGTATTTGGAGTAATTCTAAATTCAGCTCTAACCTGAGCAAGCGATTCAAATATTTGCGTTAATAATTCTTTTGTAAACAAAGACCAATTCTGTCCTAATTCATGTTTTATAACAAATACGTGCTTTCTTCCACTTTCAATTTGATGATCCGAATTGATACCTGATACTTTCATATATTCTTGTAGTACAGATAATACTGTCCACAAGTTATAATCTTTCTTCATAAACAATACCGCATCTTTCATCAAGTTATAGGCGGTACTAGCAGCTTCTTTTATGATTTGATCTCTATATGCGTCTATAGTGGTGTCAGTGAGTAATCCGTTCTTTGTTGCTATTTCTATCGCTCGATCGATTAAAGATGACAACATTAGTTTTGGTACTGGCATCATACCGATTTTGTTTTCATATCTTCCCCATTCGGCATACTTCTTTAGTGTTTGATTTACCAGAACATTTAGTGAAATCTCATTCTGGTTTGCCTCTTTCTGCATCTCATCAATAACTTTGGAATCAAGTCTAAATGAAACACTTCTAGTGGATTTTTTGGAGTGATCTGAATTGACGTTGATTGAGGATGTATCGAAAATATCACTCATTTGAATAACGATAGTTACGAATACTTGTTTTTAACATTTTTCAGAATATCCTATCAATTTACTTAATAAATCGAATTTGCTTCACTTTTTCGGTATTTTGATTTTGAATGGGGCCTCTATCTAATTGATATACTATTTTTGCAGTATATGCTAGGTAAACAATCCTTGTATTAATAGCGATTTAAAACAGCCGATCGTTTTTGATTGTATCCATGCGTATTAGCTGATACATTAGTAGTACATTTCAAGAAGTTCAGTAAATTGAAGTCGAAAAGATTAATCAAAATTTGGTGTCACTCACGTAGTTAGTTTGGGAACTGAATATGTAGACTCTTGATCTTTTTCTCATTTTGATTTGTATTTGTATTATATCTTGTGACAGGAGAAATTAATTCAAATGTGAATCTAGCAGTTATTCTATTACCACGCTCAAAAGTTACGATTGCAGAGACTTCCGTGGATTTGTTATTTGGATTGTCACTTTTTTCGTAGATCTTATCTATTGTGATATTGCCCTCTACTCCTTCATTAGCCATAACTACTACTCCCAGAAAAGATTCGATACCTTGCTTACCATGTACTCCTGTTGTTTTACCTTGAATATCCTCTGACTTGCTAAAGGGTTCGTATATGACAGCATCATCTGTAAAAAGATCCAATAATCCTGAAACATCTTTATCTCTAATACGTCTAAAATATTCAAATACAATGTCTCTTTCAGACTTTAAGATAGCTTTCTTATGTCTAGACATTTGCATGTAAATCCAGTCTTGTGCAGATGATTGTCGTCATATGTCCTATCTATGCCAACTACTAAATAATAGCTACGTATGCAATGCAATTGATCAACTGTGAAGCGATTAATACTATAGGACCACTAGTTTGCATCTTAAAAAGCTAGCTGTTTTGTTTTGTCATTTTCTTCGCTACAAGTTTAATTAAATCGACTAGTCTGCAAGAAAAACCCCATTCATTATCATACCATGAAAGTACCTTTATTGTATCATTTTTATTCCCTATTGTCATGGTACTAAGT
>JBEDUN010000005.1:0-39557 GCA_040414675.1 Nitrososphaeraceae archaeon | reverse complement strand
TTAGTGTTCTATCTGGTATAAGGTCTATGAATGAAGTCTTTCCATTAGAACGTGCAGCAGAAGCATATGATCATATGATGAGCGGTAAGGCTAGGTTTAGGTGTGTACTTACAACTGGTAATTAGATGAAGCGGACATAAATGGGCAAAAAATAAGACAAAATAAAACAAGCACAATGTATTCATGTGAAGTTGCAAAGATGACTTTACAAGCGATTCTCCACAAATCACATCCAACTGACAGTAGAACTATCAATATAAAATTAAATAAAATCAAATCTTGTTTGCACACTATGACTCATTATAATTGAGAGATTATTTGGATTTTTTATGAATCATATTTCAGATTCTTTTCAAATTATTATATTATAGAAAGAGTATCTGATTGGACCTAAATGCCGCTGGTATAGATTCAGCCTCGTGTGAAGGTGGATTGTTGGGCTGAATCTATCTAGTTACACAGCATCGCCAGCGACAACACGAATAGGACTCGGTAGAAATATTACGTCGTCTTTTCTTATATGCTTTTTTCAATGTAGTTAGCGGCATTCAAAAATTCGATCATAGTATTGTATAATCTAACATCCTAGAGGGGAGATATTCCTCTTGTTAATGCCCTGACTTCTTTTAAAACATCTATAGTCTATTTTAGAGTCCAAGGAAATTGCATCATTATCCATTGATGCTGGACTTTATACAGCCAAAGCTCGCAATCTTGTTCTGAAAGATTGTGTGTTTTATGCATAATATGCATCTATTATCATCAATCGTTATCTTTCAGAGCCCTGAAGAAAAATGATTCTTATGTTCTTAATCGATATTGTTTCATCGCAGCAATATGTATTAGCTTTGCAACATACAAATCTATACATAATATCTCAGCAGTCTTTTCAAGTTTTGTATCCAATAATGTTTCTAAATCGAAACCATGTTCTATTAGTGAATCTTTCAAACCGTCAG
The DNA here is from genome assembly GCA_040414675.1 of Nitrososphaeraceae archaeon. Classification (GTDB taxonomy): domain Archaea; phylum Thermoproteota; class Nitrososphaeria; order Nitrososphaerales; family Nitrososphaeraceae; genus JARBAU01. The sequence continues at coordinate 38,598 of JBEDUN010000005.1, read as the reverse complement.
CTATGTCTATTTGATTTATGCCTCGTGTAGAGTCTGTAGTTCTGGCGACCCGAAATTGATTATAATGATTTGCAGTATCACTAAAAACGTTAGTTTGCAAATAAAAAGGATTTCTGAATGTGGCGGCTTCTTCTGTCTGATTCTCCTCTTTCATGAGATTCGCCACTTGTATCTTTTTTCTCTATTTTGTTGCGTTGCCTGATGTCGAATTTCCTGGACTTTCTGAACCAGCACTATTGCTGGGTGGGGGTGCATATCTCTGAGCAGATGCATGTTGAGTCATTAATGTGTTAGTCGTCAGAGCAGCTATTCCAAATGTCAATGATGCTATGATCATTGCCATGATAAATAATCTTGTTTTAGTTATCATTCTACGAGTAATATGACACATTTTTTATAAGAAGTCCTGTACAGGAATTTTAAAATAATGAATCAAGAAAGATAAATATCCATCATCAGTAATTTGTAATATACACAAAATATACTAAATTCCTGTATTCACTAAAAAATCTATCTAAAATATTTGTTGAATAATTTAGAAAAATGTCATCAACAGAGTGTGCTCATTAGATCCTGATTGATAATTTCATAATATGATGAGATATTTCTAAGGTTTAATAGACTAATAAATAAATATCTAATATCTTGAAGAGTTTCTACTTATTAGTATCAAAGCATATTTCTTGTACAGGTTGCTACTTATCTAAATATTCTGACATACCGAGTATTAATAATTAATAGAGGGAGATAATAGGGAGGGTGTAACTCATTAGAGTTATTTTCAACATTATTTCATAAATAACTTATTATTATTACAAAATCACTTTTTTGGTCCTGTTGGTTATTTTAATTTTTATTCTAATGATAATGATAATTATGAATTGCTTTGACACAAAGACAAATATAGTATCAAGATTGACTAACAATATAAAAATCGAAATTAGACAACTTGTTGAAAGTGACTTGTCAGCAGCTGATCGTATGCTCCGTTTGGCTTTTGGCGTTTTCTTGGGATTACCAGATCCAATCACATTATCGGGTGATGCTGATAACGTAAAGACAAGATTCTTGGCAGATCCGGCTTCGACATTAGCAGCTGAATCTGCTAATGGTCAACTTGTGGGTTTTAATTTTGTTACAAATTGGGGAAGTGTTGGATATTTTGGACCATTAGTTGTCCATCCTGATTATTGGGATCAAGGCATAGCCAAGCAATTACTTGAGCAAACAATGAATTTTTTTAATAAAAAATGGCATACAAAACATGCAGGTTTATTTACATTTGCTCAGAGTGCAAAACATGTAGGGCTTTATCAAAAGTTTGGCTTTTGGCCTCGTTTTCTTACTATGATAATGTCAAAACCTACATGGCCACTAGAAGATGGACGACAACAGCAGAAACAGAGAAAAAGAAACAATAGTGATACAAGGTCAATTCATTGGTCTAAATTTTCTGAAATTCCAAAATATAAACAAGAACAAACATTGGATAAGTGCAGGTTATTGACAAATAGTGTATATGATGGCTTAGACGTAAAGCATGAAATTGTTGCTGTTAATAACCAGAATCTAGGGGATACAATATTGCTTAATAGAAACAACAACAACTACAATACCACAATTGAAGGTGATGACAACGATGATGATAAGAATTTAGCAGGTTTTGCTGTTTGCCATTGTGGAGCGGGTTCCGAAGCTGGAAGTGGTGTATGTTATATCAAGTTTGGAGTAGTATTATCAGACAATAATTCTCAAGAAAATTTCAGGACCTTATTAAATGTAGCTTCGTTATTGGCCAAAGATAGGCGTCTATCTAGAATTGTAGCTGGCATTAATACAGAACGAAGTGAAGCTTATCGTTCAATGGTAGAATCTGGATTTCTAGCTGACATACAAGGAGTGGCTATGCATAGACCTAATGACCCAGGCTACAATCGCTCTGATGTATATTTGATAGATGACTGGCGGTAGTAGTAGCAGTAATAACTAGTTCATATGTTTCTAAATGATAGTTATAACGTTACTGGAATCGTTTAAGCAAGCGATCGCATGATTCCTCACTTGTGAAGATCGTGCCGGAGAATAGCTAAGACATTCAAATTATACGATCAAATAATAAATTCAAGTGTTGAAGAGTCGGCATCTCACACTAGCGAAGAAAGAATTGCCTTATCAGTAATAGCTTTAAAGTGACGACAATCTGGGTTCTAATTGCTGCTTCAGGAATAGGTGTTGCGTCATTAGTAACTCTTGTCGAAATCGATGAAGATAGTATTATACCAAATACAAAGATTTTCTCGTGGCCTCTATCATCAATATTAAATATTAAAGCAGACCTCTGATTATGAAATAGTACATGGTGAAGTTACTGGTCATTCAGCAGTAGCGATTGCGGGTATTGTGATAATGGTGGTAGGTTGGTAACAGTATACAAAACCGCTGGCTTAGTTGACTCTAAAGAAAAATCTGCTGGATATATCGAAGACTCTGTTATATCTCATACTGGCAATTTCATGTTTAAGTTGCCATCTGGTGTTTATAGAATCAATGTAATTTTCCAGATGGAACAAAACAGATTATTGAAAACTATGCTGTGTGGCTAGACTCAAACAGCTCTCTTAATCTAATACAAAATACAATGAATATGTGATACTCTAATATTATCTCTGTTCACCAACACTATGCTCCCATATCTCATTTCTTCCCATTTTCATTTTTTTGTAAGCTTTCGGTGCTACTACCGTGATTGCTCCAGCAAGTAAAGCCAATGGGATTGATAGATAGAATGCTTGTTTATAAAATATAAAATCTACTGTTTCAGCAGTAATTATGCATGCAGTTTCAGCAGTAACAAGTATTAAGAGACTAGTCTTTAAAATCTCCCCCAAGTTTGGCTGCTTTGGTATCTCTTTCAGTTTTCTCAAGCCCAAACCAAAATTTTTGAACGTTATTGCAACATTTGAAACAAAGTCCTTGTTATTGTCTTGTTCTAACACAGAACAACAACTATTAATTCGATCTCCTGATGCATATTTATATCGTCCGAGAATTGTCACAAAGGTAGTAAAAGTTGCAAGTAACCCATAACATAACCAAATGGAACTCCTATATGATTAAAGCCAAGAATATACAAGCATGTATTTTCTCCGATCTCTGCAGCCGTAACGCAGAGAATCTCGATGCCAAGAGCAGCCGCATACAAACTTTTTACATGTCTGAAGAACTCATATGCTGATCCTTTATTTTTTACTCTTGTCCTTCCTGGAGCCGCATTATCTTTATTATTATTCTTTTCGCAAGCTTCATGAGAACGGCAGTTATCCTCTATAACTGAATTATTCATGGCTTTGGTAAAGCTATGATGTATAATTAAACAACAACAATTTACTTTTGTACAGTTTTGGCAGTGCTGACTATTAATGATGTTTGTGCATTCTTGTGGAGCACATCGACATTCTGCACACTTGACAGACATATTAGGACATTTGTTATATGCTTTGTTGATATTAAAATCTACTTAGGTTTCTACACCACTGATGTCATATAATCAAGAATAACTTCTGTTATTTCCTCAACAACAGGGTGGCCGTCAGGGTGAGAAGAGTGTGTCTCACTCAAGGAAAATTACCATCATCTGGATGAGAGATGCTAATTATTAAACCATATGGAAAACTAATTGTACGTTCTGTTATTCCAGCATGATATCAAACATTTCTTGACTTGTTGCTGTTGATAAAAGCAAATCGATGAGATCGGGATGAAATAGAAGATGATGTTATAACACACCTATTAGACCACCTTTAGTATAATCCATCCACTTTTCGCCGGCTCTCGAAAAACGAAGTGAAGAGCTTGCTGCTAGAATGCAAACATTTTATAAAATATATAACAAGCGAACCAACTCTATTTATTTATTCACTTATCATTCTATTATTTAGAATTTCTAAATTATGATTTGTGATGATGGTTTCTGGCTGAAAAGAAGTTCAAAAGTTTGGGTTTGGGCTTTAACACTCCTCTTCTCTCTGAATATATAAAATGAATCTCCTCTTCTGAGAAGCGCATATTAAAGCATATGTGAATTTACAGCGTTAAAGCCTCAGTCTGCAAACGAAGCTGATTTCTACTATCCGACATCAAAAATATAATAGTTGGATAGTAATAACCTCATTATATGTATTCAGTTTCTTTGAATCAGAAAATAGGAACTGTAGTCGAAAAAGATATTACTATACTAGATGAAGATACAATTATTATTGAAGCAGTAAAAATAATGAAAGACAAAGGTATATCTTCTGTGTATGTTACAAAATCAAAGAAGGGATATGAAAAAGGGCAAGAACCAGAAATCTATCCTATAGGCATAGTCACAGAACGTGATATATTGTATAGAGTTGTAGCAGAAAATATAGGACCTTATAAAGTTACAATTGGAGAGATAATGAGTTCTCCAATTGTTGCCGTAGATGAGGGAGTATTAATCAAAGACGCAATATCTTTGATGAGAAGAAAACATATAAGAAGATTGTTGGTAACAGGAACGAAAAAAATAATGATGGAATAACATCGATGCAGGATGAAAAATCAAAAAGTATCAAGACCATTTCTCCAATTGGTTCTGTAACACTCATGTCCATAGTTGGAAATATGCCAGAAGAGAGCCTAGAATTAGCTGAAGTTGAATCTCCAAATTTGGGAAGTAATACTGAAATTGTAAAAATAGTTTGTCCTTACTGCGAATCAAAATTTGACAATAAAACTGACTTGTCAAAACACATAGACAGAATACACCTAGGGAGCGGGCTTCTTGAAGGAGATGTGCGTAAATGGTAATGGTCTATTAAATACAAAAGTAAACTACAATTAAACTGTAGTTGGTTGGTGAACTTTGTTTTGTCAAGAATTTGAATTCACAATGGAAGAGATTTTAATTAATATCACATCAACATGCCATAAATCTCAAATATAATTATAATCTATAAATTACTTTATACGTAAGAATAGTGCAAGATCATTCTATACTAATAATTTTCGCAATCATTAGTCTTTATATCTCCTTCTGAGGGATGATAATCTCTTATAGTATCATTTCCAGGACCACAGTCAAAATAGTCTGCACCTGGTCCACCAATCAGAATATCATTCTTAGGCCCTCCAAATAATTTATCATATCCTGCACCACCGTATATGATATTGTTGCCTGAACTACCTACAAGTATATCATTTCCTGGACCTCCACATATTACAGAGTCATCAGTTTGATCATCACTGCCACCCAATATTGATACAATATTATTGCTGTGATCATCTCCTGATTCGCTTAAAGCCATACTTCCTAGAGCTCTTGAACTACTACTACTGCTGATGCTACTTGATACTATCTTATTACTCGAGCCGCTGCCAATCCCAGATATTCTATAACTGCTACTATTTCCATTAAAACTTTGGATTTCAGTACCTGTAGAAGGAATTCCTATATCAAAACATGATGATGAAGATGATGATATTATTCTATTTCTAACTTTTCCTATAAAATCGTCAATATTACTACTTATTTGATTTCCTAGATTATTTTCTTTATTATTTGTGGTGGCCTTGGATATGTGTAATTCATCTGAACTTATCATAGTCACTAGTAATAAAATCAAAGTAAATATAACAATAATTACACTATTATGTTGACTCTGCTTAGCCATCTGTTATTCTTCTATTACTATATCCTATAACTTTCTCTTATTTTAACTTACAAATTCTATACCTGTACAATTGTTAATTCATCCGTAAGTTTAAGTAGAGCCATAACAATAATTGCCATATAAGTATGAATTAACAAACAATGGTTTATTACAAGATTATTAAAATATAAAATATATTACATAATTCTATATTGAAGATATAGACTGACTCGAAAAAATTGAATTTAGTAATGCAAGTCAACTATCACTCTATCCACATTATCGCAAATTACGCTCTACAGCTACTAGAATTGGACTTGATAATCTAATAACCTAATTAAATCAAATATACTTGAATTCATAATAATACGGTATTAATTTTTATGAACTCCTTCTCAGATCTATATTCTAATTCCACCGTATTATATGATCTTGAATTATAGAAACGATTAGCATTAATGTACTATTGATGGACAATACTAAAAGATTTATGAATTTGTACAGTTTTTTAATTATATGTAAACATTATCCCACACTAATTTACTAAGCTTGTCAAGAGCTTGTTTTAATGGCTGATTCGTACTATAGACTATGAGTGTGTGATCAGCAGTTTTCTGATCTGGCCAAAAACCTCCGGGACAGTATTTACACGTAGCATAATGAAAGTTAAAGGTGTCTAATATCTTAAATCCATTTTTTACAAATTGGTCCTTGTAATATCCAAGCCATCCAGGATGTGTTCCACCATCATTATCTTTGTTATTTGATACCTGATTTGTCGGAGTGTAAAATCCACCCATTATTAGATTTCCAACTGATTTTTGAGGATTAGGAGCAACGGTCAGATTACCTTTCATCCAAGGATATTTTGTATCTTGTACTGTATAGTGTCCCACCGGCAAGACTTTTGCAGTCGAACTATTAGTATAGTCTAATTTACCAGTTGTATAAACAATTTTGTTAGAATTATCCATAACGTTTATCGTATGAGGATGCGGGGTATCCCATGGAGCATCGGCATCAAGAAAGGAGATAGCAGTACCTTGATGCATAACCAAGTTCATTGGGAGATAGATAGGATTATGATCACTGATGTATTTGTGTCTCTCATTAACGGCATCTTCATGTGCTTCATTCACTACATACCAAATAAACGTTCCAACTGACTGAGGTATTGTCATTGCTTGAGATTGGTATACTGATTGAGCTACGTTAGTAGGAGTGGAAGATGTATGGTCTGTAGTATTCGTATTCGTATTCGTATTTGGAGCAACAGTTGCTACATTCGTTATCATACTTTTTTCTCTTGTTGTAACTGCCATAATATTTGTTTGTGATTTATTTGTAATTGTTAAAACAAGTATGGAAGAGAGGATTAAAGATATCATAACAAAAGAAGATGATACTGCAATCAGGTTTCTCATAGTTTATTATTTTTCAGCATATTAAAATATCTTTTGGTATAAACAATGGCAATGGTAAGTTAACATTTTTTTCTGCATTATTAGTAGTTTAATAGTTTTATGTTATATATTGATTTTTCAATAGATTATATAATTCAAATAAAATCAATCGGTTGAGTATGATCAGCTAGACCGTAATCTAAAAATTTTTTCCTTTATAATGAAAATCAAAATAATGGTGTACAATTCATAGGAAGTTTCAATAAGCATCACTACTGTATTTCACACCATTGATAACAACAAACTTTCACATTTCAGTATCGCATTGTATTTTTTATTTCTTTTGGGTAATGAGTATCTATGCGTCACCTAACAGGATTCCAGTTTTATACTATTCCCTTTTGTGATTCGCACATTCGGTACAAACAATTATTCTGTCAGAACTGCTTTTGCCCTTTACTTGGTAACCAATAACTTTACGACAGTCATAACATTGCAACGTAATTGCACATGATTTATGAATTGTCTTGCCATCCGCAAAAATTATAGGTTGAGATTCAGCGATTGCCCTTCCACACTCATAACAGTGAATACTTTCCATATATTATTAATATATAATTTGATATATAATATATGCTAATATCATGATGCTTAGTAGACAATGTATATATAAAATGGTATCAGCTTCATCAGCCGCAACCAGAATAGTATTAAGGAGATTGGGGTATCTTATTATTTAGTAGATACTCATTAGTTCTATGGCGTAAATAAAGTAACGTTTCTTATATTATCTTATTGTGATGAACCTTCTGTGAATGCTAGCAAACAAAATAAATGCCGAATAGGCACATTTGATTAGCAGTTATATGTTATATTTCCATTTGTGCTAGTGTAGTTCGCAAATACTCCTTTTTCTATCACACTTATTAAAAGATAGTGTTTGGCATCTGTTCTGAGGAACCGAGATCCCATAAGAGTGATGATTTTAATGGTATCTATCACTGTTCTTAAATTTCAATTTCAATTGATTAGTTATAATGAATCGATGTAGGAATTTGCAAGTAAGAATAGGTCTTTTGCTTCATTAATGTAACTAGTTCTCTGTTCTTTGTCAGCTTCATTTTTTGCACGGAACAGTGAAACTTTGGCTCTAACACATGCTTTATAACACATCCAAAAGTAGATTACCTCGCGTAAGGTAAGATCATTACTCTTTTCTATGTATTGAGAAATGAAATACTTTTGAAAATCGGTTCTTTTATGATGATCAAGGTCCATGCAGAGATGTGCAACGTCTTCTGCAATATCTGCATATCTCAAGGAATCATTGAACTCAATTCTGTCATATAGATAGACTTTATTTTGTACGATGAAAATATTTTCTAAATGTAAGTCGCCATGTATATCGCGAATTTTATTCTCATGAATCCTCTCACGAAACAGACTTTGGTTGTCTTCTACAAAAGAAAGTAATGCTTTTCGCAATTTTCCGTCGACTTTTGTAAGTGTTGCAATCGTATCAAAATTCTCGTTTATTTTCTCATTTATGAACTGTGGTCGACCATGACACTTGATTTTTTTAGATGTCCTTGTGTGAATATGAAATCTGACCAGAATTTCTACCAATTTCTCGATAGTTCTAAAGCTAACTTTTCTCGTAATCAACAGATTATCTAGGCGGTATTGTTCCGGGATTTCCTTCATTTTAACAGCATATTCGAAAGGTTTGCCCTTGTGTTTCAGATCTGCGATCCTTAGAGTGTTGTCTTTATTCTTTACGACTTTCACAACGCTCATATACATACTTCCACAAAGAATTCTATTTAGCTTGACTTCTTTTTGACAAGATATCTTCCTAAGTTGCAGCGATGAAAAGTCGAGAACCTTGCCAAACTTAAGATTTTTTTTTATTTTATAGGCGTATGACCCAGTTAGAAATATCCATGAAATATGTGTTTCATTAACGACAATTTTCGATACTTTGTGAGGATACGCAATTTCAGTTTGGAGCCCTGCAATTACACTTTTTTGTGATAACTGCTCGTTTTTCCTCATCTTCTTTTATTTCAACTAAATTTTATTTATGTAGAACTTTCTGGTAATTGTGTACTGATATGTAATGGCCTGGTAATCGCCTTTTCTCTAATTTGGTTATCAATGCCTATTATGTTTGTGGAAATCAATACTTTTGTCTTTGTTATCATTTTCGAAATGTGAGATATTGTCAACTTGATCGATCAATTGTCTTCTCAAATAATTATAAATATATTTCTCCATAGCAACAGTAGACAAGATAGTTTTGAAATATAATCCAATGTAGCGAATTAACAATATCCTGCATTGTATAAGACAACTTCTCTTAATACATTAAATCGATGATAGAATTTGCGGAGCAATGAGATATCAAAATTCTTTTCAGATATCACAAACCACGAGGTTATACACGAAGTGAATAAGAATGAAATTAAAAGGTTGGTAATCGGATGGGGATATTTGTGAGTCGTTAAGAAGCATGTAGTCATTCGTATTTCGTCACAGACCTTATAGATCGTGCACATAAGAGTACGAAAAAAGTCCTCAGTATTGACAAGAGAATGATATTGTGCAAATATCTCTTGTAGGATCAATATGCAAGTTTTAGGTAATTTCTTGCTGATCTAGGCTCATTAGAAACTAGATCAACAGATCTTATGATTTATCTGCAATTGCAATATTGAGTTCTGTATTTTTTATCTTGATTGATAATTCTGCCCTTATCTGTGTTAAAGTTAACTGTCACTATATATCTTAGAGTGTTATTCAATGTAGTATGGAAGACAAAAACAAAGAGACAAATAATAATATTCTATATTATGTATACATCTAGTAGGTATGCCTAACTCCACTTCTAATTCAGCTCCCGTGAATAATAATGATAATAGCAAGAGTAAGTATTATGTGTCACATTTACAAAATTTTATACTATTATGGACATGCTATCTCATGGTCCGTTGAGCCAGGCTATTTACATTGTTGCAAAGTTTAGAATAGCTGATTATCTGAAAAGTGGTCCCAAAAGCGTTGAAGAATTAGCAGAGCAGTCTAAAACAAATCCTGATTCTCTTTATAGATTATTACGAATGCTAGCAAGTGTTGGAATATTTACCGAAATAGATGAGAAAGAAGACTGGGAGAAAGAAGTCGACAATAATAACAAACGAAAGTTCGATATAACACATAAGGCTGTTCTTCTTCAGTTTGAAACAAATGGATCGCTCAGAAACTTTGCCTTAATGTTTGGTTTGGAGTCATTTAATAGAGCCATAAATGATCTTTCATACAGCATAGCGACTGGCGAAAGTTCATTTAAACATGCAAATGGCTTGAATATATGTTCGAGTATTTTCAACAGGATCAAAACCGTAAGGATGTCCAGATATTTAATAGTGCAATGACATCACTTACATCGTCGTATGCTTCATCGATGTCTTCAATGTATGACTTTTCGCTGTTCACTACTGTTGCGGATATTGGAGGAGGACAGGGTATCTTTCTATCTCATCTCCTAAAGACTAATCCTAATCTCAGTGGTATATTATTTGATCTACCCCATGCAATTGAAAGTGCCAAAAGCCTGTATACCAATGAGTTTGGAAATCCAAGAACTGAAGATAGCAAGGATTTTCTTTCTCGTAGTAAATTAGTAGATGGTAAATTCTTCAATTCAATTCCTCTTGGTGCAGATGGTTATATCATAAAAAGTGTGATTCTTAACTGGGATGATGATTCTGCTACAAAGATTTTAAAGAATTGTTTACAAGCTATGGAAAAAACAAAAGCAAAAGCAAAAGCAAAATCAAAAGCAACTACTATGACAACAAAGATTACAATGGATATAAGTCAAGATGAAGATAGACAAAATGAGTATACCCCTAAGTTATTAATAATTGATTTAATCATGCCAGAAGGAAACAAACCATATATTGATTGATTGATTGATTGATTGGTAAATTTATAGATATTGTAATGCTTGCGCTCACTCACAAAGGAAGAATCAGAACTGAAAAAGAGTATAGCAATTTGCTACATAATTCTGGTTTTGATATTACTAAAATAGTATACCCGTCTGATGATGTTAACTTTCTAAGCATTATTGAAGCAATACCATCTTCATAAACATAAAATAAAATCGTAACACATGACGAAGCATAAATGTAATGATATTATCTCAAGGTCAATCAATCAATCAATAGATTCAAGTGAATTACAGTGGTCAAAGTTAAGTAGACTACCATCAGTTTATCAAAATTATCGGAAAAATATTGCAAGGCATAGATGTTACTCTAAGTGAAATCTGTTGACTTGATGAAACTTTAGTGATAATGAATATCTTTAGAATATTAAAACTGCTCAAAATATGAAAAATGAATTTTGTAATCTTTAGTAATAAGACTATTTTTGACTTGTTTGCTTACTCATAACTTGAGATCTCACTGAGGTCAGAGATTGATCAATTTGATATACTGCCAGCTTGTCTCTTCCAAGTAAATCAAACTTTTGGAGAATTGTATGAAATAATGTTTCCTCTTCTGTTTGTTCAGTTATAAACCACTGCAAAAATGAGTATGTAAACCGATCCTTTTCTTTTTCTGCCATGTCTACTAGATCATAAATGGCCTTGGTTACTTTTTGCTCGCTTGTTAGGCCAAATTGGAAAGTAGCTTCTAAGGATTCAAAACTGCTTTGAGGTTTTTCAACTGCTGGAATTATCGATTCTGCTCCAACACCATTAAGATAATGTATAAGCTTTAACATATGTCTATTTTCTTCTGCGGCCTGTTCAAAAAAGAAGGCTGCACTTCCATCATATCCGATTCTCTCACACCAAGATCCAATTGCAATATACGCATTTGCCGATGATGCCTCATACGAAATTTGATCATTAATTGCTTCTGCCATTTCAGCTGAAATTCGCATAATATTACTCAAGGTTTCTTATTATCTATATATTTTGCTTAATGTGGAATTTGATTGAATAGTAACTATTGACTTTATCTTTAGCAACGTCTACATTATATCGCGAAATGATATAGGAAATTTAGACTTCAATCTATTTTATAATCTAAAGAATATAATAATTGTTTACTGTTTTTAACAATCGAAGATCCAATCCTGTATTTAGTTATTACTTTAAAGGTATTAATTTATTAAATGGTATATATTAGAAAAAATGTCGAATATTAACGCGAATGAGAAGGGATACTCAGTTTAACGAAAGGAGAAGGTGTAACTCGGCTATGTTCAAGAAATAATGAAATCGTATCAATAAATTAACATTGTGTATGCTAGATATTCAGTCTAATCACTTATCTTTGATTTACTATAATGTTTCTTTCTTTAGCCAATATTATCCCAGTTATTACTATGTACGCAACTTGTCCTAATTCACATATCGCAGCTGTAATATCTATACTTCCCCCTCTTCCATTTATGGGATTTCCAGGAAAGAGTGTTATTACATACAAAATTATAAAACCTGCATTTCCTGCAATCCCTAAATAATACCAAGGTTTCCCCCATCTTTTTAGCATAGGAAGGATCCAAAAAATTTGTGCTATACCAGATCCAAGAAAGAATATTGCAACTGCCGGATTTTCAAAAACCATAGGAAATCCAAATGGTATATATAGATGTACTATTCCTGCAATTGCAGTAGCTATAGCTGCAGCAATAAAGTAGTAGTTCGAATGTCTAAATTGAGGCTGTTGCATTCTAACATTTTTCGACATTTTATCAGCTGATTTTATGTTAAAATTGCTTTATATTATTTCATTGATTTAGTATGAATGACTGCTGACTCTAGAGAAGTTGGCTATAAAATTAAATGGTGACAAGACTATCTCAATAACGTTCTTCGCTCCGTTCTCGCTGCTCGCTAGTTATTGTTGTTGTTGTTGTTGATGATGTTCTAATTCTTGTACCTGATACAGAAAGTGCCATAACGACAGATGCTATTGAGACTATTGCTGCAGTGATAAATATCGAGTTATATGCATGATCAGTTGGGAAAATGCCAGGAACTCCTGGTGCTGCTGCTTTATATTCCTCCTGGAACATTCCAGAAAGGGCCGGTCCTACCGACATTCCTACAAGGTTGAGCAGCAAAGTCATTCCCAGAGCAATCCCAGTCATCTGCATGGGCACTGAAAGAAGTATTACGTTAAATGCGCCGGAAATCGAAAGAGACAGACCTGCTGAGAGGATGACGAGTCCTGTTGATACCATATTTTCTGTGGAATGAAAAAACAGTACTATAAAGAATCCTATTGTACTGATCGCAGTGCCAAGTAGCATAAGCTTGGCGTTCTTCACCCTATTCAAGATAAAGCCTGACATGATAGTCCCAATTAATAAAACAGTCATAAATGGTAGTTGTACCTTTGCGACTGTAATTGCATTACCCCCAAAGCCAAATGGAGGTGGGCTTCTTACCATAATGGGGATAGTCAGGTATACCATGAAAATAGACATGAAGACCAGCATGAGAATAACAGTTGGAGCCAGGAAGTTCTTGTTTCTCATTAACTTGAAATCAAGCAATGGTGAGTACACTCTCTTTTCAATTATAATAAATGCCGTAAGTGATACCCCAGATGCAATAAAGAGTCCTACAACCTGATACACTTCATCGTAATTGTTACCCTGCAGCAGAGTTATGCCAGCTAGAAAGGTGATTATCGTAGTTGCTAGAGCCACGGTCCCTTTTATATCGATTTTAGAATTAGACTTGTTGATATTCTCCTCATTTAGGTTCTTATCGTCATCAACTTTACTTCTAACCCTGATTGATGCAGGATCTGCTATTCGTACGAATCTTGCTATTATCAACCATAGTGCAATTGCAGCAGGAAGAATAGCTAGGAACGTTGCCTGCCAACCAAAGTTTTGGATTATGGCCGCACCGCCCACTAGACCTATTACCGCACCCCCAGAAAATGTTGAGGTGAATATAGTTTGGCCAATTGCAAGCCTTTTTTCAGGGAGTACTTCTCTAATGATTCCAAATGCAATTGGGAACATAGCCATTCCAACACCCTGCGCTGCCCTTGCTGCGAGCATAAATTCTATATTAGTAGCAAATCGCCCTGCCAAAATACCAACTGCGTAGATTGCCATTATTATGAGCAATATTTTTTTCTTCCCGTAGATGTCAGACAGCTTTCCTCCAATCGGTGTCATGACAGCTGCTGCAATTATGTAAGCGGAGAGCAGCCATGATGATGTACTGTATGAGATGTTAAACTTATGAATGAAATCTGGAATGGCTGGCAAAATCATAGTCTCGTCAAACATAACAATTAGTCCCAAGCAGCTTAGTATGATCAGTATTTTCCATCCTGAGCTTTGAGTTTCATCTCCTTTTACTTCTAATCTAGGCATCTTGTTTCATCATCAACTTTTACCAATATTTGATCTTATCAAAAAATTGTCCATCACAGTGCTCATTTTTAATTTCACTATTTTTCAAAATGCTAGTAGGTTTATTTTTAAAACTATGACCGAGCATTTTCCTAGCAAACTTGATTCTAAATCCTTGTGGTTTTCCGTATCTACTATCATTAGTCCATTCTTAAACATATTATTAGATTGCAATCTACTGTTAATCATCTTCTTTGGTTGATGTTAATGTTAACATAATCAAAATTTATCTGTTCTAGAAATTTACTAATTAGGTACTTGGATAATCTTGTAATTTCTTGATAATGCTACAGATTTCTGTCTATAGAATATTACTCTACGTCTATGACAATTCCAATTGCTAGAAAATATATGACCTTTCAATTTATCAATACGACGAAGAATATTGGCCAAAGATCAATTTCAATTTTGAATTCTACCTATGACTACCGTTTGCCGTTTGCTCTGTATCTAATCAAGTTTTTTCTTGATAACGGTTATGGCAAATATGCTTGTTGTCATGATTGATGTAGTGATAATATTACTATTCATTATCATTTCATAGCATAAAGGGCATTTATAGTTGGTGGTATTTATACTCAGAATAATAGACAGTACATCTGAATAATTGACTAAACCGATTTGAATGCTATTGTGTTGCATAATCAATTCCTTAGCTAGACTGACACGAAAGATTATTAAACATTTTGTCAGAGATTGTTAAGCATTGCTTATGTCCGTAAGAATTGTGGTTAGGATGATACTTCATTCAAAGCATATTTCCTCAATGTAAGGAGATACTCGTCAATGCAATTCCAATTAGAATGTATTATATTTGAATATCCCACTAGCGGAACTTTAGATGCTGTAATGCCCAGAACGTCCAAAGGAAGATTTTACATAATATTCGTGTTCGACTCGAAGTAATAGTGGTATCTTCTATCTTTCGATCTAACCGGACAGAATTTGCTTTGTTTTATTTTTTCCCTTTTGTTACTACCGGCCTTATCTATTGTTTCGGATAACTTGACAATATTGGTAGCGAATTCTTTATTTTTCAACAACTGCTTGTTTGTTAATATAAGAGTAAATGTCTATATGAGCAGTATAGCATGCAATATTGTGTTTCTATAATGTCATTAGGAATACTCATTTTCGAAGCAGGCCTACTATTATGATTACTTTATGAGATGCAAGGATAAAGAAAAGTAAATGACTACGTTGGTATCACTTTACCTCTATTTCCCCTGTCATCCATGGATGAATTATGCACAGGTATCTGTAGATACCGGAATTTTGAAAAGTTACAGTGAATGTATTTGAGGATCTAGGATAATTCTTATCTTGTCCTTTTGGTAGTAAAAAGCCCGAATTGGCATACTTTTCATTCCCATTAAAGACGTACGTCGCATTTGGTTTGAGTGTTTTCACATTATTTGCTGAATCGATTATTACTGGATTGTACACTCTAGAATTGACAGCAACTATTGTTTTAGTAGCCTCCTTTCCAGGTATACTAACTGGTTCACTATTTGAATTAGGAGGTATAGACATGAATTGAGTTGAACTTGTCACACCAAAAGGCATAGCAAAGCCTGTCATGGTTTTGTTATCCAGTACAAAAGTAACTGTATGTGGCTCTCCTACTTGAGTTGGATTATACCATCTCACGGTATCACCCTTATTAATCTCTACTTTTTGTGGGGTGAAAGTAGTTAATGGAGCAGTAGAGTTTCCTGATCCAGCCTTAATGCTTATAATTCCTTGTGGTGAATTCGAATTTGCTGCATAAGCTACGATAGTAGTACCCACATGGTAGGTAGTTGCTGTTACAAGACCTATAGTTATAACTATGGCTATGAGACAAAATTTTTTCTTATCATTCATTAGTTTGCAACATGAGGCACTAATTTATAAGTAATATGACGGCCTTTATTTGGAAAGTTACCTATTTAGGTGCAGATTACCATGGATTAATCTTTCCTTTTCCGAATGTCCTTACCTCATCAGGTGATCTAAAGTTTTTGCTAATATTTTTGCTGATGATATTGAATGTTAAAGGATGGTTTTATCATTAAAGTATACGCAGCTATTATTTCATCTTACAAGATTCAAAAAATAAGACGAAAGATAATTTACGAGCTTTTTATCAGTTTTTTTGAAATGATCTTTATTTTTTGAAACTTCATCTTCCCAGGTCTCTTTAGTATATCCATGAACTTCTATACCGTGTTTCTTTGCATTTTCTAGTAATTCCTCTTCTGTCTCACCATACATAGTATGTGTGCATACTGGATCTCCAGCATCCTTACAGTTCAGACTTAGAGTCATCTACTGATAGTAAACTTAGCTAGAAGTTAAGTTTTATGTTCTACGAGAACCATTAGTCCTTGAAAATATGGAACCTTATTTCTATAGTCTGTTATTAGCATTCACGTGCTGTACACAACGTGATGTTTTATATTGAGTGCTGTTAGATAGACACAGTACCATCTAGTTTTAGCAAATGTTGTAATTTTCCATAAAAAATGTCCTGTGTATAATAAAACATTTTATCTATATCCTAATCCTAATCCTAATCCTATAGTTAGGTCTCCAGTAATGTATGATCTGCTTACTAGTGAGGTAACCATGATAACATGCGATGTGATGCGACACAAAATTGTACATTTTATCTTAGTTACGCAAATCTGATGCAGTCAAGTTCATTAAGTATATGTGAAAATGTTAATTAGGGGACTCAGTCTGTACTCTAAAAAGGACTATTCCGTTTTAGGACTATTCTGTTTTAGATTTTGATTGGTTTATCAGAAAGCCAATAAATACTGAACAACTGGTAAATGAGATCAAATCAAAACTCCATTCATGAATTTGTATTCCCTCCATTTAATGTGTTTTGTAATCTGCATCTCTGGCTATATTGCATACTGATTTATCTAATGCTGCAATTCTATCATGAATAGACCTGAATATGAGTTAGGCTGTATAAAAATATTATTATAGCAAATCAATTATGAAGGTCTTTAAGCTATTTTCAGCTAACGCTGTTCAGATATTTGCATCAACATATGCTAATGTTATTGCCTTTGCAACTTTTTACATTCTGATACTTGTAAACAATTCGTTTATCATCTTTTGCTGCTGCAATACTAATGGCATGAATAATGATTTAGCTGAATGGAATTTACCTTTGAAGCTAACAGCTCTAATATGGTCTTTATTGTGTCTACATTCAGAAAGCATCTTATCAAAAGAGAACTACACCTTCAGGATTATTTATCTTCATTATTAATTAGATTCAAATGCATTGGAGCAAGCTACGTGTTTGATTGAAAGACAGCTTACAGCTAGGGAAGTCCAAGGATCATTAGAATCATCTATACATTGCATTTTAAGTCCACATTAAAGTGAGACAACGTTGATAATAGCAACTTTATATGTAGTAATATATAATGGTAATCAAATGGCTTCTTCAATATTTGATTCTAATATGTTTAAAATAGATCAACGTGAAGGCTGGAATAGCGTTGCTGAAGGATGGAAAAATTGGTGGCAGCCTATTGAGAAAGGAGCTCAAAAGCTTAGCCAGAGATTAATCGAACTTGCTGAAATTAAGTCCGGACAAAGAATATTAGATATAGCAACAGGGATTGGAGAACCATCAATGTCAGCAGCAAAAGTAGTCGGAACTAGTGGTTATGTTTTGGCTACAGACATTTCAAGACAAATGCTAGCCATTGCAAAGGATAGAGCCGCATTCCTGAGATTGCAAGACATAATTGAGTTTAAAGAAAGTGATGCCGAGAATTTAGACGTGCCGAACTCATCGTTTGATGCAGCACTATGTCGCTGGGGACTGATGCTATTGCCAAATCTAGATGCTGCGATAGGAAGAATATATAGTTCGCTAGTATCAGGTGGGCGATTTGCATCTGCGGTTTGGGCTGAAGCACCTAAAGTCCCGATTATTAGCTTGGCTACCAAGATTATAGACAGTCAAGTGCAAATAACAGCATTTCCAGGAACTCCAAACCCGTTTAGTCTATCTGATACAAATAAGCTTGAACATTCTCTGGACAGAGCAGGATTCAGAGATATTCATAGTGACAAGGTAATTGTAACATTTGAATTTGAGTCAGGGTATGATTATTGTCGTTACTGTCAAGCAATTAGCGCTTCTGCTCGCATCATGTTATCTAAGGAAACAGAAAAGAGAAGGGAAGAGATTTGGAGAAAAGTGGCAGAAGAAGCAACGCGCAGTTACGGAACTGCTAACGGAGTCATAAAAATGGATAATGAATCCATATGTGTGGTCGGAATGCGACCATAATTGCAATCTAACTACACACTGATAGGAAGAGTACTTCATGATTTTGTGGACCTGTAAATTTTGTGTCCACAATTAGGTACACAATAAACATACGGAGATCTAATGAGCTTTTTATCTTATGTAACTAAGATCTTGTTTGAAATACTTTGACCCATTCAAATTACTGAGGGTATAAGTATAGTAAGATGTGATATTCCAAATGCCTGGCAAAAATGGATAAACCAGATAGAGGTAGAAAAATCCCTATTTTAAATACGACAAAGATTATCATTATCTCTATAGTGTTGGTGATTGCTGTATCATATGGTATATTCTTTTATATTTTGAACAATACAGAGATGAATGTCAGAAAAAGTCTATTTGAACAGCAAAAGGATCGGCAGATAGAATCGACTAGAGCCCTGTCTCGTCATATAGGATCAGATTTAGATTTAATAATGTCAAGACTAGAGCTCCTAGCTAATTCAGATACATTGCAACATGGAAATCTGTCAGGAGAGAATAAAACTGAAGATGTACTACAAAAAACATTGCACAGGATAAACTCAACTGCTCCAATAGATAGACTTTTGGTTTTGGATAGAAATAATGTAGTAAGATTTAACATAACTGCTGCTAAACATATACCAAAATCTGTAGATGCTAATAATAATCTATCATCTACGCAATGGGCAAAGGAAACAAAAGATACATTGGCACCAGTATTTTCAAATGGCTATCCAGGAAGTGATAGCTTATATAGAATTGCTATTACTTTTCCTATTGTTAATGGAGATACTGGAAAGTATTTGGGTTTAATAGCTGCTTCGCTACCTACTGTTCCTTTGTTTAGACACTATGGTAACACATATGATATAAAGTCCCAGTATCTAGCAGTTTTAGACAGGAATGCAGTTCAATTAATTCATCCTGTAAAGTCGTTTATTGGTACATCGTTTTATGGTAGCTATACACAACAAGTTACGGGACATAACGAAATTCTTAATAACGTAATACATACAGTATTATCAGGAAAACCCTTGTCAGGTACTTATGAATTTAGAAATGGGGAGAGACTAAATACGGGTTATCCTATTGCTGTTGGATCAGACCCAGAGTACTATGCATTTATAATTACTCCTACGTCCGCGATCTTTTCACAAATAGATACTATTATCTATATACACATGATCGAGATATTCTCTCTGATCGCAGGTGTCTCTATTGCAGTTGCTGTATTGGTAATCTTTCTTATTAAATGGAATAGTAACCTGAATAAGGAAATTAAAATGAGAACAAGAGAACTTGAATCAGCAAACGAACAATTAAAGGTTAATGATAAGATGCAAAAAGAGTTTATAAATATAGCAAGCCATGAAATGAAAACTCCAACACAAGCCATTATGGGATATACCGAGTTACTACAAAACGACCCCCATAAACCTGACGAATTTATACAGGCAATATCAAGAAATGCAGTTAAACTTCAAAGACTTACTAGCGATTTACTAGACGTCGCTAGAATCGAAAGTCATGCCTTAAAGCTAAATAAAGAGAAATTTAACATCAAGGATATAATAATTCATTGTATAAACGATCTGACGGTAAACAATGAAAAGGATGTAAAATTATCATATGAACCTAAAGATTTCATTGTGGAAGCAGATAGAGAAAGGATATCGCAGGTTATATCTAATCTTCTAAGTAATGCTCTCATGTTTACCGAACATGAAGGAATAATCATAACTTCGGAAAGAAGTGACGATCATACTGTGGTTAGTGTGATTGACACAGGAACAGGCATAGATTCGGAGCTGTTTCCAAGGTTATTTTCCAAATTTGTTTCAAAATCCTCTTCAGGAACAGGTTTAGGACTATTTATTTCAAAGAATATTATTAAAGCTCATGGAGGCAAAATATGGGCTGAGAATAACAAGAATGGTAAAGGAGCTATCTTCAGGTTTACTTTGCCGCAGAATAATTTTATGCTAGGAAATTCATGAAAAAGGCCAAAGCTTTCATGTACCTCCAGAATAGAAGCTCAAATAGAATGGGATTCAAACTGATAGTGTAAATCCGGAGCATTACCATAAAAATGGAGACTAGACTCTTGTCTGGACTTCTTGTCGATTGCTTTTGATGATGCCGCGTTGATCAATGTCATCTAACCTACTAACAAATTTGTAAGTATAAAACATTAACTGAAATGTTCTCTAACTTGATGTTGACATTTAATGTTACTGGTAGCTCTCATACTACCATTCAAAAAATTCAAGACGCACAAAAACATGATTTTTAAAGTTCTATTAGAATGGATTTTCCCAAATACCTTTTATTTTTATTAGCTCCTGTATTCTATATTCTCTCTTCTTATTGTAGCATTCAATTCTTTCTATTGTTTGAGTGTGGGCTAGCAGATAGAATTCAACTAAATATGACGTTTAATCATTAAGCAAATTCCCTACTACTAATGATAGATCGTTCTTTTGTTTGAAAATAATATCAGAAATATTGATATTTGAAGTATCTGCACTACATAGAATTACTATGCCTCTTTGTTTTGTAGGATTAAAAGCCATAAACGCATTGTAACCATCCGGAGTTGATCCGCTATGCCATACAATCTCCTGACCAAAGTTGGTATCTATCATCCAACCTAAGCCAACATAAAATCCAAGTTTATCTGTATTAAAATTATCTGTATGAAATGAAGCAGGTTCATTATTAGGTAATATTGATATTTGAAGTATCTGCACTACATAGAATTACTATGCCTCTTTGTTTTGTAGGATTAAAAGCCATAAACGCATTGTAACCATCCGGAGTTGATCCGCTATGCCATACAATTAGGTAATAAGTGGTTGGTACTATGTCTTATTAGCTGGGCTTCTTGCATTGCATAATATAATTTTGTTTTAATTAGTCCCATATAAGCTGATACAAATTTTAACATATCACTGATAGTGGAATGAAGGCCAGGACCTGATGCAATGGGATTTGATGCATCCCATGTGGGTAGTTCTTGGCCGCCATTGAAGTGCCCAATCGCTAATCTAGATTTCTGCGTATTTGAAAGACCAATGTTTGTGCTATTCATATCCAAAACGTCCAGAACTCTTTTGGACAAAAGTTCATCGTAAGATGACATGTTAGATTTTAATGTTAGAATATGACCAAGTAATCCCATACCAAAATTTGAATAGTCAAATTTTGAACCTGGTTCTCTTGACAGAGTAGTATTTGATAAAGCTTGATAGAAATTATCGAATGTATAGTTTTTGGTACAGTTCATTAGATTTGTTCGATATTGGATCGAATGCTGAAATGCTGTTGTTGTAGGATCGAAAGAGGGACAATAGTTAGACGGCCAATTGGACAAACCTGAAGTATGTGTAGCTAAATCTTCAATGGTAATCTTGTGCCCCTTATATTGAGGTACTTTAATATTAGATGGAAGATATCTTTCAATAGGATCATCTAATTTAATAAGACTTTGGTTTACCATATCTGCCAAAATAGTTGTAGTAAATACTTTGGTAATGGAACCAATGGCAAAAATTGTATTTTGATCTACTGTGGTGATATTTGTATTGGATATTTTACCGTGACCATAGAACTGAGTTCCATTCGGATCAATAAAGCCTATGGCAATTGCAGCATTAGTTTTATTTTTATCCACAAGAGCATTTATCAATCCTTTTATCCGATCTGTTATTTTCAATGTCGATGATGAATTATTTTCTTCTTTTTGTGTTGAGATAGGTGCAGAAGATGCTATAGGTCGAATATATGAATTAGTTGTAGGAGGAGGAGAAGATGCCAATACTGAAGTTATTGTGGGACTGGCTACAATTGTAATACATAATATAATTATTGTAAATGATGGCGTTCGTTTTTCTTGCCAGTCACATCTAAACATATTTTAATATCCTAAAAAACAGGCGTATAAATAGGTTTTACCTTAAAGTAATATTAATGTAAATAAAACTGTAATGATCCTATCCCAAAATACATTAGATATGCAGTTAAATGACTCATTTCCATAACCTTAATATCAATACAAGTATAGATGCTTGCAGTACAACTTAGTTTTATAAATCAAACATACATTGCTTATGCCATCTAAAACTATTTCGGCTAGGTGGTTCTTAGTACATATGGACCTATTTGGTTAAAGTATAAATAAGATAGTTTAAAGTTAATACAGACATCAAAATTGAAAATCAAAAATAAAACAATTTTGTTTTCAATAATAGTGTTGACATGTTTTAGTGTATTATTAAACAATAATGTTTTTCTCACATCACATGCATCAGGCAACATAGGACGAAATATCATTAACAACTTCTCCTCTACTTCTTCTTTTCAATCAAAAGCAGCTATGATAAACAAGATCCCATTACAAAAAGTTGCGGTAGGTGATATAAATATGGCATATAAACAGCTTGGTAAAAGTAATGCCAAGCCAACCATTTTGATCACAGGGCTTGGCGCCACTATGGATATGTGGAGTCCTCTTTTGTTACAGCAGCTAATTTCGTCAAACTATTCTGTAACTATCTTTGATAACAGAGGAGCAGGAAATACGACTGCCGGAACAAAGCAATTTTCAATCAGCCAATTTGCAAAGGATACTGCTGGCTTGCTTGATGCTTTAAAAATATCCAAGGCCGATGTTTTGGGTTGGTCTCTGGGTTCCTATGTTGCTCAGGAATTGACATTGGCAAATCCAGACAAGGTTAACAATCTTATTTTATATGCCTCAGGATGTGGGGGCCAAAATGCTACACCTACAAGTCCTAAAATTACACAGATGATTAGCAATGATTCGATGTCCTATCAACAAAAAGTAGAGAAAGATATGCCATTCTTATTTCCCACCAAATGGCTCAAAGCACATCCAGATTACCTGAACTACTTTCCAATGCCTAAAGAATCAGTATCAGCGCAAACACTACAATATCAATTAGAAGCAGTTGCAAATTGGACAGGCAGTTGTAACGCTATATCAACAATTACTCAACCCACTTTGGTTATTGTTGGAACAGATGATGCTCCGCTGCAAGATTCATTGATGTTAGCAAGAAAAATCCCTGGTTCATGGGTAGTCCAGATAAGAGACGCAGGACATGGGCTAATGTATCAGTATCCTAGCGAGTTTAACAGAGCAATACTTACCTTCTTGGAAGATAATCATGAACATAAATAGCTTAAGATAGCAATATCTAGTATAGATCTATGCAATACATATGATAATAACATATTTTATTTATTTATTCTAGATGATACGGATTACAGACCAGACCTATGAAGTACCAAGTGAACTACGCCTGAAAATGCCTCATTGCTTACTAGGGATGCGATTGCAAATAATACGAGAATAGTCAGTAACACTACTTGTTTATTACTTAACCTTGATAGTATTTAGAGTAAATTTTTACCTTCTATCGAATTATTATTATTATTATTAATACATTGATATCCTTCTCGCTGTTTTGAAGACATCAATCCACATATTCCATGTTAGCTTTCCTGTACTAGTATTTCGCCTACTTGGATGATAAGAAGCCAGTAAAGTCTTTTGGTCTTTTACATTGTAGTATGCACCATGACTAAATGTCAATCCCTTAATTTTGAATAGTTCACAATATGCATCAAATGCAAACTTTCCAAGAGTGAGAATAACTTTCGTGGTATCTTTTAATACTTCTATTTCTGCTAAAAGGTATTGTGAACAGTTTAATTTTTCAAATGAAGTCGGCTTATTTTGTGGAGGAGCACATTTTACAGCGGCAGTAACATATACACCACTTAGTACAAGTCCGTCATTCTTATGCAGACTAGTTGACTTGTTTGCAAAGCCTGTTTCGAACAAGGCTTTCGCTAACCAATCTCCAGAGCTGTCGCCTGTAAATATCCTGCCAGTTCTGTTCCCACCATGAGCTGCAGGTGCCAATCCAATTATAAATAATCGTGCTTTAGGATCTCCAAAACCAGGAAGAGGCTTTGCCCAATAATCTTGAGCTATAAATCTTCTTACTTTGGTCTTTCCTACTTGAGTAATATGGGAAAGTAGACGTGGACATAAACTACAAGAAATTACTTTTTCGCTTATCTCATCTAATTCGAGATCAACCATATTTATCATTCAAATTTAGATCTTTTATCATGTAACCCATTATTAATGAAACCAAAAGTGGTATTAATAATATGCAAGTAGATAAAGAGGCTTTCTAGAAAAATGTCTCATTTGATTCAATCTTACATAAATATGGAATATGAAATGTCATGGGTCGTATCACGACATCTTATCCTATCGATATTAGAAAATATTCCAATAATACTGCTCTCAATGTAATAAAGAATTGTTTTGATGTGTGTACTAAGATAAGGAGATTAAACTGTAATCCTAATTGTTTAATCAAATGAATTCACATATTTGTCGTCCATATTAAACTAATCTGATAATGTGCCAAATCCTGCATAACTATATCGTAAAATGTGTTCTATAATACGGTGTGCAATACTTCGAATTATAAACGTTCTTTCAAATAGGATATAATATATAGATCTATTTTCTATTATCACTATTTTACTTCTCTATAACCTTCTGCCTTGCCTCCCTTGAATCTTTCAAGTTCTATTTTCTGTACATTGAGTGATACTTGATGACCATCAAAACCTTGTACAATATGCTTTGGTATCCTGTATCTTGTTCTTCCACCTTCTGTGGAGACCAATATGGAATTTTCATCCACAGCATCAACATTACCTATTAAATTTCCTTCACTTGATCTGACAGTTTTCTGAATAATCGATTCCCAGTTTTCTACTGAATCGTCCACGTAGACGTAAGAATATAGATAGTATATAAGAATTGCGAGCCTAACTATGGAAGTCTGTAATAAAAATTTGATTACCCAAATAAATAGTCGATTTAAGCAATTTGGAGGATCTATTAGCCATGAAGTGAAAACAGTTGATGTCACATTGATCCATAATTGGCAGCAGGAGATGGTGAGTCCCAATTAAAGGATCTTCTCAAGAAATACAGATTAGACAACGATATCGAATGTAGGCTAGCACTACTTTAAATAACATTAAGTCAGATTCTTTAGTTGATAGTAGCAAACAGGTTCACCTGAGCCAACATATTTAGTTCTACTACTACCTAATTCGTATAATCGCTCTACTATAACACATACGGCATGATCATCACGGAAATTGCAATACAACCGATATGCAATATGCCAGATTATAAATACTATCAAAAATGAGGCGTCCTGGGTATAGAGATTGATGTCATATGATGGTGATAAAACTTATGCGTACGGTCTGGGAGAAGAGTAGTGTTTCTTGTGAAACAGTGAATATGACTTTAAACAAAAAAATCATTTCGAGGCTTGAGGTTGACGATGATAGGGATGCTGTTTTAAATCTATAACTATTTGTGCAGCACAAATTGCGGTTAAAATACAGACAAGCGAAAGTGGTGACAACGGGATACGCAAAATGGGAATAAGAAGAATCATGCCCGCCGAAATTATTCTATATGTTGCCCATCTTATACTGACGCGATAATCCTGAACAGATCCAGTATACAAATAAGAATAAGCAGATGAGAGGTGTAATACCCCTTGAGCGCCCAATGCCAATGCAACACTGCCGCAGACAAGCCACAGTTCAATGTATGATAGATCTAACGCATGTGTTCTTGATATGATATAACTTAATGCAACCCCAACTGATGTTATTGCAACAACAAGGGGAAAATGTCCAAACAACCAAAGTGAGTACACGCCAATCTTACCTTTTTCTCTCAGAGCACTAATAGGTGCGCCATCTACACCATCAAAATACAACCACCACAAACTAAAAGATATACTAAGACTTAGACCCAAAATTAACATAGAATAAATATTGGAATCCCTGTGTGAGATTCCTGGCACAACTCCTAGGATAGACTCTCCCAGTACTAGTATTGTGAAAAGGCCCATACGTTCAGTTATATGTGATATGTGTGGTGCAAATTGAGGATGCAATCTTCCTACTATTATTGGAGTTGCAAAATCTATTACTAGCCCGATTCCCCATAAAACGAACCGAAATGGTGGAGGAACAAACGCCGAGATAATCCACATAATTGCAGCAAATAAGTAACCTATGCTGTTTTGCCGTATAAGAGGGGTAGCAGATGAAAATGATTTGCTATTACCTGTTCGTACATATTCTAAAACAAGAATAATACGAATTGCAGCATACGAAAGAGCAAAACCAACAGAACCTTCCCCAAATGCATCAGACACATATACCGCCAAGAAAGCTGCACCTACCATTTGCAAAAGTACTAAAATTCTGTGTCCTAGATCGTCAGTATCAAATCTAGTAGCGTAAAAGACAGCACCAATCCACGACCACCACACAGGAACGAAGAGTGCTAAAAAACCAAGAAAACCGTTTAATGAGATATCTTCCTCTAATTTATGAGCAAGTTGAAAGATAACGACTACAAAAACAAGGTCATAGAAGAGTTCTAACCATGTTGCGCGACGATTTGCATTGTTATTAGTGTTTTCTTTTTCAATCAACACTTTTGGACCACGATTTTAAAAAAGAAATAGATCGTTGAAAGCGTAGAACAGGGGTCAGCTTTCTCATTCCTACAAACCATGAAGAATAATATTATACTCAATATGAATTTACCAGGCAAGGAACTTAATTACATTCAACTTGTCAGTACCGAATCTGTAGATATTTGGCATTGATGAAAGGTAATTGGATTGGCATAGGCACTCCTCCGATAGTGTCCGTCACGCGCCATATTGTCTTTGGATCATATGAGTAGTCTAAAATAGCCATGTTGTATAGGTAGCACTGAAAAAAGCAAAAATAAGAATGCAGCAAAACCAATTTGCGAAGAATGTGGTTTAGGTTGTTATTCAGTAATTGTTGTAAATGACATCAACTGAAAATAACATACTATTTCAAGTTGAGTTTTGATGATTTTTATTTTCTATTCCTAAACATGTATTACTAGTACTCGGTACTCTCGCCATTTCCGCAGTCAGTCTTTGAAATGTATATACTATGTTGTGGTCAAATTTAAGATGGCTCAGAAAGGCCATACCATCATTAACCGTATCCTTAACTATTAATCCTCGTCCACAAATACTACACTTAATAATGTGTTCATCTATATCTACCATATTATAATCATAGACGGCAACCTATTTGTATAATACTCTGCGATAAGTTGGCTTTTTGCCCAGAAGATGAGAACGGCTATTGTAACATGATTATCTCAGTAAGTTCTAATTATCTATAACATATAGTGTTTACTTGTATTACTAGATTCAACTTTGCGAAATATTTCTGCCTTTTTTGAATCTTTTGCGCCAGTGCGTGAAACCAGATGCGTCAAGTAACGTTATATCAGACAAGCCTGATTCATTCATTAATAACTCTTTATACCAGTTTTCCATACTATCACACTGGGGACAGGACACCTTTATGTCCAATAGGCTTCGATAAGCATATTATGATTGTTGTATGGGCTAATCAAACCAATTTTGCATAGCACAGATGATCCAAAAATACTTTTATGCATAATGGGATTATTTGCCTCTGATATTGATAAAAGTTGAAAGAATATACAATAATCTTGAAGGAAATAAGAATGATGGTTTTAGAATTTTGGTAGATAGGCTATGGCCTCGTGGATTAAGCAAAGATAGGATAAAAATAGATCTATGGCAAAAAGATATTGCACCAAGTACCTCTTTAAGGAAATGGTTTAGCCATGATGAGAAGAAATGGAATGAATTTAAACGCCGATATTTTAAAGAATTAGATAATAATAGGGAATTAATAAATATCATCCTAGACAAAACAAATGATGGGTCAGTAACGCTACTCTATAGTGCCAAGGACGAGAGATTTAATAATGCAATAGCATTGAAGGAATATCTCGAAAAGAAAAATTAAAGAATAGACAAAAAAGATCATTTCTATTTCTACATTCTTATGTCACTTTAGTTTCTAAATTTCTAGTTCCACTTATTGTTCTTGTCATCTTGCAATTATTTATATGGATTCATATTTAGTAACTAGTAAATTCTTCCATTTTCACTCTTTGTTTTGGTATATGCAAATCATTTTGTAACAGCTTTTGCATGATAATTGGAAATATAAAAGCTAGGATGTCCTAATCTTAATTAGCCCATTGTGTATTTAATATTTCAGTCATGATTCAGATAAGGGTTATCCTAGAAACATTTAATTGGATTATGTATTCCAAAACTGAAGAAAGTGCTTAAGAAGATTTTATTCATTCCACATAGCCTGTATGTGATACAAAATATTTGAATTTCTACATTCAGAAATGAGTTCTTTACTAGGCGGCTAAAAGGTAACTGAATAGATGATCAATGCCTGTTTGTCAACATTTTTGGATTATTCTAAGCTAGGGGCAAGAGATGTAGATGTAACCAAGTTACGAGAAAAAGATAGACGAATTAAGGCTTTGACAAAAAGCAATTGAAATTCGAACATATAATTCAATTGCTTACAGAGTCAGGGCAATTAAAGCCAATGACATAAGAATTAGCATCAAGAGCTTGTTAGTTTAGTCAAACTGAAGATAAGCAAGACGCAGCTACTAGGATTTTCCAAAAGGTGCTGCACTAATTTTTTTCTATGTTTCTCCAGCTCCTTACCCTTGATGGCATTAATCCGTTCTTTGAATTTCTTTGGATCAGGTGCCATATTTGAGTCCATATTGGGAACCACCGCTTTGAAGGTCTGCAAAAAATCGTACATTTCTTCATCCCCTGTCTTAAAGAAATAGAATGCCTGCTTGATTATTAGATCATATGCTTTTTCAAGTATACCATACTTTCGTAACGTATCATTAATGACGTATACGCACTTAGGATTAGACAATATTTTCTTATACTCCTTTACAGTGTCTGTTAATTTGTATTTTATAGTATAACCTTCGTGTTTGACCCTTTCTTCCTTCGGTTTTCTTTTAACATTTTTTTGCAATTCCCGTTTAATGTTTTCCTTGCCTCTTGTGCTAGAAAAAATACCCTTGTTTTCAAATTCTTTTAGGAGCTTAGATCGGGTAGATCGGCTATTCAGAAAAGTTTCTCTTGATTCTTTAAGCAATGATGTGGATATTTCCTTTAGTCTATTGTGAATTTCCTCGGGATACATTCCATTTTCCAGATTCATATTTGGAATCAACAATGTCATAAAAACTTTGGATAATTTTTTTTTGGACGATGTTAGCTTATGATATGTCTTCATTATCGTTGATGACTTCTCGTACGCTTTGAGATAATCGTTATATGCGATGGCCAGAGTAATGGTAATTTCATCAATAATCCTTATTTCATGTTCACTAAAATTATTGTAAGGGGTTGTTTCCATTTCGATAGTTAAAAATGGAAACTTCATTTTTCTATTTAGTTATTACTTCATAATGTTATGAATAAAACAAGTAGTAAATACAAAATAGCGTTAGATCACCAGACATTCGTTAGACTAAAGAAAAAAGATACGTTTGGAGAATCTTACACAGAAATTGAGTCACGTCTTCTAAATCAGCTTGCAGACAAATTGTACAAAAAATGGAATGAAATAATAAATTGACTACGCCAGAATGTGAATCACGATCTTACGAAGAGCTCTCGAAAGAATTCAAAGAAAAAACATCAAAAGCCATTGAACTCATACGCTTAATGTACAATCGGCTTACCCTAGTCGACCACATGCCGCACAAGCAGGCAATTAGAAAAATAATTGATGATCATAGTCATATTCGAGACTATAGCCTCAGAAACATAAGCCGAAATTTGCCATTAGATAATCCCACCGCACCTCGTCGAGTTAGGACAAAATGGCATAAGTCTATTGCTACTGACTATACTTTAGCAAAAAAATTAAGTTACACTGAACAGTATGACAAATTAGACAGACATCAATCTCAGAATGATAAAGACGAAGACCAGTCTTTGAATTACAATGAATTAAGAAATCAAGATTCAGAATCAATAGAAGTAATTCCAGAGCGGACTATCATGGTAACAACCAATAAAAATCTAGGACTAGCATGGAGAATTCCTAAGGAAAAATATGAGATTTTGCGTATTGCTATGGATGATAGTAATAAGTTTATCCGTGTGATATTTGATTGGAAATTCGAATTTGATCATGTTGAACCTGATGTTTGATGTTGTCAAATCACGAATGTAAAACTAATACTCGGTAATCCAGATACGTTCAGTCCATGCAGAATAAATCAATTATTATATAATTAATATAAAAATTTTTTTAAACATAATCCACTCTCTTCCTAATATCCATATTTTGAGTTCAGTAAAATTTTACTGAAAACACGCGAAAACAGATGATAATAGATGATTACCGTACGACAATAGAGGGTAACAAATAGACTACACATAAAAACATACTGGTAACATGGAATACAAAGTGGAAACAGATTATGTTTATTTTATTTTATTTTAAACACGGCTTTTAATAACTTTATTACATATGACGACAATAGGATTTGAATCAAATCTAGTATTAAGCAAGAAGGAAAGAGAAGATCGTGTTTTAGACCTACACTTTAACCAAAACAAGAACTATCGACAAATTGCACAAGAAATGAAAATATCACTTCGTGATATTGGACAAATAGTAAACAGAGCAAAGGAAGAAAAAGAACGACAGGAACACAAGTCATTGTCTGTACAAGCTTATGATAAATTCTCCAAAGGCAAGACACCATTGCAAGTAGCTGTTGACTTGAATATTGGTCAGATTCAAACCACACAATACTATTCAGAGTATTTGAAGCTAGCTGAACTGGAGGATTTTACAAAGTTGTATTTAGAATTCAAATATGATGTATCATACTTTGTACATCTCTGTAAAGCAACAAAGGAAGCAAAAATGGGTATACCGCAAGTAATTAACCTACTGAGGATTGCTAATGATTATTTACCATCAGTTCAACATAAGTATAATCAGCTACAAAATGAAAATAATATTTTGAACTCAGTTATCACAGATAAATCGGTAGAGCTTCAGAATCTAAATGTTCAGATAAAAAACAAAGAAGTTCTACAAGCCATTAAATCAGAATCTGGGGCAGAGAATGCATTACTGCAAGGTTTACGACAGCAATTAGCAAGACTAGGGGAATTTGTATATAACTATAAAAACAATAATGAAGAATATGTCAAGGTCATAAAGAGTATGGAGAATAAAATATCTGATTTGCTATCAAACAAAAAATGTTTTTGAAGATAGCCATTATCTCAGTCATTAAGGCTATGAGAAATGATCCAGAAGAGTACTCTGCTTTAGTCTATCATAACAACAGCTATAACCAAAATTTATTATCATCAACTACGAGAAGCAAAGACAACAACAACAATCCTAATAGACAAGTAATGACGCTACCGCCACCACCCTATGACGAATACATCATTGAACATTACAAAGACATATTCTAGAGGAAACAGAAGAGATTTACAAGGTTTTAGTGGACAGGCTTGTTTGCGAGGTAGTTAATGAAAATGTTTGCTAACCAATCTCCAGAAACTGTACCTGTAATTCATATTTGCATACGGCAACTTTATCTATTATTTCTGATAATGCAATAATATTGGTAACATCTCCATTATTTTCAAATATTGCTCGTCCCATTTAATATAAGAATAAGCATCTATATAATATAGTGTTATATGCTACATTATATTTCTAAAGGTTAGATTTATTCTTGGCATTGTAATTTTTTTTACTTTCGGTAAACTATGTAGCCAGTGCATCTGAGTCTCATCCTTCATTACAAGTAGACTTCCGTGTTCAAGTACAATCGAAATTATTTGTTTAGTTTTTTTATGCTTAAATGAAAATATTCTTTCTGCTCCTAAACTCAAAGATGAGATAGTACCATTTCTTTTCAGCATTGCTTCATCATCGCTATGCCAGCCCATACTTTCGTTTCCGTCATGATATAGGTTTAGTAGACAAGAATTGAATTTCGTTTCTGTTATTTCTTCAATCAGTTGTTTAAGATCTCTGAGTTCGCTTGTCCATGATAGTGCTTGTTTTGTTATGTTTGAATATGTATATAGATAATTGTCGTCGCCATACCATGCAGTCTTTCTTTTTGTAATGATGTGTTTGCCAAATATTGTTATTTCATCATTTTTCCATACTATGTTACGTACTAGCTTTTCAAAATATAGATCAGCTTTTTCACGTATTATAATTTTTCCATAATAGTCTACTCTTCCATCTTTATTCAAGATTTGAACTATTTTATTATTTACTAGATTCTCTCTTTTTTCCATGTTTTCTGTCTTTTCAAAAATCTTGGTCATGGTATCACTTAACCCGCATGTGGAGCCTCTATCATGCATATAGAATAGACATATTTTTATTTTTTAATTTTTACTTTTTGAGCTAATAGTTTGGTTTATCGTTCTTCCTTCTAATGGATGAGGCAAAGGATTCAGCTTGTTCCATCGTATTATTGTAATTAGTCTCTTTGATTATAGAACCATTTGAATCCATTACACAAACTACACAATTCCATTTTCCAATATCTATTCCTATGTAGTTTAGCAATCCTCTCTTTTTCCTATATGGTAACTTCTTCTCTCACCTACTCTTTATTTCAATATGATTTGTAGCTGGACTAAGCTGCATACATCTATCAGAGCTCAAGGCTCACTTTGACAACAGCTCGTAGATGTGCCCCATTCAACAGACTAAACCTATGTGTTCATGCATGATAAGGGGTCAGCTAGCCATATGGATTATAGAAGGTGATTTTACATGTCTTTCAACACAGCAATAAAATACAATCTATACGAGATTATTCTACGAATAAAGTATCCAATAAGAAGGCCACTATTCCTCCGAGACCAATAGGTGCGATAAATAAACTTATTGCATCATCAGCACAGAGGTTACCAAGCCTATCTTCCTAAACCGGTAATGGAAATATTGGGTAATCCAGAGTATTAAATTTATAGTCAAGGACAATAAGAGAATTGAACTGAGGGTTGGAGAGTTTTAACAACTCGAACTAGTTATCATTATTAACTTATTCACGTACTAAGAGTGGGCCAACGTAAACATGATTGCAAAGCATTAGTAGAGAAAAGCAGAAAAGCATTTCAGATTCCTGGCAAACCACCTTCTTTGTGAAGTTGTAAACGAAGGTGCCACTGAGTAATATGAAGACTTTCATTACCGACGTAGCCCTCAAAACTGATAATATAAAGCCACATTTATGAAATTGGAAAATTACAAGAGTATATGTATGTCCATTTTTTTATAATGGGTTTACTTTCAATAGGTTTACTTGCAATATTCTGCTATTTCTGACTGGACTATGGTCTGGCCTGCTGATTCTAATATTTTGCTT
This sequence comes from Nitrososphaeraceae archaeon, assembly GCA_040414675.1. Classification (GTDB taxonomy): domain Archaea; phylum Thermoproteota; class Nitrososphaeria; order Nitrososphaerales; family Nitrososphaeraceae; genus JARBAU01. The sequence goes on along the minus strand of JBEDUN010000005.1, from coordinate 4,323 downwards.
GAGTCACTTCAAATTATCTCCATCTGTATTTCAAAGATTACATTCTAGTACATTCGATCAGTATTGCATTTTCGTACTCATCCAAGATAAAAACTTGCTACGGCTAGAACAATTTAAGACAAATGAGGAATAACAACAACAATAAAAAAACACAAAAAAACATGTGGGAAACATTTAGCGTCATTGTTATTTTATTATCGGCGATCGCTCTTGTTTCATCATTCACACTACCAAATGGAATGAGCATAGACGTACTTGCGGCATCAACCAACAGTCGTATTAATGATCAGACACCTGCATCACCCCAAACGTTAGTCCAAAACCTAACAAAGGCAAATGTACCTGTGACATTGCCTTTAACAAAAGGATATGTTAATGGTTTTGAAGTATTCTATATATCAACAGAAGCTTCAGATAAGGGACTAGCTAATCACTTGACTAACGTTACTCATTCAAGAGTATCGTATACACCAGCGCTGGGAAATGTACCACCACAATCGTTAGGAAACATCTACGTGTTTGCAAATGGCATTAAAGGTCTTGGCCCATTAGGTTTTCAAGCTAATGTGGCAGATTCTCAGCCAGGAGATTCAGGATATAGTCCACTATGGAGGATTAATAATGTAGAGTGGAAACAAGGGGTTAGTCCAAGGGAGATAAAATCAGAAGCTGACATACTATCTGCACAGAAGAATGGAGAATTAACTGTAACTCCGTCAAACAAGGTAGTTAATTGTCCTTTTGTACGGTGGCATGGTGGTTCGTTGAAAGAAAGAACTGACAAAACTCTAACTGATATGTCGGCATACGGAGGAGGGCAAGTTCTAAACATCAATCCTAAGAGAATGCAGGTGACCTTTGTAGGTCACAGAGGGTTTGCTCCTAGCGGTTCAACAATCTATTACATAGCAACTGACGCATCAGCGAAGAAATTAGCTGATGCATTAGGTGTGATATTTGTAAACAAAACTAGTTCAGCGTTGCTATCTGGTGGATCATCTGATCTATATGTGTTTACAAACGGAATCAAAGGAACTGGGCCCATGGGTTATCAAGTAAGCATCGCAGCTTCAAATGTTGGCGATCCAGCCTACAGTCCATTGTGGAGAATACAGGTTACGACATGGAAGGATCCATCACATGCAGAATTTCTGACTTCGTTGGCTCAGATTACATCTGCAGCTCAGGCTGGAAAACTAAGTAATAACATCGCCGGAGTGTTAGTTAACTGTCCAATAGTTAATGCGAATACGCATGTTTAGAAACAAACACAGAAAAGTAAGTAGTTAGACGAGAGAAATGAAATTCATTTCTTCTTTTTTATTTCTCTTTTTGTCCTACAATAAGAATTGACTACCATCTCATTCGATTCAATTTTCCTGCAAAGTTTAAATGATTTTTGCTGGTTAAAGGGGCTTATGCTACACATATGGTCAGAGAAAATAAGAAGATTGCATTGAGGACTATAAGATTATCTAAGAAATTGGATGATTTGCTTCAAAAAGATGCCAATTCAAAGAGGATTACTGTTGGCACACTCATATCCACGATTCTAACTAAGTATTCACAATGGGATAGATATACTGAAAAATTTGACATGATTACTCTCAGAAAGGAAAGCATAAAGGCTATTCTCGAAGCGACTGAAGACGAGATTATGATTCGAAAGGCTCGTGAACTAGGAGCTAAGGTTCCCAGGGAATTTCTTATGTTCTGGTTCAAAAAAACAGATCTCGAATCATATCTCAGATATCTAGAATTACTATGTAATTACGGAGGCTTTGCACGCTATGAATTTGAAGCTGAAGATCATGTATATACTATTACTCTTCTTCATAACATGGGCGAGAAATGGTCTATATTCCTTAAGTATGTCATGGAAGAAGGTATATTGACTACTATTGGTAGCTTGCCTAAATTTGAGATTAATGAAGGTTCACTAGTTATAAGAATTGGAATATCTTGAAGCCCTCCAAAATAAACTATAGAGCAAGACAAATCGTCATTTTAAACGAGCCAGATAACATTTTGATATTTAGACTATGTAAAAACAAAACATGATCTTGAAATAAATATATAGTCAGATGTTAATTAAAATCAGTATTATCACTGACTAGTAGGAGACTCTATTCGGAAAAGAAAAACTACGCAATAACATCATCTGACTTCAATGTATTATGACAAAACATAATTTCCCTATTTCATCATGTGTTTTTTGCCACTCTCTTTTCTTGACTTTCCAAAATAAACCATTAAACCCAAACATACAAAACCAACAAATTCTGGAATTATAAACAACTTAAATCTATCGTAAGGCGAGGCACCATAATCTACTAAACTTGCAATAGGACCACCAACTAGTCCACCAAATAATCCTATCATTATTGCAATAGTTATTATTCGCTCTTTTTTCTCCATATATTCGTGTTATCAAGCCCTTTACGCACGTATACTTTGCCTCTATTATTGTACATTGAATTATACTTTTATATTTTTTGAATAACATTACGTTAGTAACGATTTATGGGGGTTAAGGATATAGATTGTAGCTCAGTTTCAATTGATTTGAAACGGAAAAGTCAAATATCCTGATTTTCTCGATAGCAAAGTGATTTTGGTATTTTTCTTAGAAAGAGAAAAAATTATCCAACATAATGTTGCAAATTTGATGACACGTTTAAAACCATAATTTGCTTTTGTATTAACTATAATTTTGGCTATTCTTATACTGATTATTTTCCTTTCTCTAGGTTCAACTATGTATGTAAAACCTAAGGCCAGATTTTACAGTAACTGTACTGTACATGGTAATAACACTTCTCCCACTACCTTTCAAGGTAATTCGTCAGGTACAGCTGTGAAATTGCAAATGGGAATGTATAGTGTTACTCGAACAAAACCGTCAGGATACAATTCAATTTTTGTGGGAGACTGCTCCGGTGGTATGATGTCGGTCAAAACTAAGAAGCGCACTATTACAAATACTTATTCCAAGTCTGGTGTTGGCGTTAAACAAAAGTGCTATCCACAAGCTTATGCAGTAATGATATCTGGGCGTATGCTACCATGTACTGGTGTATGAAGAATTCGCAACCAATTCTACATTGACAAACTAACACATCTAGCAAGGTGTAGGTACTATTACTCATTATACTACATTCCTAGTAAAGATGAATTTGGAGTAAGATCTTATATGTCGATCTGAAGATAAATATCGGAAAGATATATATGATTACACCTTTAATTGTGCACTTCCAAAAAGTACTGAGAAATCCTTACACCATATCAGGACAATATTATATTTTGCTAGGTCGGTTCCACGAGGTATATTATAATTTTGATTTCCGTTATTTGCTTTCAGTCTTCCAAGATCTATGAAATTAGTTGCGGTTTTATCAGTAGCAAGGTAAAGATGGACATTAGGCCCATTAGTTGATTTGAAGCTCTCTAACCTGAGTATTTTGCTTCCATCATCTACCGGAATTACTCTTGCTATTCCTTCTGCATTATGAAATCCATCGTCTGCTCCAATGAAAGAGCCAGTCATTATATTATGTGCTGCAGTTGCATTGTTTTGTTGTTGTTGTTGTTGCCTTTGGTTTATAGTATCTGAAGTAGTGTTCTCATTAACAGTATTATTTATCTGACTAGCCCCAATCATAACTATATTTTTATCCCTTTGACTCATCTGCTTAGCAGCATTACTCCTATCTAGACCATTCATCGAAACAAATTTTTGATAGTCCAATAATGCAGTATTTTTATTTACACCAGCAGCGGTTATTGGTAAGGGTTCATTTACAGCACTGCTTGTAAATAATGGAGAAATAGTGTATATACCAAAAGGGATTACTATTGCGGCTACAACTATACTAATAACTATTAGTATCTTTTTGTTCATAACCGGTATAGGATTATGATTATAATTATATAAAAGAATCTTTTAGTAGTTATGGGTATGGTATAGATAGATATGCCCATAATCTACTAATACCTATGCCGGCATAGATGATTTGAATCCTATCCTTTTACATATATCGATTTATTATAAAATTTGCATAAAATCTAGGCCAATATGCACCGGGAGCAATGGAGACATTTTCTTTGTCTGCCAATACTAGCAAATAGATAAGTTCATTCTTTGTGAACTTGGCATTCAGCATTTGCCGCATTTTGTTTAGGAGGTAATCTGCATACCAAATAGGCCAGTCTGGATCCTCGTCCTTAGTAACAGCAAAAGCCTTATGATGATCTTCTGCAGTCTCGTTTAATAGATTCGCTAGTTCATCAATTAGTTGCTTATTGTTATTTGAGTTATTCACA
>JBEDUN010000004.1:0-17759 GCA_040414675.1 Nitrososphaeraceae archaeon | reverse complement strand
TTCTGATTGTCTGAATTTCTAGCTAATCAACCATATTCAATGAAGCTCATATTTGGAATTTGCATCAGGATCTAAACACAGATGCTGACGATTTCTTGTTGATCCAAATCCAATAGACAAGTTCCCTTCAGTAATTCCACGAATCTCGATATTATGTCAAAGATTACAAATTATGATGAATCGACCGAATTCTTTTATAGTATAAAATTCTATTTTTTATTTTATCAATGAGCCTACTGGAATTGGATGATCGTGTAGGTTATCTTAATAGCACAAGGAGCTGTGATAAAGTTGTCCGAAATGAGATTTCAGGGAGAAAGCTTTTTGTGATTTGCAACTCGTGTTATTGGTGCGCCTCGAATTTAGATTCTTTTCACACTACAATCTGCCCTCAATGTGGTTGTAAGAGCGTTTTCATATCCACACCACAGTCAGGAAGTAAGGTATTGAAGACATAATCATTGAATGCCGAACAACCAACTGTAGATTATCTTATTCGGTATCTAAACTCATATCAAATTTACGAAGCCTGGCTTATACACTACAAATAATTTTTGCCATCAATTCTTTTAAGCGGAGTATATTAAGTCCTGATTTAGCAGAAACTGCAATGCAATTTTCTCTATTTATCATATCTAACTTGTCTACCCTTTCCATGATTCCTTCGGAGTCGTCTACCAAGTCCGCCTTATTTAAGACATAGAAAATTTTGCCGACAGGGACTGCTAGTTCGTTCAACACTCGGATTGAGCTATCATACTTTCTTTTATTCTCAAGAATAGGATCACTTATGTCTAAAACTAGAAGTACCAGCGCAGAATATCGGAGCTCACTGAGTGTAGATTTAAATGCATCAATCATATAGGCAGGTAGCTTACTTATGAATCCGACGGTATCAGATAACAGGAATTTAGTATTTCTTACGGAAATTGCTCTAGTATAGGTAGACAACGTTGTGAACAGCTCTCGTCCCACATCTTTTGACTCTCCGGTCAATGCATTAAATAGCGTTGTTTTACCTGCAGATGTATAGCCAGCGATGGAAATCGTTTGTAGACCCAACTTTGACCTCTGAGTCCTATACAACGTTCTCCTTCTCTCCTCCCTCTCCAGTTTCCTTTTCAGGATAGTAGCGTGACGCTTGATATCGAGGAAAAAAACATCAGCATCATACTTTCCCATTCCGAAGAAGCCAGGTTGTTCGCCCTTCTTAGCAAGTCGGACTCTGTCCCTTGCCCGGAACATATCATATCGCAGTTGCGCAAGTCTTATCTGAATTCTTGATTCGTTGCTGCTTGCCCTTGATTCAAAGATCCGTAGTATCAAACGTTCTCTATCTATCGTCTCAACTTTACATAGCTTTGACAGATTATATTGCTGAGTCGGCTTTAGCACTTCATCGAATATAATTACATCGATATTCATACTATTAACCAAGTCCTGAATTTCTAGTGCCTTCCCACGTCCAACGCCATATTTTGAACCTGTGATATTTTTCTGCGTCACTATTTTCTCAACTAAATATCCTGCAGTATCAGCCAAGGATTTTGCTTCTGCAATGGCGTTGTGTTCTGGATAAGTAACTAAGATAGTTCTTATCTGCCTTGGCATCTATTTGAGTATTAAAGATTCAGTATAACTATGTTTCTGGGGACTTATTCAATACCACGATTATTTGGTGATATTTCGAACCAATTAGCACAAGGATTTAGGCAATACGGTGTATTCGTCTCATAAATTTGTTCGTACTGAAATTGAAGAATAGTAAATCTTTCTTAAGTAAAATCTTCTCGATTAGTAACTATTAGTAAGCATGGTTAATATCTGCAGAAATCGGCCTGCATTAAGAAAATAAATTACATGACCTTCGGATCGCTAAATTTTCATTCTCTTGAATTTGGGAACTAATTGTGTTACTAAATCATACTTTTTTAATAATGTACATTAACGAATGGTTATTTCTAAGTTATTACTAATTCATGAATTGAAAATTCGCAACTGTAATTGGACTGCATAGGCAGATTCTTCCATGTCGATTTATCGCGATATTATACTATTTGTCATGGAAACAACCTCGTTCAGTCCATAGTATATATTGAGAAAACGTGCTCCTTTTTCCGTAGTCTTGTAGGTACGTCGAAATTCATCGTAGAAAAGCAGATCATTTTGACGTAATAGCACCAAATAGCTTTTTAAATGATGATATGATAAATATGCCTTGTACATAATTCTCTTCTGGGTAGCGCCATTAGTTTCGACGGCATTTTGCAAAATCAAAGCAATTATTTCTAATCTATTCCTATGTTTCATTATATTAACATGATTAATTAAACACTTAAAATAAAAAGCACGCTGTTGAGTATTATAGTATTATTTTTTTATTCATGTCCTGAAATCTTTCATTATATTTTTTTCATACTATATCGTACAATGATATAATTCCGAATGTTGGTATATCTAATTTCCCAATAATACTCGCAAGATACTCGTTTGATCATACAGGAAGATGGTATACTTGTAATTCTAGCTAAAACGAGTATAAATCCTCGAACACTTTCGAAGGATTAAGTATTTCCCTCCTTCTAAACTGCAAGAGCTTTCGAACCTTCTCTGAGAATTCTGCCATACGCACAGCTAACATAATTATTTTATCGTTACCAAGTGGTAAAGCATTTTTAACCTTACAAACCTTGTTTACAGATGTTTAATCGAGAGAGGAAATCTACACGCCAGAATTCATGTATCGAAATTAGTTAACGGGCAGAATTAGAATGGGGATACATTCAATAATATAATGTAGTATAAATCTGTTTGAAAACGTCTCCAAAGCTCAAAATATTATTAATATCTGGAATTATGGCGGTATTCGGACTTAGCGTTAGCATAGCAATTATTGCCATTGGCGGCGGCTTTGCTAGTCCAGTCTCAATATTTAAGCCACCTACTAGTGCAAATTTATGGACGATAGGCAAAACTATTCGACCCGACACAGTAGTGAATTATTCATTAACAAGAATCGGTAGCCATGACTCCCCATGGAGTAGTTTGGGGGCACATAGTTCTCTTATAAATTCTTCGGTAGCAATGAAATTTAATCAAGAAGGTGCTAATAACAAGAGCCCAAACGTTTGGAAGGTGACATTAGATGTTACAAATGGAACGAGGACAGGTGCAAATACAACTCAAAATCAGAAAGGTAAATCTAATAGTGTTGTTCTGATGTCGAAGCAGCAATTAACAAATGCCGGGCCGATAATTAAAAATTTTTTACCATTTTATGAAGCTGTCGAGTCATCTATTTTGGAAATTAGAGATATTGCATTACAACCACAGTATCTAGTTATAGGTGCAGAATGGAATTCAATATCTACAGATGTTAACACTATTCCAGTAAAAGTAACCTTGCAGCAAAATCTTCAGACAAAAGCTGGGACATTTAATACGTACGTTCTTAGCTATACGTTAGGTCCTAAAACAAGCCGCATTTGGATCACTCCAGATCTTCCTTTACCCATCAAAGCAGAGGTTTACAACTCCCAAGGTCAACTCCAATATAAATACGACCTGATTTCCTACAAGAAATAACTAGATATTCACTGAGAATTGGCACAATGAATGTTTATAGTAATTAGAGTTTGTTTGGTATTGACTTGATTTAATTTGCAGGACTTCAGATTTTGATTGGACTAATAGTATCGCTGCATTGTCTTTGTCGAGGATGTTTAGAGCATCGGGTTACTACTGTTATATACGATCCCTAATGATACTCGATCGAACTGCTAACAACAATGTCTAGAGGTCCGATCAACTGAAAATCATGAAGAATAAGCATGTCACTGGGACTTATCATTATGGTTTATCTACTGTACTGAATATTCAAAACCGAGCCCGAGTGCCAGATTATGTACCTACATATTAGGAGAGATTGTGGATTAGGTCCAAATCGAATTTCAGAATAAAAAAGATAAATCACAAAAAGAGAGGTGCTTCTTGAATCTGAATGAAGGTCTCAAGAGAAGGCTTCGGATAAAAGAATATAGATTCTCCATTAATAGTCCTTAGTTATATTACTTAGCGATTTACCCAAATTCAATTAGATGAGAAAAAATGACGAGTCTGCCCTATTGTATAGGCTTTATGTGAACGCATGTGTTATTCAGCGACTTCAGCACAGCAAGATTAAAGATAATACCTTCACTTGTGATTATCAAAATCGAGTTCAAACCGTTTTGTTATGAATTCTACGAGCTAAATTGCCGTTGGACATACAATTTGCTAACTATTTCATGTTCCTTACATACAACAATGGTTCATTAGCTGTATTGGCTGATCCAGTATAGTATCCATGTCCATCACCATCACATGTAATTGAGGCATTTGTCGCAGAATTTGTAAGTGCATTTTTTACTTCTGCTGGAGATGCATTGGGATGAGACGCCTTATAGAGTGCAGCTGCCCCAGCAACGTGCGGAGCAGCCATACTGGTTCCACTCAAGGTTGTATACGTTCCACCATAGTATGTTGATAGAATATTCACCCCGGGTGCAGCAATTGATACTTTGGGCCCATAATTGCTAAATGTGGCAAATGTATCATCGTTACCGTATTGTGTGGATGGGCCCAGACCACCACATTTTCCATCACTGTCCGCAATTGCACCTACGGCAATTACATTAGGATTAGATGCTGGGTAAAAGGTAGAGGCATCAGTACCGCTATTTCCAGCAGCCGCTACAAACGTTATGCCAGCAGATACTGCATTATTAACTGCCGAGTTAAGTGCGGTAGATTCGCACTGGCAACCAAAGCTCATATTCACGACATCGATTTCATTGGCATGTGCTGTAATGTAATCAATTCCGGCAATGACATCAGATAACGCACCTGCCCCACTTTTGTCCAAAACCTTAACAGCCCAAAGTCTCGCTCCTGGCGCAACCCCAACTACGCCAATCGAGTTATCCATCGCTGCTGCTATGCCAGCAACATGGGTTCCATGCCCATTGTCATCGCTAGCAGTTGATGTACCAGCAACGAATGTTTTCTGAGCATAGACGTTCAGATCAGGATGATTCAAGTCTATACCGGTGTCTAATATTGCTATATCAGCATTAACATTGCCGCTTCCTGTTCCTTGAGCCTGGGATCTCAACCCAGCCGTGGCAGTACTTGGACTAGCTCCTATTCTCTCAATCCCTGTTGGAATCGCCTGGGAAAACATCTGCACTCTTTGATCTTGCTCAACGAGAGCAACTCTTGGGTCACCCCTTAGGTTATTGAGAAGGTCTGGATCGTCGCCTACCTTTATAGTATATCCGTTTAGAGCGTGTTGATAAGTATTGAGTATTTCAGCACCTTGACTCTCCATTTCGCTTGCCATGGCATTCATCTCCTTAGTAGCCAGAAGGTCCCTGTCTTCGGAGGTGGACAAGCTATTGGCCGTTTGTTTCAATACTACAATATATTGACCACCAATTGCTTGGCGAGCTTCATCTCTTTGCAAGGCTAGTCTAGATGACAAGGCATCTTGAAGCGCGTTTGTAGTCTGCAAACTTGAGCCTTGTTGACTATCAGATGATGTTTTCTCATCAAGATTAGGTATAGAATTTGGCATAATATTCCCAACGTTCTGTGCTACAGATGTTGTTGAGAATCCTGCGGCATCAGGATATCCTGATGACGACAGATATGCTGACCTGGACAAGGTGTTGTCAATGTTTAGTCGTTTAACCTGCGAATGGTGTTCAGATCCAAAGACCAAATTGCTGGGAAAACTGTAAACGATACTAAATGATGCTGAAACTAAACCGACTGCTAGCACAAAAAAAAGTGCAGTCTTGATGCGACAATTCATTCTTATTTATGCACAGCTAATCTGTATAAATGAAATGTGACTGATAGTACCAGACATTTTCTAGACATGAATTATATCCTATAATAATTGAAGTTATCTAACAGAATAAGACTGAGAGTACGAAATTTTCAGGGGAACTTGAAGTGCATTTCTAGGTTGAGTCTGAGGATCAGATAATGTTTCATAACACGGTTTTGATAAACCCGTGAGACATTCTTGTGTGCGTTGTCTGCATAATTGATAAACCCGAATAATTAGTTGAGATATAGCGCGGACACTAACAGGAAATAGAATAAGAAAGCCTCTTGATAGCGTTCTGTTAAGAATATAACATATTATAGGTAAAGGTGATATTCGATGGTAATTAAAAATCTTTATGAATTATTTTCAGAATTTATAATAATTAATACAATTTAGTAATTATTCAGAGTTTCTAATAATCAACATTTCAAAATCAACAGACTGGAACAGCTGAAATTGTTAGTTTGTTGATTCGTGCCAAATAAAATACGCTGATTAGATCCTGAATTGCAACAGTTAGGCGCAAGTCATCTTCTTACTAATTGCAATGCCAAGCCCTGTTGGTTCATGTTAACTTCAAGAGATTTTATCTTGCTCCGGTAATAAAGGATCTTTTTGCCTTTACTATCAAATTGAATTTTTTCAATCGAAATCAACCCAGATTTATGTAGTTTTTGAATTTTCTTGTAGGTGGAACTTAAGGGTAACTTGTATTCGCAACATATTTCTGATGCTGTTTTGGGCGAGCTCATCGTAGATGTCAGAATGCAGTAAGTAACCTTATCTGAAATCTCTCTTAACATAAGCAAAACGTTAGAGTTTTCGTACTGAAAATAATCATAGGAGTCTATTGTGGTCATTACTTGTTAGGCAAACCTAATTAGGTCTGCCTAATATTTAAACGATGTACGATTTATCTTGCTGTTTTTTAAAGATAATGCATGTCAGGACTAGTAGTATTTAATATGACCTAAAAGGAGCACGCCAATTCATGCATATCATACTTTAAGAGATATAAAGCAAAGATCATTAGGACATAGACAAGATTGAAGGATTATTTTTGCTAATCTTCTCAAAAAACACGACTAGGTAACCCTGAGAGATATTTTCACAAATAACTTCCTATACTTCATTAATTCGATACGCTCAAATAGTTATGATTGATTGTTTTCTTGCTTTGTCTAAGGTTGTAGGTTAATTACCATACTAAAGCACATCTATATTATTCTCGAGAATTTGAGCTAGCCTAATGCACATTCGATTTAATAGATTCGTACTACTTTCTCTCTATATCAGCCATAGACTTTCTTGCACTTTCTATGGCTTTTGTTCTCCTTGGCTTAATTATTAGTACGTATACAGAGCCCATCGCATATATAGCCAGTAAGATAAGTTGGGCGATTACACTTTCAAGGGTAGGATGAATTCCGGTCATTTCTGCCAAATTTATATCTAGCCTGGGAACTGTTCCAATAAGACTGGTCGTCGATATATATCCAAGTTCTTGGAATGACCGGATCGCATTACCCATAAATGCAACAGACATGTATGCACCCACTGCCATAGTCAAACCAAACAGTACGCGGAGGGGCAATTTTTTACCCAGTTTTCGAATGAGAAACACTAGACCAACTATCACAGCAAGTCCTGAAACTAACCCAGCAATCACATACCATTCCATGTATTTTGCAAATGATAGTATAGCTTGATAGAATAGGACGGTTTCAAATCCTTCCCTGTAAACAGTGAAGAACGAAAGCATTACGAAGACAATAACGCTACCAGTAGTGGTTGCCTTCCAAACCTTTGCCTTTACAAATTCTATCCATTTTTTAGTTTCAATTTTGTTCAGAACCCAGAAGCTGACCCAGAACAAAATTGCTACTGCCGAAATGCCTGCAATTGCCTCAATCATTTCTCTATTGGCCCCAGAAATTTCAATAATGTACTGGGCGATCGACCATGTTGCAGCAGTTGCGGCTATGGCGATTATAATCCCATAATATACATGTTTTTTAAACCGATTATTCCTGGAAGCTTCCAAATATGTGAGAATAGCTCCGACTATGAGAGCCGATTCAAGGCCTTCCCTGAATATAATTGAAAATGACGAAGAAAATGCAATCCCAGGAGCCACAACCCCAGTTCCGGAAACTAATCTTTCGGATTCATCTAGACCTTGTTTTATTTCAAAGACTTTGCTCTGAAGCGTGTCATAAGATGCGTGCACCTGAATTAAGTTACGTAACTCGGCAAATTTTATTTCCATGTCCAAAGTAAAATCAGGATTTATAGGTCTGAGGGGAACTTCTACACTTTCATAGTTATCCAAATATGCTGATCGAGAAGTTGAAAATGCATCATCATAACTACCTCTCTTATATGTCGATAACATTTCATCTAGTTTAGAGCCTATTTGATCAACGTCACTTCTAACAATTCCCTTAGATGACTCATCTGCCTGACCCATGCTCCGCCTATCTCCGGTGTATATTCCAAATCCTTTGCTAAGAGCTTGGATATCAGTAAGTCCTTTTCCATTTGCTCCTGACCCAATATTCAAAGATTGAAGTGCTTGAGTCGAAAGTTTACCGCTATTAACACTAAACTGTGTACCTCTGACTGACGGAGTTGATGAAGTCTGCGATTTGCTCTTTAGCAGAGATTCAGCCTTATTAAGATTGAGCAGTATTCCATTGACATAAGCATTAATTTCACCTAGTGATGCTTTCTTACTAATCATCTCTCTAAGATGTTCTCGCATTGCTAATTCTATGTCGAGTTTAAGTTTGTGATTATATTTGTCGATTGATGGTTCTAGATATTCAAAATTATCTAAATAAGCGGTAACAACGGTGTCATCGGCTTGAGCATAATTTCCGGCCTTGATATATGCAATAGCTTTTGCAAGGTCAGTTCTAATAGTTGAAAAATATTGGGCATTTTCATCTTGTTTCTGATTTGTAGGGTAAGTTGTCTTAGAATTATTAGCAACACTATTAGCGTTAGATTTTCCGAAGCTCGAAGCGGGAGCTGAGGAAGTAGTGGTCATCCCGGTGGCAAGTTCGTTTTCTATGTTAGATATCGACTTTGAAACAGTCTGTTTATCGGTTCTTTTTAATATATAGTTAGTTAGTTGACCATATGCTAGTTTTATTTCAGTATTCTTGTTGCCATTCAACGTTCCAGACATATTATTGTAATTTGATTGTGATATACGAACCAGTCCCAACGCATTTTGGTAATCAATGTCATTTCCTCCTGCATTTTGTTTTGCACCATTCGCATTGTTATTATAGTTATTTGTGTTGTCTGATGAAGTAGATGACGATTGTATAGCACTATTGCCGCCTGGCGACGGTTGGGTTATCTTTGATAGTTGATATGATCTATTAGCATCAACCAACAGAAGAGCCGCAGTTTGAGCAAGTAACATATCTCTCTTTTCTGTCTTTAGAATAGGACTAAAAATCTGATTATAGATTTTACCCAAATCAGATCGAGCTTCGGCCAAGTTTTGGCTAACTGTAGGTTGGTCTCCAGTTTTAATAGAAAATGTAACATCGGTCAATCCCGACTCAAGTCGCTTTCCCAAATTTGCAATTCCGATCTTTTCAAGTATATTTTTAATCGAAGGAAATATGACAGAGTGTGTAATATATGAATGAGCGAAAGCCATATCATTGGCTCCATTCTTCAGATTTTGTTCAGTCAACATTAACTGCGTACTGATTCTTTCAAAGTTGGTCATTAGAATAATAGCGTCAGTATCATTAACTAAAGCCGTAGATCCCTTCGGCGTTGCGCCAGCCAAAGCTAAAGAAACGCCTGATCTTAGTTCTATTCCTGGAACTACGTTTAGTGCAAAGACTGGATTTTCGAAAAAGGAGTAAAAAATAAGTACATTTGAAATCAAAAGTAAGGCGATAAGAATACTAGCCATCTGATGGTTTTTATGCCCAGTCAAAATCAAATTGCTAAATGTATGGCTTGTTATCTTCATTTTTGCTGTCACTCAAACTTCTAATTTCATATTATCTCCTTAGTTTGATGAGACAATCGAAATATAGCCATTTTGTCGTCAACACCTCTTATAAAGTCTATCTCCATTCTCAAACAAGAGAATGAAGAATGAACACAAAGTGATCTACTAAAGCTGAGGGCAGGCAAAAACAGATCAAGTCCAGACTATAAAGACTGGTTAATTTCATATGGTGGCCATTATCTGAAATCAAAATACCCTTTTCCTGCATTAACCCAAAAATTTTAGACAGTATAAGATAATGAGAATCTACATTAGATCAGTATATCGTCTTTATATAAAAAAAAGTCACCGGATTGACAAGAGGTTGTTGCACGAATTGAATCCTTCAATTATGCAGACAACGCACACAAGAATGTCTTTAATTCAAGGTACACTGTTCAGATTATTTTTCACACAAAAATTTCCAACATTCGGAGTTGATTCCTTTAAGTAGATTGTATATTGTAAGTGCGATCCTGCTTTCCAATGGGAGAATCATCCAAATAAATTAAATATCGTAATAGCATAGCTCAGTTAATGGATTGCGCAGTGTATGACACCTACGTAGAAAAAAAGGATGGTAAAGTGATGCATTTCGATGTAATCGTCGAAAAGAATACACCTCATGAGAAGGCAATAGAATATGGTAAAAGTTATTTGGATAGCGTTGGCCAGGGAGGCCAAACCATGACCCAGGAAGAATGTCAATTTTGCCATATTCAAAGAGCTCCAGATGCAATTGAAAAGCAGATTTCTTCTGACGGATATTATATACAAGAGATGGAAGGTTGTTAGCTGAAAAGTGAATCAGTATTTATTAAGTTGAGCTAATCTGGATAGATCCTATTTTTTTGTAAATGACATCGTGTTATTGCCCCGAATTTTGCGTTATTCTAAATTACAAAGTTTTTACTGCAATCTTAGCAAAAATCAATCCACCAACTTAGACATTGATAACTTGCTAGATGAAAATGTGAATAGAAATTGATCTGTGCACTATTGTGACATAGAAACGAAATTAGATTATCTCTGGTACAGTCGCACCGTGCTCGGCTAGCTCGGCCTACTTACCAAGGGATCTCTGACTAGTCGGTGATCTTTATATCATATTGTAATAGGAGACTATCCAAGTACCTCTGGAACTTCCCATTTGAGATTATGTCGTCTGAGTAAATACCTAATGAGATCACTCTTCCATTTTTATAGTTAAGTTCATAGGATGCTATAACAGGCTTTGTATGAAACAAAGTCTCAGGGACCGAGGCATTGTAATTAAGTAGTACGATATCCTTAGGATTGGTGACGTATTGTTCCTCATGTGGTTTGTAGCCGAATGGATCATTAACAAATCTGCTTACGCACTTATAGCATAGGTAATTGCTACCTACCCACTGTGATGTTTCGCTTTTCCATCTCTCATTGACACTTTTCCAGGCAGATTTTCCGTTAAATGTCCACCCATGGCCTTTCATTAATGTTACATTCTGAGTATTTCTATCATATTTCACTTGGGCAAAGAACACATTTCCGTCCAAGATAATCATGGTGCCTCCATTTGAAACAAACTGCTTTAGATTATCGTATTCCTGCTGAGTAACGTACTCTTGATGTCCAAGAATCACTACATCGAAGGCATTGGAACGAGGAGTCTCTCCATTGTTTTTGAAAATTGAACCCTCGTCTACGTCAGCATCGGTTAGAACTGTGATATTAGAATCTTGAGTCAACCATTTCAGATTGCTTAGCAAATTGAGCATTGCGAATGCTGATCTGGCTGCAGGCGAGCTCAGATTGATATTGGTATTAACAACCTTGCTGGACAGTAATTTCAAATCGCTGGTTATGTTAACCTTTGATGGAGTTTCCCCATACTTCTTGTAAAAAACATAGAAAGCATGATTGTAAGCCGCCGTAGTAAAAGTCGGATTAACAAGTGCGATTCTTATTCCTGCTCCAAACTCACCAGTGTGGGAATTGTTCTCTGGAGTCGATAATTCTCTCTTGTTCTTAGAGAATGTGAAATACGAGTTACCGTTCTTACCAATCTTGCTGACTGTATTCGATGCATTGATTTTCTCAATGCCAGTCTTACCTAATGTACCAGATGTTAGAGTGGAATTATCACCACTTCTCATACTCTCGACTACTGACAACGGGGATTCTTGCTTGTGAAGGTATGCCGAATTAGTGCTATTGTTTAATTTCTGTAGTTGTTTCACATGATTTATTACATGCACATTTCGTTGCTGATTAGTACCATTTTGTGCAAAACTTGGTGTGTTCTGCTGGACTTCTGTTTGAATCACTAGGAATATCAATCCAGATATTAAAAGTAAAGCACATAACGGTAGGCCGACTCTAACCACAGCAGAAAGGTTTCTAAATTCTATCTTACGCAAAATTAGTTCATTTCATCTCCAAAATTTATATCAAGCTTTCAAATTTCTTCGAATATCGCAAGCATCTATTCTGTTGTCTCCTAACACGTTCAAGTGCATTTGTCAAAGCAAGCAAATCTGTATAGTTTTACATAACTTGTTATTAAGAAATGATGCTTTTCTCATGATCTAGAATAGGATCGTATTACTAATTAACATATATTTGTATGATTCTTCACAAGACCAGAACCAGTTAACTTTCTTGGACTCAATTTGAATTAGTGATAAACTGGCAGAATGACCGCCTACATCATATCCATTCAAAGTCACACAATCAACACGGGGATCGTGGAAAGGGAATGCCATTATTAGAGTTGTCTAATCAAAGGGAGAAAGAAAGAAAGGAAGACACCTAATATTTAGAATGCGTTTGCTAGTACTGCATAGTATGTATTCTGGAGGTTTGATCAGGTCTGTATTTATTCCACAAAATGCCGAGAATCAATCCAATCAGGCCAAAAAATATAGCCATGGTAGTTCCACTAACAGCCCTAAAAATATTTACTACAGACATCGGAATTTCAATTTTATCTGGATTTGGAGGCCAAGTAATATACATTGTTGCAATCGATATCAAATATAATGCAGGTATGATATACGAAATTTTATTCACTCTCCTGAACCTGAAGAATATGACACCCATTGCTATAGCTACTAACACCGACGTTATTTGATACGTAGTGTATAGATGTTGTCTTAGGCTAATGGTATCAGGATTTCCTACAGCAGGAGGATTTGGTGGGTACTTGCTAAACGGAACCAAATATAATGCGAGATACATCAATCCTGCTAAAAGAATTGCTTTTTTCCTATCATTAGAAAACGGCAAGTATTTTCTAAAGAAAACATAAGCAATCCCTAGCAAACCACCATATGCCATTCCTATAAATGCCCCTGCTGCAAAAGTACCTGACTTTTGCCATATTCTGTAAGCACTTAATTCACCAAAATCAACCTTTTCTCCTTTCGCAATATCTTTCTGAGTTTCGAAACTAATCGCCTTGTCAGTTGAAGGTTCCACAACAAATAGATTTATAGCTGCCAATATCTCACCCGCAATAATACCGGAGACAAGAGAAATAGCAATAAAAAGAAGAGTTTTCAAATCATAAAATCACTTTGGCAAACTCAACAAAAAAAGTAAAGATCAGTGGCAGGGAAATCCTGATTCATGTCTTATATCGTGTACAAATTCGTGTAGCCACATTGAATCATAAGCGGATTTTCCTTGTACTAGACTGAAAATTTGGCCCGTATCATATCCTACAGCAAAGAGGCTAAACAAAGCAATTCCTGCCAATATACCTACACCTATAATTGGGATTTGTCGTTTGTGAATTATCCTTTGGCTCTGATCAAGAGTCATACTCAATAGTCTAATAATCATAAATATATAAACCATTGTACGGTTTATCCAACGTGGATATATTGTGACAGTTTGTTTTTATGATAATGTGAGATCAAGTCGTTTCCTAGATTGAGTTTTTTAATAGAGTTCTGACACTCATATTTCAGAAATATACGTAACAAAAATGAGTCAATTATATCAGATTATCTGTAGATTGTCAGAGCTTCAGAAGTGTAATTTGAGTTCAACTAGTTGGATAAACCGTCCTAATCCTTATATTTAGGGGCAATTAGGTAATGAGAACATGGCGAATTATTTGATTTATGCGAATGGAACTAATCTTGTATATTGGTATCTCGAAGATAAGATTTGGAAATCAATTCATCTACCAACTAAAAATAGTTTAGATGGAGCTAGACAGGCTTGAAAATGTCAAAAGTCTCAATACTAAAATCAAAAAAAGTGCTAGTATCCATAGGTATTGTGGTCATAGTTGTGATCATTGGATCCGTTATTGTGGCATCTTTTTCAAGCAGTACTAATGCTGCTCCTAATTTTCGACTCAAAACGATAGACGGAAGTCAAGTGTCTTTGTCGTCATTCAAAGGAAGGCCTGTCATACTCTGGTTTATGGCTGCATGGTGTCCTACGTGCGTGGGACAGAGTGAGGCAATCACAAAGGTGAAATCAGAATTTGGAAACAAAATAGATCTGCTAGTCATAGACATGTGGACAACTCAAGCGATAGGAGGCAATAGTGCAGATGGGAAGTAGGGTGAGACTACTAGCGATTTACAAGACTTTCTTGTAAAACATGGTGGTGCAAAATGGAAAGCTGCTTTAGACTCAGATAGGGCAGTTTTAAAGTATGGCATAATAGAAGTAGACTCAACAGTTATCATTGACAAAAAAGGGAATATAGCTTTTAAGAATCTTGGATCTACCGGGTACCAACCGTTAAGAGATGCGGTATCGAAGGTCGCTATGGTTTAGGATTGATCTTTAATTGGATTTATAGTACATGTCGCTTGATTTCCTGTTATTTGGCTTCACATTTATTGCCGGAATAATAGCATTTTTGAATCCTTGTGGTTTTGTTATGCTTCCAGCTTACATTTCAAATCATATGGAAAGGACATTTCAACTGCAAAATGGGAATATGACAAATAATCAAAAAACAACTACATTTTCATCAAGAAAGCTTGCATTTGCCTTACTTATGGGGTTGATAACTACATCTGGATTTATCACAATTTTTTCATCGGTCGGGCTAGGCATATCTTATATTGGAATTAGGATAGTCAAAGTATTTCCTTGGATAGCCTTTGCAAGCGCATTACTTGTAATAGGAATAGGCATAGCAAAGTTGATTGGAAAAACCATCTACATGAACCTTCCAGCACACAAATTCTTTTCGAAAAGTAAGAGTAATTGCAATTCAAAAATAGAATATCGCTATTTCTTTTTGTTTGGGATAGGCTATGCTATTATTTCACTGAATTGCACTTTACCATTGTTTCTATTTGTAATATCATTAGGCATCTCTGCGGGAGGCATATTGCAAGGTTTTGTAATTTTTTTAACTTATGCATTAGGAATGGGTGTCATGATGACAATTATATCAAGTTTGGTCAGCATCTCAAATCAGAAATTTAACAAAATTTACTCAACTAAATTGGCTCGCAATTTAAACTCGTTAACTGCCATTATTCTAATTGTTGCAGGGATATATCTGGTGTATTATAATATCGTAATCGGCAAGATTATAATGACATAATTAATACTCCACCTGATACATGCTCTAGGTTTTTTTGCAAACAGTAAGTAGATTCAACAAATAGATAACTAACTTTTCCTGTGCTAGTGGTTATTAATAAAAATCACTACCTCATATTGGAGTTATGCAGTCGGTTACGATTGACTTGCGAGTTACTAGTTAGTGGTCACAAATAACCCCTAATAGATCAATATGTTTTCGATAATCCCTAATTTTACTTATTTATCTGTTTTTCACTGTAAGTGGTTTTCATGGTTCATGATCGTCATTAATGCTGCACTCTTAGAGGCTAGCTCAGCAGTTCTCGGATCTGACTCGTCACTACCTATTATCAGTACATCGCTAGCCTTCGGCATCAGTTCTTTGACCAGGAGTTCATATATTCGTTTTTCGTCTTTCAACGAATCATATCCAGTCATAGGGATTACAAACTTTCCATCTATGAATAAAAGTGTTGTAGCTCCCAACGCTCCCATTTTTACTGCTGCATCCCTTTGCTCTATTCCAGATTTTATAGTATAGGCAAGATGTTTTAATAGAATGCCATAATTGTATTTCCCAAGTGCTATTGAGCACTTTGGAATCTCGCATTCAGCAGGTAGAGAAGCATGTAAATGGGTATAGAGATCAGCTCCTTTATCAGACAATCTAGTTCCAGTATTGCTTGTCTGTATCATAGCTTGCATCTTCAAATGCTTTATCAATGTCTTAATCGAACCTTCTCCTAGATTGAGTTCATTGCATAGCAATTCTCTACTGATATGACCCTTCTCATGCATCAACTGCAATGTTTTGAATATATGTGCCATATCGTAAGATAGAATTCTGCTTGGGGCATATCTGCTTGAAATTGCAAGTAAGGTCTTGACATAAGTATGCATACTTGTCCCGTTAAAATGAAGAGTTACATCGCATATTAATTTATTCGAAAAAGTCCATTTTGAAATTCCAGCGTTCGATCATATATCAACTATCTGGCTTGAATGTAATCTGATTATCTAGCAATCTAGAAATTATAATTAGGTCATTTCATCAATAAAGCTTATTTGAAGGATCTTTTATTGGTCTTATTACGTAACAACTTGGATGATGTTCTCAAAGAGGAGCTTTGCACACTTGGTTCGACCCCACAGGTAACATCAAGCTTATAATGACTGACGAGATTTTGGATTATCCGTTCTAAGCAGTATTGCAATACACTTAATTGGTCATCAGAAATATCCTTCGCTAGAATCTTTTTTACCGACACTGCGCATGCAAACATTGAATCTAATAGAGATTCGGTTCGTTCTGTGAGATAGAGCCTGTTAATACGCCTATCATCAGCATCTGCTTGTCTTCTTACAAGTTCCTTTCTCTCCAATCTATCAATCAATGGTATAATAGAAGATGCATCTAAACCCAATTTGTTTGCAATTTCCCTCTGAGTAATTCCATGTTGAAGGCGGATGATATTAATCGCCCTCCACTGTGCTAAAGTCACATCAACTCTATTTTGTAATTCAAAATCAAAGGCTTGTTGAACAGTCTTTGAAGCCAAAACAATTTTACGCCCTAGACTGTTTTCATAATCGTACTTGGTTACTGTCATTCAAGAATATAAATATAATATCAGATCTGGTATAAAACATTTTAAGACTTATATATTATTATAGTATATACAATCATTGGGTATCCAAGAATGTTGTCAACTAGGGAAAATCATGAGGAAGAAAATGATAGCTCCTACACTTGTGAAGAATGTACTGCATCGTTTGAGAGCAAGTCAGAATTAGCAGATCATATTCATTTAAGACATGGCATGTGAGTATTGATGCAAGAAGGTATCGTTCTATCTACGACAGATCCATGTTATATGTTCTACGTTCGATTAAATTCCTATAACTTAAGATTTAACGTTACACCTCGATAGTGAGTGAATGATGATTACCAAGTTGAATATTAATGCTAAAGTTCTTGTAATAGGCTTGGGTCAACTAGGGTTACCTGTAGCAAAGTATGTCCAAGACCGAGGAGGATTTGATGTGTATGGTTATGATATTAGTACAAAGGCAATAGACCGTGCACAGAAAATAGCTGGAATAAAGAGAATTGGGGATTATAGTAGAGATAGTAAGATTACTAGAAGTGCTGGGCCTGGCGCTAATGGAAGTAGCAATACTAGTTATAATAATAATAATAACATTAATGCATACGATTTTAGTGAATTTGATGTCTTTATTGTCTGTGTTTCTACACACAAGCCAGATGACATGTTTTCTCCACAAATAGATGGTCTACTATCCATAGTTGAAAAG
>JBEDUN010000003.1:0-9071 GCA_040414675.1 Nitrososphaeraceae archaeon | reverse complement strand
AAAGCTGTTGCAACAGAGTCTGAAGCCAATTTTATTAGTGTAAAGGGACCCGAATTAATATCGAAGTGGGTAGGCGAATCAGAGAGAGGAGTTAGGGAAATATTTAGAAGGGCAAGACAGGCTGCGCCATGTGTAGTTTTCTTTGATGAGATAGATTCTATTGCTATTACAAGAGGGGGGATAAGTGGAACAGATGGAGGAGGAGGATATGGTAGCGGAAACAGTAGTTCAGATAGAATGTTATCTCAATTGTTAACTGAGATGGATGGAATACAAGAGTTACAAGGGGTAGTGGTAATTGCAGCTACTAATAGAGTAGACATGATTGACGCCGCATTATTAAGACCTGGAAGATTTGACAAGATAATATTTGTACCAAACCCTGACGCGAATACAAGGGAGAAAATTCTTCAAATACATACTAAAGGTAAACCTTTAGGACAAGGTATAGATTTTAGAAAGATATCAGAAATAACAGAAGGATTTAGCGGTGCAGATATAACAGGGGTAGCTAATACTGCCATTTCGATATTACTACATGAATACCTTCAGAAGTACACTACTCCGGAAGAAGCGGCTAAACATACTTCAGATGCTCTTATTTCAATGCGACATTTCGAGGATGCAGTTAAAAAGATGAAGATACAAAGGGAAAGAAGACCAGAGGAACGAGTAACAACTTTATCACACTATAGATAAATATGTAAATAACCATTAAAAATTAATAAATACATGATCTGGAAATAATCTGATATGCAAAAACCTCAATCTTTTTTGTATTTTACTTTTCATTCTTGAGCAGAACCTTGCGAAATTCAATCTATTCACTCTCAAAAACAACACTATGACGATTATCTAGAAATTTAATATATATTTCGTGGTCCACTATATGTCAATTCCAATGAAAATTGGACAATTCAATGATAATATCATAATATAATTATCAAACAATTGTAGAACTATTTACATATAAGCATATGTTGAACATCTAGAACATTTAATGCGGCATTATTTAGGTATCGATCACAACACTGGTGATGGATTGATATATCAAAGTAATCATAAAATGAGTATTTGAATTCAATAAATTTAAGTAATAAATCTGCTGATGTATGGTACTTATTATCAATACACAATAGATGAATGAATAAAGGATCGAATATAATTCTTAAATGCTTTGCGAAGATCCAACGTATCATTATCAACATGGAATTATTATTGGCGTAAGATAAATAAGGTATATTAATTATATGTGGTCGAAAGAATTGAGTAATAGTAAAGACTTCATTTCACAACAGTTACTGTGGATCTCAATATCACTTGGAATTAGTTTGGCCATATCGTTGTTCATACCTTTTCCATTCTCTTTACCAATTATAATTATAGTATTTTATACTACTTAGATTTTACATGAGGAAAAGGGCGTTAAAAATGGGATTGTCTGGTTCTTCGATATTTGGTAGGTATAGTTGTGGTAGCTTAATAAGATATTATTGCATGAGCTGTGGGCTAAGGCATAATCAAGCATCATGTCCCGGGTGTTGTTCCAAGATGAAAAGAGTAGTATTTGTTAAATTTAATTATTTATGGACAACTAAAGTAAAAACGAAGTTTTTCTTAGTCTTGTAAAACTTATACTATTTCTATAAATCTGCTGTTTGGTAACATATCTTAATGCTAGAAAGGATATAAGACAATGTATTACAACTCTGTGTTCTAATTGATCCCCAGTATAATAGATCTAGAAACTAGAAAATAGCATGATGACATAAATTGAAGACTCGATCGCATGTGTCACTACTGAGTATGGCCACCGTCTTGAAAATTAGGTTAATATTCGAGGTCTGGTCTGTTATGCTTGCTTTACTATTATTACTATGGTTATCAAAAAAAGTAATATAAGAGTAATATAATTGGTAGACTATGTCTTTTAATCTTTTCTAAGGATTGCAATAGATAAGAGGCAAGGATATATGTATGATGAACTAGAACCTTTAATTCCAAGCAATGTATAATTAATTGTAATGCCTAACAGATTTCCAGAAGAAGATGCAGAGTACGTACTGGTAAAAATAAGTTATGTTGGTTTTGCAGATCAGCTAGGACTAGAAGGTATTGTCATACTAAAAACCTTCGAAGGAAAAGAATTTCCTATGCGTGCATTTTCTGGGGAAGTTGCTAGACATATTTCAAGATTTCAAGAAGGAGATAAGAATACAATACCTACAATTTATAACTTAGTAGAAGAGATAGCAGTCATGCAAGACCTTCTTCTAACTGAAGTAAAAGTATATCAAAGCGGCTCAGTTTTACGGGCAAATTTATATTTCAAAAAGAGGAAAGAATATCTAGTATTACGAAATTATCGTGCTTCAGACTCTATTGCATTAGCCGCTTATTATGATGCGCCAATAAAGATACGAAGAAATTTATTTGAAGAGGCGATAGAACGATGACCAATTTATGTTACAATATCTTCAAGTCTTCCTTCTGTAATCGCATTTTTAATTTCCATTGCAATTCTTCGTCCTACTCCTATGGTATTCCCATGATAGTATTTTGTGTACGGACTTGTTGTTGACATTATGGGATTTCCTGGAACTCTTAATGAGACATCGTAAACTACTAAATCAAGTTCTAATGTTACTATACTTTGTAAGGAGAACGGTCCAATTATCCCTGGAGGATATTCTTGCTTCACAGAAGCAGTAAATCTGTCGCCTATTTCGAATACTTTTTCTAACAAGGATTCACGGATACTTGCCGGAGTGTGTCCGACCTCAATATTTTGAGGCTCGATTTCAATTTCCATCTGTTGTTTAGCTGGCAATAGGCTAGTAAAATCATTGATATTGGTTTGTAATCTTCTTTCTATGCCCAGAAATTCAGTTTCTTCTTTTAATGGTGAACTAAAAAAGTTAAAATTAAAATGTGTACCTACTATATATTGTTCAATAATTGCAGAATTAAGGTCTTCTTCAGTGATTAATCCTTTTTCAATTCTAGTCTTACTTTTTCGTCTAAAATCTTCATATGAGGAAACCAAGAAAAAAGCTCGTTCCAATTTTCTTTTTGCCTCCTGTATTTTAACCACTGCTAACCCATCGATATCCGATGCTTTCTTGTAAATTCGAGGGTGATTAATTCTAGCTTTTTCAAGTAGATAATATTGATTTCTATTAGCATTACGTTCTTCAGCACGGAGGAGGGTTCTATTTCCAAATATTGGTATATTTAATTTGGTTTCTATATTATCATACCCTAGATATGCAGTAAATGCTCTATGTGCAATAATAATTGTATTTGATTGCATTAATCTCCTTTGATTTTCTTTACTCATTATATCAGAGAATTTATCGAGCAAGATAATTTCATCAGTTATTCGTTTAAATCGTCTGTACGGAATATCTCGTCCCTTTTCACAAATGCACAGTGTTTTCATATTTTCATCTTTAGCACCATCCATAATCTCTAATGCAGAATGACTACCTATAGTCCCAATAGTGATGTCTCTTGGGTTATACTTGTTAATAATATTTGCAACATCTTCTCTGGTGATCAAATACAATACAGACTCATATGTCAGATAATAAATAGATTACAAATGCTTAATGCATTAGTAATATTGTTCGGACGTGACTAACAGAAATCTGTAGAATACTTAAAGCAACTATTCATTAATAAGTATTTTGAACGACCAATTTGTTAAATTTCCGTTTGGAGTTTCCATAAATGATCTATAGTCAGACTTTGGTGTCAAATATCAACTAATATATATTATTACAGGAACTAATTAAAGTATCATTTTCATACTGTATTGATACTATAAACAAGCTGGTATCTTATGATAATAACGTTAATTGATGTGCTAGCAATGGCATAACAATATATGAATACATTAACAAAATCCAAGTCAGAGCAAACCTTGCACCTAAACATTTGTAGATGGTTTACGAGTTCAATGTCAATGAATTTGGTAAATACCTCTATTTATTGACTAATTGATTGGTATATCCTGCGTTTTGGTGTTACCACATCATGCCAAGCCAAGACAAAACGCAAAGGGGGTACCAATATATGTACAAACGAATTGTTCCTTGTTCACCACCAGTTTTGTTTTGTAATTGCAGTAGCCTTTAACGTGTACTATTTACAGATCATGATGCTTTTTCATTACCACCTTTTCTTATGTCTGCCTGCCTCTTCTAACCTAGAGAAACATATGTATGACTTGCCACCGTTGATACTTTCTAATACGTCGACTATGTTTTGGGGATTCCGAGTACCCTTTAACACGGTGGTTATTAGTTTGCTTCATTATGCCTGCTGATGCCTCTTTTATCAGCCGGTTTATCGGTTGCCTGTGAGTTAAGTCATATGCTTGTTTTGCTGTTAGGAATACCGCTTTGTCTTGGTCTATGCTATGGGGTAAGTAGTACTTTATCGTTGAATTAAGGTCTTTAAATCCGTGCTTTTTCTTTAGTTGGTTTAGCAGCTGCAAGACAGAAGGCTGGGTTCTTATGCTTGTTGTGGCTATGCTCCCTCTATCAATTTTGCATGGCCTAATCATAGTTAACGCACGCGGTAACTACGCTATTAACCTGCCGCTGCCAATACTACAGAATTTAGGATTTTGGACTTTTGTAAACGTAAACGAAAACTAAAACCTTTGCATCTCGCAAAACGACTATACAAACAAAAATTGTATAACAGTAAAAAACTAAGATAATCTAGAAAGGAAAAAGCCTTAAGTACAACAAAACGTCTAAGTCGTCAATGAATAATGCCTGTTTGAAGAGAACTGCGCTAATTGTGGCCTATGTTGTCGCTGCCTTAATTTTGGCACCTACACTGGTAACAAATCACTCAGTTAAAGCAGCTGATACGTCGGTTGGCAAGTCGTTACAGTGTGACAGTTCAAAACATACAAAAAACTATTGTGACGGATTTACTATAGGAAAAACTGACTGTCGAGATGGTCGCAAATATAATGGAGATAATCCCTCTCATACAAACGATTGGAAGGGTGGATATAGAGCTGGATGGACTGGCGCTGGATGTCACGTGCCTTAATGTACTCTAGATATCCTTTTTTGTTCAATTCTATGAAGTAACTTGAAGTAAAATAAAACCTTCTAGTTAGGCCGAACAAGTGAAGTCGGAATAATTTTACCTTCGTTTCGTCTGCTGTTTGTACCGTACTTTACGGTATATTACTATGTTGTATATTATAACTATAAAAAATGGTATTACTGCTGCCTCGACGTTGCTGAAACCTCGGAGCTATGAATGTATGTCACACCGTCTAAAAATGTCTGACAAAGTAGTACATTGTACCTACAACACTTATCTTCAAAGTCAGTAAAATATCAAATGTCGCTAGTATGGCTCTCTCGAATAGCGACTCTAATATCAGACAAAAGAAATGTGGTGGTAATGGGATAGCGTTGCTGGGTTTACTGTGGTGGTGACAGCAACTTACCTACCACCTTTTTTAGAAAAAATTCTCTAAAGATTAAAAAATAAAAATAAAAAATAAATATCGGCTGGTATAGGTATCTGCACTCGCCAAGTTCGTTCCACAAACAAGGCAAGTATATGGTGGTGTTTGCTTGTGGGGGGACAGATGACAGCAATTCACCACCTTTTGATTTTGGTTTTGGTATTCTTGAAACTGGTAGTATATGGCTTAAATTTCGTCGTCGTCGTATGATTCCTACCACTATCAGCCCTTTTCATCATCTATGCCGCGTAAAATTAAAATAATTCCTAACGTAGTGAGTTTTGCGCGCGCGTCCAGCTAATGGCGTACGTGCTTCGTTCCAAAAACAAACAAACAAGAAAGCAAGCACATATGGAAACACAGGGTGCACTATACAGTACTATAATGGTATTCGAGCCCTGGTCATGCTCAATCCTCTTGCAGTCGATAGTGGGAATTGACTCTCCTACCAGCAGTTTAAAAGCCCCTTCCGGTCAGTCAGTTAATTGAACCTTTTTAACACTCAAAGTCCTGTATGTACTGGCTAACAATTTGCAAATATCTGTCATACTGGAATAATGTTTGGCATACAATGACCACTACTAGCTGACACTATCCCTTATGATAGTCTACTTAGGCGTGAATCTTGAGCTTTTATAAAGAATAAAGTCCCTTCTGTATTGACGTGCAGAAAGGCGTTCAAACTACGGCCGTAAAAACCATTCTGGATTCCGGCCCTGTCTATAATCCTTCATGCATGCTTTCGTTCAGAGAGGGTCAGAATCCTTACGGCCGTTCAATGTTACAATTTTTTGCAGTCATAAGTTTCTTAAAGGAATATTGCATATGAATTAAAATGCTGGTAGGCAGGTTGATTACCTGTTTCATACTTGATCCTCTAAGTCTATAGTGGGGATTGAGTCCCTACCAGCGGGTTAATTGATCATTTTATAAAGAATAAAATCCATTTTAGCACTAACGCAGAAAGGCCAGGTGACATATGGAACTAACTGTTGTCTCGGGGGATAATGTTAGTCTTCATAATCCATCCTAGCGTTATCCCCAGGACAACAGAATATACCAACGATACACCGGACAGCAACGAAGTGAGCTCAAAATGTAAAATTTTTTTATCAAATTTTTTAACATTATGTTTTATGTAGTTTAATTTGGTAGCGTTATTACCCTGTAGCCGGCAGGTCTTGCCGACCTGACAAACAAGCCGGCTGCAGAGGCTAAAACAAAACGACGCATACATATGCCCACATGATACCTGCCTTCAAAATAGACGTTGAATAGAACGCACGCAGTCATAAGGTGAAAGCCTGTGCCCTAGCTGCTATTTTTGCTGGTTGTGGTAGCGGCTTGAGGCCAGGCTATTGCCTATAGTATGATGCGGGAAAAAAGTAGCGAAAGAGGATTAAAAATATTCTAGGTTAGATTAGCCCTTATTCATTCATAGGTCAGCCAATCTCTTCTTCACGTAGCCGATAGTTTTATCTTCGCTATGATTACTAAGCAGATGTCTTTCTGCTGCCACCGATGTTACAAATCGCCGCCTACAGCCCTGGCATTCATAGATATAATCTTTGGATTCGATTTCCGCTGATTCTACTACTGAGGTCATTTGCGATTATTCCTATTATTAACTAGTCTCAAGTAAAAACATTACCTACTTGCTCCTTCGCTCGGCCTCTTGGGCACAAACGAAACAGCCGTCCTCACTAGAATAAAATATGTTATGAAGCTGGCAGTATTCGCGTTTACTTTTATCTGTTGTTATGTTATCCACCAACGTTTGAACTAGTTACTTGGTTAGTTAGTTTCCTATATCTTCCACGGTCAAGCTAGTAATATCAACATCATCCATAGTAATAACGTTCCTTTCAACATGGTCTTTAGCATTTTCTAAAGTTGTGGACTCAAACGTTCCTGACACTCGAAAGTAATACCGATTATATTCCATCATGCAACATCATCATAACACTACTGATTCTTGTTTTAGCATTTGCTGAGTCTCAGCTATCAACGTGTCAAGCTTCCTTCTCATCTCTTGAAGTAATGCCAACTGGTCTAGTAGATGCTGCTGCATTTTATAGTTATTACCTTGTTTGACTATTATTTGTTGTTGTTCTTGATTAGCCAGACCTTCGGATGGTTTTACCATGCGATTACTTCCAAAGCTACCTGTACTAATCCTCTCAAACCTGGTCACACTCTAGCCAAAGCGAATCGAATGCGTCAAGCTATGGAATTGTCTTTCTTTTCGATATCTTCAATAGCCCTTAATCCATGTTTCTTAACTTCGCTGCTTATACTAGGGTTCTTTATAATTTCGTTAATCGCGCTAATGGCAGGTTTTCCAAATCCTGCTAGCGCATCAATAGCACCAATTTGAATATCTGGTTCTCTCGATGAATAGAGTAGATGTTTAATCCTTAAAATTATCGCTTCCTCTTTTGTCGACAATTCTTATCTCGCCTACCCTGTTTATTTAAATTTACAATAATAGGTGATTAATAACCTTTTTAGCAATTAATAGCTCAAGTACAACTAGATGAGTGCAGCAGGCAGCCTTACCTAAACAAATTGCCTTAAATTGGGAATTGTCGTCCTATATAGTCCCTGCTGCCTCTAAATAGTTTATTTCTCACTATATGTGACCTGCGCAAGTGTCCTAATGCCTCAGGGTTATTTTCTTGCTGGACTCGTTGGCTTACAAGCAGTCTGGCAAAACAACCTTACCTTATCTTTTAATAACAACACGTCAATAGTAAAGGGTCTTATTCCATCAGGAGGTAAGTGAGTGAGTTAATAGTATGGAACTAATGAACGATATGGTCCTAGACATAATCGTGGTTACTATAATTGCTGCAGCATTGATTTTAATAACTGCTTTAACAGGTCAGGTAAAAGATAAAGATAAAGGCATAAACAAACACAGTATAGCTATTCTATGGGTTACTAGTATCATATTGCTTGCCTAGAGCCTTTTAAGTATTGTCAGTGGAAAAGGAGAGTGATAGCTTTCTCTGAAGTATCAGCTTATTCGGATTGATTGACTGCAGCTGCTAAAATATAGGAAGCTTTCGGAATCCTACCACAGCTATTTCTAAATATTTGTTGATTAGTGTATAGACTGCGTACGGACTGATGGATGGACGGACGAAGCAAACCACCGACGCTACAATACAAGGCTGCATTTGCTGGACTGACGTTTTTGCTCTCTACCAATAACCAGACTAGCAATCGGCCTTTCAAGACAGAATGAATAGGCTTCTATTACTTCTAAATAGAATGTTAACCAATCTATAGTTGTATCGCGACATTTCGGTTGTTTGTCAAACTAGACAGTAAATCGACTACAACTGAGCTAGTTTGGTAAGCCACCTTATCATTTAGGAGTCAATATAGAAAATCATGAATCCAGACTATTGTAACTGTAATGAGTTTGAAAAGGCAGTAAATTACAACGATGTCAAGTATTACAGACCTGAAGACGATAGGTTTAACGCTGTAAAGAAAGCGGGTTGGTATATCTATTCTTTATCTCAGGACCGGCCGGTCGCTAGCTTGGAACCATTCAGGT
>JBEDUN010000002.1:0-9919 GCA_040414675.1 Nitrososphaeraceae archaeon | reverse complement strand
AGACAAGGTCGTCACTTTCCCATTGTATGTTTTGCATTAACAAGTCAAAGTACTGATTTGCTTCTTCGGATGATAGTATCTTCCCATAATAGTTTGCTATACCGTCTTTAGTCAGAATATTATTATTCGCTATGTATTCATTGAATAAAGTCATTGCTCGATCACTTTCATTCTAATGATCAGCCTGAAATATTAACTAGATTATGATATATACGGTTGTTGTTTTCTCTCAAGCTCTTGTAGTCTTGATGTTATGGCAATAAGTTGATCCGACAAGTGTGCTATAGCATCATCTTTCATTTTATCTCGATCTCTCATTGATTGATTCAGTTGTTCTAATTCATCTACCTTAGTCTGTATATCTGCACCTTGTCATTCTAGTTGATGAACGTTTAGAAATGTCAGATATGGTTCAATCTTACGGAATATTTCAGCTTTTTCTGAATCCTTCTTGCGCCAGTATGTGGAACCAGAATGCCCTATAAAATACTCAGAGTAATCCGCATAACCTAAGTCAGATATAGTAGTCTTTACAAAGCGTTTAAAAAGAATGAAGAGAGATCTGTCTTCGCTGTCCGTTACCATCTTCTAGCGCTCCATTTTTTATACTAAGATTTGTGCAAAATATAATTGAATTCTGGCAAATCTGTTGCTGTTATAAAAGAAGTAATGGTCATTAAGACTTTAGGCTATCTATGTTGATTGGCTAATAATTAATATAGTTTTATCTAACATAGAAATCAATCGTGTAAGTTCTATTTTAATAGATTGAAATATGCACCAAATTGATAAATATTTGATGCGGAATATACACCCTAGATAGTTACATGGCCATAAATAAAGACTACATCGAATCTGGGGAATCAAGTACTGAACCTGTAAATGAAGATTCGAATATAGGTAAAAAGACTAGTGCCAAAGATACAAAACGACAGGAAAATAATGCGATAAAATCAAAGGATAAATCTATTTCACAAGAACCCGTTGTAAGTAATAAGCGCCATACTGATAAACTACAATCGATATCAGCACCACCATCCAGACCACAAGAAGTACTTACAAAAGATGATACTCACACTAACATACAAAATGAAGTTGACTCGGACGCAATTGTTACAAAATCAGTCGCTGAAGCTGTGGAGAAAACTGTTGAAGTAGTAATAAATGCAACTGATTTAAGTGAGTCAAAATCCACTAATAATAATAATCATGAACTGTACACAAATCCATTTCTCTCAGCTGTAAATCTTTGGCAGACGAGCATTATGAGCTATTTGGATGCGTATAGTAAACTATCGATAAATGCCATTAGACTAACACAGAATTGGTATAATTGCTTTTTTCCGAATATGTATTCTTGGCCAAGATTAAATCAATAGATCATTTATACTACAAGATATTGTCAATATGCCAGATATTGACAACGTCTGTTAACTACGAATTAGCTTTGCTTGGCCAGTTTTTATTCTTCAATTTTCCATTAGAGAAAAAAGGATTATGGAAGGTTTTTAATAATTTTCCATGCATCCTCAGCAGCAAATGCTTTCAATGTTTTGGTTCTTACATTCCCAGCTGAGCCAACTTTTAGCATTAGAGACATTACTATTTCATCATTTGGAGCCTCTATAATAATAACCACATCGTATTCACCAAAAGTATAGTAAGCTCCAATCAATTTTCCACCTGTTTTTTCAACTGATGCTTTAAAGGAATTGTAACGATTTGAAGATTCCTGGATCTTGTTAATTCCTTGTTCGGTCCACTTTATGAGTAATATATAGTGTGACAAATATTAGTTAGATAAGTGGGCTTCTATTTAACATTTTAGACAATCTTATTTCCCCTTAATAGAGAAGAGGAAGATATTTTATTCGAATGACATCTGGAATGGTATATGTATCCAAAACATATCGCGGGATCATGAATTTCTGAGATATCAAGGCCCTATTGATATGTGTTCGAGACCAGCATAACGGCCTTTGGCAAATCAATTGTAACGCCATCAATTTTATTATCTATAATCTATGAGGAATAATGATCTTGCCTATATCTCATCTATCAGTTTACTTGCTAGACTGAAATAGTATCGTTCCTTTTGAATAGATCAGATATCAATTTATGGTTGATAGGAGAAAATTCGATTTGTATCTATTAGTATTTCATACTAATAATTTGTTATTATTATCATTATGATCGATAATCAATGATATAGTTATCATTAAAAGGAGTTTACATGAATAGTGGGAAAGATTTCCTTCATATTATTGCACACTATGGCTTAAATCAATGAAAGTTCAGAGATGAACCATTTTGAGTAATCAAGGTTCGAATTTTACTTTACCTATATTAAATGAAACCCCCTGTTCGTATAGACCTTTTGAAATGCTTCTTACTAGTCCAGTTTCTATAGCCTTAAACCGATCTTTGTCTTCAATTATGTCGAGTGGCATGTCAATCTCAATTTCTATATCAAGTCTTACCTTCTTTGATATTGTCATTCAAACATGGAATATGGATTCAATTGATAATATATTTGATTTTGATCACTATTCTCAATAGTCATTATTCATACTTTACCAGATAAACAATCAATTACCTCAAAATGTCCAATTTTCAAATTTTGGACCAATATAGAATTAATTAATTCGAAAAATTGAAATTTAAGAGCATAATATTACATAATAAGTATTATTATTGATGGTAACAATATTCTGAAAATGTATGTTAAAGAATAAGGACATCGGAAAAATCAAATGCGGCATAAAGCAATTATAGTATGTTAATAGATATTCCAGGATGTCATAAATTATCAGAAGTAAATATCATATATGATGCTCTAGTTGCAGCAATATCCACAAATATTATGAAGTGGAGGACATTAATGTACTTGTCAATCATTCAACCAACCAACTAATAAGAGTGTCTAGATCTTCACAATTCAGAGTTATTCGTATTGGCCCTAGTGGAGATTCCTGTTCGTTTTCAATAATTGCCACCACACCCACACTAGCTGCTTGCTTATTTAGAAAAAACCAAGTGGTATTTTTCTTACGGTTTCCAAGGAGTATTCGTCTTAAAACATTCTGAGCTGATCTGGATCGAATTTGTTCATATATTATATCTAAGGATATAATGTTAACAGATTTGCCAACAACTTGATTACCGTACTTTATTTCAGGCGAACAACGAGAAATGATATTAGCAACTGCATTAATTACCTTAATTGGAGATTCAGACGTATTTACATGGGCGTTGACTACTAATTCTAAATTGGAATTCAGAGAGGGTCTTCTCATTGTAAATTCTTGTACTGTCACTTCTTAATATTCATAGTATGAAATGTGATAAGGTCATCTATTCGTGAGGCAGTCCAAAGTCTAAATCCAGGAGAATTGATTATCGTGACATTTTGAATTGTGAGGAACATATTACAATTTGACCTGGCTAGTCCATACTTCACTTTTACTTTCAAGTATCATAGCAATTACTACAGTGACATTATTTAGATCTGTCCGAGTCTCGGTATAAAATCGAGCTTGAAATTATGCGAGTGCATAGTGGATAACCGAATAACTACTACAATCTGAGGTACAGGATTAAAAATCTCTCTATACCTTGCTGCTGTTAAGAAGATAGCCAATTTGTTTACTAAATACGTGATAAAAATAAGTGGACCGATTCTTATGTTAAACGACCTATAAATTTGAAAAAATCTGTGATTATATCAATCATATCCGCTATTATTGTTGTTGTTGCAATTGCTGTTAGTATTATTATAACAGCAATTTTCGTAATGATACATGACCTATCATACGAATAATTCTCGAATGATCAGCCTCTACCTCTGTGGTAATATACAGAAGATGGTTGTCAGAATCTCCAGGTACTGGCATAGTTATACGCTTAATCTTTTCATATTCCGCTAGAACATATTTTCCCTTTCCAATTTTTGGTTCAAGGTCACTACGTAACTTCCAGGAATTTACTGCTAGTTCAAGGGATTGTTTACTTTCTTCTGTAGTTAATAAATTTTTTACTCCTTGATTATGTTCAGAATACATCACTCTCCCATTTGAATCACATACAGTTACTAGTCGGATCTTTGGATCAATATCAATAATATCTTCATATAGTTTTTTGTAATCTATTTTTTTGTAGTCCATTGACACATTTAACACACATAGGTTAAAAAATATTATAAATAGTCTTGACCATATAGGTTACATATTAGACTATAGGATATAGAATGTAGCACTTGATTTGAAATTATTATTCGCACAACAAACTTATAATTGCAGAAATAATTAGCCTTGACAAGTCAGTTCCCATCATCGACTTCACATTTGAGGTCCAAAAATATGATATTCAACTTGACTATAACAAAAGCAAAAATATAGTGAATAAAATCAAAATGGCTCTTTATATGTAAATTGTCATATAACTTGAGACTCCTGTTCTTGTAAGAAATTTCCAAGATAGTATATGTTAAGCTTGTAAACAAATTTTCTTAATATACTATGAGATTAATAATTCTGAATTAGTTAATGTAGTATTACCTTGCCATCGTTCTATTCAAATTGGTCGGACAAAAAGAGCAAGAACACACTACATAGAGAAGGAGAAGGAATCAAGGAGAAGTTATTGGATAACATAAGAACCTCTGAACCTCTGAGAACTCGTCTTGAAAAAACACAGAGAAAATTAGAGATGCAGATATCAAAAATGGATAACACATCAAACAAGCTTAAAGAAAAGGATAATCGTGTATTTAACAATGTCACAGAGGCGCTACAAAATCATAACATGCAACAAGCCAGATCTCTATCTAGTGAGCTATCTCAAATTCGAAGAATAAATAAAGTTGTCGATTCTACTAGAATGACAACTGAACAGGTAAAGATTAGACTAGAAACAGTAACTGAATTAGGCGATGTAATGTTCACTTTAGGTCCAGCAACATCTACCATTAAGACATTAAAGGGGGGTTTATCTGAAGTAATTCCAAACGCGGATCAATCCCTAAATGAAATCTCAAATACATTAGGTGAATTATTGAATGGTACTATAGCAACACCCACTAATGTACTAGAAAGTGCTGCGTCTTATTCTGATAGTAGTGAGGAAATAGATAAGATATTAGAAGAAGCTTCTGCAATAGTTGGAGAGAATAGTACAAATAGAATTCCAGACATACCCTCGTCTTTATCATTCAATAAGCAGTACTTTAATAGTAGTAGTAACAAACTTAATAGTAGCAATGGTAGAAGTGATGATACTTTCTCATCCTACTGATACATAAGTAGCAGAATCTTCACATTATTTACAATAGACGTTAATAAATCAAATCTAATAGATGTAGCAATTAGTCGTGATAGAAGATAGTGTAGAAGACCTTGTCAATATCCCAAATTTATTTATCTCACTGATCATTGGCATGAATCAATTGAATGAATATAGTCGACACCATACTTTAGTTAAGTTCCTAATCAATCTCACCATATAGGCTTATAAAATTTGTCCTAAACATCAAACTCCTCATTAATGAAGTTATGAATGGTATGAAAAAATTACGTGAGAGAAACAAATATCAATATATTTCCTTAAATAAATATATGAAACTATATAATTCCTACTAGTCCACGAGTCGTACCAAACAACAGACAAACAGACGATCTCAGCATTACAGTGTAGACCAAGTCATTATGCGGTTTCATACAGTATTATAGTATCGAGGAGAATGAGAGACGAGAGGTCGGTAAAATGGCAAAGATCATTCCTACTAGAAACAAAGACGCGAGACGAGATCAAGACTCAGTAGGATATGCCAGACATATGACCAGCTCATACTCAAGCCGATAAAAGAACATCATCAGCACCACCATCAGTTAAAACAAAAGGAGGAGAAGACGAGTTTGGTATGTTTATAGAGAACAACATCTATATCGCTTGGATTCAAAGTGCCGGGTTTTGTTATCCATCTAATCTGAACAATTACCGTACCCGGACATGGCCTTGACTTGACAGATTCGTGCGGATACTAAAAATAGTACCTAGTGTTTCTTCGTCCTGCAATGACAAATTACCTTTCTCATCAGTTATAGAAGCTCTTACTAAAGCAATTTCCGGTTTCGAAGTTCGATAGAGAAGATAATCTGTCATTTCTATATAAAGTACGCTCATTCTACATGAAATTTTATTTTGTACGTTCATTTAATGCTGGGCTTTCCTGGGATTTAGAAGTATGCCTACACCTATCTTTGTCAATAGGTCTGGTCTTACAGATGATATCTTTGGTTTTGTTTTATGTAGAGTAATTTGAGTGTCATTATTGACATATTTGGATCTAAATTACCTACATCTGTGCAGAATGCATAATTATTAGCTTATGCAATCCTGCTTGAAATAATATTCAAATGCATATGCAAATCATCATCGGTTTAAGCTTTCTAAACAAATTGTTGAATTAATATGAAAAAACACTATTCAAATACTCAATAACGAATCAAATTATACTGCAAAGCTTAAATAAGAAACATGGACTAACAATGCTAGTATGCACAGTGTTGCACAGTGTTGCACAGTGTTGCACAGCATGGAGAAAGGGTTTTGAAGCCTAATTGGGTGTGTACGACTTGCGGTATGTGGTCATCTAGGAAAAGCAGTGTCAAACGTCATATACACAATTTGCATAAGGGCCAATCTACCATGGTTAAATATATTGACTATCTAACAGGAAGGCAATCAGGACTTTATGTACCAGCTTCTAGTCCCGATATTGGGAGTTCATACCAAGACCACATAGCCGATATTTGTACTGAGGAAATGTGGAGAGAGAAAGCTCGAATAACGGCTCGGAAAATGTATGAATAGTTACTTTATGATGCCCTTATTTGCATACAAATATAATTTGCCAATTTTCTGCTATGCATTATTAAGAACTAACACGCTTAACAATACACCAATTTTGCTAGCTTATCAATCGTAACAAATCAAGACAGGCCTACCTTCGACTGAACTTCCTACCAGTGATTGACCCCGAGCAGTCTCATTCAGAGGCGTTTTAGACGTAATGATAGGTTTGATCTTTTCTTGTTTTAATAAATTTAAAAACAAAATCAAATCTTCGTGAAACCAATCTTGCTTTAGTCTTTTTTAGCGTTTTGTATATGCTATACAACATAAATAAGTATTCTCTTGTCGTGAATCGGATCCATGGTAAACATCATCAGCCAGTCTCGAAGCTCTGTAATCTATGTGTCTCCATAAGCGACTAATCTGCCACTGCTCCGAAGAATCTCATAAACCTTATTCCAGCCATATTCATATAAACATACAGTAAGATGCAAATCTAATAAGACCTTTGAATTGATCATAAATGCATTAGGAACATATTTGCGTCTGAAACTTTCATTTACTAAGTGAGCTTCGATGTCACTTAAGTATTCAAAATGTTGACTTGATTTTATATGAGTAAAGTATGGCATGTCTTCTAATAATACCATGTTCTCAGTATTATTACTACTACATAAGATTATAAACATGCGAATATAAGATCTCAACAATAGCAAAGATGCAGATCCAACAACAAAATATACTGAACTTTGTAGAAAGTGTATCAAATAAAATTCACGGGATTCTGCCCGGAACAACGACTATATATAAAGCACATCAGGAAATAAATGGAAAAAAGAAGAACAGATTGGGGGTTATTTTTGTTGGCTAAAAATAAAATAGCACGCAACAATGTTCGTGTCAAGAAGATTTCAAAAACACGCGGAAAATTAGGTAAAGCGCATGGCTCATCTAGATTAAGTCAAAATAGAAAGAGCAATAATAATTTGGAATTATCCATCAGGAATAGCAAATCTCGAAATCAAAATCAGATAATCGTAAGAATAATGGGAAAGGGTCAGTTTAGAATTAATCGAAGAACTGCTAAGCGAATAAATGCTCTTGACAATTCTATAGTCGATATTGTAAAGGGAATTATAGTACAGGAGAAGGCATTTAAAAAGAAACTTAAAGAAATGCATTCGTTAGTTTCAAAGGATGGTAAGGAATTGGAGGATACCGAGATAATCAAATCAGATATATTAATGCCCAATAACGACATATCCATTCATGACGCAAAGAGTCTATTTAGAGGCGAAGGCATAGTAAAAGATTGATTTAGAGTCTGAATTACATCCGATAATGGCAGAACTAATTAATTAGCTCATCGCAGCTTCCATTTCCAGCAATTTTTGGATTCTCTTGTTTACCGGTGGATGAGTAGAGAAAAGATTTGTTATAGAACTGCCCGAAATAGCTGGAACGATAAAAAAGGCGTTCAATCCTTCTACTTGTCGTAAGTCTTTCTTGGGGGCCCTGGACATCTCGCCACTAATTTTAACTAATGCATTTGCCAATTTTGAAGGCTTTCCAGTCATCTGTGCGGAACCCCTATCTGCAGAATATTCTCTGTATCTGGAAATCGCTCTGATAATAAGAAAGCTGATTATCCAAGTGAGCGCTGCCACTAGCAGCATGATTATAAATGCACTGCCATTGTTTCGATCATCTCTACTGCCATAACCACTACCCATTCCTCCACCATATAATCCGCCATAGAAACCAAATTGCATTAGATAGGCCGCGACAGTCGAGAAGATGCTAGCTAGAGTTAGAATAAGAACGTCTCTATTTCGTATGTGAGTAAGTTCATGGGCTAATACGCCCTCGAGTTCTTCGGTGTCCAATAGATCTAAAAGACCAGTAGTTACTGCCACTATCGAGCTTTTTTGTCCTTTACCGGTTGCGAAGGCATTAGGCAGATTAGTGTTAATTACAGCTATCTTCGGTTTAGGCAAATTGGTTCTAGCAACTATTCTTTCAATTAGTTCGTGAAGTTTTGGAAATTGATCTTGGCTCACCACCTTTGCTCCAGAACTCCAAAGTACTATCTTATCTGAGAAGTACCATTGAGCTATAATCATAGCAGATGCTACTATAATAATTGGTATAAAACCAACTCCAACATACGCTAAAACACCTATGAACACAGCATAAAGCAATGCCAAAATAAAGAAACACAATATCATCCTAGCAGTGAGACCTTTATCTCGCTTTTGCCATGCTTTCGTCATTGTATTCATACATTATTAGTACTCATAACGGGCATATAAGGACAGGGTTTACGCTGTGATACAACAAAAATAAACACTACACTAGTCAAAGATTTCAAATATAATGCAAAAGAAACAAATTAGATAATCTATAGCAATAATTTATTATAATGTATTATTTTTGTCTCATACTGGAATAGTATTAGTCTTTTGTGGCTATATGTTAGCAATCTTATATAATCATCCATTTCACAATATTCCTGCCCACTCCAACTTGTCGTATTACTTCTAGATTCTAAATCTGCATTGTGTATATGCAGTAGATAAGAAATTTAAAAAATAGGACTGAAGACAAGTGTTTTTGTTTTGCTCGAGATCCTTTGTGACAACGGAATCATAAAAGTTGTTAGAAAACAGGATCTCTTCCCAATTGAAGCTCAAATCATGTTAGCTAGTCGGCACGTCTCTAGAATTATTACACATAAGCGCACGTGAGCTTGCCAACATAGACTTGCTACCTTTGTCGGGATGCTACTAGTTATGGTTAAGACTACCTAAAATGTCATTAGCTACAGCAGCTTGTGGTGATGGGATGCAGAGTCAGATTAACAAACGCCATTACATGAAACAATATTTTCCAATATCGAAGTTGTGACTGATTTCAGTATTGCATCCAGTCATTCACATTTATTTGGTCTGATTTTGTGGTTGTTGTGAACCAGATACTGATGCTCGAGATGGTTGGGATTGTGGTAATTGGAAGAATGGGATTGCTCCTTGTCCACCTAAAGAATAGGGCATCTGTCCATTCCATT
>JBEDUN010000001.1:0-4709 GCA_040414675.1 Nitrososphaeraceae archaeon | reverse complement strand
ACTTTTGATAAGCCACCACTTTATCTTCGACCTGGCTTGAGAACGCTGGCGAGAACCTAAAATCAGTAATAAATATAGTCTCTACTATCATATCTTTTGCAGACAAGGAGTTTCTTATTGCGTTTGCAATTACACTCTTAACGATCTCCCTTTTTGTAATTAACTCTTCAGCGTCATATTTTGCCACACTTGCTTTAACTGATTCTTGTATTGTAGGTGCTATTACCCTATCTGCATAGTCTGGACCCAATTGCTGGTAAACCTGATTTACGTCAGATGGATTCAAATGGTAATTCAATGCTATCACAGTTTCTACTTGTTGTAAATCGTTAGATGCAGCAGATGCTTCGGCCTGATATTTCAAAGTACGAACTTCCATTGGAACTACTTGTTCTGCAAATGGTATTATGAAGTGTACGCCCTCCCCCAAGACTCTGTTTTCTACAGCACCTACGTACAATACAACGCCTCTATGTCCTGCTTGCACTATCACTACTGATTCAGAGATCACTATAACAATAATGATAAATGTGGTGACAGCTGCAACAATTAATAATTTTTTAGCCCCAAAAACCGAACCTGATCCCACATTTTCAAGAGGCTCCCCTTCGGGGGTTCGTTTAGTACTATTATTTGATCTCTTGAAAGGGTTTTTCATATAATGTCTTTCCTCATATGATCATATAATTTAGATAAGTTTAAAGAAACTCTCATTAGAATTAAGACCTTGGATAAAATAGATTTCTAAAATTATTGTTGCTATGCTTATTCTTGTCATGCTAAATATGATCTAATCTAATTGGTACTCTAGTGTAATAAAGTTGTTACTCGTCTCACTCATCCTTCCTTCTTTTTGATTTTATCCTCAAAATCGAATTGAAATGAGTATCAGAGTACGATTTCTTAAATTACTTTTTAATAACCAAATATTTTTTGACATTTAGCTCCAACTGAAACCTGAGCCAGTAAGAAGCTCTCATAAGATCAAATGAGAGATAGACCAGCAGATGCTCCTCCAATAATTATGACATCACATTGTAGTATTGACTGTCGTGGCATTTTGATAATTCTGATAAAATAGAATTCCCGCAATCTACATAATAATCTTGAGCTAAACAATAGGTATGATTGATTAATGTAAATATTTTTCCTCGTATTGTGATACTATTTTATTATAGATACTGACAATTCTCAGTGCCTTCTATATGATTGTATGGAAGAGTATGAAATATGGCCTATTTTCAAGTATTCTACTATTCCGAAACGCAATGGTCAATCTGCATATTCATTCACCCATCAACTTGAATCAAAAGTAATGGTTTCATAACGGTAGAATATCAAGGATGGCCCACTTTGTCTGAATAGCATTTACTGAATGATATGATACTAGTACTTTGGTGTCGTTAATTGCTTCCACGATGGAACCAGCCTTTCCAGCTATGGCATTTTTGAAACTCTGAAAACTAGCAAAAGATTGATTTGAATTTAATGCTTGGTATTTATCTGAATCGGCTATCTTTTGACCATGATGATCAACTAAAACAATATACTCATTATTGGCAAGTTTAAGTGATTGCAGCAATTTGTTAAAAACTGGTAAGTTTAAACCACCAGCCCAAATGCCCAGAAGAGACGGTCTGCTAGTATTTTCAGTAGAGTAGATCGGAACTGCAATATTGGTTTGTGGACGGTGTGAAGAAGCAGAAATAACAACGTCGCCAAGATATGTTCTATGTGTGCTAACAACTCCTTTGTAAAAGTCTCTAAAACCAAGGTTGCTTGTGGTGAGGTTGTGCTGACGGGAATATGGTTCTTCCATATACACTAAACCATTAGGCATAAGAAAAAAGATGACTCCGAAATCCTTGTCTGCTGACAGAATATCTCGTGCTACATTTCTTTTTTGAATATCTACATTTGCAGGTATTCCATGCAATGACCGATTGAGAAATGATGCATATGTATGATTTTTTACTTCCGGTAAGTTGCTTGTTATTTGTAATATTGCAGCTGATTTGTTGAGTCGGTTCGCTAAATTGTTAGCCAATAGTGATATGAGGGGAGTATTGTTATTGTTCGTAATTAGATTATGAGTCTGATTCTGTCTACCTTGTGCAAATCCTAACATCATAGGATTCATTACAGTTGTTGTGGCAATGTTGACTAAGCATAGCGTCACGACTATGTATATTGCTAATTTCATGTTCGTAAAATGAAGTATAGGAAATTTTATCATGTAGCGTATATACCTATATTCAAAATACTATTTTCTTAATTCCATTAAGAAAAATACAATATATGTGTTCCTGTTTGTGAAATTCCATAAGTGAAATTCAGAAACACAAATATTCAAAAAAATTAAGAATGCAGACTAACAACTAGCAGATGGTAGATAGATAGGGCTTGATTATATGAATAAGAGCCAGCTAATAAAACAATTCATTCTTCATATCATTACATGACGTGGGCATGGCCACGAGAACAATGCAAAGTCATCTGTAGAACAGGATATCTATGATAAACTTGCGACTGCATTATCTTTACAGTTAGGTAAAAGTGAGATTTCAGAAGTCACAATTTAGTCGAAGAGATCTGTAAAATTTGAAGATGCCCAAGATAGCATTATTATTGTTATAGTGAATTTCCCAACAAATGCAGTAACAATATTGCGATATTTGTATATTACTTGAAACCCTTAACTTACGTCATGAAGGTAACTCTAAAGTGCTTTTGGTGAGGGTGTCAAGAACATCTCTGAAAAAGTCATCGATTGTGATGGGCATAGTGTATTAACCAACATGTTAATATCTATGAATAAAGCAAATCTGGAAATAATATGATATTAAGAATTACCTATTGAGGATGTAATTTGTTCCAAAAATGGAGTAACTGGTTCATAGACGCTATCTAGCACTTAAATTTTAATATGCTTATTATACGTGCGCAAGTCAATATGAAATATGATAAGTTCGCTACAAATTTGTAGTAATACTAGGATCAGACTATCTACAGTTCTACAACCTTATTGTAACTATACTGATAGAATGCTATGAATGTCGAAGCAAAAAGAAAAAGAATTGACTGTATGGGCAGTCAAGAATATGATCTATAGGCAAGTCATAAAGAAAGAGAAACATGTCGACCCTCCTAAATATAACATGCAACTACTTGAAGACAACCTAATAGAAGTAAAAGCAATGCAGTTTATACTTATGATTATTAACTACTATCGATTAAGGGAGACTAGTCAGCCAACAATGGGGTAGGCTAGGATAATCCGGTTGGTAAGTATTTCATACCAACCAACCGGGTAATTCCGTACACCACAGTTACCGCAGACTGTACCACCAGCCAGCCAGTACGACGGCAGAACTAACATGGTAAACTAATTCTTTAAACTTTCAAGAACGACTATTGTTAGTCCTCTACTATAACACTTCTCACATATGACAATTGAGCTTGTTGAATATGGATCAGCTTGCTGTTATGTATATTATATTGTAGTCTATAAAACCGCAATCTGCTGTTCTATATCATCTACCTTCTTCTTGGTTTGGTTTCGCCTGCGCGGACAGCTCGGATCATCTACCTTAGCATTTGAATAGGTTTGGGGAACAAAGTTGAGCACAATTCAAGAAACAACTGCATCATATATGGATGACTTAACTGGAAGTACTAGTGCATCTCCTAAGGAAAATGTTGCCTTCGAGTTTTGAATCTGCTTACTAGCAAACTCAATATATTCTTTAGAAGAATCAATTCCTAGAACTGTTCGCGGCGCAGAAGTTTCAAGGACAGTTCCGGTGATGGTTTCTGTCCCACATCCAACATCTAACAATTGCGAGTTTGATTAAATATTAAACCACGACACAAACTGCTTAGCAAATAACCAGCTCCATCGACATATATACAAATCATA
This sequence comes from Nitrososphaeraceae archaeon, assembly GCA_040414675.1. Lineage (GTDB taxonomy): Archaea > Thermoproteota > Nitrososphaeria > Nitrososphaerales > Nitrososphaeraceae > JARBAU01. Next base: position 790 of record JBEDUN010000001.1, on the reverse strand, counting down.
GCTGGCTCCGCTGCCCCACATGATTATACTATGCAAACTTCTCTGGTAAGTGGTAATCTCCTTCCTTATACTATAAACATGATGACCTAATTCTCGGCAAGCTGATTTAATATAAAGACAAATTCGCATGATCCAGAATATCTAATGAGATAATGGTAATATTTTTGTACGTCGCAATCAATTATTCAATTTAACAGTCAAACAATCAACGACAATCTACAATATGAAATACTTCTAAAGGAACATTTATTTTGCGCAAATGTTTATTGTCAGAGTTTTTGTTCTTTATATCAGCCTTCAACCAATTTGCAAATAGCATGTTGAAAAGAGAATTTTAGTGTCATTATTCAAACTCTGATAAGCAACTAGAACACCTCATCATGCCAAACTCTTGTGTCTAAAGTGTTAAGTGTGATATATAATATTGATCATGTTAACAAAACTTTAGATAAAAGGGAAGTAAAAGAAGTTCCTTGGCGCAAAATTCGTAAGAACAAAAATAATAATACTTAAATACTAATACCAAAATTCGGTGCATCTTAAGTTCGTTAGTCATATTTTTATAAGTAAATCATCGAACCCAAATAGTAAGACGTTAGCTGGAAATTTCAATAATATGCATGATTGGATTGAGGTGCTGATGGTAACTAACTTTGTTAATTATTGCTCTGTTGCATGATTTAATAGGATTTTGCTTTATCTGATTGATGGTCATGTCATTCGATTGAACATGTTATACAGAGTTGCCTTTAGGAAGATCTCCTTCACCATATTGGGGAATTTTCTAGCT